>CAZGCA010000059.1:0-38739 GCA_964524145.1 uncultured bacterium | reverse complement strand
CATCCTCAGCACACCATTGCCCTCTTCCGTGACCCCTCCGTCACTGAAGGGTTACTCAGTTTCAGCAATTTTGGTTGTATTGTATAGAGATATCTGGTATAATGAGGCGTAGCGGACGTGTATCTACTTTTGGGAAGACGGAAGAGATGAGCTTTCTTGAGCAGGTTTCGCCGGCGAGGCGAAACGTGATAGGGGGAATACTGCTTCTGGGTGTGACGGTATGTCTGTCATTGTCCCTGGTTAGCTACGATGCTGCGGACTTCCCGTTCAAAGGCGACGTATCAGAGAAGCCGGCCAACGTGCTGGGCGTCGTGGGCGCGGTTGTCGCGCACTATTCCTTTTTGATAGCCGGATATGCGCCGTTGGCTCTCTGCGCGGTGCTATGTATGTGGTCGGTCCGGATGCTTCTGCAAAAAGAGTTCGGTCGGATCTGGATGCGCGTCGCGGGCGTTTTTCTGCTCATATTCACCCTGTCTTGTCTACTGGACATAGCACGTTTCTCGCCGGAGACTCCGCGACCGGGATTGGGTGGCGTGCTCGGGTCGTACCTGGCAGACAAGCTGGTGCCGTGGTTTGATATGACGGGCGCAGTAGTGATGTCGGGTACGCTTCTGATCATTGCCCTGCTGTTGTCGACGGACCTGTTGCTGGTGGCGGCAGGTGTTCTCTTGACAAGAGCGATGGTGTGGACCGGCAAGATGGCGTTCTCGGGATGCCGGCAGGCGGCCGTTGCCTTGCTGCCCGGCTGGTTCCCGGAGGAAGCCGAAGAACCGCGGGCGCGTGGTGTCAGGCATGCGCCGGAGAGACGGCGGCGCGTCGCCTCGGAACCGAGAATAGTGATGGACAGGGGCAAGGGAGCGGTCCGAGAGTCGGAGGCGCCGGCCAGCGACCTAGGTCTGGCGCAAGACGTGCCGCTCGCCTTCACCACACGTTACAAGAAACCGCCGCTGGATATTCTTGCGAAACCGACGGTTACAGACACGCACGGTGTCGGCGAGGATTTGCGCAAGGTAAGCGCGCTGCTTGAAGAGACGCTCGAGACGTTCGGTGTCGAGGCGGAGGTTGTGCAGGTGACGCGAGGCCCCACGGTGACGCGTTACGAGCTCGAACCCGCGCCCGGGATCAAGGTGAACAAGTTCATGGCGCTTGCGGACGATATAGCGCTTGCGTTGAAGGCGCACCGTGTCAGGGTTGAGGCGCCGATACCCGGCAAAGGACGCGTAGGGATAGAAGTGCCGAACGATGAGCGCGAAGAGGTGCTGTTGCGTGACATTCTCACCTCGCCCGCGTTCAGGAAATCGAAATCGAAGCTCACCATAGCGCTGGGCAAAGACGTGGCGGGCGAGCCGGTCGTGGTGGATATCACCTCGTTGCCGCACCTGCTGATAGCCGGCGCGACGGGATCGGGCAAGACGATCTGTGTCAAGAGCATCATAGCGACCATGCTCTTCAACACAACGCCGGATGAGGTTCAACTGTTGCTCATAGACCCGAAGATGGTCGAGCTGTCGGTGTTCACCGGGATACCGCATCTGATAGTGCCGGTAGTGACGGACGCGAAGAAAGCGGCGATGGCGCTCGAGTGGCTGATCCGCGAGATGGAGTCGCGCTACCGTCTCTTTGCCGGATTGCGATACAGAAACATCGACGTCTACAACGAGAAGGTCGCATCGGGGGAGGTGCGCGCACGTTTCTCGGAGATGTCGTGGGAGCCCGGTCCGGACGGCGAGGGTCCGCCGGAACCGCAACGGCTACCGTATATCGTGGTATTCATCGACGAGTTGGCCGACCTGATGGCGCTGACACGAGCCGAAGTCGAGAACTCGATCGCGCGGTTGTCGCAACTGGCACGTGCCGTGGGCATCCATCTGGTGCTGGCCACACAACGGCCGTCGGTGGACGTTCTGACCGGCGTGATCAAGAACAACTTTCCCGGTCGCATCTCGTTCCAGGTTTCCTCGAAGGTTGATTCACGCACGATCCTGGACATGATGGGTGCCGAACGACTCACAGGCAAGGGCGACATGCTGTACTTCCCGGCGGGAGCGGCGAAACCGATGCGGATACAGGGTGCCTACGTCGCGGACAGCGAGCTGACACATCTTGTGGCGCATCTGAAGCGGCAGGGACCGCCTCGGTACAGGAAAGAGATCGTCGAAAGGCCGGCGGAGCAGGACTTTGCGGGCAACGGCATCCGGCCCGAGAAAGACGAGCTGTACGACGAGGCCGTACGGATCGTGTGCGAGACGGGTCAGGCCTCGATATCGATGCTGCAACGCCGCATGAAGGTGGGGTACGCCCGTGCGGCCCGGATAATCGATCAGATGGAGCTCGAGGGTATCATTGGACCTCCTCAAGGAAGCCAGGCACGCGAGATACTCATCAACCTGTGAGGCCGATGAGTGCGTGATGGCCGCACCAGACGAAAGCATCGTCTCGATAGGCGATGCACTGCGACGAAGGCGTGAGGCGCTCGGCAAGTCGTTCGAGCGCCTGTCGGTACGGCTTCGTATCCCCGCGAAGTACCTTAAGGTGCTCGAGGCCGAGCAGTTCGACCTGCTGCCGGGCAACGGGTATGCCAAAGGGTTCCTGAGAACATACAGCGACTACCTGGGCGCCGACACCGAACGGCTTCTCCAGCTTTACGAAGAGCGACCCCCCCAGACAGAAGCGCTCGTCGAGCGCAGGTCCAGGAAGACGGAGCTGCCCTTAAACATTGTTCGATGGGCGGCAATAGTGTTAGCGCTTCTCGTTCTCTGGTTCGTCTACGCGCACGTGACGGGGTAGATCGCGCGAGGCGTCAAGGCGGCCCTCACCCCAGCCCTCTTCCGAGAGAGAGGGAGCGATTTCCGTCGCCCTTTTTGGAGGGCTTCTTCTGCTTGGTTGCCCCCAGCGGGAGGGATTCCGTGGCTTGGGCATCTTGCCCAAGGCCTCTTGGGCGAGACGCCCAAGCTACGGGATACGGTCTATTCCCTATTTGACTTTTTGGCTGTTGTCTGCATATACTCTGAGTGGGGTTGGGTGGGTGACGAGGGGTACAGGCGTAAGGGCACGCGAAAGGAGGTGGGTGGCAGGAGCGATCGCGACCATTATCCTTGTAGGTAGCCAAGTGCGGACAGTTTTCCGGAAGGGAGGTTCACGAAGATGAAACCCAGGTATCGTCGTGCAGGTTTTACGCTGATCGAGTTGCTGGTGGTGATAGCGATAATAGGTATCCTGGCAGCGATTCTGCTTCCTGCGCTCGCGCGTGCAAGAGAGGCGGCACGGCGCGCGTCGTGCGCGAACAACCTTAAGCAGATGGGGTTGGTGCTGAAGATGTACGCGAACGAATGGAACGGTCGGTTCCCGCCCATCTCGTTCCAGTACCCCGTGTTGGGACAATACTACTACGTCAAGGGCATGCCCCACGGTTACTCGATTTACCCAGAGTACCTGAACGACCCGAAGATCATGGTTTGTCCCTCGTCGACGGAACAGGATCTGATAAGGAATGGTGACTGTGGCGAGATAGATGGAGACATTCCGTTTCCGGCCCAAGGATGGAACACGGGGATCTGGAACGACGCCAACGGCAACTTCAACCTTGACTGCTATGCGGACTGCCCTCAGATAAGCTACGTCTACTTGGGCTGGATGGTCATGGACGTGGAGGATCTGCAAGCGTGGATGTTCGATTCGGGAGGTCTCAGCCGGCTGGGCACATGGACGCTGACTTCCCACCATCCCGACAGGGATAAGAACGGGGAAACCGACCTGGGCGAGCAGCGCACAATCTACCGGCTGCGCGAGGGTATCGAACGGTTCCTGATCACAGACATCAACAACCCGGCATCGAGCGCCATGGCACAGAGCGAAGTGCCCGTGATATGGGACGAGCTCCCGGGGAATGACCGCATAGAATGGTTCGCACATGTCCCGGGCGGGTGCAACACGCTGTTCATGGACGGCCACGTCGAGTTCCTGAAGTTTCCTGGCCGGTGGCCCATCAACAATGAATGGATCGACGAGAATTCCTGACGAGACGACGGGATGACTCGATATCAGTGAGTGATTCGGCGTCAGTCGCGTGTGAAAGGAGGTGAACCGCAGAAGAAGTAGGGAATTCGCGTTAGGTATACAAGCATGACCATGTTGGAGCTGTTTCCCAAGAAGGAGGTTCAAGAAGATGAGATCAAGGTATAGTAGATCGGGTTTTACCCTGATAGAGTTGCTGGTGGTGATAGCCATCATCGGTATCCTGGCAGCGATCCTGCTTCCTGCTCTTGCGCGCGCGAGAGAGGCGGCGCGCCGTGCAAGTTGCCAGAACAACCTGAAGCAATGGGGTCTCTCGTACAACATGTACGCCAACGAATGGAATGGCCGATTCCCGTTCATGCAGCGAAAAGGGGATTTCTTCGCGGTGGATTCCTATGGAATGTGTGACGGGAAGTCCATGTACCCCGAGTATATATCCGATCCGGGGATACGGGTGTGCCCGTCCGACGGGGAGGCTGATCTGGACGCTGGAGAGGAGATGACCTACCGCACATTCAACGGGGAGAGACAGCCGTTCTTCGTTGGGTACAGCTACAACTACTACGGCTGGCTCCTCGAGGAAGACTATGATTGGGAAGAGGTCGGTGCGGACTTTGTTCGGAAGCGGTGGTTCGAAGGCACGACGGACAAAGATCTGGAAGGCAAGCGACTCGACGGGACGGACGTGACAGTGTACCGGTTGCGAATGGGCATCGAGCGGTTTCTGATCACCGACATCAACAATCCTGCAGCGAGCGCAAAGGCCGCAAGCGAGATCCCGATAATGTGGGACACCATCTCCGGCGATCCAGAAGCCCTCGGAAGCGAGTTCAACCATATCCCGGGCGGGTGCAACGTGCTCTATATGGACGGGCATGTTGAGTTTGTGAGGTATAAAACGGAGTTCCCGGTGACGAGCGCGTTCGCGTTCGGTGCATGGAACACCAGTTTCAACTAGAAGCATCCAGTCCACGGCGGGCACTTTGCCAGTAGTGCCCGCCGAGCTCTTCCAACACTCTTCAGCAGTACGCGGCGGGACGTGCTGCTGCTCTCGTATCTCGTGAATCGCCACAACGCGGCAGTGCAGTGTTTCCGAACACCTTCTAACAAGCTTGAGCGGTGGTTTGCGTGGCTTGGGCGTCTCGCCCAAGAGGCCTTCGGCCCGCCACTCTTCAATTGGCTCCGTATGGTACAATGAGCTGCGTCCCGACGGATCGTGCGGTCAAGACCCGGGTTCCGGAGACAGCCGATATGAACAGCACAGCGATGTACCACATCTCGATAGGCGTGCTTGTGGTGATGGCATCGTTCATTCTGCAAAGCGCGGTCACGGACACGGAATCCGCGCTGCCCGAGAAGGTTGGGTTCCACCGCGCGGTATACGATGCTGACGGCAAGTTGCTTGCCTGGACGACGTGGGACGACGCAATCGACCGGGAGATGAACTGGTACCTCAACTGTCCCCTCGATCCCCACGGCTATCCCATATTCGTGTTCACGACATTCATGGACGAGCACTACAAACCCTACAGAACCGACACCATACCGTGCACCCAGCTCGGTATGGGTATCATCTCGTACCTGAAATACTGGGAGTACAAGGGCAAATCGAACGCGAAAGTGGTCGAGTGGGCCAGGAAGATGGGCGACTATCTCGTCAAGGAAACGCTCACGCCTGAGACGGGCGTCTATCCGCGGTTTACCCGGTCCACCGGACATCATACCGAGTTCCCGATCGCTCGCAGCGCACAGGGTGACGAGGAGTTGGGACCTAACGTTATCGAGCCCGACAAAGGCGGGATCGCCGGCTATGCGCTCCTGAAGCTCTACGACCCGACAGGCGACACACGTTACCTCGACCAGGCACTCCACAATGCCGAGCTTCTTGCGAAGAATATGCGGAAAGGAGACGCCATGCACTCGCCATGGCCGTTCCGCGTCGATTCCGTTACCGGACAACACTGGGGTGAGCGCAGCGGCAACATGGTCTTCATACTACGCCTGTTCGACGAACTGATTGCAAAAGGCCACAGCGCGTACCAGAAGCCGCGCGACGCGCTATGGTCATGGATCAAGACGTACCAGATACCGGCACCGGACGACCGCGACTCATGTCTGTGGGTCCAGTTCTTCGAGGACATGTCCCCGCACGATAACAGAAACTCATGGGCTCCCTTGTCGATGGCCCGCTACCTTATCGAAAAGCGTGAGGCGTTGGATCCCGACTGGAAGCAGGACGCCGAGACATGCATCCGGTTCGCTCTCACACATTTCTCGCAGACGCGGCCCGGCGGCGTGATACTGATGGGCGAGCAAGACGTCGACAGACGTGCCTGGGGCGGCGCATGCTCGACTCTGGGCGGTGTCGCGGCAGTCTTCTATGCTGCAGGCGGCGGGGAGAAGTACCGCGACATGGCGTACCGTAACCTCAACTGGATGACCTACTACATCGATTCCGACGGCTGCCCCGGCGCGCTGACCGGCGAGGAAGACTGGCGTAAAGGCGGCTGGCAGGAAGACTGCCATACCGACGTGATCCACAACTTCATGGACGCGATCGGCGCCGTGCCCGAGTTCGCCACCGCCGGCTCGTCACACTGACCGCACTACCGAACCGTGTCGTTGAGCACCACCTGGCCGTAGGAAAGCTTGTCGCCTCTGCCGCGATGGCCCAGTATGTCTATCGTCATCGACGGCACGTTTCCCGCGCGTGCACTCGCGGTGCAGAACGACGTGAACGGCGTCTCAAACGGAATGGGCACGAGCTCGGGATCGTCTTTCGGTGGGTACATCTGCATCAGCTTGTTGCCGGGCTCCTTGCCGCCGACATACATGACGATCTGGACTGCGCCCGACGGCGTTTCGTGGAACCGGGCGCAACCCGGCTGCCGCTCCGCCGTCCCTTCAATGAGCAGCCGCCGGTCCACCACCCTGCCGTCCCTGACTACTGCAAGATGCAACGAGCCGATGACGGACTTGCCGGGAAAGAACTTGTCACGCATCAGCGTTGATTGCACCTCCCGTTGCGCGTAGAGAATGTAGACGGCACCGTCCGGTCCGACCCACAGGTCGTGATTGGTGATATGTCCCGCCGTGTCGTCCACGTTCGCGATCTCGATAGACGTGCTGAACTCCTTCCTGCCAACATCAGGAGTCCACGCGTAGTACAGTATGCGGAACACGTAGTCCCACTTCCGCTTCGTCTGTTCGAACTTGTAGTCGCGCCATTCTTTCACAGGTTCAACGATATCGCCGACAGCGAGGATGTGTGCCGTGCCGCGTTTGAGCGCCACCTGCGGATAGCACGCCCGGATGGGGAAGGTCACGCGCCCGTTGCGCAACGTTTTGCCGTCCGCGCCCAGCAGACACCAGTGTTGCACGCTGGTCTTGTTGTCGATGTTGAACATGAGCAGCCGGTCGCCGGCGGAGTTCGCGGCGTACCCGCGGTACGAGTGGTCGCTGAACGAAGGTGTGCCGTCCCAGACGGGCAGTATTTTCGTGCCGATACTGTGGTCACCATCGAGCGAGAACAGGAGCAGATGCGGCATCGATTGGCCGTACATGGTGCCCGGCGGCTGCGTCGAGTCGTTCACGTAAAGGTACAACCTGCCGCCCCGCAAGATTCCGAGCGGACACGGTTCGCGTTGCCGGTACCCCTCGGCCTCCGCGAAACATCTCCAGCCGTCGTCTTCGCGCCGCAACAGACGCCATCGCGTGTTGCACAGTTTCGGTCCGCCTGCACCCGTCTCCATCTGGCTCACGATCACGTTCTCGCCCGAACGGGCGATAACCGTGCAGCCATACGACCACAACGGTCCGGAACCGTTATCCGGCGAGACGAAGTCGTAGACGTCTTCCTCGACACGCACCTGAACGACAGGTGCGGTATCATCCCCCTGTGCATGCACCGCCGTTGTACACACCGCAAGCACCAGGGGCAAGCACAATCCATACATCCTCACCGGTGGCCGAACGCGCGTCTTCATACGTCACCTCCAGCGGCTATTACCGGCAGCTCGATATGAGACGGGTGCGACGCGTCGCGGTAGACGGTTATCGTCGGAACGATGTTGTCGGGATCATACGGAACGTTCGCCGGGCTCAGCTTCGGGTGCAACCGGTACGTGGGATAATCGGCGCACGCAACGGACACGCGAATACGGTGCCCTTTCCGGAACACCCATGACGTGGGAAGGAAATCGATAGCCAGCTCCACGACCGCGCCATCCGCGAGGATCCGGTCCCGATAATGCCGTTTCTCATAGCCGTGCCACGGCAGTTCGGGCAACACGTCAATCTTGTACTTTCCGCCTGCAATGATCTTGTCGTTGCTGTGCAGGTCCGCAAACCCCGCACGCAACTGCGCCTCGGTCACGAGCACGGCTTCACCCTTCTCGTCGACGTCCTCGAGGTACACGAAGAAATCGCCGTAGTCGGCGGTCGACGCAACCCAGAACCGGACTACCGGATGGCCGGTCACCTCGGTATCCACCGCCAACGGGTCCGAGGTGTACACGAGACATTGGTTGTCCTTCTCCGTGCGAACCGGCAACCTGTCAGGCGTGCCACCGCCAATGCCAAGCCACCGGTTGCCGCCGTTGGTTCCGTACGTCGAGCTGTGGCCATAGTCCGCAGTGTACGTGTCGACGCCGTCTCTCGTCCGCTCACGTGCGAGCACGTTTCCCTCGTCAAAGTAGTATCGTGTCGGCTCCCGGCGTTCGAGCGGCCACTCGTTCTCGACACGCCAGCCGCCGCCGTTCATCACGTAGATGCTGATCGGCGGTTCGGTATCGATCCCGTTCTCGACGCCTTTCAGGTAGCGGTCGAAGAACCGCAGATGTTCGACCAGAAGCATCTCGATCCCTTTCTGCGGATCCTCGCCGCAGTGCTCCCAATAGGGACCATCCAATCCATGATAGCCCGGCGCAATCACGACCTTCGAGGGGTTCGTCTCTTTCAGCGTGCAATACAGCTCGAACGTGCCGCGCGTGAACCCGTCGAACCAGCCGCCGATGTTGTAGATGGGTATCCCCGACGCCATGATGCCGCGCACGTGGCCGGTCGGTCCCAGTCCGTCGATGCTTTCGCCCAACGGGCTGGCCGAATCGATGAAGAACTGGCTCATCGCCCAGGACGCATAGTCGTAGTTCTTCTCGTGATGCGTCAGCGTCGCCTGATAGTACACATGGTTGCGTTCCGCACCGTCGCGGTAGGTTGGTGGAAACCCGTCGTCGAGAAACGTGCCGTTCCCGTTGAGGTCCACGGGGATCTCATCGGCAAGATCGCCATCCCCGTCTTCGTCGACAACCGGCTTAGTGGGCAGAACCTCCCTGTCGGGCAGGTAGTAGTTGCGTTGGGAGAAGTACACGCCCGACGACCACCTGATGAGAAAGCCCTGGAGACAGATGCCGCCCGGATAGACTTCGCCCGTGTAGCCTTCGAGCGGGACCACGGTCGGCACGATGCATTTCAGAGCCGCGGGCTGTTGCGAGGCCACCGCTGTCTGCGACCAGCCAAGATATGATCCGCCGCGCATGCCGACGTTGCCGTCGCACCACGACTGCGACGCGATCCAGTCGACGATCTCCTTGCCGTCTTTCCAGATGGCCGGCATGAAATCCATCAGCCAGCCCGTCGAGATGCCCGTGCCGCGCATGTCGGCACAGACCAGCGCGTAACCGTGCGAGAGAAAGAACCGGGACATCGGTGACACGGTAAAGTCGCGCACCTTCCCGGACTCGGGATCGATATTGGACCGTTGGTACGGCGTGTAGCTGAAGACGACCGGGAACGCGGACCGGGCAGGGCCGTCCGTCGGGAGGTAGACGTCCACAGCGAGCTTCACGCCGTCCCGCATCGAGACATACGTCGAGAAGGTCTTGACCCCCTTGTACTCCGGCCGTGTGTATCCCGAATACACAAACGGCCTGCTTACTTTCTCAGGCGACGCCTCCGGGACGTCTGCCGCTGAAGCGTGGAACGCCGCTAGGACCACAATAACCGTCGATGCCGATACAAAACGTTTCATGGATGAATCTCCTCTAACCGGTACCTAGAAGTCGGGTCTATCAACCGTATGCAATGGCAGAAGTATATTGACTGGACGGAGGCAACGTCAAGGTTCCGGTCAACAGGTGCTCATCTCGGAGAGCACACGGGTTTGGCAAAAAGCCATCTCATGCGACGATGCCGAACGTCGGTTTCCTGGTCTTCCATTTGCCGCGCGTGAAGTCCGGACATTCTACGGGCGCGCTGCCGCTGGCGATGGACTGTTCGGAAAGCGGAGTGATGCAGCACATCAGAACCGAGTCGTAGACGTCGATGGGCGGTTGCGTCTTGGTTCTGACCGCGTCCACGAACAGTTTCAGTTCGAGCGGGTCGGTACCGCCGTGGCCGCCCGCGAGCGATGCGGTCCATTCCTTGTTCGCATACCAGAAATGGTCGAACTCGTCCATGTACGGCGGGAACGGTTCCCACTCGTGATACTCCGGGCTTCTGCCGGTGATGTACACGGAGTCGCGCTGCTCGTTGTACACTCCGAGCGTTCCCTGGATAAGCCACCGGTTGTCGTAGGGCCGCGGCAGCTGCATGTCGTAGTTGATGACAATCGTCTTGCCTTTGTGGGTCTCGACGACCGTCGTCACGATATCGCCCTGTTTGTATTTCCGTTTCGCGTTGGGATGGTCCGGGCCGAACTTCCTGGCGAAATAGGCGTTGATACCTTTCGACGCCGTCGCCGTCGAGGTCACGTGCTTGTAGTAGTCGCCGCAGTTGATGTCCATCCAGCTAAGAACGGGGCCGAGGCTGTGCGTCGGGTACTGGTCGCAGTTGCGGTTAATGAGAAACTCGCCGCCCCACCGAATGTTGCCTTCGGGATCGAAGAACCAGTGGTCGACACAATCGTGCGAGTGGGCGCAATGGCAGTGGACAATCTCGCCGAGCAACCCTTTTCTGATCATGTTCAACACGGCCAGGTTGTCGCGCCGGAAGCTCCAGTTCTCGAGCATCATGCACGGCACGCCCGTCTCTTCGCTGGTGTTGACCAGGTCCCAGCACTCGTCGAACGTTATCGCCGCGGGAACTTCGACGGCGACGTATTTGCCGTTTTTCATACCGCAGACGGCCATCCGCGTGTGCCAGTTCCACGGGGTCGCGATGAGAACCGCATCGAGATCGTCCCGGGCCATCATCTCTTCGTAGAGATGCTCGTCCCTCGAATACCCTTCGGGTTTGGGATAGCCCGCCTTCGTGACAACCTTCTGCGCTCGTGCAAGGTTGTCGAGGTTGATGTCGCAGAGCGCGGGGAACTCGACCCCGTCCATGCGCACGAGGAGGCCAAGCAGCCCGGTACCCCGGCCGCCTGTGCCGACCACGCCGATACGGACAGGTTTGCCCTGGCCGGCCGCGCCGGTTGACAGCGCGACCCCAACGGACGTTGCGGAACTTATTTCGATAAACTTCCGGCGACTGATCTGACTACCCATGGTACGTACCTCCCTTTTCCATGAGCTTCGCGTACCGTTTGAAAGACCCGCACAGCAATAAAGATGTCATGGTCAAGTATACCCCCTGCGGGACGGGATGGCAAGACCGAACGGACCACGTGCGCCGTCACAGCCTCACGTTACGATAGGGGCCGTTCCGCTCACATTCCTGGTTGCCACCACATAAAACGTTTTTTGGCCATGTAGGGGCACGGCGCGCCGTGTCCCTGCCATAAGCGTCGTTGCGAGGAGCGAGCTGGCGAGCGACGTGGCAATCTCGCCGGACGCCGATAGCAATAGCTCCAACGGGCAAACGACAGCCCCCCTTCTCACATCCCCTTATCTCCCTCATCTCCATATCCCCTCTTCCTTATACGCTGTGTAAGAAAAGGAGATGGGGAGATTTGGGGGATACGGAGATATGGTCTCGCTAAAGCGAAAGGCCACTTGCCTTTCAGCGCGCGCATCCCATTGTGTCGTTCCCGCTTGCGCGGGAAAGACGGGTATGCATGGGGCTGGCGAGAAAGGCGTGAAACGCTGCCGCTCATGTAGGGGCACGGCGCGCCGTGCCCCTACGAGAACCTTCATCGATTCCCGTAAAGGGCGAACCTCGTGTTCGGCCCAACAACCAACGTCCATACAGCCTTTCTCCATCAGGCGATCGCGAGGATCGCCCCTACAGAAACGGCCCCCAACGAGTAAATGGCAAACCTCCCTTCTCACATCCCCTTATCTCCCTCATCTCCATATCCCCTCTTCCTTATACGCTGTGTAAGAAAAGGAGATGGGGAGATTTGGGGGATACGGAGATATGGTCTCACGAAAGCAAAAGGCTCCTTGCTGACGAGCACTTCCCTGATCCCTCTGCCGTTCCCGCGTTCGCCGGATCGCTCATCACGCGTTGCGCGTTCTGTCCGGGTTGGGGATGGTGCAGGTGAACTCGAACGGTTCCGAGAACGGGTTTGCGAACTGATGTTTCTCGTTTGGCTCGACGAAGACGTTCTGTCCGCGCGACAGCTCGTGTTTGTTCCCGTCCTTGTCGACGACCACACCCACCCCGGACTGCGCCCGGACGAGATGCTCGTAGTCGTGCGTATGGTACGGCGTGTGCCCGCCCGGCGCGATCGTGAACAGCCGCACAATGATGTTCTGCGACCCGTCGTCGGGCCCGATCAGTATCTGCATGGTGACGTCTTTCGCGCCCTCCATATCGACCGCGGCGGCGTGCACGTCAGCGTCGTGTTTGATCTTCATCCGTTCTCTCCTTTCACAAGCCCGGCCATGAGCGCCATTGTGCGCGCGTACTCGAGCGGGTCGCAGAAGTAGCGGCGTAGGTGCTCGTCGCCGCCCGGTTGCACGATAACGCACACCTCGTCAATGCCGGACTCGACGGCCTCCTCGATGATCACCTGAATGATCGGTTTGATGGAACCGTCGCGGTTGACGAGCGGAAAGAACTCCTTCTTGACGCCCTTCGTCGCCGGCAGTAGACGCGTACCGTACACCGCCGCCGGAATCACTGCTTTTCGTATCCGCATAGAATCTTGTCCTTACACAAGCGATCCACGGGTTGGGTCGCGACAGCGGCCCTACCCGAGGCTATTGGTGTCTAACCGCTTCCGAGGTAGCCAGCCGAAATCCGCTCGACTGAACCTAAATGCCCTCGGGATTATCGAATCTTCCATTCAGGGACAGGCTTATCCAGCGAAGCGATCTCACGCAGCCCCGCAAGAATTCGCTCCGTCATGGGAAACGCTTCGCCGACGTCCATCAAACGGCGAAATCCGTTCGAATAATAGACGGTACCTTTGATATGCGCGTGGTTCGGCCATTCCACAATGATCGGGACGTACGGGGCGCCGTCCTCTCTCCCTTGCGTCATCACTTCCCGGGAAAGTCCGACTCGCGGCAGAACGCGCGACTCACCGTCTATTTCCACGGTCAAATCATCGTCGCATCGGCTCAAATCCAACGTCCTATATGCGGTTATAAACGCCAACGCCTCTTCCTCGTCTCGCATCTCCCACGGCAGGTAGAAAAAACTGTCGTCGTTGAAGCCGGCGAGGCCAAGGTCAGCATCCTTATCGTCGCTGCCCTGTCTGATGGGGCTGTACTCGCACTGCACCCAGCATGAGTTGCTCAGGTAATGCGGATAGAATCCATCCGGATCGACCGTGATGTTGCCCCGAACGGCGCTCAATGGAGGCACCAACCCGTCGTGGTCCGCCGCGTACAGGCGCAGGGCGCAGAAAAGCTCGTGTACATCGTTCGGGCAGCTTGCCGCGCGAGCCGCAAGACGGGTTTGCGAGAACCAACGCACACACAGACCGACCACAACAACAACGACGGTCAAGCAGCCAATGCCTATTATCCAGTTTCCCCACCGTCTTCGCTTGGTTGTGCGTATAGAGTGCATTCAAATCACCGTCCTTGCTATCGAATCTCCCATTGGGGACGGGTTTGTCCAGCGACGCGGTTTCGCACAGCCGCGCGAGGAATCCTTCCGTAATGGGAAACCCTACGTGAATCATATACCGCGGGAGCGGTTGCATACAACTAGTGTCGAGTCACGCTTGAAACGTCGCACGCGGAAACATACTTGGACAGGATTCACAGGATTAACAAGATGTACAGAATACTACATGAGAGGCGCGTACCCCCGTTGCATCCTGTCAATCCTGTTATCATGTCTAAAAGAGAACCGAGCTTCGGAGGCTGGACATTCTTGCAATGACTGGGGCTTTCGCCATCGCGAGAGAGATGAAACAGATGGGGTCACAGCGAACAATGCTAGATTGCCACGCCACCTGAGGGTGGCTCGCAATGACGGGTTTGCGGTGTATTGACAGGACATTAGTCACGGGGGGCGGTTCTGATCTTGAAGAAGTATACGCTCGAGTTGTGCGCGGTTGCCTGGTTGCTGCTTTGCGAATCGGTGAACGAACCGATGATGTGGCCGTCGTCCGTAACGTGCCGGCATCCGCCGATTGAATACACGTTGAAGGTGCGGTCGCTCCTGGCGTGGTCTTGCCAGGTGTCGCCGTTATCGTCGCTGGACAGACAGACAACGTGGCCTTCTTTGTCCCTGCCCACGCAGTATAGAGGCGAGTCCTGCCGGTCCGCACGAACGGCGAAAAACCCGTCCAGCCCGTGCACCCGGTTCGCCGTCCCCTGGAACGTTGGCTGCCGATCGATCTCCCGGCGCCCCGTTGCAACGTCGTACCGCACATAATGCTGTCGCGGCGGGTCTGTCTGGGCAAGATACAGAAAGTGTACTTTCCGATCGTTGACCAGGAAGCTCGACAACCAGGTGTGCGACTCGAACTCGTCGTCGAGCGAGATCCTCAGTGCGGGTCCCGTATGGTCCGCGACGACGGGCGGCTTTATCGCGTGGTTGCGCAGATCGTGCCACGTGCGGCCCGCGTCCCGAGAGAGCATGTGGTGTATGTCCCAGTAGAGATACCGGTCGTGCATCTGTGTAGTCCACGCCGCGTGCAGGGAGCCGTCGCGGTCGAGGTACAGCAAGGGGTACTGGAGTACCGCGTCTTTGCCCGGTTTCACAAGTTGCAGAGACGACCGCACCCGGCCATCGAGATCGATGACGTGGAAGGTGTTGTTGTGTGCGAAAAAGTAGATCCGATTCCGAGCGGAATCGAGCGCCATGGCGTACTTGCCTGCCGCTCCATTGGGAATGGTGGTTATCACCGGGTCGCGAAAGTCTTTCTCGGCAAGGAACCGGTAGAGATACGCATTGCCGTCGGCGAAATCGGCGCGAACCAGATAGATGTTCCCGTCGGTATCGGTCTCGATCACCGGCGGGTTCGTCGCGTGGGTCGCCTCGTACACCGTAGCAAACGACCGGCCCCGGTCCGTGCTGCGAGAGAGCCGCCACGTCTGGGCGGTATACTCGACGTTGCGCCGACGGAGGTGCGTCATGAAGATGCCGTGGCCGTTGGCAACGACTTTCTGGTTATGGCTCTGAAACGTGGCGTACCCGATCGCGTCGTCGTCCACGCACACCAGCTGGACCGGCGCCGATTGGCCTAGCGCGATGCACACCGGTTGGCACCCGACCACGCAGAGCGCGATAAACGCCGACCTTGTCAACGAAGAAGCATAAGCCAAGTTTGACACAGCTCCTAACAATCAAAGCTCAGCGGCGTTAGTCCGCTGATGCGCGTTGTTGGCTGTTTTCCGCCCTTACTCCCATCTAAGATTCACCAGCCCACTTTTCTCATGGAGCGATATCGTAACTGTGTCGTCGTGGGTCTGCGCTTGATAACGTTTCAGATTCTTCTTGTAGATTCTCATTCTATCGGTATCACGGTGGATTGTCCACCCGTCAGTCTTGGCTATATTGTCGAGTTGCTCAAACATGTCTTGTTTTGAAGAAGTGGGGCGAAATGACAATTTCATGATGCCCGCGTCCAAGTTTAGTGTCCCGCTCTCGAACTCTCCGCACGCCTTGAAGAACGACTGCATTTGCGGATACTTGGCTAAGTCCGATGGCGATTGCCTTGCCGTCTCTAGGCAAGATGCAGCCGAAAACGCCACCACAAACAGACAAAGAAGTTTAGACATTTTGTTTCTCATTGATTCAGCCAACGTTTCGTGCGTCAGCGGCCAGTGGTCCGCTGGATGCGCTGGTTAGGTCCCGCCACTTTCGACAACTACCGCCTCATTGCTCTCATTGAAGCCGATGGTGAAGACGTAATCGATCCATCTGTGCCAAGATAGGTAGTATTGGGCTTCGCTCTGGGCAGCCCTCTCGTAGGCGTCTTCAAAACCTTCTCTCTGCCCAAGGTGAAACTCGTCGCTCGTGTAATCCGGTGCCCCCAGATGCCGCTCGACTTCCTGCCTCCGCATGCCAATAGCTACCTCTTGAAAGTCCTTCTTGAACTCACGAAGAGCTACGCGGTCTGGATCCCTCCAGAAGGAAACCACATTCGCCAGTAGCGACAAGCTAAGGGGCGATATGGCTATCCCGGCGAGAACTATGCTTGCGATGATTATCGCAGCTCGGGTTCGTTTCATGGTTGAAGGTCTCATTGTCTCAGCTTAGGTCGCTCATCGCCTCACGATGAAAGTTATATCGGCAGACACCTGTGATCCGCTTTGGCCCAATGCGCCCTCATCGAAATCGTCCTGGCCGTCTCTCCCGATGGAATACAAGACGTATCCAACCGGGAGCTTCCGGTAACGGACCGGCTTCTCGTCAAAAGGATCAAGAGGGACCCTGTCCAGGAACGTCGGTGTGAGGTCGTCAAGGGAGTCTGGTAAATGGCCCTCAGCCAAGCGAAAGCGCTCAAGCGCCGCTGCAGCAACGGCAATGCGCACGTACGCGACTCCCCCGGCATCGATGACAATCTGCTGCTCAGTCATCTGTCTTTCAAACTCCGGGTCATCCTGAGTCTCGGGATAGATGCAGCCCTCAGCCAACATACTTCTGGGGAGGGCTTCGGGCAACTCCATTGCAGCCAGCGCGTTCTGGACGCGACGCAACGGTTCCTCGGGGAGCGCGGTCCGGTTGAGAACATAGCCGAAGCTCGATACTGTTATCCCTTGGCACGCGTACCGTGACAGTTGGGCGATGACAAAGGGCTCCTTTGAGTAAGATCTCCACACACCTAGTGCGGCAATAATGGAATCGGCTGTCGCTGCGTGGTCGCCGTCTTCAGCCCTGAGCAGCGTCTCGAGCATCAACAATCTCGCAGCCTGTCGCATGCCTGAACCTAATTCCACAACAGACGAAAAAGCATCACCACGGCGAGTAAGAAGACGCTTCACGAGATAGCCGAGAAGAGAGGCGGAGCCGCGACGGGTAGTATCGAGGTCGTGTGCAAAATCGATGGGATGTCGGAAATGTTGCATGGCACCGGCCTCGTGAAGCAGTCTGAGCGCTTCATCATTCGCCTCAAGGTACTTCCCAATGATTGCTTTCATGGACGCTGGCATGGGATGGCCGGGCTCCGGCAAGTGTGCTTGCCCCACGATAGGCAGGTTCTCGTAATCGCGCTCTCCGGCATAGACATAATGGTCGAAGGCCTTCTGAAACACCTCCGCGGCATTTTCCCCGGTAGGGGGAGCAGGAAACCATTTCTCGAGGTCCGCAACCGTTTCGGGTCCCCCCGTTGCACGCAATGCGCTCATCCGAGATTCGAACCGTTCGGACAGGAGGGTTGAGACTTCAACGGGGATCTCGAGAAAGACATGTTCTGGTGAAGTTTCTGGATCGGTACTGCCGCATCCCGCCACCCAGAGAGTCGCCGTCAGTAGAGCCACCGCGGTGCCGACAAGCTTACTCCGCTTGCTATGCATCGGTTTCACATCCCCCATCAACCAGCCACCTCATCTCCACCCAGCGTACAGTCTAACGTTGCGCGCACCAGCGGCCAGGGGTTCGGTGGATGCGCTGGTTAGCTCTGCTGCTCAGATTGCGATTCACAGCTGAAGATGCAGTTCCGCTGACCTGTATCTACATTGTATAGCCAAAGCTCAGCATTGCCAACTCGGACAAGGATGTTTGAGGGGTCAACCCAGCGGGCAATACGGAAACGCCCGGTGGCAATCTCGTCTGCCGTTTTCCTATTTGGATCGAAAACCACTAGCCTTGCTTGATCCTCGCGATCTCCCTTGTATTGGTCGAGGTACACGATTCCCGAGTGCGTCCAATCAAAACATAGGAAGTAATGATCGCACTCGAACAGCTCGGAGACCGCAAGAGTATCCAGGTCCACGACATGGAAGACATTGTTCCGGCGGAATCCGAGCGTGCTTCCGTCCGGAGACAGCACGAGATGGCCGATTTCGCGTTCATATACGTCTCTGCCTTTACTGTAGACAACCAGTTGACGCGCCGCATTTCGAAGACCCTGTCGAAATATGTGGCCGTCTTGGATGTAGAACACACTTTCGCCGTCGCTATCCCAACACCAGTACCAGTGGTTAATGTGTTCTGCGACAGTGCGCTCGGCTCCTGAATCGACGTTGCGGACAATCAGATTGTCATTTCTAACATACCCTAAGTACTTTCCGTTCCTCGAGTACCGGGGTGACCAGCACGAGGCGCCAGAGATCTTGGTTGTTCTGAAGTTTTGTGTATCTATACTCTCAAGCCCGAGATAGTTTGTGGATGAGCTAGAAATGAACACGACTATCGATTCATCCGGATGCCAAGCTATCGAGAAAAGCCGTGCTGATACTTCTGCCCCGGTGTCTTGGACGTTAGCTGACGGAAGCGACATGACTTTGAGACGCATCTGAAGGGCCATAGGATCGTCGTCGTTACCCAAAGACAAGCCAAACGCTACTTTCTCCCCAGATGCAGATATCGTCGGCGAGAAGACAAGCGCCTTTGGGGGTACATTGGCTGAGCCGTCGTCGTCAAAGTCAAACACGCTATACTTGTAGATAGGCAGAATCGAAAGGACGGCAATTACGGTTACTACGGGGGCCAAGATCAATCCGAGGACGGCCTTCTTGCTGAGGGGCTTCATCTCGGCCCGACCGGCAGTTGTTTGATGGTTCACGGTCTGTGTGCCTCGCGCTCTGTCGAGCAGTTCCTGCCCACACCATACCGTCACCGTTGCGAGCAGAGCTATGATTAGGGTGAAGGTGGCCATATACGCGTCGTAGAAGTCACAAATGACAAACAGGTCGCTGGAGACCGAGATGAGAGTTATCGCTGACCAGACGATGAGCAAGGCCACAAGCTTTGCAAAAAGTCTCAAAGTCATATTCCCTTCCTCAGTCTACCGAACGGTTCGCGCACCAGCACCCAGTGGGCTACGCCACACCTATTCTATCAGAAATACACCCGAGCTCCGATTCTATTCGCAGCCCGCTCGTTAGCGGTCAAAGCTCAGCGGCGTCAGTCCGCTGGAGCGCTTGGTTGTACGGTGCTTGGATCGGCCCGGCCTGTGAGTCTCCGGAAGAGATCGATCTCCTCACGGTCAAAAGGAGTTCCGTCTTTGTTCAGCAAGTCGTGGAACCAGCGTTTTGGTGCAGGAGCGCCCTTCTTGGAACCCCATGGGTAGATAGTCTGTGTCTTTCCGGCCACAAGCCCCCAGTTGTAACAGCCCACGTGCTCGCTCCTGAATACTGGCAGGTGTGACGCGACGTTGCTGACGGGGCGGCGCAGCCATTCTGTACAGATGACGGGACGCCGATGTTCTTCTAGTGCGGCGATCTGCCGGGCAAGACCCTTTGCGTCACCGTAGTTGTGAAACGTGATGATGTCTGACGCGGCAAGTTGAAACTCGTTAAGCGGTCGGTGTCCCGACCAAATGCCTGCCGTCAAGGGTTGTGTCGGTGCTGCTTCTCTGGCCCACTCAAAGATCTTTTCCAAGAGCGGCAGTGATTTCGTTCCCTGCTCGCTGTTGCCCGGCTCGTTGTACAGATCCCAAGCGAGGACGCGTCCGTCTTCCGCAAACGACCCGATGACATCGTTGACATACCGCTCGAGCCGAGACCAGAGCGCCGGGTTGTTCACCACAGACTTGCCCGGACTTTGTAGCCAGCCGGAATTGTGAACGCCCGGAACGGGGTCCGGTTGCTTGCCGATCTGTGGGTTCTCGTTCCAGCAATCATCGAATATCACAAACATGGGTCTGATTCCATGGCCATCGGCGATTTCGAGAAATCGTTCCATGCGTTTCTTGAACCCCTGCGCGTCGGCTTCCCAGGCCAGGTCGTGGAGGTAGACACGGACAGTGTTGAACCCGATACCGGCAGCCCAGCCCAGCTCCCGGTCAATTGTCTCAGGATCAAAGGTGTCTGCCTGCCACATCTCCAATTGGTTGATTGCCGAGCTCGGAATGAAGTTGCAGCCGACCAGCCAGGGCTGGGCGCGATACCAGTCGTTTGCCTCACTGGCCGACCAACGAGAACGCCGCTGCTGATCCGCCGCGTTCAGCTCCCCTGCCTCAACAGCCGGTGACAGCGCTGCAAGGCCGAATGCAACAAGCAGAAGCCGTATCATCTTCTGCAGCCCTCCAGTCCACATAACGGTACGCGGATGAGCGGAGTGGACGGGTGTTTGCTCCTATCTCTTATCTTCTGGACTTCCTTCTGGTTTCGGTCCATCCGTTGTTCTTATCCTCAGCTCCTTTATGGTACCATTATCAATGGAGGCCAACAACCGCCAATCCTTGGCCCCAACTTCGAATGGCATAGAGATGTCGTAAAGATCATCGAACCTGGCAAGGGTAAGCTCATCGGTCTTGTTTGCCTCAAAAAGGGTTCGGAACTCTTCCTCGGCCATACCTATACGTGCCTGCTCGTGAATGCGCACCAGCGCTTGTCGGTTAGGTTCATTGGCGCGATGGCTCTTGAAGGTGATTCTCCAGAATACTACACCGATGGCGGTGATGACACACAAGACTGCTATCGGCAGGACCACCCTCCCGATCTTCTGCATGGTTATTGCTCCTCGCGGATCAGGTGCGAAGCGTCTCGCTCAAAGCGCGTGTTATTCATCTGATGTTGCAGCCTCTATCAAATAGGGATAGTCATATTGCCCCCGCGTATCTACCTTGAAGATTGCGTCTTCTCGCGTGTAGACCGCGCGCGTTACTCTACCTGTTCTGTCCAGCACATCGGAAAAGTTTCCGCGACGATTGCGGTGCAGCACGATCTCTACAACCTGCGAACCGGAAGTGAATACGAGAAGACAGTGAGCATCCTTCACGTAGCCTTTGTAGTCAGGTAACGGGTGCCTATGTCTCGTCCTGATGAAGGGGTAGGGGGTGTAGGAGCCGTAGATATACATCTTGTCCCAGTCGAAGTTCGCTACGTGTCCGAGGTCGACTATACCCGCGTCTCCTGCTTCTACGGCGCTGTGAAGCGCGGCAGAAACCTCGTTGGCTCTATTGCTTGGTGGCGGCGCGTACTCCCACGGGCGCGAAAGGCCATGAAGCATGAATGTGCCGAACGTGACGATTCCGGCGATTGCGAAGATTGCTATGCCCAGGATGACCGCTCGTGCGAGCCTGACGAAATCCGATGCCCCTCGCCTTCTCTGTGCCTGTCTCAGTCGTGAGTCGTCGAAGTGGCCGGTTCCGACGAAGAGGTCGAGCACTGTCAGTTCCGCATCGAAAACCGCTGTGTCGTAGTTCGTGCCGAATGTGGCCCAATTGTCAACAACGATTCTCGCCCGAAGAACCTTTTGGTCCTCGACCAGTTCAATAGTGTGTGCGTGCCTCCTGGGATCGACACTGAGTAAGTTGAGCAACCTGCTGCCACGCGAGGCCCGGATTCGGTCGTCGGTCTCACTAACATCTCGGAATCCCTGTCTCACCAGGAATTCCTTCGCCCTGGTACGGGCCTCAGTACGATCCGAGATAGACGGAATTACCGCGTTGATCTCAACGTTCTTCCGAAACCATTGACCATACACGGGACGGTTCCCTCATCCTCGCATAACGGCTCGCGGATGAGCGGCGCCAAGCGTCCGGCTCTATCCGCTGGTCAGTTCCTGTTTCTATGGTATCAGACCAGGATGAACTGGAGCAACACAAATAAGGTCAGACGGCAAGGCAACGACCGCCCTCCACCCCGGGCTACACGCCGCCGCGTCCTTCAGAGGCTTCACGTTTTGTTGACGACTTGGGCATCTCGTCATACACCGCGGGAGCGGTTGCACACAACTAGCCACGGGTTGCGTTCCGGCGCTACCCGTGGTGAGGATGCACCAAACGCAGCTACGCCGGAGGTGTTGCACATCCCGGTGGCCTTCTTATTCAACCCCTAACGGGGTTGGACCTTTTCGGCCTGCGGTCCACGGGTAGGGTCGCTGACGCGACCCAACCCGAGGCTATTCATATATAACCGCTGTCGCGGTAACGGACCGGGAGATGATTTGGATCTCTTGACGGAGACCGAATCTGTGTCCATCTGCGTGAATCTGTGGACGAAAGACAAGATTACGAGAACGAGCACGGGGGCGGGAACGACGGGCCTGTACGGGGCGTCCAGCCAACCACCATCAGGCCACGAGGGGGAAAAGCTCCCTCCACCGTTGCATCCTGTCAATCCTGTTAATCGTGTCTAAAAGAGAAACGAGCTTCGGAGGATTGGCATTAGCGCACAATGCGAGATTGCCACGCCACCTGACGGTGGCTCGCAATGACGGGTTTGGGGCGTATTGACAGGACATTAGTTGTGCCGTTCCCAATAGCCACGGGTTGCGTTCGGGCGCTACCCGTGGTGAGGATGCGCCAAACGCGACTACGCCGGAGGGGTTGCACATCCCGGGACCGTGGTTCTTCCTTGTTGTTTAACCCCTACCGGGGTTGGTTTCTTTTTGCGTTCTACGGTCCACGGGTCGGGGCCGCGGTCCTGGAAACGGAGATTCCGGTCACTTCGTTATTTTCATTACCACAGCAGATAGTTTCTCTGTATCTTCCCCATCTTCAGATGATGAAGAGTTGCCGGATAGATACAGATACCCGGGATCACCTATTGCCAACGATGTTGTTGCACCATCAAATCCTTTTCCGCCCCAGATGCGTTTTCCCACCAGTGCTCCTGACTCCTTGTCATATTTCAGAACGACAGTATTGTCTTTTACGTCCACATAGCTCTTAGTTGTCAGAACAACAAACACATGTTTGTCATCTGCGGCAATGCCGCGCGAGTACTCAGTTTTAGGGCCTCCAAACAGTTTCGTCCATATCAGGTCCCCATCCATAGTGTACTTCTGGACAAACACCTGTATGTCAAAACCGAGAAGACTGTCTTCGCTGCTGGTGAAGGTGGGACCTGTCATGAAGACATGCTGCCCGTCAGAAGTAAGGTTGAAAGCATCGTCACAGCCTGTGCCGTCACCCTCCCACACTTTGAGCCATTGCTGGTTCCCATCCGGGTCGAACTTGGCAAGATATGCATCGCCGCCTATATAGACATTCGGACCTTTGGGACCTCCATGCTGACCGCAGATGTAGACACCTGTCTCGTCGGCATAGATATGCCCGTCAGTCGTATTGTGAGAATTCGGTTTTCCGTACGTCTTCGACCAGATCAAGGATTCTGATTGGGGTTTGCGTGCATCAAGTTTTTTGATGTCGAATTTCTTGATCACTGCATCTATCGTGGTCAAGTGTTCTTCGCTGCTATAGTGTGACACATACAAGTAGTTGTCAACGATTGCCAGCCCGTTTACTTCATGATGACCGCCATTTGGCTTACCCCAGAATTCTGTCCATATGAGGTTGCCGTCGGTATCCCATTTCTGTATCAAGGACGCATTCATTTCGTCTCTGGCAACGGCTCCTCCGACATACAGGTATGGCCCATGACCAATCATTACAGCCGCGGCGGCTCCCGTCCCATATTTCCCGCTGAACCCTTCCCACCTTCTTTCCCAAACCAATTCGCCATCCAATGTATAGCATTGGATAATCAGTGGAGCGACTTTGGGGGAATTGCTCGTGCCTATCAGGCCCGCCGCGTAGACTCTGTTCTCGTGGACCATCACATCCCATGCATTGGCCTGATCGCCGCCTTTGTCTTGCCATTTCCTGATCCAGACCGGTTCAATTCTCACAAGGCCGTCTGCGGATTCGATGCCATCCGCCGTTGTGGAGGTATCGACCTCCTCGGCCATGCTCACGGGATGCAGCACCATCGTGCACACCAGAACCAAGAACAACACTCTCAGAAGTTTCAAGTCTCGCATTGTGCTTCCTCCGTCCTAACGGTTCGCGGATGAGCGGCGCCAAGCGTCCACCTCTATCCTCTGGTTAGCTCCATGGTATCAGACCAGGATGAGCTGGAGCAACACGAATAAGATCAGGAGACGGCGGCCTGACGGCTGCGGGAGGAATCGGACACTCTTGTCGCGCGGTCGTATCCCATTTTGTCGTTCCCGCTTTCGCGGGAAAGACGGGTATGCGTGGGCCGACCTGAAAGGCGCCAAACGCGGCGACGCCGGAGGTGTTGCACAATTCCTTCTTCTTCAACCCCTCACGGGGTTGGACCTTTTTGGGTCCGCGATCCACGGGTAGGGTCGTTTGCGCGACCCAACCCGAGGCTATTGATGTTTCACCGCTGCCGCGGTGACGGACCGGGAGATGGTTTGGATCTCTTGACGGAGACCGAATCTGTGTCCATCTGCGTGAATCTGCGGACAAGAGACAAGATTACGAGAACGAGGGCGGTGGCGGGAGGAATTGGAGACACTTGTTGCGCGACCCTACTCAGGGCTATTCGCCGTCGTCTGCGTCCGGTTGTTCGGCATCCTCCGGGTTGGAACTCTATGTTGTCTGCGACCGTCGTCCAGCTTCGACAGCGTACTCCTTGAACAACGCGATATAGAGTTTGTAGTCGTCATAAGAGACCCCGGGGGGCGTCTGATGGTCGCACCCGACCAGGAATCCTCCCCGGGCCGCTGTCGGCAGCAGCCGTTCGAACTCGGCTCGCATGGCTGGTTCGCCTTTGTCCATGGTCATCTTGTCAAAGTGGCCGATAAACTTCATGCGCGGATGATCGTCTCGCAGCCGGGCGATATCGACGCCGGCCTGCCGTTCAAGGGGAAGGATACCCTCGATACCGGCTTCCTCGAACCAGTATGCCGGTTGTGATATGTCGCCGTCCGAGTCGACGATGGTGATGATCCCGCGGTCCCGCAGTACGGGCACGACCGTCTTGTAGTAGGGCCGCAGAAACTCGTCGAAGAGGTCTTTGGAAAGCATCGGCCCGTGGTTGTAGCTCATGTCCTCGGCGAACGTCATGAAGTCGGGCGTGCAGATCGAGCAGACCTGGTCCACGACCAGAAGGATCCACTCGGCCAGGTCGGAGTTGATACGGTGGATCAGGTCCGGCTGGTCGTAGAACGCGTAGAGGTGTCTCTCGATTCCCAACAGCCGTCGTGGGAACCAGAAGAAACCGTCGAGCGAAAACCATAACGCGACGTCGCCACGCTCCTGCTCTGCCGCCCAACGTGTCCACCGTTCCGAATCGACCGGTCGAGGCGGGTACAGGTGGGGTCGGATACGGTCGTAGTCGGACGCGGACTCGACGGTGCCCGCGCCGTGGGCTTCCGGTTGCGGACACTCGGGAGTGCAGACGGGAAACCAGTCTTGCTTGTAGACGTCGAGACCGAAGCTTTCGCAGATGGCGTAGCGGTCAGTCAGCGTGTCCGGCAGCCCTTCCGCATGCCATCGGTCGACGGTTTTGTCCCACCATTCCGCCCATTCGATCACCGGCAACCGGTCAAACGGTTCGAAATTCATCACTGCTCGGAATCGGTCTCTTGTATTCATTTCCTTAGCGCCGAACCTTGCGCATCAGCGGGTCTTGCAGCCGGCAATCACCTGTTTTGGTTACCGATACGGGTTCTTATAAAGGCGCAAATGTCGTCCATTGCTTGCGTAGCCTCGGGAAACATGGGAGCACACACAGGATAGCAGTGAAACATTCCTTTCCCGACTTTCAACGTCACATCGACACCTGCGTCTTTCGCTTTTTCTGCAAACCGTGTCGAGTCATCGCGAAGGAGTTCGTCTCCGCCGACATGGATGAGGATAGGCGGCAGCCCTTGAAGATCGCCGTAAAGAGGAGAGATCAACGGCTGGCAAGGGTCATCATCTCCAACGTAATATTTGCTGAAAACGGTCCATGACTCCCTCCAGGTTAACGCATCCACTTTCAGATTAGTTCGTAAGGACTCCGCTGTACACTTGAGATCGGTCCAGGGTGAGAGAGCCACGGCGGCGGCAGGAAGTGGAATGTCTTGATCGCGGAGAGCAAGTAACGTGGCCAGACATAGGCCTCCGCCGGCGGAATCGCCCACAAACACGATATCAGACGCCGACACGCCTTCGGCCAACAACCAGCGATGCGCTGCGAGCGAGTCGTCAAGTGCCGCGGGAAAAGGATGTTCGGGGGCCAGACGATAATCAAACACAAGTGCTCCTATGCCGCTGCCTTTCACGAACTTGGCGACAATCGGCCGGTGAGCCCGGCATGACCCGATCACGTACCCGCCACCATGAAAGTAGAGTAGTGCCTTGTCTTTCTTCGATTGGGAAGGTAGAATCCATTCGGCCGAAAGACCTTCTATTGTGACAGGCGATACTTCCATGCCGGCCGGCAACTTGCCGAACAGTCCGGAAGATTTGTCCGTCTTCTCACGTAAATCTGGTATTGATGTATTCCAATCGACGGTCGGTTTCCGTTTCAGTTGAAACCGCAACAGGTTACTGTACTTCAACACAAGAACGAACAGACGGCTTCGCAGGCTCGGCATTTCGTGTTTTCCTATAGGCTACCAACGATCACAGCTCAGCGGCGAGCCGGACGCCACTACACATCCCCGGTGCCGACCACTTGGATCGCGCCGATCTTCAGTAACGGCTCGAGCAGGTTGGCGGCCCCGCCGTCCTCGACTATTCGGCCGTTTATCACTCTATCTATGTTGACGGCGGTCATTTCGACCGCCTTACCCGTCGGCTTCATCCCGAGCCACGCGCCTCGATGTGTGCCGCGCGCCGTGACTCGCGTGACCACCCACTCGCCCTCGGCAATCTGCTGGTCAACCGAGAGCTGCAAATCCGGGTAGGTCTCGCGAACGCCGAGCAGATGTTGTCTGGCACCTTCAATACCGATTCGATGCCTGGTTTTTTCGTGAACTTCGACGTAGTCCGGCCCGATGAAATCGGCCAAGCCGGCGACGTTGCCCGTGTTGACGACGTCTTCATAGTATCGTCGTACGAGCCGCTTATTCTCCTCCGTGGACATGCCAATCGTCTCCCTTCGCTGTCCAGCCGCCTGTTATCTGTCTTACGTCAGGCTCTTGAAATATACCAGTTCGGGATCTCCTTCGTCCAGATTGTTGATGATACCGCTTGGCACGTAGCCCAGCTTGACCATCAGCGATTGCATGGGAAGGTTGGACTCGTTGGTCGAGGTGAACAGCTTGTCTGTGCGGCAGACGGACTCGATATGATGGACGAGTTGAGACGCGAGCCCTTTGCGACGGTGATCCGGGTGGACGTAGAGCATCGCTATGAAACCCAGGGAGTAGAAGGTGTATTCGAGGACAGTGTAGCCCACGACTGCTCCGTCCAGAACGGCAACATACGCCGAGCCTGACCGGACCGAGTTCTCGATGAACGTTCTGCGGTCAGGCGTACCGGCCAAGTGGTCAAACGAACAGATGCCGGGAATGTCTTCTTGTTCCGCCTGCCTTATCTGCACCATAACGAGCCCGCTCCAGCGATGGTTCCAGCTGCTTAAACATTATCGGTGTTCGCCGGCACCATTTCAACATTGTGTTGACCGTCCGGCGTGTTCCGTCGCCCCCGTTGGGGGCTTGCGGGTCGGGTTGCACAATCTTGGTCGACCACGGTTCTTCCCCTCTCTTTTTCAAACCCTGCCGCGATTGGACGTTTACGTTCTACGGTCCACGGGCCTCGCGATGACGGAATGGAGCGCTTAACGGAGACCGAATCTGTGTCCATCTGCGTGAATCTGCGGACAAGGGACAAGATTACGAGAACGAGCACGGGCACGGCAGCGTTATCGGTCTATGCGGGCGAGTATTCGAGATGGCCGAACTGTAGCGCGCCGGGCGATGTGCCGGAGAAGACGTCGGCCTCGATCCCTTTCTCCCGCCGATAGGTGTCGACTATTCTGGACACGCTGTCCATGATCATCTCTTCGCGCCCAAGCACGGCCACGGTGCCGCCGGCGCCGCCTCCGGTGATCTTGGCACCGTACAGTCCCGCGTCAAGACCCATGTCGCGGACAAGCTCGACGAGGTAGTTTGTCTCGGGACAGTCGAGCCCGCACCGGCTCCGGTAGCTCCAGTGCGAGCCGAACATGAGCTGCCCGGCACGAACGAGCGGCACGTCCCAGCCGGTCACGTCGACCTGTTTGAGACACGCGAGAAACTCCTTAACCCGGGCGTTCTCGTGGATCGGATGTGACGCCCGGCTCCGCACGTGGTACGTTTTGTCCGGGTCGACTTTCGTGACGGGGTCGCGGGTGTCGCCGTACCGGTCGAGGAACTCGCGGCCGGTGATCTTGTTCGGAAGGTATCCCTCGAACTCATGCCGGAACTGTTTCGGCGTGATCCGCGCCAGGTACCCTTTCATGGGGTCCTGTCGCGAACCCGTCTGGCCGCGGTCGCGCATGAGCGAGAGAATTATCCGCTGGCCCATGAACGTCGCGACACGCACGTCGGTGTACGCGGCGCCGATGACCGCGTGTTTCACTTTCGAGTTGATACCGACCGCCGCGCACCCTTTCGGCAGGCGTGTCGAGCCCAGAATGGTGTCCGGCTGGCATTCAATCGCGAGAAAGTGCTCCTCTTCGCCCAGCGTCTCGGTCAGTTGGTCCATCAGGCCGCAGGGCGCGCCCACGACCTGGTTCTCGGTCTTCTGGCCGAGATGCGCGAGCCGGACGCCGTCGACTCCCAACTTGAACGCCACGTTGATCGCGTGAAGCGTTGCCATCTCGATTGCTGCGGACGAGCTTATACCGGCTCCCAACGGGATCGAGCTGGTGAGCACAATATCGGCCCCGCACGGAAACGTGACGTTTTCCTCTTGCATCAGCACGTAGAAACAGCCTGCGATGTAGCCCGACCACGACGTGCCGGCGGATTTCGCGAAAAGCTTCTTGGCCGCGGAATAGGTTATCGGCCGGCCGGACTTCCGCAGCGTGCCGAGCGATATCTCGAATTGCGGGTTCATACCGTGTTTCTCGAGGCCGACGCTGTAGACGCGCACGCGGCGGTCTTTGCGTTTCTGGAGCCCGAGCACCACGGCTTCGTTCACCAACCCTTCGCAGACGACGGAACCGCTGTAGTCGGCGATACCGCCCATGACGTCAAGCCGGCCCGGCACGCGAACGACGTACACCGGTCCGGTGCCGTCGAACTGGTCGTCGAAGCTTCCCAACAGCTTCGATTGACCGGCCAAAGCACGCTCGAACTCTCTGACGTCGTCGAAACGCGACGCGGCGTTCGCCTTTTTCGGTTTGAATATCACTTTCCCGTGCTCCCATGAGGGCCAGCAGGCCCGTCTCAGACAATAAACCGCTCAAGAGTCTATAGAAACGCCAGGGAGAATGCAAGCGCACATGAGGGTGCCATCCTGATTCCCGGTCTTCTTCTCGCGATCCTGACTATGCACAGATCCCTGTTGACACTCCCGCCTGCGTCTCGTAGACTCCTCGACGGGGACGTTGTGGGGAAAAGGGATATGCATGGTGGCCGTGGAAGGAGGAAGCCGCGCAAATGTTTGACCAACGGTTAGGAGAGATCTTGCTTGAGAAGGGTGCACTGAGCGAGTCGGACCTTGAGCGGGGCTTGCAGGAACAAGAACACCGTGCAAGCCACGACTATCTCGGACGCATACTCGTCGAGATGGGGGTGTGTACCGAACAAGACATACTTGAAGCACTCGCTGTACAGGGCATTCATATACAGGAAGGGTGAGCGACTGTTTCTTAGACCCATTTCGAGGGCACACGCGCCGTGGAAGACGGCATCCCGGAGCTTGACCCAGAGGACTTGGACGGGTAGAATACACAGTGGCGGCACGGATTGAGGACGCAGTGACGTAAGGGTTACTCCCCCAAGAAATACTCCCTTGCCATCCTGCAACGGGATGGACGTTACAGCGTTCTTCGAGGAACGTGCCGCTTTCTCTTTGTATCCGAATCTGGCGGTTCTCTGCAAGCTTCCGAACTTGACACCAAATAGGCCGCCGCGTATAATACAAGAGGGAGATGTGGCGGAGGCGGTGTAGGTTGTGAAGGGAGGGGGGAGAGATGACTCACTTTGTCCCGCATCCCAAAGCCATAGAGATTCTCAATACGCTACGTAAACGGGAATGCTGCAAGGAATGTTCTGAACTGCAAGCGTGTCGCGAGCGCGGCATCATCACAGAGAAACCCGGAATGGACTTCTTCTGTGAGCGGCAAGTTTTCGAGGCTTTGCAAGCGTTCTTTGAGGGGAAAAAGAAGCAGTGAGTGACGACGTCTTTATGCGGATTGAGACTTTGCTGAATCGGTTGCGAGTGGAGCTGGACTTCGCTGAACCAGAGGCCAACACCGAAGCGGAGCTGGAGAAGGTAGTACATATTCTGGAGACGCTGCTGGATGATCTGAAGCGGCGAGGGGCAAATGGGCGGCACGTGTTGAGGACGCAGTGACGTAAGGGTTACTCCCCCTTAAATACTCCCTTGCCATCCTGCAACGGGATGGACGTTACAGCGTTCTCCGAGGAACGTGCCGCTTTCTTCTTTCCATTACGCCCCACGGTAACGAGGCAAGAGCGGCGGTTGCGACAGAGAGCGAGCCATTTGCGCTGCTGGCAAATGTTGTTATGGGAAGATGATGCAAAGCGGTAAGGAGACTTGTTACCCCAGAGATGTGGGCAATTCGTCGTGTTCTTGTGTTCTCCGACGGGAGAAGTGTCGAATTGACCCCCAAGCAGATGTGGAGTGCGCAAGCTTGCTTGCGCTTTTATCAGGACCAAGCTTGCTTGAGTCCGGCTTATTGGACAGCAAGCTGTCCAACAGAACAGCGGTAGCAAGCTACCGCACTCCAAAACAGCCACAGCGCAAATGCGTTGAGAACATATAAGCATTGACAATCCCGTCCGCATCTCGTAGACTACTGCACGGTGAAGATGCGGAGACCGGGGAGATTTGCCATGGCTGCACGTCGTAACACTTTCCGATGCGTCACACTCTCGGTCTGCCTGTGGGAGCGGTGCCCTTGAAAAAGTTGAAAGAAATCGGCGGCAGACTGCGTCTACTATTATAAACGGGTGAAAAGTCTCAATTTAGGGTTTCGCCCTCGAAGACGGGATCCCGGAACTGGGCCCGGGCGGGAAGCGTCCTGTGTTTGGAAACACGCGGGAGCTTGACCCGGAGGATTTGGACGGGTAGAGGAGGACTGAGCAAGCCGTGACGATTCTGAAAGTGATAGGCGCTGTGGCGTTTCTCGGGCTGGTGTGCGTGCTGGGATGCGACACGGGCGAGCAAAGCGCCGTGTCGCCCACGTACTACGAGGGCCGGATGGAACAAGGCGGGTACTACAAAGGGATGGCATTGACCGGCCGGCCACACGGGTTCGGCGAGTACACCTATCCGGGCGGCGGGAAGTACGTGGGCGAGTATGCGAAGGGCAAGCGGGACGGTCAGGGGACGTTGACCTTTCCGGATGGACGCCGAGTCACTGGCGAGTGGCGGAACGACGAGTACGTCGGCGCCGATTTGACAACGCCGCTGACGGGTACGCCGACGCCAGGAGATACACCAGCGGATGCCGATAATCATAATGAGCGAGGTGTGGAACAGGTGTTGGCTGGTGAGTTGGAAGCTGCGCTTGCCTCTTTTTCCGAGGCGATTAGGCTGCACCCAGCCTTTGCAGAAGCCTATGACAACCGTGGCTGTGTGCATCGCCGTCTGGAAAACTACGACAAAGCCATTGCAGACCACAGCAAGGCGCTTGAGCTGACGCCCCGTCTCGCAGATGCCTTTAACAACCGTGGTCTTGCCTTTGTCGCCAAGGAGGACTATGGGCGCGCCATGGCGGATTTTGATCAGGCCATCGCGATCAGTCCCATAAGTGCAGTTGCCTTTAACTCGCGCGGGACTTTGTACGCAAAGACGGGAAAACACAAGGAGGCCCTTCAGGACTACAGCAAGGCAATTGAGTTGAATCCCTCCTATATGGAAGCCTACTACAACAGAGGCGGCCTCTACACAGACCACTTGAAGGACTATGCCAAAGCGATTTCCGACTATAGCAAGGCGGTGGAACTGCAGCCGGATATGGCCCGCGCCTATCATGGTCGTGCTATAGCGTGGGCGTACGTCGGGCAGTACGATAAAGCATGGGAGGATGTTGACCGATGCCGTGAGCTGGGTCTTGCTCCGCGAGCCTCTTTTGTCGACGCTCTTCGCCAAGCATCTGGACGGCAGAAATGAGAAACCCGTCCCGCGCGGGAACCCTCCCTTAGCCTTTTGACAAGCTACCCCATTACACCCCACGGTGACGAACCAAGAGCGGCGGTTGCGACAGAGAGCGAGCCATTTGCGCTGCTGGTAAGTGTTGTCATGGGAGGATGATGCAAAGCGGTAAGGGGACTTGTTACCCCAAAGATATGGGCAATTTGTCGTGTTGTTGTGTTCTCGGACGACTGAAGTGTGCAATTGACCCCCAGGCAGATGTGGAGTGCGCAAGCTTGCTTGCGCTTTTATCAGGACCAAGCTTGCTTGAGTCCGGCTTATTGGACAGCAAGCTGTCCAACAGAACAGCGGTAGCAAGCTACCGCACTCCAGAGAACTGCCACAACGCAAATGGCTCCCCTCGGCGCGCTGTTGACAATCCCGCCCGCATCTCGTAGACTACTCCACGGGGAAGATGCGGAGACCGGGGAGATTTGCCATGGCTGCACGTCGTAACACGTTCCGACGCGGGACACTTCCGGTCTGCCTGTGGGAGCGGTGCCCTTGAAAAAGTTGAAAGAAATCGGCGGGGAACTGCGTCTACTATTATAGAACGGGTGAAAAGTCTCAATTCAGGGTTTCGCCCTCGAAGACAGCAAAGAGCGGGTTAGTGATGGCAAGTTTGCCAGACAGTAAACGGGAGGACTGAAATGCCGAAAGAGAAGCTTACCAAAGAACGGAAGCGGGCTATCTTGGATTCGCGGAACCTTATCGCTGATGTTCTGCGAGGAGACGGAAACGAAGCGGAGACTCGTCGCAGAGTCGAGCGCATCTTCGAGCGGGTCATGGGCTATGATGCTCTCACCCATCTTTCGCGAGAACGCGCAGTGCGCGGCGCGGGGGATACGGAACATGTTGACTTTGCAATCCAGTTAGAGGAGGGTGAGGAGGCCGCCCCCATCATCATGGTTGAGCTTAAGCGGGTCGCTGTGGACTTGGCGCCCAAGCACCTCAAGCAAGCGTCGCGCTACGCGATAGACGCGGGCTGTGAATGGGTGCTGCTCACCAACGGCCGCCAGTGGCGGATTTACCATGTCGAGTTTGGGCAACCGCCCGTAACGAAACTAGTCGAACAGTGGGATATGCTTCACGACGAAGTCGAGGTACTGGCGAAGAAGTTTGATTTGATCAGCCTCAGGAACGTGAAACGAGGCGCTCTTAAGAAACTCTGGAACATAACCACTGCGCTCGATCCAAAAAGTCTGCTTCAGGCCATTCTTTCTGCCGATTCAATCAGAGCCTTGCGGCGCGTGTTGAAACGGGATTCAGGAGTCGCAGTATCGGCCGACCACATCGTTACCGGCCTCCGGAAAATGCTCAACGAAAGTTCAGCGGCGATTCTTGACAACGTCGAGGTCTCTCTCCCTGCATCAAAGAAAGATGAAGCTGTGAAGAGGGAGAGACGCTCCGGCTCACGCTGCAAGCTGAAAGACCTTCTTGCAGCAGAGCTGATCCAGCCGGAAACTACTATCTTTGTCGAGTACAAGGGCACCCGATATGAAGCGGCTGTACAGGCTAACGGGACAGTTCTGTTCGAGGGCAAAGCATACAGCAGCCCCTCGGCAGCCGGCGGAGCAGTTACCGCGAAGCACGGCGTTCACGCGCCGAACGGATGGGTGTTCTGGAATTTCACCGACTCTGATGGTAGCTCGAAGCCTCTGGAATCCATCCGGCAACAATTCTGCGACCAGAACCCTACACCCGAAGGTGCCAAAGGGAGGGACAGCGATGAGTTGGGAAACGTTTCTTAACACACCGTTTATTAGCAGCGTGATAGGCGGTCTGATTGCTGGGGGCATGGCATTGTTGGGCGTGCATCTCAGTTTCTTTTTGACAGAGCGACGCGACCGACGGCAAAAGAAAGAACGCAGGAGGAATGTATTGTCCATGGTGCAACTGGAATTAGCAGCGAACGTGGAAAGGGTCGAGTTTCTGGGCCGAGCCAAGAACGTGGACGATTTCCTAAGCAGGAACGGCCTGAGTTCCTACGACGGGAATTTTACGCTGGAGGTCATCCCGCAAGAGGCAGGAGGGAGTTTTTCCATGGAAGTGTATCGAACTTGTTTGCCTGACATCGCGGGTATGAGCAGCAAGCAAGCAAAGGATATTCAAGCAGCTTACACGGTGTGTCGAAAGGTACTGGCGCGGTCCATGACAGGGGTGCGGTCCGGAGTCTCACACTTGAAAGTCGATTGGCTCAAGGAACAGCAAGCCGAGTTGAAGAACATACTGAGCCGCTTGGAAGGTGTTGAGTGTTCCAAATGAAACGCACGATATCACCTGTTGTGAGGCGTTCGGTGTATACAGTGTCGTGTGTGCGGGAACACGCGGGAGCTTGACCCGGAGGACTTGGACGCGTAGGATACATTGTGGCGGCACGGTGCTACGCTAATCGGGTAAAGTTGGTGAGTCGGAGGGGCAGCATGTCTCACATATTTGCGGGAGGAAGAAGAAATGCTCTTAAGAACCACGTCCTATAGCACCCTTGTCTTGACACTTACCGTGTGTGGAGTGGCAGCTCTGGGGCTACCGGGCCAAGCGTGGGCCGCCTATTTCCAGGGTCTAGGCGACCTGCCTGGGGGAACGTTCCAAAGCGGTGTCTCCGATGTCTCGGCGGACGGCTCGGTTGTCGTTGGTATGAGCCTCTCCGCCAGCGGACCTGAGGCGTTCCGCTGGACATCGACAGGAGGCATGGTGGGCCTTGGCGATCTGCCTGGAGAGCCGTTCGAAAGCATAGCGGGGGGTGTTTCCGAGGACGGGTCGGTCGTTGTAGGACTCGGTGTTACCGACGTCGGACATGAGGCATTCCGCTGGACACCGACGGGAGGGATGATGAGCCTTCTCGGCCTGCCTGCTCCGCCCCACTGGAGCATGGCGTTTGACGTCTCGGCGGACGGCTCGGTAGTCGTAGGTGATACCTATTCTATCTCCGTCAATGGAGGCGAGGCGTTCCGGTGGACGTCGACGGGGGGCATGGTTGGTCTTGGTGTCCTCCCTGGGGCAACGTCCGGGAGCCATGCCAATTCAGTCTCGGCGGACGGGTCGGTTGTCGTGGGTACTAGCGACTCCGCCAGCGGAGAGGAGGCGTTCCGCTGGACATCGACAGGAGGCATGGTGGGCCTTGGCGATCTGCCTGGAGGAACCGTTGGAAGCTCTGCTAAGGGCGTCTCGGCGGACGGGTCGGTTGTCGTGGGGCAAAGCGATTCCGCCAGCGGAGAGGAGGCGTTCCGGTGGACGTCGACGGGGGGCATGGTCGCTCTTGGCGACCTGCCGGGAGGAAGTTTCGACAGCTCCGCTCATGGCGTCTCCGCGGACGGCTCGGTTGTCCTAGGTTACGGTAATTCCGCCAGCGGACGGGAGGCGTTCATCTGGGACGCGACGAACGGTATGCGTAATCTCAAGGACGTGCTTGTGAACGACCATGGGCTGGACCTGACCGGTTGGACACCAGCAGCGGCCAAGATCTCAAGTGACAGTCTGACAATCGTGGGCAGTGGGCAGAATCCTTCAGGCGACACCGAGGGATGGATCGCCTCACTTGCACCGTCAGGACCTCCCCCGGACAGCGACGGCGACGGGCTGCTCGATTCGTGGGAGACCAGGGACCTGGATCCGGATACTGGGGGAGTGCAGAATCCGTTCAACCCGCTTGCCCCAGACAGCACGGGAGACAGCTTCCAAGACACGCCGGACGGCATCCGTGACGGGCTTAACGATTGGGACGGGGACGGTATGAGCAACGCGGACGAGTTCAGGTTTGGCTACGACCCGATTGACCCGATGAGCTGGGGGGAGGTGCCAGCGTTGACCTTCATTGGTGCGGTTGCACTCGCATTACTCGTAGTCACAGCGGCGAAGAGAATAATGGACTGTCCCACCAGGGACCGAAACCAGGAGGGCTTGGACGGGTAGGATACACTGTGGGGGCACGTGTTGAGGACGCAGTGACGTAAGGGTTACTCCCCCAAATTACTTCCCTTGCCATCCTGCAACAGGATGGCAGCGTTACAGCGTTCTCGGCGACGTGCCGCTTTCTATCTACCTGCACCGGCACCCCAATTACCCACCTGACAGCACGCAGCGTCGGCTACCACGCAACACCCCATCGTTCACCGCGCACGTCTGTGCCGCCTTCGAGCACTTTCTCGTCGGGACGGTACTTGATGGCAGTCAGCTGGCAGGGGAACGTCCAGTCGTCGAGCCATTCGACACGGTGCCCTTTGGCTTGCAGCGTCTCGAACGTCGTCTCGGGAAACCTGCGTTCCATGTCAAGGCTGCCGGGGCTGGTACCGTGGTCGCCGAACGAGTTCTGAAGGTGCAACGTTCGAAACCGCGGGTATTCGACCGCTTCCTGGATGTCCATGCCCCATTCGACCACGTTGAGGAACACCTGGAGCAGCGCCTGGTCCTGGTTATCGCCCGACTGGGTGCTGAACGCCATGAACGGTTTGCCGTCCTTGAACGCGAGCGACGGTGTCAGGGTGATACGGGGCCGTTTGCCCGGCGCCACCACGTTGGCTGCGTTCATCTCCGGGTCCAGGACGAAACTCTGCATCCGCTGGCTGCAGGGGATGCCGGTCTTGCCGGCAACCCAGGACGGCAGCCATCCGCCGCTTGGCGTCAGTGAGAACATGTTGCCGTCCTTGTCCATGGTGTTGATCGACGTCGTGCCGAAGGTCGAATAGTACGCGGCCACGTCGTGGTCGACAACGTTAAGCTTCGGAGGGGTTGCCATCCCCGCCGACCCGCCGCCTCCCTGGTACTTCCACGGGTCGCCCGGATGCTGCTTTTCGGTCTCTGCCCGGTCCTTGTCGATCAGTTTCCTGCGGTCGGCAGCATACTCCTTGCTCAGCAACCCTTTGATCGGGACATCTGCAAAATCGGGATCGCCGTAGTACTTGTCCCGGTCGGCGGCAGCCAGCTTGAACGCTTCGACAACAAGATGGATGTAGTCCGGGTCGTCCGGGCCCGCGAACGACTTGAGATTGTACCCTTCGAGAATGTTCAGGGTCTGCAGCAAGACCGCGCCCTGCGTCCACGTGTTGCACTTGTAGACGTCAATCCCGTGGTACACGGTCATGATAGGCGGCTCGACCTTCGCACGGAACGCCGCGAAATCCTCGACCGTGTGCAGCCCGCCTTCTTGTTGCGACGCACGGCAGTACTCCGCTGCGATATCGCCTTTGTAGAACCGGTCCCGGGCGGCTTCAAGCGCTTCCTCCCTGCTTTTGCCGTCCTTTAGCGCGGCCTGTTCGGCCTCGACAAGTTTCTTGAACGTCTCCGCCAGGTCGGGGTTCCGAAAGATCATGCCCGGCTCGGGCCGTTTCCCACCGAACTGATCGATGAACAGCTGTTTCGAGTACTTCCACTGGCTGACGTGCTCGGCGTCCTCGATCAACGCACCGCACATGATGGCGTTGAGCGGAAAGCCGCGGTCCGTAAGCTCGATACTGGGCTCGAGCACGTCTTTGATGCTCATCGTGCCGAATCGCTGCAACGCCACAACCGCCGCGTCGAGCACACCCGGTACGGTCGCAGCGAGCGGCCCCGAATTGGGCGGGAACGCCATCTCCCGGTTCTGGAAAAACTCGGGTGTTGCACCTGTCGGAGCGGTACCCTGCCCGTTGATTGCGTACACCTTGCCCTCGTCCGCAACATAGACGAGCGCGGGCACCTCACCGCCGGTGGTGAACGAGGTGTGCTCGATCACCGATGCCGCGATGAGCGACGCCACGCCCGCATCAACCCAGTTGCCGCCCTGGCGGAACATCTTCGCGCCGGCTTCCGCCACGAGAGGCCGGCCTGCAACCACCATCCAGTTGGTGCCGCGAAGGACGGGCCGCATCGTCACGGCAAACGCCTTCCCTTTCCCGCCGGGCGCGGTCATAAGAGCCGCGGCCAGAAACAAACCTACTGCGAGCCAAACCCTGAGCATCTGCGTCATTCTGTACCCCTCCTATTGGGCCACATCCGTTTACCACACGATTCTTCAAGGACCGTCATAATACTTGCAGCTACGGCGGCGTTTGTCAACACCTCTGCTGCCGCTTTGATCGTTCAGCAATGCAATGAAGACGTACTTGTAACGCGCTATGAGTAGCAAGGAACACGACAAGGAGGCTTTCACCCACCAGGTGATCCGAACCACAACGACACTGCCAAGTCCCGCAGGGACGATTGAGAATAGCCCAGGAGTTCACTCCTGGGAATCGGTGTTTTGCAATAGCCTTCAGTCCCGTAGATAGAATGGAATGACCGGCACCAAAAAGTGTAGA
>CAZGCA010000058.1:0-41085 GCA_964524145.1 uncultured bacterium | reverse complement strand
GAATCCGGCACAGATCCGATTGATCCTGGAAGTACGCCTTTCACAGTCCCAGAAGACCCGAACGGTGACGGCATCGTTAACGCCATCGACGTGCAATTGGTCATCAATAAAGCCCTGGGCATCTCTACCGGCTTTGATTGCGACATCGACGGCAACGGATTCGTCAACGCCATCGACGTCCAGCTTGTTATCAACGTCGCGCTTGGCATTTGAATCTAGAGGCCGGATTGGCCGGTGTGGCGCACGAGATCAGTTGGCGCGCTCGCGTATCAGTGAGTGCAGGGTCTTGATGGATGGTGTTTCGAGCGTGGCGCGGGGGATTACAAGGTAACACTGTTCCTCGAACAGGGAGACAAAGCTGAGGTCAAGCTCCTCCGAGGCTGACCGGGGAACGAGAGCAAGATCGGCCCAGCCGCGGAGCACGCTTGTCGCTGCCCCAAGAGCGGATTTCTCCTGGCGATGGTATCCGGGAACGTCCCTCGGTTCGAGCCCCAGCTTCGTCAGGAGCGTATCGAGCACCGCATGCGTGTTCGAGGATGCGCGCCGGTTCGTGAGACGACATTTTCGACTCGCTATCATCTGCTCGATCTTTGCGAGCGCCATCGGTTCCTTTGTGCACCACCCGAATGCACGCGTCACAAACGGTACGAGCTCCCAGTCTTCTCCCTCAGTCAGTTCGGCTATGCGTTCGAGGCGATTCTCGAGGATAGCAGGGTCCAGAACGCTGCAGACGGCAGCGTGCGCCTCGCCGAGCCTGAGCACTCGCAATCCCTCGACGGTTCCGGTGTCAACGAACCGCAGCCTGTACCCCTCGCCGTCATCCCACAGTTGTTCCGCTATGGTGTCGATGGCAGGGTTATACGTGCCGGCGCAGATGATCGTCGAGGCAATCTCGTCCCGATCTCTCAATAGGCGCGCCGTTGTCGTGGTTCCGGGGGGAAGACCTTCAAGGTTCGCTGGCACGCATATAACCCCATCAGCCCTGCTGAGCGAGGAAACCGAACCTGCGCCGCGCATGGGCAGTGAGACTACGCGCTCGCCGTTGCGGGAAGCGATGTGAACCCGGATAAACTCGTCCGTGCCGAGCTTGCTCGGTATCTTGCGGCACGTGCGGACCGGTTCCTGTACGCCTTCGCGAACGGCTACGCCGAGGAACTTGCATATGAGAGGGTGCACGAACTGTTCGAAGGCAACGACTGCGGAGACAGGGTATCCCGGCAGCCCCAGGACGGGCTTCTCTCGAAGGTAACCGAGTGCGGTCGGTTTGCCCGGTCGGATATTCACGCCCATGACCGTTAGGTCGCCCATCTGTTTGATCAGTTCGGGCACGAAATCCTCGCGACCGGCGGACGACGCCCCGTTGAATACGACGATCTCGGCCATTTCGACCGCGTTGTGGAGCGCCTGCTCAAGGTCGGCCATCTCGTCCGGCACAGCATGGAACACCGCCGGTTGCGCTCCGGATTCGGTCACGAGCGCGGCGAGAACAGCAGAATTGAATTCGAGAATCTGGCCCGGACCGGGTTCGATGCCCGGCGGAACCAGCTCCGAGCCGGTGGGTATGATAGCAAGCCGCGGCTTGCACCTGACATCGACTTCGGTCAATCCCGCGGCGAGCATCGTGCCGATATCGGCTGCCCGTATCGCGTGTCCGGAAGGAAGCAGGAGTCCTCCCGCAATAATGTCCTCTCCCGAAAGACGCACGCTGAGGTAGCGTGTAGCCGGGGCAGTGATCGACACTCTGTCGTCGGCCAGGACCTCGACGTGCTCGATCATGACGACCGCATCGTACGGTGACGGTATCTCGTCGCCTGTGTCCACCATGACTGCTTCGTCGCCTAGTCTGAGTTCCACGGGAGTTGTCGGCGACGCGCCGTTCGTCGAGTCGGCAACGACCGCGACGCCGTCCATTGCAGACGCGTCGAAGTTGGGACACGAAAAGACGGCGCGGACCGGTGACGCAGTTACCCGGCCGAGCGAATCAATCACGCGGATACGTTCGTGAGGCCGCGGCTTCGGTACTTCGAGACGTGCAAAGAAGACTCGTCTGGCTTCCTCGAGGCTCTTCATCTCCAGGTAGACGCGGCGTTTCATATTAGGTCTGCTGTCGGGGCATTTGAGGACGGGTTTCGGGCGGCCGCAACTTCACAAGTGAAGTTACCGGCCGAGCAGAAGCACGAAGTCGCGAAAGATATCTTTGTCAAAGGAATCGTGCATCTCTTCATTCATCAGTTTCATTGCGGCGAACGCTTCCATTGCTTCACGATACGGGCGTCGCGTCGTGAGTGCGTCGAACACGTCTATGAGGGCTGCCATACGAGCGAATGGATGTATCTCGTTGTAGGTGAGTCCCTTCGGGTACCCCGACCCGTCGCACTTCTCGTGATGTTGGGTCACCACAACCGCGGAGGCTTCGGGCAGGTCGACGTTCTCGCGCAGAATGCGTTCGCCTTCCTCCGGATGACGTTTCATTATCACCCATTCTTCGTCCGTCAACGGGCCCTTCTTTTCCAGAATGCTCTTATCGATCTCGCTCTTGCCGACGTCGTGGAGCAAAGCGCCTGTTCCGAGCTGGTGCAACTGAGTCAGATCCGCGATACCCGTTCGTTGAGCAAGTGCAACGGTGTAAATGCAAACGTTTAGTGAATGGGTGTATGTGTAGTAGTCGTACGAGGTCACCGTGAGCAGACATGTGAAAGCGTCCTTGTCGCGAAGAATGAAGTCCACCGTGTTGGTGACTATCTGCTCGCTGCGTTTGATGTTCTCGCCGGACCGCGGATCATTGAGCACGTCCTGCATAACCATCCGAGCCGTTTCATAGACCACCTCGGCTTTCCGGGAGCTCGACAGACCCTTATCGGCGACGATCTTGTCGAGGTTGTTTTCCATGTAGCTGTGGTACACATCGACATCGTCCACGCAGAGATAGAACGTGGTAACGCGCGCCTGCTCCAGTTTGTTCTTTGCCGCTGCATCGAATGGCTGGTTCTTTGCCCGATACAGGACCGGCGGCGACGCTTCGCTGGTTGGTATATAGATGTCGAAGTCTACCTGTCGATCGAGGATAAGGCTATCGACAGAGACAGGAATGAACTTCTTGCCTGTAGCTCGGTCAACAACGGCGTCTTCCATACGGTGCCTACGGCTTCTCCGCACGCGCTCAAGCTGAAACACTCACCGCGATGTCATAACGCTGTATCTCCCAATATGATATCATATTGGAGCCGCGTTTTCAACAACAGAAGCGTACTTGGGCCTGCTGGGCGTTGCCGGGTTCTCCTGGAAGGCTCCCATTGCGGATCCGGCACTGATGGGCAAAGTCAAAGGTCTCGACATCAGCAGTTAGTCGTCGATGTCAAAGTGCCAAACCCCATACGTAGCTCTATGAATGCAGTCGCGTAGAAGCTTGGCATGAACCTGGGCCGGGATGTTGTTATTCGATACTTATTCTCTCAACCATATACGGTTCAACCACGACTGGATCCATGCCGGGGTACTCGACTGTCGCGGGGTCGTCACCGTAGTTTATTACCAGGAAATGCCCGTCCGCTTGCGCGCTGATAAACACGGAATCCGGCCGCTTCATGACCAAGGCAATCTCTGTGGCGCGAGACAGCCCGTCCGTCTTCAACAGTAGTGACTTGACGTAGTCCGCATAGAGCGATGGCGGGTCCATGTCGCCGGGGAAACGGTAGAACCGACCGTTCCCGGTGTCTCCCCGCTTCCACTTGTTGAACGTGGAGGCGTCGCCGTCCACGGTGAAGACCGTACCCTTTGGAAACGAGGGGTATACCACGGTGCCTCCCTTACGCATCCACTCGTCGATCTTGTCCAGGACGGGCTCCTCGACAAGAAACCCCCAGACAAAAACCAGCACCTTGTACCGGTCCAGAAACCCTTCGGCGATCAACCGGTCATCGAGATAGTCCAGCTCGATCACGTTTCTCATCTCCCGTGCCCGTGGGTTGAAGCCCCAGGCGTACAGGTAGCGGAACGTGCTCGAGTCGAGCAAGTTCATCGTCTGCGGGTAATAGACCGCAACGTCCACGATCGGATCCTGCCGCGTGTCGAAGATGTGATAGTTACCCAACCAGTTGCGGATGGAGGTCTGCCGGTTGAAGATGTTCCCGTGATACGTGAAGAAGTGTTCCCCGCTGCTGACCGTCGTGTTAAAGATTCTGCCCGTCGTACCGCGTGCAGTGTGCGAGCTGGCCGGCTCGAAACCCGTCGGCACGCCGTAGAGCCGCGCGGCCGTCGTTGCAAGCCTCGTGGCGTAGAAGTTCTGATGAAAACTGTCCGTCTCGTTGGTGAGCCGGATCCCGCCGTCCACCTTCACCATGCTCTTTGTCTGGGCTGAATAGTCCGTGCCCGATTCGACAAACCCCCACCCGCCTGCGGACTGGTAGATGACCGTGTCGGGCATCGCCTTTCTGGCCTCGATCGCCCACCACTCGCACCACTCGGTCATCGAATCGGTGTACCATGTGTTCATGTCGAGCCGCCGCCGTTTCGAGTAGCAGAGCTCGGGGAACACCGTGCGGATTTCGTCGAATGAGCCGTACTCTTTGTCCCACGCCTCGTTCAACGCCTCGACGGTACCGTACTTCTCCGTCAGGAACCGCTGGAAATCCAGATGAGCGTACCGGTCGTTCGCCCAGTACCCGATATGAATGTGCATCTTCTTGCCGCGGTACCCCCAGTTGCCGCCTGCGGGGTACTGCGACTCACCGAAGTTGCCGGACGGGCCGAGACGCACGCCCAACAGGCAACCCGTCGGTTCGTAGTGTTCCCCAAACGCTCGGAGGAACCGAACGACGTGTTTCTTGTGATAAGGGCTCCAGATACTCTGTATCGGGTTGCTCTGGTTGTGTTCCAGACAAACGAACTCGACGTTCTCTTCGGATTCGTAGAACCACTTCGGCAGCGTGTACGCCGAACCGACGATAAGCAGCGGGAACCACTTCAGATCGTAGTTGCGTATCTCTTCGACTATGGCGTCATAGAAGCTCCAGTCGAATGTGCCCAGTTCGGGCTCGACAAAATCCCAGCGTACGTAGCTTTCTATCCCGTTGAAACCGAGCGCTTTTGCCAGCGGCAGCAGTTCTTTGAGGCTGTCGATCGAGTTCCGCAGGTCATCGGGCGCCCCCCGAACGGTAACCCCTGCGGAACATACAATCTGCATCGGGCGCTCTAGCTGAACGGCGGACGAAACGTCTTTCGGAATGGAGTCCTGAAGCTCCTTCCAATACGATTCCTCCACCGAATCGTATATCCGTGCTACTCTCAGGTGCTGGAGACCGGTAAGCTGAAAGTCCGGCTTCTCAGAGTCGAACTCCGACTTCGCCCCGCTCGAAAACTCGAACAGCACCTTGCGGTACCGCTTGGTGTTGAGTCGCGTATAGGAGACGGATCGTGAGGCCGCCGCGTAGCTCCCGTTGAACTGAGGGTCTATCAGACGACTCGCAGATATGACGCCGAACCCTTCGTCATAGAACTCGATCTCGAGGACCAGGTTCTTGACGGTACGCAAAGAACGGTCTTCAAGTCGGAACCCCCACGTGTCTTCCTCGTAGATTCTGTTGCTCGGCTTCATCTCGAGCAGCCAGTCGGAACCTTGTTGGTACTTTCGCAGGGCAGGGTCCTCGCAGATCGTGAGCCCCTCACAAACGTCAGGCTGTCCTACGGCGTAGGCGGCAAGCACCTCTCCCATCGACGCGGCGATCAGCGGCCGGCACAGAACCAAGCCAAGCGTAAACACGCTCACTGCAGCGATCAGGAACCGTACGCAACCCATACATCTTCCTCCTGTCATGTCTCGAGTATCGAGCGCATCTCGGAGGCTGTCATCTACTCGCGCCATGCGGATGACGCAATACGACACAGCCTGTTACGACAACGCGCCTCCGTTCCGCTGAACCGCGGGGTCCAGCAGGTGCCGCCGTGGAATGCGTGCCCACTACTTGTTCCCGCGCGCAAGTCCTTCCCCGACGAGATACGCGTAGCTCTTCTCGACGGTCTCTATCATGTCGGTCGCGCACTCGTCCAGCTCGACGATCATCCATTCGGTGGAACCCGCAGCCGCGTCGACGATGGCCGGGAAGTCCATGATCCCGTCGCCGACCGCCACCATCGGTTCGCCTTTTTTGCACGGGCCGTCCTTGATATGGAGTAGGGGAGTCCTCGCCCCGAGTTCGCGCACCACCTCGGCAGCATCCGGGCCGGCGGTCTGAACCCAGTACGTGTCAATCTCGAAGAAGACCGCTGGGTCCAAGAGCTCGAGCATGATCTGGTAGACGTACCTGCCGTCAACCTGTCCGAACTCCCACCAGTGGTTGTGCAGACCGAACGAAAGACCGTTCTCGACAGCGACCGCGCTGGCCTCGTTGAACGTATCGCAGGACTGTTTAACGAGATCCATCGTCTTGAACTGATCCGGTCCCAGCCCGGAGACGATCCGTTTGCAGTCAAGCAAGGCCACCGTCTCGAGCACCTCGTCCTTGTTTAGACCGAGCGGCATCGGCAGATGGGCGCTCGACACAACGAGGCTGAGATCCTTGAACAGCTTGCTCGCCTTCTCGGGCGTCGTTCCCGGGAAACCGGCGGGTTCGACACCGATATACCCGGTATCGGCGACCTTCTTCACGACGCCGGCGAAATCCTTCGCCATTGCCTCGCGTACCGTATACAGTTGAAGCGCTATTGGTGCAGGCATAAACATTCTCCTTCTTTCAAACGTTACACTGTTGCGCTTGACCGGCTGTCATTAACACCCGACGAGAATACCGAAGCGCGCGACGTTTGTCAATGACAGATCGGGTATGGGCCATTTGCGTTGTGGCAGTTCTCTGGAGTGCGGTAGCTTGCTACCGCTGTTCTGTTGGACAGCTTGCTGTCCAATAAGCCGGACTCAAGCAAGCTTGGTCCTGATAAGAGCGCAAGCAAGCTTGCGCACTCCACATCCGTTAGCGGTCAATTCGACACGTCACCCGTCCCAGAACACAAGAACACGACGAATTGCCCACATCTTTGGGGTAACAAGTCTCCTCACCGCTTTGCATCATCCTCCCATAGCAACGCTTACCAGCAGCGCAAATGGGTCGGGTATACAATTCGCTTGGCGCATTGGTGTCGAGTGTCGATGGGACTGGACATGAAGAAGACTGCGGCTAATGTTCGGCTCTTACCCGAGAAGACAAGCGATCGAGCAAAAGAGAGGGCCGTCTACGAAACGACCCTCTCTTTCCAACTACCGTTGTTCCCAGTGAACCGAGCGTTGTGCCGGCTCCCGCTACAGCACTGTCAGGACTTTCGAGATGGGGAAATCCCCGGGATACTTTATAAACTCCACATGCCCGTCCATGTACAGGACGTTGCCGCCGCCGGGCACGTGGTTGAAGTTCTTGGCATCCCCTCCGATCCCGTCAAACATGACGACAATATCGCTTGCGGCTTTCGCCGAGCCCGCCGGGTTGTTAATGTCGGTGATGAAAAACCGCTCGATACCGTCGCGCAACCTGTAAATCGTACCGTGTGGATAGGCTGCCGTTGGAGTGACCGTGCGATCGGAATCTCGCATGGACCCGGGCAAACCGGTTGCCGCCCACACAGATGTGTCGAATCCGAACTCGAAGAGGATTGAGGTGAAGAACGCCGTGAACGCCTCATCGCTGTCCAACGCCCAGCCAAAATAGTGGTAGCTATACCCGTCGAACGCCTCCGGACAGTACCGCCCGTCCCTGTCGCGCCAGATTCCGTAACTATCCAGGTCCAGCTCGCTCAGGCATTTCGAGTTGCCGCTGTGAAAAGTGTTCAACCCATCACTATCCGACGGGCAGACGAACACCTCCGGATCGGATATGTACTCGGGGTACATTGCGAATCCGTCGAAAAACAACGTAAACGCGCCAGATACTGTGTTGTTGGGACCTCTGCCCACACGAGCCTGACTCCCCATGTGCGGGTACCGGCCGTTCCATTCGTTGGCGTACATGGCGAACGAAATCCCCATCTGTTTGAGGTTGTTCGCGCACGACGCACGCCTCGCGGCCTCACGCGCACGCGCAAGCGCCGGCAACAAGATGGCCGCCAAAATGCCGATAATGGCGATCACCACCAGCAACTCTATCAGCGTAAATCCCTTCGGTGAGAGTTTCTTGAGCATCATCAAATCCTCCTCCACAACCTTGCTTCCCGCTGCCATCGACCACCTCGCAACGAATCGTCGGTTTACCACCTCCCTTTTCGATCTGTAGCTCACACATACAGTAACAGATGAACGCACTCTCGTCAACACCGTTATGCACGCTTTTCATGACAGAATTGTACAGCGTCTCATTGAACATATCCCCTCTCTTCCGTGCTCGCGCTCGTTTGTTGAGCTTAGCCCCTATAAAAACGGCTAGAGTCTCGACAGGTTGTCTGGACCCTTCTCTTTTCCATATGGTAAGCCTGACGATCCCCAAGCATTCGTCGGCGAGGGTCCTGTAGTATTGACGCGCAATTCCGAGTCTCATATAATGCCGCTCGAGCGATGGATATCTCGTCACTTCCAATAACGACCGTGGCCGAACAATGCGCAACGTCGTCCTGACGTTCTTCTTCTTGACGGGCGCATCGGCGCTTGCCTACGAGCTCGTCTGGACGCGGCAGATCGGGGTTCTTCTCGGCAACACCACGTACGTCATCAGCATGGTGTTGGCCGCGTTCATGGGCGGGCTGGCGGCGGGCAGCCTCCTCTGCGGCTCAACGAAACGGAACTGGCCGAACGGTTTTCGATCCGGGCGGTGCGGGAGGATCTCGAGCGGGTTGCCGTCAATGAATGGTCTGTACTGGCAGCTATGTGTGTTGCGACAACCGCGAGCCTGCAACGCGCAGTGCGGAACGACGTACCCAACATCGACGACAACAGCCGCGTCGAGTTCCTTTCGCCACTGGCGCTCACGTCGAGCACGGTTGACGCCAATGCAGAATGGATTGACGGATGCGACGTAAGTAATGATGAGCTGTTCGATGTCGTGGGCGGACGGGATTCAAGTTAAGACTATGAACCGACGACGGACGCGGTAGACGGGTCGGAAGTCGGGGCGGGCTCAAAGAACCCGCCCCGTTTGTGGATTACTTGTAGGTTCCTTCCCGGATCATCTGGGTGGGACGGAATATCTCCTTGTTGAACCGTTCCGCCAACGCGTCGAGCCGTTGCGTGAGGTCTGCCGGGTCCATGCCTTGTGCCACGGCCATGTAGCCCACGACATTCCCCGTCCCGTTCAGGATCGCGGTGTCAACGTCCTCGGCAGAACAGACGCCCATCTCAATAAGTTTCGTCGCCTCATTGATCTGGACCGCTGTCAAGTCCACCGGGTCTATCTGGTCCGTCGTCTTGGACATGTCTATCTGCGGCCTGCCCTGTGACCAGTCGTAGAACCCTTTCCCGGTCTTCTTGCCGAGGTCGCCCGCGTCCATCTTCTCCTTGACGACGCGGGGCGGCGCGAAGTCGGGATGAACCGAATCGGCGAAGTATTGGGAGGCATGGTAGCCGATGTCGACGCCCGTGAAGTCCGTTATCTCGAACGGTCCCATCGGCATCCCAAGTCCCTTCAGTACGGCGTCAATCTCTTCGGGCTGGGCGAGCCCCTCGTCCACGATCGCGCCCAGCAACACCGAGGCCGGCGCCTGGACGCGATTGACGATAAACCCCGGCACGTCCTTCTCGACCCGTACCGGCACCTTGTTGTTCTTCAGGCAGAAGTCGAACGCGACCTGCATGGTCTCGTCGGAGGTCTTCTCGCCTCGGATCACTTCCACAAGCTTCATCAGCACGGCCGGATTGAAGTAATGGAGCCCGAGGACTTTTTCCGGCCTGTTGGTCGCTTTGGCGATCTCGGTGATGCTCATGGTGGACGTGTTCGACGCCAAGAGAGTGTGTTCCGGCGCCGACTGGTCCATCTCCCCGAACACTTCCTTCTTCAGGTCGAGGATTTCGGGTATCGCCTCGATCACCAGGTCCGCTTCCTGGACCGCTTCTTTCAGGTCGACGCAAGGTCGAATAAGCCCGCCCTTGATCTTGTCGTACGATTCTTGGGGAACTCTGCCCTTGCTGACAAGCTTTTGCAGACTCGCGTCGATCCGCTCGACGCCCCGGTCCACAAACTCCTGCTTGACGTCCCGAAGGACGACCGTGTACCCGGCGATAAGGGCCACCTCGGCGATCCCGTGTCCCATATCGCCCGCGCCAATCACGGCCACTGTTTTGATGTCATCAACTGTCATGGTCTCCCTCCTCAATGAGCTGTCCGCCGTTGGCGGACTGGCTGTCAGGGACTGCTAAGGGGCCGGGCATGAGCCCGGCCCCCAGTGTCCTAGTACTCTTCGCGTTCGATGACCGTCGCGACGCCCTGGCCGCCGCCGCAACAGGCATTGGCCAACCCGTAACGCGCGTCCTTCACGTTAAGGATTCGGGCCAGCGTGCCGACGAGACGCGCGCCAGTCGCTCCAAGCGGATGACCGATAGCCGTGCCGCCGCCCATCACGTTGACCTTCTCCGGGTCGATGCCCAACTCCTTGATGCAGTTGAGCGCGACGATACAGAACGCCTCGTTGATCTCCCAGTAGTCTATGTCCTTTACCTCGAGGCCGGCCTTCTCGAGGGCCATGCGGCTCGCCGGGACGGGGCCAACTCCCATGATCGTGGGATCGACACCGGCGATACCCATCGAGCGTATTGTCGCCAGCGGTTTGATGCCCTTCTTCTTGGCAAGCTCCTTCTCCATCAGCACCATCGAGCTGACGCCCGCGTTCAGGGGGGACGAGTTGCCGGCGGTGACCACGCCGTCGGGCTTGAAGGCCGGCTTGAGACCCTCCATGCCTTCAAGATTTGCGCCGTCCCGGACAGCCTGATCTTTATCCACAACCATCGTGCTCCCGTCCGCCTGTTCCGCCTCGATGGGCATGATCTCGTCGTCAAAGAACCCCTCGTTGCGGGCCTTCTCAGCGAGGTTGTGGGCACGGACACCCCACTTATCCATATCCTCCTTCGTGCAGTCGGTCTGCGCAAAAAGCTTCTCCGCCGTGAGACCCATGTTCATGGCGTTCATTATGTCCCAGTGCTGGTAGCGCTCTTCCTGGCCCAAGGCGAAGTTCGGGGTGATGGCGCCGCCCCCGCCCATCGGAACGCGGGTCATGTGTTCCATACCTGCCGCGATGGTGGTATCGGCGAACCCCATCGTGATCTCCATATACCCTATGTGGATCGCCGCCATGGCCGAACCGCACTGCTGGTCCACCTGCTTCGCCGGGATGGTCTCCGGGAAGTTCGCCAGGAATATGGGAACGCGGCCCCCGTAGGTCCACTGTTCAGCAACAGCCTGGGCACACCCTGTAATACAGTCGTCGACCTCTTTCGGGTCCACACCGGTCCGCTTGAGCAGTTCGGGAAGCAACATGCCGAGCATGTCGTCGCACCTCAGCGTGTGGAACCAGTCTCTGCCCGGGTCGTTAGGTCGCGACCTCGACTGCGCCGATCTCAAGTATCCTGCAATGACAACTTCTCTCATTCTTGCACCTCCTTAGGTTGTGCTTCGGCAAAATCCCCGGCTGCGTATGCGCAATTCTACAGTTCGCGCCAGTTCCTGTCAAGGCAAACTTCGACGCTAACGGTCGTACGTTAAGTGGGCCGGCTTCGCCCTTGTTCTCTGTACCCTTCGAGCAGCGCGGTCAAACGGGCAACGATCTCCGGGTGTTCAGTGTAGAGGTTTGTTGTTTCGGACGGGTCCGCAACAACGTCGTAGAGCTGGCCCGGAGGATCGTCCCGCCTTATAGCGTTCGGGCCTGTCCTATACCGGTTTCCGCCCGAACCCTTGCACAGAATCAGTTTCCATTTGCCCTCCCGGATGGCGAATTCGCCCCGCGAAGAATGGTGCACCGTCGCCTCGCGGATCGGCCTCTCTCGTCGTGCGCCGAGCAGTGCCGGCAGGATGTTGTAGCTGTCCTCGCCGGCATCGGCCGGGAGGTCCGTCCCGACAACGGCTGCGCACGTGGCCAGCAGGTCTGTCAGACAGATGGTCTCGTCGCATGTGCTGCCCGCTCTGATCTTGCCCGGCCAGCGCGCGATGAACGGAATGCGGTGGCCGCCGTCCCAGGCGTCCCGTTTTCTGCCACGAAAATGGTGATTTGACCAGTGCCCATACTCCGGTGCCAGCTTCGCGGTAAGGTTTTCGGGCCCGTTGTCGCTGGTTACGATGATCAACGTGTTGTTCCTTAGGTTGTGCCGGTCGAGCGCCTTCATCACCTCGCCTATCGTCCAGTCGACCTGGAAGACGAAGTCGCCGTAGTCGGACGCCTGGCTGCGGCCCTTGAACTCCTCGGTCGGCACCACAGGCGTGTGCGGCGCGGTCAGTGGGAAATAGACGAAGAACGGTCTGCCGCTATGATTCCCCGCTTGCTCTCCGATGTAGTCAACAACCGCTCGTGTCAGTTCCGGCATCACGTCCACGGCTTTGAAGCCTTCGGCGGTTCGGCCGAGACGGCCGCCTTCCCGTGTCATCTCCCGGGGGGTGTCCAAGGCGCGGTCGTCTTTGAGCCACACGTACGGCGGCATGTCGAGCGACCCGTGGATGCCGAGGAACGTGTCGAATCCTACGTCCACCGGTCCGCCACGGAACGGCTTGCTGAAATCGATATCACGACCGTTCTCCGGCCAATCCGGATCGATCCGATCCTCCGGGAGCCTTGTCCAATCCAGCCCAAGATGCCATTTCCCGAAACAGGCCGTGGCGTAACCGTGGTCCTTCAGCAGGCCGGCCACGGTCATCCGGCCCGGTTCCACGAGGCGTGGATCGCCTCCCCAGAGCACCCCTTGCTTCAGGCGGGTCCGCCAGCAGTACCGGCCCGTCAGCACGCCGTACCGCGTCGGTGTGCAGACCGCCGACCCCGAGTGGGCGTCCGTGAAACGTATGCCTTCCGACGCGAGACGGTCCATGTGTGGTGTCGGAATCTTCGACTCACTGTTGTTGCAGCGCGGATCGCCGTAGCCCATGTCGTCGGCAAGAATATAGACAATGTTCGGCTTTGCTGCAGAACCCTCGTTCCCAAACAGCCGGCGCGGCGTCGCCAGCGCAGCAGCACCCAATCCTATGGTTCTCAGAAAGTCGCGGCGTGTGCTGCTAAGGATCTTCATTCTCTGGCCTCCTTCGTAGACTCTCGGTTTCTCGCTGACGTTGGAATGGTATGTGAATTCGTGCCCTGGTATCAAGACGTGTCTGCCCTTTCAGGATTCTACCGGGTTCCGCAAGAGCCGACGAAGCGGAATTGCGGGTTGACATTTCGCAGCCCTCGTGTTAGACTCGTATACAAGATACTCGTGTGCTAGCGTATTGCGGGACCGGATGGGGGGATAGGTGATACTATGAAAGTAGAAGACTGCATCTTTTTCCAGCTTGCAAAGACGAGCCAGGCGGCTACACGATTCTGGGGGCAGAAGGTGGCCCCGTTCAACGTAACGGCCGTTCAGGCAATGGTTCTGAACTTTCTGTCGGATGAGGACGAGGTGACGTCGCGCCACTTGGGCGAACGAACCCGGCTCGACAGCGCCACGCTCACGGGTATCCTTGACCGTCTCGAAGGGATGAAACTCGTCGAGCGCAAGCCCAACCCCGAAGACCGGCGCGCGATACTCGTGTGCCTCACGAAGAAGGGGAAGCCGCTCGCTGCCAAGATACACAAAGCCGCGGAAGTGGCCAACCGCGAGTTCCTTTCGGTCTTGAATACGAAGGACGAGGTGCAGTTGAGGAGTCTACTGGGGAGGGTTCGCGGTGAGTGACACTCTGAAGAATTCGATCGTTGACTGGCTCAAGGGACGGGTGGACGCGTTCGGGTTTGCGCCGGTTGACCGGTTCGATGATGCGCCAGAAGCGCACCATCCATCACGTGTCTGCAAGAATGCGCAGACCGTGATCGCCTTCGGCAGAACCATGCCGAGAGGCGTGCTCGGTTCGCCGGATTATGACCTGCACCTTCTTCACCGAAGCTACCACACGCTCTACCCTTACTTGGACGGAGTGGGGTTGGACTTGGCCAATCTCATCGAGAGATTTGGCTGCCGGGCGGTTCAGATCCCGAGCTTCGCCCCTCTCGTGTATCGCGGAATGGAGCCGTGGGGAATCATCTCGTTGAAACACGCCGCTGCTGCGGCCGGGATCGGTGTGTTCGGCCGCAACCAACTCGTCTTTCACCCCAGGTACGGCTCGCTGCTCCGGTTCGGTGCCGTGATAACGGACGCAAAGCTGGACGGCGATCCGCTGATAGAAGAAGACCCGTGCACTTCGGGATGCACGGCATGCCGGGACGCGTGCCCTGCCGAGGCATTCCAGGACGGCTCGTTCAAGAAACTCGTCTGCATGTCCCACGTCATCCGGCACGGTATTTACCCGCTTGCACTTCGCGATGAGGCAGGTCTCAAGAACATTGAGTTGATCATCAACACGGCAGGCTACAACTACTGGCTCAAATGCGACGAATGTCTGAAAGTGTGTCCCAACAATCGTGGAAAGAAGGGGAACGACGATGTCTGACGAAGCAATCTACAAGGGCTTGATCGAGTGGCTGAACCAGGCGTGGTTCAAGCTGCCGGAGGCGGATGAACTAATCCCGTTTCTCAAGGCGCGCTACACGCCCGAGGAAGCTGAGTTTCTTACCGGGATGCCTTTTGTCACGAAGACCCTCGACGAACTGGCCGAGATGAAACAGATGGATCCTGCCGAGCTCGGTCCAAAACTGGACGCAATGGCCCGAAAAGGCCTTGTCTGGCGCCGTGTCAAGAACGGCAGGACAGGATACAGGCTCAACGACACTTTCACCGCTTTGCGCACCGCGTTCTGGCCTGGCGGCACTGACGAGGCCTCCATGAAACTTGCCCCTCTGACCAACAAGTACTACTACAACGGGTGGTGGGACCAATGGGGTGACGTGCATCGCAAGGGGTTGCGCACAGTACCCATACACCAGACGGTCGAGGATACGCGGAAGGTTCTGCCTTTTGAAGATGTTGTGAAGATAGTCAACGATCGGGAGTACTGGTCCGTTTCCTACTGCAACTGCCGGCACAGGAAGAACATCGATCCCGACTCGCCCGACTGCAAGTACCCCGACAGGGTGTGTCTGCATTTCGACAGGCTTGGCCACTACATTGTCGAAAACGGTCTGGGCTGGGAAATCACCCGGGAGGAGACGATCGAGATCCTGCGCGAGTCTGCTGAAGCCGGGTTGGTGCACGGCGCGTCGAACTGGGACGACAATGTGGACACCATCTGCAACTGCTGCAAATGCTGCTGCATTTGGCTGGAGGCATACCACAAGTTGGACCACGGAAAGAGTCTCGATCCGTCCAATTACCGGGCGAGCGTTGACGCCGGGAAGTGCAAAGGATGCGGGCTGTGCGTCAAACGGTGTCCGATGGAAGCGTTGCATCTCGAGGAATCGCCGGAAGCGAACAACAAGGCAGGCAAGGTGGCCGTGCTGGACCGCGACCTCTGCATCGGCTGCGGCGTGTGTGCGTACAAATGCCCAGGGGACGCGCTTGTGCTCGAACAGATCGAAGAGATCGTTGAACCTCCGAAGAACGCCCGCGAATACGCGATGCTTTACATGGCCGACCAACACGCCGCCCAAGCCCGGCGAGAACAAGAGCAGGCAGGCGACGCTTGAGGTCCAGGAGGATTATCTGTGTCTGACAAGGAAATCTATGAAGCGTTTATCGACTGGTTGAACAAGGCGTGGTTCAATGTTCCGGAGGCCGACGAGTTAGTGCCTCTCGTCAAGGCGCGGTACACGCCGGAGGAAGCCGAGCTGCTGACCGGGATGCCGTTCTCGACAAAGACCCTCGCCGAGCTTGCCGAGATGAAACAGATGGACCCGGCGGAACTAGGCCCGAAACTTGACGCGCTCGCCGGCAAAGGGCTGGTCTATCGCAGCGCAAAGAGCGACCATGTTCGGTACAGGCTCAACGACGCGCTCTTCGTGTACCTGCGAAGCGCGTTTTGGGCAGGACGGAGCGACGAAGACTCGAAAGCAATTGCTCCGCTGGCGAACAGGTACTACTACAACGGGTTCTTCGAGCAGTATGACGACTCGCACTACAAAGGGCTGCGCACCGTGCCCGTCGACGAGACCGTCGAGGACACGCGGCAGATTCTTCCTTACGACGACGTCGTCAAGATAGTGAACGACCAGGACTACTGGTCAGTGTCGCACTGTGCATGCCGGCACAGAAAGAACATCGATCCCGACTCGCCCGGTTGCACGTATCCCACGGAGACATGTCTCCATTTCGGGAGCCTCGGCCGATACATTGTCGAGAACGGTATGGGACGGGAGATAACGAGGGAGGAGACGATCGAGATCCTTGGCAGGTGTGCCGACGACGGACTGGTGCACGGCGCGTCTAACTGGGAGGAACACGTTGACACCATCTGCAACTGCTGCAAATGTTGTTGTTTGTTCCTCGAGGCGTTCCACAAGTTGGGCCATTCAGGAAGTCTCAGCCCCTCCAACTATCGCGCACGCATCGACGTTGAAAACTGCAAGGGGTGCGGGCTGTGCGTCAAGCGGTGCCCGATGGAAGCGGTGCATCTCGAGGAATCGCCGCAAGCGAACAACAAGACCGGCAAGGTGGCCGTCCTGGACCGCGAGATCTGCATTGGGTGCGGCGTGTGCGCCCACAAATGTCCCGCCGAGGCGATTGTGCTCGAAGAGTGTGAGGAGATACGCAAACCGGCAAGGAACGCGCACGAGTACATGAGGCAGTACCTTGGCGACCGCAAAGCGGCGCAGGCCGAACGGGCCGAGACAGCAGCGAAGCAACAGTAGGCAGAGCGAGTCGGCCGGCGAGGAGGAACCTGGTGTGGAGAAGAACAAGATACGCGACAAAGCACTTGAACTGGGCGCCAACGTGGTGGGGTTTGCGGCCATTGACGATTACGAGAACAAAGGCGCTGTCGATCCGAAGAAGATCCTGCCGGGCGTGAAATCCCTCGTCGTCCTGGGGTACCGCGAGATCAACGGGGCCATCGAAAGCGAGAACGACCGCTCGATGATGGCGTCGCGCATGGGCTCGATGGAGTTCTCTCTCAAGAGCAACTACGTCCTCTCCCGGTACGTCGAGGACGAGTTCGGTGTCAAGGTTGCCTCGGTGCCGGTCTCGTACCCGATGTCTATGGACCCGCCGAAGGGAATCCCGACGGGCGACATCTCGTTGCGCCACGCGGCAATTGCGGCAGGGTTGGGCGTGTTTGGGCGCCACAATCTCGTTATCAACCCGCAGTTGGGCTCACGGATCATCTTTACGGCGCTGCTGACGGAACTTGCTCTCGAGTCGGACCCGCCGGTTGAAGACGATCTGTGCACCCAGTGCGGTCTGTGCGTCGAGGCGTGTCCCGCCGGCGCTCTGGACGAAGAGGGGAAGACGCACACGTTCCGCTGTCTCAAGGTGTCTCAACCGTACGGCATCGGCAGGGCGATTCGCTACATAGAACGGCTACTCGACGCTTCCGAAGAGGAACGGAAGGAGATGCTTCGCGACCCGCTGTTCCTGAGCTTGTACCAGGCCTCGTTTATTGGTTTCCAGTACGCCTGCATCAGATGTATGGCAGTATGCCCCGCGTGTTTGGACGCGTAGCTAAGAGGGAGACGGCAAGCCGATGAAAGCACAGCGAGACAAACGGTCTGTTCTGAAGAAGATTCTCTTCGTTCTCCTTGGTGTGACGTGTGCCGTTATCATCTCCATTCTCATTCTCGGGTTGACGGCCGACATGCCGGGGGAAGAGAAGACGCCCGCGGGGCACACCCGCAACCAGGCGCTCTACATTCCCATGCGCGACGGTGTCCAAATTGCCATCGACGTCTGGGTGCCGGTAGACCTTGCACCCGGGCGGAAAGTACCCACAATCATCAGGTCCACACGCTACTGGCGGTGTGAACAGATGGGATTTGTGTACCGGGTGCTCATCGGGCTCGGACGTGCGCGACAACTCGGCAGTGAGGAGGCCGACCGGTTAAACAACGCGGGCTATGCCCTGGTGACCGTGGACGCGCGCGGCAGCGGAGCATCGTTCGGCCAACGGCCGATAGAGTTCTCGAACGCGGAAGTGGCCGACCTGGGCGAAGTGTCGGAATGGATCGCGTCCCAACCCTGGTCGAACGGCAGGGTCGCCTCGTACGGCACATCCTACGACGGCAACACCGCCGAGTACCTTGCCGTGCCGAACCATCCGGCAGTGAAGGCCGTTGCACCACAGTTCAGCGACCTCGACCCGGCGCTCTACCTGGCGATGCCCGGCGGTGTGTTGAATAGAGGGTTCGTTGAAGAATGGGGCAAAGGCAATCTTGCGCTGGACGCGAACGATATCTGCGCCGCCGCGGAGGTCGGCGGCCTGAGAGCCATCTTTGTCAAGTCGATGGTTCCCGGTGTCAAGCCCGTCGATACCGACAAGGACGGGCGTCAACGTGCCCAGGCCGTGGCGTCGCACAACACAATGGACCTGCTCGGCATCATGTTGCAGCACACGTATCGGGACGAAGCGTTGGCCGACGTCGAAGAGACCGCGGACGACATAACCCCCTTTGGTCGGCAGGAGCAGATTGAAAGCTCCGGGGCGGCGATGTACGTATGGGTGAGCTGGCTGGACGCCGGCACGGTCGACGGCGCGTTGAGCCGGTTTCTCACGTTCAGCAACCCGCAGAAGGTCATTATCGGAGCTTGGTCGCACGGCGGTCGTCGAAACGCCGACCCGTTCCTGCCTGCCGACGCTCCGCCCGACCCGTCCAGCGCCGAACAACACAAAATGCTTGTCGAGTTCTTTGACAACCATCTCAAAGACGACGGTTCCGGCATCCCCGAACGCGGTGTCACCTACTGCACGCTCGGCGAAGGCGGTTGGAACGTTACGGATACCTGGCCGCCCGCCGGGTTCGCCGCTCGCGAATGGTATTTCGGTGCTGACGGGTTGCTGACGCCGGACGCGCCGATAAGCGAAACGGCCGCAGACGAGTACGCCGTTGACTTCACGGCCACCACGGGCGATTCGACACGCTGGCATACACAGCTTGGCGGCGGCGACGTCGTGTATCCCGACCGAGCGGAAGAAGACAAGAAACTGCTCACCTACACGAGCCTCCCCATGGAGACGGACGTCGAGATCACGGGAACCCCGATAGTCACGCTCTACGCGGCGTCGACGGAGACTGACGGGGCTTTCCACGCGTACCTCGAGGACGTCGCGCCCGACGGTCGCGTCACCTACATCACCGAAGGGATCATACGCGCTATCCACCGCAAAGTGTCCGAAGAGGAACCCCCGTACGTTCAGCTTGCACCCTATCACAGCTACAAGAAAGCCGACGGCATGCCGCTCGTCCCTGGCGAAGTCGCCGAGGTCACATTCAACCTGTACACCACGTCCGTTCTCATCAGGAAAGGTCACCGCATCCGCATCGCCGTTGCCGGACACGACGCGTCATGGTTCGCCCGCTACCCCGCAGAAGGCACTCCCACGCTCCACGTCCAGCGCAACACACGGTTCCCCTCGAAGATCGTTCTGCCTATGAAACAAAGGACCCTGTAACACCGTCCAACCAATCCATCGCGAAATCGACGGCTACCATCCCCACACCCGTCGTTGCGAGGAGTGAGCCCGCGAACGACGTGGCAATCTCGATTTCGTGCTGACAACCGTAACGGCAAGGGTGCCATGTCGCTGTGCTCCTTCCCATGCGCGTATTCGCAATCGAAGAATCGATGGGCTCCACCCCACACACCCGTCTTTCCCGCGAAAGCGGGAATCCAGGCTGCGTCCGGGTTAGGCGTCCACTACTTCCCATGCGCGTATTCGCAACCGAAGAATCGATGAGCTCCACCCCACACACCTGTCATTCTGAGCGAAGCGAAGAATCTCTATTATGCCGATAACCTGTCGCCCAAGAGGAGATCCTTCGCATTCGCTCAGGATGACATACAATACAGACGGTCTCTTTCCGTGCTCGTAATCCAACTCCGCACTTTCCCATTGTCAGTTTTAGATTTTGACTTTTGCATTGACTCCCCACGCGTGTGCCACACGCAAACCTCTCTGGGCGTGCATCCCACATCCCATCCACTGCATTGACCTGACGACTGATTCCACCTATAATTACGGCACATGGTATAACGTATCCCGCTTTGGTCACAGATTAAGAAAGGAGTTATCCGCACGATGTCAACTGTGCTTGTGAAGAATGCCGCCAAGGAGAACTATGTCGACAGAGTCAAGGAGATATTCGAGCTCTTCGAAGTTGATCTCCGGGACAAGAGCGTACTGATAAAACCCAATATCCTGAGCCCGATGCCGCCCGAAGCCGGTGTGACAACGGACCCGCAGCTTGTCAAGGCGATCCTGGACGCGTGCCTTGAACAGACCTCGAACGTCGCTGTGGGCGACAACCCGGGAGGACTTCTGAAGAGCGCGCTTGATACGGCAAAAACTGCCGGGTTCGTTGATGCGTGCGGCGGCTACTACAAGAACATTAGCGAGTCAGGAGCATGGATAGAGTTGGACTCCGAGATTGTCCAGAAGGTGCTCGTCTCGACGATAGTCGACGAGGTCGACTACATAATTAACGTGCCCAAACTCAAATCCCATGTGCTCACCGGACTGACATGCTGCGTGAAAAACATGTTCGGTACCGTCGTCGGATCGACCAAGAGCCGGCTGCACATTGAGACCGGTCACCCGAAACGGCTCACACAGTTTTTCATTGACCTCTACCAGCACCGGCCGCCCGACCTTAACATCGTTGACGCCGTTATCGCGATGGAAGGCAACGGACCGTCACACGGAAAGCTTCGCAGTGTCGGCAAGCTGCTCGCAGGCACGCACGGGATAGAGGTGGACGTTGTCGCGGTCTGCATGATGGGATGGGAACCGCTCGAGATAAAAACGCTCGAGCTCGCACACAAGGCCGGCCTCTGCGAAATCGATATCAACTCGATAAACGTTGTCGGCGATTTCGAGGTGCTCGAACCATTCGAGCGGCCGGTCACACACCAGATCACACGCGAACAGGCTGTCGAGCTGTTCGACGCGATAACCTCGTGCCACCCGCAGCTCGAAGAGGAGCTCTGTACAGCGTGCGCCAAGTGTGCCGACGAGGCGTGCCCTGCCGGCGCCATAACGCTCGACCCGTATCCCGTTGTGGACAACTCGAAATGTATCTCCTGTTTCTGCTGCGTCGAACTGTGCCCGGAAGGGGCCATGACAGTGCCGGACATGTCGAAGCTCTGGAACATGATCGACGGCGGCTACGACAAAACCTGACGCACCGATCCCGCGTCCCGGAGTTGGATCGACGCAGTACACAGTCGAGTCTCTTGCCACGAAATCACACGAACGGCCACGAAACGACCGCACTCGAGTTACATGACCAGCCTTTTGTGCTCCAACCCCTCAGGGCCGAAGTTCAGGATAATGCCCAGGCGGATGCCGGTGGCCTTCAGGTAGTTCAGGGTTTGCGCGATGTGCTTATCTGCAATAGCCTTCGCACACTTGATCTCTAGCAAGATGCTGTCGTTTACAACAATGTCAGCAACGTAGTCGCCCACGACGTGTCCCTCATAGTACACCTTGATGGGCTTCTGTTGTTCGACTCGACAGTCTCGGTTCCGAAGCTCTATCGCCAACGAATTCTCATATACCTTTTCCAAGAACCCGTGTCCCAGCGACTTCCAGACACGAATCGCGGCCCCGACAATCTCGTAGCTCTCCTCTTTGAAGACTATCTTCTCCATCTTCTTCGTGTCCTTTCGTGTTCGTTCGTGGCTATATGGCAAGACAACAGTCGGGTGACTTTCCGCAAGGCAGAGTTCGTACTTGCCCCCCAGGAGAGTGTCTCGTGAGACGGGGTCAGATGCAACCCAGCCGTCCGTTATGTCAGTGGGTAAGACGCGCCGAACCGCTCTAGCGGCCTTTCCACACAGGCTTGCGTTTCTCGGCGAACGCCATCGGGCCTTCCATAACGTCTTCGGACGAATATAGGGCGGTCATCCCGTCGACTATCAGCGGTACCGCTTCGTCTATCGGCAAGTGCAGCCCCTTGATTGCGGCCTCTTTGCTCGCCCGGATCGAGAGCGGCGCGCATTCCAGGATATCCGCAGCCCATTTGTTCGCAGTATCCAGCAGGGATTCGAGCGGCACGACCTCGTTGACGAGCCCAAGCTGCTGGGCTTCCGCGGCCGAGATCCTCCTCGCGGTAAGAATCATGCCCATCGCGAGATGGTACGGGATACTCCGCGGCAGCCTGTGTACGCCGCCGGCTCCCGCCATCAATCCCACTCGAGGCTCCGGAAAACCGAAGCTCGCGTTCTCCGCCGAAATAATGATGTCGCAGGCGAGCGCGATCTCGAACCCGCCGCCGAGCGCCATACCGTTGACGGCAGCGATAAGCGGTTTGAAACAGTCGAACCGGCTCGTGATGCCCGCAAACCCTCCTTTGCACTTGGCCTGCCCTTCAATCACGGCTGACGGCCCGTGCTGCGCCTGGAACTTGAGGTCGTTGCCGGCCGAGAACGCTTTGTCACCCGCACCCGTGACAATGCAAACCCATTCGTCGGGATTCTCGCTGAACTCGTTCAGCACGGTGTCCATCTCGAGCCATGCAGGCGGATGCAGCGCGTTCCTCACCTCCGGCCGGTTGATCGTCATCGTGGTGACATGGTCCTTCTTCTCTACGGTGATAAACTCGTACGCCATTGTTTCGCTCCTTTCCTTCCCGGGTTCGTGGTCCCGCCCTCAGGCGGACAATCCATCCTACCGTCCCAACTAAATAAACAACTCGAACTTCAGCGGACCTTGCTGGAAGGGAATGATCCTGCGGCTCGGCCACAGCGGGTCGACCAGTCCGCTCTTCCATCCCTCGAGCAACGCGCTCAATTCCTTCACCTTGTCCGGATGCTCGGCCGACAGATCGTGTTCCTCGCCGATGTCGGCCGAGAGATCGTAAAGCAGCACATCCGTCCCTTCACCGAGGTTGACCAGCTTCCATTTGCCTTTGCGTACGGCCGAGTTCGTGCCTGTACGCCAGTAAAGCGCCCGTTCCGGAGCGCCCGTCTTCTCGCCCTTGAGGTACGGCATCATATCCACGCCGTCCCGGTCCGCCGGCACGTTGCCTCCCGCAGCCTTCACGACGGTCGGGTAGACGTCCAGCGAGCTTACCGGCCCCTTGTATACCGTACCCGCAGGAATATGGCCCGGCCATTGAACGACAAACGGCACACGCTGGCCGCCTTCGAACAGCATCAGCTTGCCGCCGAGCAGCGGGTCGTTATAGCACGCCTCGGTGTATGTTGCGCACCCGTTATCGCTGAAGAAGACGACTATCGTATCTTCCCAGAGCCCGGACGACTTCACCTTCTCGAGCACCTTCCCGATACCGTCGTCCATCGCGCTTACCATCGCGGCATAGATCCGTTTCTTCTCGTCCTCAATGTGCGAAAACCGGTTGTAGTACTTCTCCGTCGCCTGCAGCGGCGTGTGCGGCGCGTTGAACGGCAGGTACAGGAAAAACGGTTCGCTCTTGTGCCGGTCGATAAAACCCAGCGCCTCCCGCGTGAAGACGTCGGTCAGATACTCGTCCACCTCGACCGGGTCCTTGCCCCGCATGATCGGGTTTATGGCCTGCCGTTCGTTGCGAAACTGTTCGACTGCAATCGAGGCGTTATGTACCCCGGGCGTGCTCGGGTCGATGTACAAGTTCGACCCGTGGAGAAAGCCGAAGAACTCGTCTAACCCGCGTTCCATGGGATGGAACTGAGGGTTCGAGCCCAGATGCGATTTGCCGACCATACCCGTCGCATACCCCGCGGCCTTCAGCGCGTCGGCAATCGTCGTCTCGGTCGTCGGCAACCCGAGACCCAGTTGTTCGCACCGTACTGCGTTGCCCGCGTTAAACTCGTGACCGAACCGTTGCTGGTACCGGCCTGTAATGAATCCCGCACGCGACGGGCTGCACACAGGTGCCGTCACATGACCGTCCGGACACAGCGCGCCGTTTGCAGCGATCGAATCGATATGCGGCGTCTCGAGCCCGTGGCATCCGTAACAGCAGACGTCGCCGTACCCCAGATCGTCGGCTACGATAAGTATGATGTTGGGCTTGCGCGCAGCACCCGCAGCGCATGCACTCGCCAGCAGTCCTGCCGCGCCGGCACTTGCAAGCGCCAGAAAATCCCGTCGCCTCATCTCGGCGCCGGACACACTCGACCCAGTTGCGCGGTTCTCCTTCCGATCCATCCTATCCTCCTCACAATGCCGTCTATCACTTGCACGCCCACCATTCCCCGCGGTGTAATCCTAACAAGCCCGACCGTCTCTGTCAATGCCGCATCCCGAGCGCAAACTTGAGACTACGCAAGCATTCGAATGGTGCTTGGCGTTTGCTCTGCGGGTGCGGAAATCTGCGTCCCTGCCGCTACGGACCCGACGTCAGCGTGTACTCCTGACCGGCTTCGGTAGGAAAACGGGCGAGTCCGCGTTCATCGACTTCGACCGTCCGGGCATTCACTTGGAGACGAGGCCAGGGGCTCGCCACGCAGCATGCTCCACTCGCCGTACTTTCGATCCGCAGCTCGACGATCTGCTCGCCGTCGTAGGCGGCGGATACCAGGAAACCGCCTTTGGCGCGGAGGGTGGTGAAGCGTGCGGCTTTCCCTTTCGGCCAACCGGGAAACACGCGGAGCACATCTCCCACGCTCTGGAGCAGCAGCTCGGACACGGCCGTGGCAGCGCCATACATCTCCGTATAGTGTCCGAAGGTGTTGAAACGCTGCGGTGGGTCTTGCCGGTTGAGGGTGAGGGTGCCGTTGTCGCGTCGGCGGGCCAGGTACTCGCGACGGACGTAGTCGTAGGCGTCGGGCATGTCCAGCCGCGCCCGGGCGACGCTGTTGATGACCATGTCGTTGTTGCCGTTGGATTCCATTCGGGCGATAGTGCGGGTGAAGATATCCCGTTCGGCTTTCGGAGACATGAACGTGAGCTGCTCACCGGGGAACACCACGGTGGACGGTATCGGGATGTTGTACCGGATCGGTTTCGCGTTCTCGATGTCGATGATAATGGGCCCGTCCGGCGTTCGGTACGTGGGATAGGCGGGGAGCAGCTCGAGGGCCTTGCGCCAGCGCTCGCTGCGCTCTGCGTCGCCCCCTAGAATGTCCTCGGCCGCGATGGCGGCTTTGAGGTTGTCCGCAATCAGGGCAGTGTCGAAGGTGCAGTTGCGGTTCCGTTCGAGTCCCGCCGTCCAGCCCCAATGCTCAGGGGATACCGTGGGGGGACGTGACGTGCCGTCTTCTCCACGGTACTTCTCGAGGACATTCGCGTAGAAGTCGGCCGTTTCCGATAGAACCGGATAGACCGCGTTCTTCAAACGGGACGGGTCGGGCTCGTACTGGTAGCGCCACCACAGGTTCTGTACGGTGAAGGCCGTGACGCCGAGGGTGTAGGCCCATTCGATGTGAACGTACTGACGCTGGTTCTTCGCTTGCAAGGCTCCGGGCTGTGGTTCGTCGAACATGATGACGTGCGGATAGAAGGCGCCGGACACGCCGTAGAGCTCTTTGGAAAGCCATTGGGCGCGAGGCAGATACGCGACGATCAGGTCTTCGTAGGGCTGCATAAGATCGGGGTGGTTGGTCGGCAACACGGACCAGTAGGTCTGTTGGATGTTGTAATTGGTGTGGTAGTCGCCGTGCCAGGCGGGCGCGTTGTTGGTCAGCGGCGCGAACAGGCCCGGCGAGAACTCGCCCGCACGGATGGTTGCGCCGATGAAGTAGACTTGCTGGCGCCAGAGCCCCTCGAGCACAGGATCCGCCAGTTCCACCGATGATCGCGACCAGTACTCCTGCCACCACGCGACGTGGTCCGCAAGAAATGTTTCCGCATCCGACGGCAACTCCGCCACAAGCGTTTCAGCGCGCTTCTTCGGATCGGCACTCTCATGGCTGGTGGCTTGGGCGAGCGCGTACCACCCATCGGCAGACCTGGCCACCACAGCGAACCGGATTCCCTTCCGATCCAGGTCGTTCGGAAGCGCTTGCAGCAACCACTCGACATCATCACCCTCTCCGGTCGACGGCTCAGGTATCAGTTCCGGCTCTAGCCTGCTTTTCTCACCGGAGGTCGTGACGAAACGCCGGAGATGCCTATGGATACAAGGAGCGCGACCGAGGCCATCACAGGCGTACCTGAACGGTACGTCGAGAAGGCCGACCGAGTGCGACGCAGTAGACATGGGCAAATCCGGTGTTGCAGTAGAGCTGTGGTGAGAAATGCGGGCTAGGATTGGCATTAGCTCGGGACGCGGAACCGAGGTGTCTCCCAAGGGCCACAGCACGAGCACGTTCTTTCGGGCGTGGATGGCGCAGCGTAGGCCCCCTCCCTCGGCGAACCGGACGGTTGCCGTGGCCGTGCGCAACGAGACGGATCCGTCAGCAGCATGGAGACCCGCCTCTGACAACGGTATACGCCACCGGCCGGTCATCCGGGGCGAAGGATACGGATTACGATGGTAGCTGTCGTTAGCCCCAGCGTGCTTTCCGACCATGGCCTTGAGCGCTTCGCTTGGACGTTTCCCGTCCTGTCCGTGCCGGGCGATGCGCTCGATCTCCCCGACCGGCAGAAGCGGCGCGTCCTGGGATGTGTCGAGGCGGATGTCCCACACGTCGTTCTTGGATGTGCCGATGATGAGGTCGCCGTTCGTGTCCTCCTCGATGAACGCCATCAGATCGCCGTTGCCGAGGATGAGCTGCGTGTTGAGCCCACCGCGCAGGTTCGGTACGCGGATGTCGGAACGGTCGAGCGCCTCGCCGGGCGCCGCGAGGTGCGCGGTCACCGCCAAAAGTGCGGCTACGCCAAACATTGAAAACATGTTCTATTCCCCTTCCTGCGTTGCATGCTCTTCGCGAGGCCACTCAAACAGTCTAGCCGACATGTCCCATATGGACTTGCCCGTGACCACCACGGGCAGGTTATCCACCATTGTAGAGACACACACTCACAAGTTCAAGACGGATCTTGCTGTCACTGTCCCCCTTTGAGGTTGTTCACGGCCCAATAGCAGCCAGCGGAGGCGACCATCGGGGCGCACGAATAGGTTGGAAGCGATCGAGATGCCGGCAAGCGCGTGATCTAAGGGATAGAACGCGCTCGGAGACAGATCTGTCGGGAGTTGGGAGGGTGGGAGGTGGAATGCAGCAGATAGAATGTAGGGCCGTGAGCCAGACCTCAAGGGCTGATGGACATGGCAGTCTGGAGAAGAAGTGCCTAGAAGCTTCGACTAGGACGTTGGGTAATATGCGAGCTCGCGTGAAACGAAATGAGCTGTGACGCCTCACGGTGCAATCACAACTTGGGACGCCCTAATCCGAATCCGTGTCTTGCGGCTGCTCGGCGCCAGACAATTTCAGCACAGCGTCAATGGCGAACTTCCATAGTTCCTGGTCATCCGGAAACCTTCTCGCGGCCTGAAGGATATACTGGATGTGCTTTGCATTGCCCCGCTCCCCCAAATATGTAATTGCTGCTATCAGGTCGTCAGCGCTAGCGTCCGGATTTGAAAGAACGAGCAGCTTTTGTCTTGCTTCACCTGCCAACAGCGGCATTTTTTTGAGCTCGGACATATACTCCGAAAACATGGCGTCATATTGAGTCAGCCTGTCGTTCATCTCTTGGTTCGTTGACCGCGCCTGCTCGACCACAACCCTAAACTCTTCGGCCCGTCGCTTGATCTGTTCACGATAGTAGAACGTGAAGGCCCCGCTGATGATTGTAAACACGAACAACGCAGCCGCGACAACATAGGCAGAGAGTTGTATGATTTTGACCGCTGTTTGGGTCGCGCTCTCTACAATGTTCAGTGCACGCAAGTAGTCGGCATCGTCTATTCGACCAAACAGGCGAGCGGAATCATTGTTGCTGCCTGGTAAGTGGTTGCGCGGCTGAGTGGCGGTTCCAAAACTGGGCATGTCATCGGGAGACACTGTAGCACCAGGGACGTGGCCCTGACTTTCGGGTTGAACTGGTATTGCGCCTGCGTATGCGCACGAGGCATAGACCATGACCAGTACCGCACCGAGCAGCACCGGCAAGTAGCGTGCCTTTCTTGAAGGAAGAAGTCCTCTCATTTGCCTAGCTCCTCACCGATGCGCGCGATGAGCTCCATCAAGTCTATCGGCTTCCTAATCCAGAGATGTCGGGTATCGTCTCGAACAGAACTTGGCGCTTGATCTTCCTTCAGCACACTAAGCACGATGATCGGTACCTTGGGCCTAGATTCTCTGATCATCCTGTACAGTATGTAACCGGTTTGGGTCTCCCCGTGCGCTGGCTCGAGTGTCCCTTTGCGCATCATGATATCAAGTATTATCAAGTCAAATTGTTTCTCCGAACGGATAGCCACCGCAGCATCATCGGCCTTCTTCTCGTAGGAAACCTCATGCCTTCCTACCTGTCTAAGACCCTCAAGCATGACTTCGGTCATTAGGGCGTCGTCGTCTATATAGAGTATCTTACCCATCTTACTTCTCCTTTGCTAGCGGAAGCTCAAACGTCACCTCCACTGGGTTATCGGTGCGTGAAATCCATAGTCCTCCGCCGAGCGCTTCAGCCAACCCGCGAGCAATGGTAAGGCCCAACCCAGAACCTCTAAGCAGTTGCTCGGTTACGTTCGGCGCGCGCACCCCGCGCTCGAAAACCCTTTCCTTCCAGCCTTCCGGCACCGGAAGACCATAATCCGAGACAGTCAAGAGGAATTTGTCGTGAAACCGATCCTCTTGCCCATCAATACTTATAATGGTGTGGTCATTGCAGTACTTGAAGGCGTTGTCCAGCAGCACAAACAGAATCTGCTCTGCCGCGCGAGCATCAGCGAACACTGGCGGACAACTGCGCAACCTCTCATCGAACGTGACGTGCACGTCCTTGTCAACCTGTGCAAGGAGGCGGAACATATTCACAACCGGATGTATTATGCTCGTCACAATGTCGACCACGCTGGGTTCCATGATTCCCGGATCGTCCAGAGACGCGATGTTCGTCACGATCATTTCCATCTGGTAGCACTGATTTGTAGCCCCCTCCATAAAAAATTTCAATCGTTCGGACATGGCATCGCTGACGGTAGGGTTTCTCTTTATTGTGGCAATAACGTTCTTGATCGACTGAAGGGGCGCAATAATTTCGTGCGACAGAGAATCAAGGAATCGCGATTTCTCGTCTCTCTCCTGTTGAGCATCGGCCAGTCGCCTCTCCGATTCTTGCTGGAGGCGCCTATTATGTGACAGGTAACCGATTATTGTGGCAACAGTTGTCAGCGTCTCTACATCGGAACCCTGAAAGTGCCACGGAACGACCTCGTCAGACCTAGTGATGAGCTTGTTGACTGCGCGCAGCACTCCTACTGCTTCGTCTTCTCCCGGGCAGTGAATTGGTATCCCAATCCAGCTCTTTCGTGGGCCAGGGGCAATCTCATCGTACACATGAGTGTTCTCGTGTTCATGTGCCGGAAGATCATAGACAAGGCGCATTTCGTTCGACTTCAACACGCTCCCTGTAAGTCCCTGACCACGTTTGTAGCAGAACGACCGCCAGGATCGGTCTGGATATCTCTCGGTGAACGTGCTCTCTTGTTTGTCCGAGGTGCTGATGAGTCGAATCTCATTGGGAGTTCTGTCCTCTGCCAGAAGAACCGAACAACCACCGATGTTAAGCCGTCTCACAAGAGCGAGACAAAGGAAGTCCATCGATTCCTCGAGGCTGGCCGTTACCGCCTTCGAAACAAAGTCTGAGACAACCTGGATCCCTTTGTTCCTATTTGTCGCACGGAAGTCAATGAGATGCTCCCTAACACCGGCTCCAACAAGCCGTATGCGGTCTTCTTGGTCAAGCAATGGGTACTCGGGTGGCTCGTATACAACCAAGACACCCAACAGGCTCCCAGACGCTTGGCTGCGTAACTTACAGAGATATCCGAAGTCGAAAAGGGCGGCAACTTCTGGGTTTGCTGATTTCTTGGGATTCGGTCGAAAGCGGATGACGTCTTCTTCTTGCCGAACCAGTGTGTTAACGAGAGACTTGTGCTTGTGAGAAAACCAGTCTCTTCTGTAGAGTGACGGATCTATGCCATTCGTGCCGTATAGCGTATAGGTTTTCGTGCGCTTATTGTATAGCCAGAGGGAAAGAGCTCGGCACTCCAGCAAGCTGGACACTTCCCCAAGCATATTAACGACATCGCGTTGTCCATCAAAGTATTTCGTGGTGAAGTCACCGATTCTCTCAAGCAACGCGGCCTGCTCGCTCTTAATGCGAGCCATGTGCTGTTGGTACAATGTCTTTGATATTTGTCTCCGACGTGCCCGAGAGAATCCAAGAAAGGAGCGGTCGCCAACTACTAGAATGCTTTTCTGCGGGATAAGGCCCTTCATTGAGGTACAATGGAATCTACGTGCTTCGACCAGCTGGCGCGGAAGCCCATGGGGGAACAGTGCCCCAAAGATTCCCTCAAAGTCCCTTGTTGATATGTACGCATCCTGCTGAAAAGAATCCTTCTCGATGGCAAGCGGGCGGCGTGAAAGGTCTATCCCTGGCGAGCCCGCCACCGCTTTCCAGATCCCGTCACGTGTCTCAAACAAGAGAAAGTGGGCAGGGGCAGCTTCTAACGGATCAGTGGCGGTTGAAGAATCAATCCTGTTTGAGGTCTTCATGTCCATCGCCATCTACTATACTGTATTTTGCGTATTTTGTCAATAACATTCGCCCATCATGCAGCGAGAATAACATAGGGAGATTCAGATACAGAGTTTCAGCATGTGTGGTATAAGTCAAATCTCAAATGTATAACGTTAGGTCCGCTAGATGGTAACGGACTAGGTGTGTCTAACACCTTGTGCCGCCTCAATCCGCATTCCCTCCTTTCTTTCGTTGGGTGGACAGAAGCAGTAGACGGTAGACTATAGTCCGGAGTCGGCGAAGTCAGTAGGTAGAATATAGGGCCGGAGTCTGGAGTCGCGGAAGTAAGAAGCACGAAGTGGGGTCTCGGTTGTCTGGATTCCCCCCTTCGCGGGAAAAACCGGAGGGGATCAAGCTAAACAACTGACAATGTAAAAAACGGCAGACTGGAGTCGAGACTCCTGATTCCAGAATTGCTGGACTGCGAACGGGTTCCGTCAACAGATGGTGTTGAGATTGAGTTGCTGCGTACAGGAAACCCGTTGGGCAAGGAGCCGGCGGCCCCGGCCTCACCCAAACAGCGAGATCAGGACGAGAAACTTCTGTGTGACGAGCTGGTCGTAGGTGAGGTAATCGTCTCTCGGGATCATGCCTGCATAGTATTGAAGCACGAAGAGAAAGTTCCACAGAACGAGCGCCGCACCGGCTACAAGCGGTATGGCAAGTTTCAGCCTGGGCCGCACCCGCTCGATCAGGGCCGCGAGACCGATAACGAGTATCGGCGTGCAGTTGATGAACCTGCGCATGCTGAACGACCAGCCGACCCATCCGGCGATGGCGTTGACATAGATCTGCAACACCAGCGTCAGGCTCAGATACAACGCCAACCGCCGGTCCTTCTTGGGAAAACAGGCCAGGCCGGCGATGGCGAACGCAGCGACCGGCGTCCAGGTGATCAGTCCGTGTCTCGTCGAGAACAGCACGTCGAGCAGATCCGGTTTGAACCAGTTGACGAAGCTGCCGCCTTGCGGTACGGTGACGAAGCTGCCGAACAGAACCTTCCAGGCGGCCATCTGCGGGAAGAAGGACACGACGAAGACAACGCTCATACACACGAGGTTCAGGAGGTGCTTTTTCGAGTCCTCAAGCGGTTGGCGTTTCGCGAGACGGAAGAGTTCGGGAACGCCCGGGAGCAGCATGAAGAGCGCGTTCTGCCATCGGACAAGTGCCGCCAGCCCGCCGAGCAGTCCGAGCACCCCCCACTTTGCATACGTCTCACGATCCCGTTTCTGGTACCAGTACAAGAGGAACACCGTCACCGAGAACATCGAGACCGTGTGCGAAACGGGCACTATAGGCAGCAGGTAATAGAGCGTTCCGGACGCAAGCCAGACAAGCGCCGTCGCCAACAGAGCGTTCGTCTTGTCGAAGATGCGTGACGCGAGCCTGTACGAGAGAAGCATGCCGAGAAACCCGTACAGCACGTTACCGAGGTAGATCATCGTGTGGTACGGTGCCGAGTACCCGTTCGCCGGAATGCCCGACAGTTCGCAGATCAGGTGTGCGACCAGAAACATCGGGAACCAGAATAGCGCGACACCGACCGAATACGGGTTCGGCAGCTTGCCCGTCCGGGTCCGTTCCTGGTCCGGCGACGCCCATCCGAATCCCCTTAGATTGCGGTACTCGTTCTCGAAGTCGAGGTCGCCGTCGAAAAAGAGCGAAGGCAGGTAGGCGTAGTAACCGACCGGGTCCACGCCGCCTATAGCCACTCTGCCGACATTGGCCACACCCAACGCGTGGAAGCCGATGATATGGACAAGAAGTATCGCAGTAAGAACGAGGTAGTTTCGGTCGAACCGGTCGAGAAACCGGACTTTCTGTTCCGCGTTCTCTTCCTTTTTGGACATCGTACGTGCTCAGCCTCCACCTGACACCGCTCAGGCCATCGCGCCCTATACTACCAGCCACAGACACGAGTTTGCAAAAGCACTCGCTTGGTAACCACGGGTGTAGCGCAGGCATCTTGCCTGCAACGTCGTAAGCGAAAACATATTTGGACAGTTTACAGGATTCACAAGATACACGGAATACTGCACGAGCGGCGCGTACCCCCATTGCATCCTGTGTATCATGCTACCCATCTCTTGAGGCCGACGAAAGGACAGGGACAATTGCCGCCCATTTTGAGTCGACGATATCTCCATATCCCCCATATCTCCCCCTCTCCTTTTCTTACACAATGCAGCGTACACGCATACAAGAACAAGGTGATATGGAGATGAGGGAGATGAGGGGACAAGGCAGCGTGACAACTACCGTTCGACGTGAAGGAGATATGGAGATGAGGGAGATAAGGGGATAAGGAAGTGTGACAACTACCGTTCGACGTGAAGGAGATATGGAGATGAGGGAGATGAGGGGACAAGGCAGTGTGACAACTACCGTTCGACGTGAAGGAGATATGGAGATGAGGGGATAAGGAAGTGTGACAACTACCGTTCGACGTGACTGAGACTCACCCTACCGCAAGGCGAAACCGTGACAGCGCAAATCCCTCAGCGGGGCGACTGCTGGACGCCACCTGCGGCCAAGTGTATAATCAGCATGGATTGGACGACTGTTGCGGTCCATATGGGAGCGTAGGACATGAATGCTCAAGGATGTAGAGTGACTATTTTCTGGCGATTCGTCGCGGCAACATGCATACTTGCGGTTACACTCGGGGTCGGCTCCAGTGCGTCCACGGCAGAGCAAGCTCAAACGGAGGCCGAGGAACTCGCGGCACTTCTGCGGCAGGACGATCTCAACACGGCGCTTATCACGTGGGACATGGCTCTGGCGGAACAGTATCTCGCGCGGGATGAGGAACAGCTCGCAAAAGACAAGATGAAAACCGTTCGCGAACGGGTGGCCGCCGTCGAGAAGGCGTACACCGGGTTTCTGGAGAAGTATCCGAAGAACGCCAAAGCGCACAACTACTTCGGCAACTTCCTGGCCGACGCGAAATATGACGAGCAGAGGGCCGTCGACGAATGGGAAACGGCGGCAACGCTCGATCCCGGCCTTGCGGACGCGCACAACAACCTCGGCACGCATTACTCGCACGTCGGCCAGGTCGAACGCGGGCTCGACGAGTACCTGAAAGCTATAGAGCTCGAGCCGAACCACCCCGATTACCATTTCAACCTGTCTCAGTGTCTGTTTCTCTACCGAAAAGAGTCCCAGGAAAAGCTCGGAGTGACCCTTCACGCCCTTTTCGAGCGGGTGCTCCTCGAGTCAAAGACCGCTAGAGACTTGAAGCCTGCCGATATCGAGCTTGCACAGGACTACGCGATGGTGTTCTTTGGGGGGAAGCCCTTCGGCTATGCGGTAGACTGGGCGGAAGCTCGCAAAGCATGGGAGTACTGCCTCGACCTCGAACTCAGACCCGACCAGAAGCTCAACGTGCTTCTCAACCTTGCTCGAGTCGCGGTGCGCCAGGATGACCGCGCATTCGCCGAAGCACGGCTCGAGGAGGCGCTTGCCATTCATCCTGACAGTCTGTCGGCAAAACGCCTGCTCGAGATGGTCAGAACGCGGAAGTAAGACCGCTTCTCGAACCCATGGATCGTATAGCGCGGGATCTAGGATGAACTTGCGGGACAGGAAAACGGAGTCTGTCGCCGAACAGTACGCCCGCCACGTCAACCGCACAAAGGTTGCGATGCTGGCCGTGGTGGGACTCGACATCGTACCCCAGCGGTTCGAAGGGTGCAAGGTCTGGGATACGGAAGGCAAAGAGTACATCGATTGCATCACGTCTTCCGGCGTATTCAACCTCGGGCACCGCAACCCGCACATAATCAAGGCGCTCACTGAAGCGCTCGAACACGCCGACGTCGGACTGCATCTTCTCGTGTCAAAAGAAAAGGCCGAACTCGCGGCAAAGCTTGCACAGATCGCTCCGGGCGACCTCGAGTGCAGCGTCTTTGCGTCAGGCGGCGGAGAATCAAACGATTTCGCCGTCAAGCTGGCCCGGGGCGCTACCGGCAAGACGCGGATACTATCGATGGCCGGGTCGTACCACGGCCACACCGGGTTCTCGCTCGCTGCAAGCGGGAACGAGTACTTCAAGAAACCGTTCGAACCGCTCGCGCCGGGCTTCAGGACCGTTCCTTTCAACGACGTGGACGCCGTGCGCGACGCTGTAGACGCCGACACGGCAGCGGTCATCGTCGAACCGATTCAAGGCGAAGGAGGGGTTCGTGTGCCCGATGACGATTATCTGGACGGGCTGCGATCGGTTTGCGACGAACACGGCCTGCTGCTCATCTTCGACGAGATACAGACGGGATGGGCGCGCACCGGCACGATGTTCTGCTGCCAACACTATGGCGTTGTCCCCGATATCATGACGGTCGGCAAGAGCATGGGCGGCGGTCTCTACCCGATAGCCGCAACGATATTCCGCCCCGAACTCAATAAGCTTCTGCTGGCCGATCCCTTCATCCACATGTCCACGTTCGGGGGTGCGGACCTGGGCTGTTGCGTCGCGTTGGCAACGATAGACTACATCGAGAAGAACAACCTGGCCGACCGGGCCGCCAGGGTAGGGGAGGGGTTTGCGGATCGTCTCCGGGAGATTGCACGCCAATACCCCGGCACCGTCACCGGAATCAGGCAGAAGGGGCTGATGATCGGCGTCGAGCTCGCCACCGCACGTGACGGCGCGACGATGGTCAAGGAGATGGCGGCACGACGCGTGCTTGCCTCGAACTCCGGCAGCGCGCCGAACGTTCTGCGTCTCATGCCGCCGCTGACCATCTCGCCGGACGAAACCGACCGCGTCCTGGCCGCTGTAGCGGAGTCTGTCAAAGCAATTGCACGAGCCACGTGAAAGCTGCGCCACGCAAGATGAGATCCCATGGGTTGTGAGATGAGCGCCGTTCAGGACGGCACGGCCGCTATGAAGGCTGACATATCCTTTCTGGCCGGCGAACTCCCGCACCGCATTACCGGCTCGGAAAACGAGCGCGCCGCCGCAGAGTACGTCCAGGCGCGGATGCGCGACGCCATCGGCAACGGCGGACTGGACGATTTCGAAGCGCCGGAGACGTACGCGTGGACGTATGCAGCCTTCTTCGGCGAGTATCTGCTGGTATTCCTTGTCTCGTTACTGTGGCCGATGGTGGCGTTCGTCTACGGCTCGGTGGAACTGGTGCTCTTCGTCACGGAGAACGCCGGGTTCCCCATCATCTCCCGGCTGCTCCCGAAAACGCCGTCCCAGAACGTCATCGGGCGGCTTGGTTCTGCACAATCGGAGAGGACAATCGTTGTCTCCGCCCATTACGATTCCGCACGCAGCAGCCCGCTGTTTACGAGACCCATGGTGTACGTCTTGCGTCCCGCGTTTTTCCTGGCGTTCATTTCGATGATTGTCGTGACCGTGACACCGGCCGCCGCCAACGCTTTCAGTGCCGGCCCGACACTGCTCCCCTGGCTGCTGGCGTTGCGCATTGCCGCAGTCGCTTATCTCCTTTTGCTTGCCGCGTTCATTGTCCTCGGTCAATTGCGCGGCGTCCCGGTCCCCGGCGCAATCGACAACGCTTCCGGCACTGCCGTGATGCTCGAGTTGGCCCGGAGGTGTGCCGTTGACCCGCCCGAGAACACCGCGCTGCTCTTCGTCGCTACCGGAGGCGAGGAAGCCGGTATGAACGGCATGGTGCATCTGCTCAGAACCAACAGGTTCGATCGCGACACGACGTTCTTTCTCAACATCGATCATGTTGGATGCGGCAATCTGCGATACGTTACCAGGGAGGGCATGCTCAAAGGATACCGCGCGTCACCCACAATGCGCGAGGTCGCCGCTCGGAGTGCAGCGGACCACCAGGCCGCGCCGACACCGTTCAGACTGCTGACGACCGACGCGCTCATCCCGCTCGCACGCGACTACCAGGCGCTCTCGCTCATGTGCTTCGACGCGGCCGGCTTCCCTCCGCACTGGCACCAGCCCTCGGACACAACGGACAAGCTCGACTTCGACGTAATCCTCAGGACAGCGGACTTCGCCGAGACGATTGTGCGGCAACTGGTCCATAGCGGCGAGAACACACAATAGCCTGCGCAGATACAGGCGAAGTTCGTAGTTCCGCCTTCAGGCGGTGCTGAGCGAGGATGGCGACGAGTTGGTGGATCTCTTGGAGTCCGGCACTCTTGCCTGGTTCGAGCGGTTCCTTACTCGCCGGATTGGCGCGCGGCGAGGGTTTCGATAAACGCGTCGAGACGGGTGTACGTCTGTTCTTCGGCGAAACTTCTCGGGTCGCAATGGTCGGCTTCGATAACCAGTGTCGGCGTGTTGCATTCGCTCTCGATGAACTTGGCGAGGTCGTACTGGCACAGCGAGTAGGGCCGGCAACTGCGGCTGGAGTGCAAGATCACGCCGTCGAGCTGGTATTTCTCGACCATCCCAGCGAGCGTCTTCTTGCGGATCTCCATCCCGCTGTTGATATAGGAGCACATGTACCCTGCCGCTGCGGCTTCCAATGGGTCTTCGTAGTCGGTGTTGATTCTCATCGTTACCCAGCTGTAGGTGTACGTTGCGGCGGCCAGACACGCCTTGAGCTTCGCGAACTTCTTCGACAACTCGCGCAGGTTGTACCAGATGGCTATGTTGTCCCAGCCGAGCCGGAACTGTTCGTTGGGTACGGCGGCGATGCCGTCGTCGACGCGCTGTTTGATCTCCTCGAGGAGCAACTTGTAGAAGTCGATACATTTCTGCGTGCCGCGCATGACGACGATCGGGGCCATGTGTATGAAGGCGTCGAACGAACTCATCGGTGACGGTTTCACGGCGGACAGGTCGAGTATCTCGCCCCACAGCGCGCCGGCCTCGAGACCTGTTGTGAAGACATGGACAAGCTCGTCCTTCTCGATGGGTTTGCCGACGATATCGCCGACCCCGGTTATCAGATCATCGATCTGGTCGCGAACGTAGGCAATCGCGTCGGGAGTCGGTTGCTCGTCGTGGATAAACGGCGTGTCGAGATAGAGAAGCGGTACGTTAAGGTCGCGCTGCAGTTGCTGGTACCATTTGGTGACGGTACCGCAGATGTTGTTGCAGCAGAGGAGGAAATCGGGTTTCGGCAGCCCGCCGATGGGGCTGTCGCCGGTGTAGAGCGACCCGAAGTCGGTGCGCGCATACCCGCACAGGTCGCGCGAGAACCCGCGTTCTTCGGCCACCTGGGCGAGCTCGTTGGCCTGGTGCCGCGCGCTGCACAACGCGGCATGGTTTTCGGGATAGATGGGTATGACGTCGGCGGCGTAGAGGATCTCCACGGGCGCGCCGCTGGTGATCCACGCGATCTTGCGGTCGGTACCTTCGGCCGCTTTGGCCTCCATGTAGTACTCGATCATCAACTGTTGATAGGGCTCCGTAGCTTTGATTGGAACGTATTTCTGGTTTGTGGTCTCCAAAACAGCCTCCGCCTATCCTTCTATACTTGTCTCGCCTCGAGCATCTCCACAAACGCCGAGAGCCGCGTCTTCAGTTGCTCGGAAGGCGGCAGGTGCTGTTCTATCTCGACCAGCAGCGAAGGAATCTCCGCCGTCTCGAGCGCGTCGCGTATGTACGGGTAGTCAAACCCCCACGGGTCGCAGAATTTCGTGTACAGGAAGATCACGCCGTCTGCTCGAGAACCGCGGGCTTTCTCGGCGACGTGATCGCCCATGTTAAACGTGGGACAGTGTTTCGACGCGCAGGGAACCCGTCTCAAATACATTCGTGCCAGTTGTCCGAACGGGTCGCCGTCGGGACCCGGCTCGATGGCAAACGCGCGCGAGCCCGTGCAAAGCTCGTCATCGACGACGACGCTTCCCGCGTCTTCTATCACAGACAGGTACTCCTGGCCGCGACACGCGGCCCCCACAAGCAGCACTCTCGGTACGGTCGCCGCCGGTTCAGTCTCCGCCGATTCGAGGTCCGCGACAAGCTGCGTGAGCGCGTGCAGGTGCTCGTTCGTCGGCATCAGAAACCAGGCGAGCACCACCGAGAGCATTTGAGCGCCCGAGAGGATGCCCGGTCGGGCGCGCCTGAGCTCGTAGAGCTGACGCATTGCCGACCGGTGCTCGTTGTACAACGCTATGCTGTCGGTTATCGAGCTGTCCGAGATCTCGGTCCCTGTGTGCGCCTCGAGAGACCGGCGCGCGCGGTCCAGCTCCTTGCGGTAGAAGTCGAACGCGTGCGGACCGTCGGTCCAGACCGGTGTGGACACGGTGAGCGCCGGGATATCCAGCGCGTTTTGCTTCCATATCTCGGCAAGGCTCTGTATGGTGTCGCACGTGTGCGGGAACATCATCAGGTCCAGGAACCCCAGCTCGTCGGATAAGAGCATGTCGAGCACGCTTCGCGCCAGGCTGCACGCGTACACCTGCAGGTGGCCGTCCGATTGCGATATTGCACCCTCCCGCCCGAGTATCCGCACCGGGAAATAGCCTGCCGCGTCGAGCAGTTCCACCGGAGTGTAGGTGCACATGTATCCCGCGACTTTCTCGCCCCGTTCCGCAGCGGCGCGGGCCGTCGCGTACGGGTTCGCGCAGACCGACTCGAAGATCTCCATTTGTTTGTATGTTTTTGAAGACACTGCCATACAGCCGACCTTTCAGGATTCCGTTGGAAAATAAACGATTCTTCTCTCTTTGCCAACCAAACTGATACCGCGTCCTGACGCGCTCCTATACTACCGGTTGCTAGTGAACGCTGTCAAGATGTGTTCGTGAGAGTGGGCGGAGTGTAGTGTCAGGTTCGCGAAGTGGATGTTGACGGAGATAGCCAAGTGGGCTAGAATAGCCCACAGAACGACCTCGTAGGCGTACTCGAATGATATGTCGAGAAGGACGACCGATGAACCGAACAATCGCGATTGTGTGTGCTGTTGTGGCGTTTGGGTTGTTGAGGGTGGTTGACGTTTCCGCTCAGCCGCGCAGGGTGGCGCCCGCCCGGGCAACCGAAGGGAGGCGGACGCTGTCGGGCGTGCTGGAGAGCCTCGAACTGTCGCCGGAACAGCAAACGCAGATCCGGACACTGCTGCCGAAGTACTTGGGGGATTACCGGAACCCTGCGTTCTCTTCGGAACTGAAGAAGATCCTGACACCGGAGCAGGGAGAAAAGTTCGAACGCGCCGTGGCATTGATGATGAGCCGGAACGTCGAGCGCGAGCGGTTGGCTGCGGCTAGGCTGCCACTCTCGTCCGACGTGCGTGTATTCGAGGATGTTGTTTACAGAACCGTTCCGGGTGTGGACAGCAACTCCACGAGCCTCGACCTTTACGCTCCCAAGACAGGGGCGAGCCGCCCGATCATGGTGTTCATACACGGCGGCGGGTGGAGAAAGGGCGACAAGGCGAACGTGACCGCAAAGCCCCAGCGTTTTGTGGACGAAGGATACGTCTTTGCGAGCGTCAATTACCGGTTGGCGCAGGATTCGACGTATCGTGACCAGGGACAGGACGTTGCGAAATCCATCGCCTGGATACAGTCGCACGCGGCAGAGTACGGCGGCGATCCCGACCGCATCTTTCTCATGGGCCACTCTGCGGGAGCGCATCTGGCCGCGCTCGTAGCCACCGATGAACGGTACCTCGACGCGGAAGCCCTGACACCCGGGGTATTGAAGGGAGTGGTGCTCCTGGACGGCGGCGGGTATGACATCCCGCTGCAGGTCACCAAGCTTGGCACTCCCAAAGCGAGACAAACGTACACGACTGTCTTCGGAGACGATCCGGCCGTTCAGAAGGACGCGTCTCCGATAACTCACGTCGCCACGGGCAAGGGAATCCCTCCGTTCCTCATTATCCATGTGGCGACACGACTTGCTTCTCGTATTCAGTCCGAGCGGCTGGCCAACGCGCTGCGGGACGCCGACGTGGAAGCCAGGGTCGAGCCGGCGCACGACAAAACGCACGCGACGTTGAACCGCGAACTGGGTCTGGCGGGCGACAAGCCGACGGAGCAGGTGTTCGAGTTTCTGCACCAGAACCGCGGCGCTGCCAGTGTCGAGAGTGTTGGAACGCGCTCGGTTGATGAACGGACCGGGTTATCTGCGTTCCCGGGTTTGCGGGAACAACGGTAGAGGGAGATAAAAAAAGGGCGTCCCGCATGGAAAACCATGGAGACGCCGGACGCTCCGCGGAGACGTTGCCTGCGGTCGGACGAAAGTTTCGTCCCAATCCTTACTGAGATTTGAAGAACAATCGCCGCTCAGGTATACTACTATAGTAATAGCACAATTGGAGAGATTTGTCAAGGGGAGAATATCCAGAACATCCCCCAAAAAATTCGCAGCTTGATGGCGTTTCAGGTGGGGAATAAA
>CAZGCA010000057.1:0-41287 GCA_964524145.1 uncultured bacterium | reverse complement strand
GAACACAAAAACACGACGAATTGCCCATATCTTTGGGGTAACAAGTCTCCTCACCACTTTGCATCATCCTCCCATAACAACAGTTACCAGCAGCGCAAATGGCTCATATACTCTAGCCCGCTCGGAAGGTTCTGTAGACCGACCTCTTACATGCCGTTAGACCACCCTCGATAGGCTAAACCCACGCGCGACATTGATCTCTCACGACTTCGTATGCTATGATATCGATGAAATCTAGTGGTTCTCTGCGCAGCTGGGAGATCGTCAGTGCCAGACGACATGTTCTTCACGAAGAATGACCGCGCGCTCAGAAAAGGCAGGCGCCGGGCCAAACGGGCATCGATCAGGAGGCGAGTCGAGTTCTGCCGAGTGGGCGATGAGGAGCGGTGTTTCAAGGGCTTGATGGTGAATTTGGCCGCTTACGGCGCGCTCTTGGTCTCCGAGGACTCTCTCCCTGCCGGGACACTGGTGTCCATGACGGTTGTGCGTGACGAAGCCGACACAACGCCGCTCACCCGGATCAGGGGTAGGGTTATCCGACTAGAAGAACGCAAAGACGGCTATGTCGAGATGGGAGTCGAGTTCGTGCGCAAACCCGCGGTCGAAAAACGACGAAAACCGGTCGTTCCCGAACAGAAAGAAAGCCCCCAGTTGCCGAAGCCAAAGGGCGTGCATATAATAGACGTCATCTTGGGGGGATGAGTTGGCGCGAGAAGGTGCCTGCAACATCGCTAGCGGAGTATGTCCGCATCTAACGGGTGTTGCAGCGTTCGGATACGGCTTGTCGCGGATCTGTAACAGGCGCAAACCGAAGGACTATACGGAGGCAAACGCGTAATTGTTGATGCAGCACAGAATACGATAATGAACCGAACAGTGAAAGAAAGCTCAACCGACGCGACGTTTCAAATAGCCTGCGGATTCGTTGCCGGGGCCGAGCGGGTTGGCATGAAACCCGATGGTAACGATCTGGCGATCATCTTCTCGGAGGCACCGGCGGTTGTTGCCGGCGTGTTTACGAAGAATAGGGTGCGTGCTGCGCCCGTTGTTTACTCGTCACGGATCGCTGCCAACGGCAGGGCGCGGGCAATCGTAGCCAACAGCGGTAACGCGAACGCATGCACGGGCCAAAACGGTGAGGACGACGTGCGTGCCATGGCCGGCGAGGCGGCTACGAGGCTCGGCATAGACCCCGATGAGGTAATCGTGGCATCGACAGGGGTCATCGGCGTGCCGTTGCCCATCGATAGCGTCTGCGGCGGGATACGAGCATTGTGCGGAAATCTCAGCCAACACGGGATCAAAGATGCTGCGGAGGCAATCTTGACCACCGACACCGTGCCGAAACTGGCCTCGGCTTCCTTTGAGTGTGCGGGCGCGGAGGCGACGATAACCGGGATGGCCAAGGGCGCCGGCATGATTGCCCCACATATGGCGACAATGTTGGCGTTCTTGACAACGGACGTGGCTATGGATGCAGGACCTCTCCAGAGCGCACTTGCCGCCGCCGTTGAATCGTCGTTCAACCGAATCACCGTAGACGGGGACACGAGCACGAACGATATGGTGGTGATTCTTGCGAACGGCGAGTCCCACGGGAAGAAGATACAACCGGATTCGAACGATTACGAAGCCTTCTCGAGTCTTTTACGCGAACTATGTCAACATCTTGCGCGCCAAATCGTTCTTGATGGAGAGGGAGCGACGAAGTTCGTCGAGATAGCGGTTCGCGGTGCGGCAACGGACGACGACGCGAGAGCCGCGGCCCGCACGGTGGCCGAATCGCTGCTCGTGAAGACGGCACTCTTTGGCGGAGACCCGAACTGGGGACGGATAATGGCGGCGCTTGGCCGGTCCGGGGCGGAGATTGATCCAGGGACGGTGGATGTTTCACTGAACGAGGTTCAGTTGGTCTTACGAGGCGAGGGAGTTCAAGAAACTGAGGGGAGAGCAGCTGAGGCGCTCAGGAGCGACAACGTGCGAATCACTATTGTCCTGGAAAAAGGCAACTGCGACTCGTTTGTCTGGACAACAGATCTGAGTTCCGAGTACGTGCGCATTAACGCTCACTACAGGACGTAGCGATGGAGAGAATAATAGAGAAGGCAAACACACTCGTCGAAGCGCTGCCATACATCAGGGAGTTTCACGGGAAGACCGTCCTTGTGAAATACGGCGGCAGTGCCATGGAAGACGACCGGATCAAGAACCAAACGGCCCAGGACATCGTGTTGATGAAATACGTCGGCATGAACCCTGTGGTGGTACACGGTGGCGGCAAGGCGATCAGCGCCATGATGAAACGGCTCGGTATGGAAACGACGTTCCATCAAGGGCTACGGGTCACGGACGAAAAGGGGATCGAAGTGGCCGAGATGGTCCTTGTCGGTATGGTCAACAAAGAGATTGTGTCTTCGATCAACCTGGCGGGAGGCAATGCAGTAGGCCTGTCGGGCAAAGATTCGATGTTGCTTGAGGCCGAGAAGCTGGAGCAAGGCGAAGACTCAACCCATGTCGATATCGGCTATGTCGGCGAGGTCCGGAACGTGCACGCTGACGTACTGGTAGCGCTCGAGAATGCCGGTTGCATCCCCGTGATAGCGCCAATCGCCACGGACAAGAGCGGCAACACGTGGAATGTCAACGCGGACGCCGCGGCGGCAAAGCTCGCGGTTGCTCTACAAGCCGAGAAGCTGGTGTTTCTTTCCGACACGCCGGGAATACTCGAGAACCCTGAGGTTCCGGACACGTTGCTCTCCGTGCTGACTCTTCAGAAGGCCGAGCAGCTCGTCGAGCGAGGCATCATAGCAGGCGGCATGATACCGAAGGTGAAGGCGTGTACCGTAGCGTTGGAAGGCGGGGTTTCCAAGACCCACATCATAGATGGCAGACTATCGCACGCATTGCTGCTGGAGATTTTCACGAAAGAAGGAATCGGGACAGTCGTTACACGTTAGTGTCTAGGTTGAGGAGTATGCAATGGAAGATTTCTTTGTTGTTGACATAGTCGACAAGGGCGGCATACTGATGGCGCCCATAATCGCGTGCTCGCTCATCGCGCTCGCGGTCACGCTCGAACGATTCTTCACGCTACGCAGGTCCAAGATCGACACGCGTGACTTCATGGACACCATACGGACCGTGCTTAAACAGAAGAAGATAGCCGACGCCATAGACATATGCGATGCGACCGCGGGACCTATCGCGCGAATCCTTAAGGCGGCACTGCTTAAACATGACCGGTCGAAGGAAGACATCCGAGACGCAATCGAGGATGCCGGCCAGCTCGAGATACCACGGCTTGAACGATACCTCGGTGTCCTTGGCACTATAGCCAACGTCGCGCCGATGCTCGGTTTGCTGGGCACCGTCCAGGGCATGATTAAGGCTTTTGCACAGATACAGCAGAAGATGGGCGCTGTCAACCCGTCGGACCTCGCAGAAGGGATAGGCAACGCGCTCGTAACGACGGCGGCAGGATTGACTGTGGCAATTCCGACACTGATCGCCTACAACTACTTTATCAGCCGCGTGAACAACTTCATTGTCGAGATGGAGATAAGCTCGTCCGAACTCGTTGACTTGCTCACTGCCCGAGAAGGTGGTTTCGAGAGATGAAATTCGAAAAAAGACGCGGCGGGAGGCATCAGATAAGCGCTAGCCTTAGCCTGACACCTCTCATAGATGTCGTGTTATTGCTCTTGATCTTCTTCATGCTGTCATCGAGCTTCATCCTCCAGCCCGGTATCAAGGTGGAACTGCCCAGCGCCAAGGCGGCTGAGTCGCAGGAGGAGCGTGACCTGACAATAACCATTACTCGCGCAAACGAAATCCATGTCGACGACAGACTTACCCCGATCGATGAACTCCCAACCGTGCTGACGAACATCTCGAAGGAACGAAAAATACGCATGGTGCTTGTCAAAACGGACAGACACGTGCAGATGGCCGAGTTCGTCCATGTGCTCGGCATCTGCAGCAGTGTCGGGCTGGAGCGATTCGGGATAGCCACCAAGCCATTGGAGGCCGAATGAGGTTCTATGTTTCGGGACCGTGCGTTAAACATTGCCCTTGTTGTTTCTCTAGGTTGGCATCTTCTGTTGCTGAAGATGTTCACCATCGTAGTCGTTTTTCCGCCTGTTGACGAACCGCCTTACCTCGAGTTCGCATTCGTCAAGTTGCCCACCGTTCTGTCGGAGCCCTTTCTGTCGGGCCCTGGAAGTTACGGGTACCCGCTCGGCAGGCGCAGGTTGGGTGACTCGCTGCATGTTGCCGAAGACGAATCGCTGATCGCCCGTGCCGAAATACAGTTGCCCGGCCTCGATTTCTCAAAACTGGAACAGCTTACGATCGCCGCCCGCCTTACCTTTTCTCCAGAGGGTGTGCGTGGCCTCCTGCCTCCGGACTATGAGGATCTTTACCCGAGAGTTGAAAGCGGGTTTCAGCGCCTGCTCAGTTCAGTGGCGGGCGATGGAGATATTGTCCGCCGCCTGTTTCCGCCGTTTTCGCGCAGGAGAACGCCACGCCTCTCGCGCGTGGAATGGCAGGGCGAACCAAGAGACCGCGATCTCCTGTTTGCACCGCCACTGCGCGGCCTTTACTGGGACACGGACGAAGGAGAGGAAGAGAAGATCTCACTGTCGTTCGCGGTGGACTCAGAAGGCAGAGTCACTGATGTTCACGCCCTAACGGGAGGCACGGCGCAGCTCATCGACGCGGCAACAAAGGCGATGAAAGCTTATCTATTCGAGAGCTGTGAGGCTCCCGAACAGTGGGGAACGCTTACCATAGAGTTTAGGACGATCTAACGGACAATGATCCAGATCACACTAAGGACCGCTATCCTGCTGTATCTCGGGTTCCTCAGCGCGGCGGTATGCGCCATTTGGCTCTACACAGAGGTTTCGACCCGGGGGACGTTTCGCCGGTTGACACGACAGAACTTCTGGCAATGCGAGTACTGCGGCTATTCCTACCTTGACGATGAAGCGGTTGAGATATCCCGCTGTCCGCGCTGTGAAAGCTTCAACTCGCTCGACGGCTGACCGTCAGACACGGTTGGTGACCGTTCACCGTTCTCAGGATCAGACGACTCATCATGGACTGTACCACTACGTTCCGCAACGGGGTCGGGCGAGCACGTCGCGTCCGCCATGGCCGGGATAGGGAACTCGGCCAGGCGCCCCGTGAGGATCTTGAGAAGCGTAAACAAGAATATCTTTGTGTCAAGAACTAACGATGCGTCGCGCACGTAACAGATGTCGTACCGGATCTTTCGCTTGACGTCTTCCATCTTTCTGTCCGCAGCCTGGCAGACCTGAGCAAGGCCCGTAACACCCGGCCTTACCCCAAGCCGTTCGGTGTACTCGTCCAACGAATCTGCGAACTGGTCAACGAAATGGGGGCGTTCGGGTCGAGGACCTATCAAGCTCATGTCACCCCTGAGAACGTTGAGGAGTTGGGGCAACTCGTCAAGATGCGTGCCTCGCAGAAATCTGCCTATCGGTGTAACCCGTGAATCGTGCTCCTTTGCCCAAACAGCCGTCCCGTCTGCCTCCGCATCCACCACCATTGTGCGGAACTTCTGGATGAGGAACACCCTGCCGTGGTGGTTGGCCGCACGTCGGTCCTCACCAGGTAATCGCCCGGGCTCGTTGGCCCCTCTCGCGCGCCGATTCAGCCCAACTCTCTCTTGTCTGTACAGGACGGGACCGGGTGAGGTCAGCTTTATGAGTATGGCGATTACAACCATTATAGGGGCCGCCAGGATGAGGATTATGAGCGCTGCTACCCTGTCAAAGAGGTATTTCGAGGATACGTAACGTTTGTTAGCGAAGTCGAACGCGGCAGCCAACGTCCAGCCACACGCGAACCCTATCAGCGCGTTGATTGCGAGCTTGAAGAAGCTCTCCGACAATGCCACCGCGAGTATCACCGGCATCGCGGTGACCGCGAAAATAATGAGGCCGACGAGCGGAGTTGACCTTATAACCTTCATTTTGCGGGTCGCTCTGTGTTCTCCCTCTTGCCCACTGGGTACAACCTTCCGTTCCAATCAACAGACTAAGAGAGCATACATCGCGCCAAGAATCCATAAGCAGTCTTAACTCATGTCCCGGCAAAGGGTTATGGATACACTTGTCCGCGAATCGTCCAGACCCGAATGTTTAACTCTATAGACATCACAGGCCATACAGAGGCGCCATAAGCGCTAAACACAATGAAGAACGTTAGTTACACGCGTTGAGTTTGGTGAACCTGATTTGCTGTGAGTGACAGGTGCCCTGCAGCATATTCCTGACAGGAAGGAGATTTCTTCGGTCCCGCCCAAATGTTGACTTGCGATGAGGAATAGAGGTAGAATTGCCGCCGCTGCCGTAGCTCGAATCCGAGAACATGCTGGGAGTCAATACGTGTTTGAACTCGACAAGGTTTTCTCGCCGATCACGCTTGGCCGGCTCGAGATCCGTAACAGGCTTGTGATGCCGGCGCTGCATCTCGGCTATGTTCGCGATGGATTCATAACAGATCGCCTTCTGGACTTCTATGAAGCGCGAGCATCAGGCGGTGTCGGGCTCATAGTAGTCGGCGGCTGCACGGTGGACGAACTGAGTGGGGGACCGTTGATGATAGGTCTGCACGCTGACGAGTTCGTTCCGGGGCTTTCCCGGCTGGCGGATGTACTGAAAGCCCGGGGAGCCAAGAGCGCCGTTCAACTCTACCATGCGGGACGATACGCTTACTCGGGGTTGATCGGGCAGCAAGCCGTATCGGCATCTGCTGTGCGTTCCCGGCTCACCCGCGAAACACCTCGCGAGCTCTCAATTGAGGAAATCAGGGCCGTCGAGCGCCGCTACGCCGAAGCGGCATGCCGCGCGAAAGACGCCGGGTTCGACGCGGTCGAGGTTATTGCCTCGGCCGGATATCTCGTATCGCAGTTCCTCTCCCCACTTACAAACCGGCGCGATGACGAATATGGTGGCGATCTCAGGAACCGAGCGCGGTTCGGTACCGATGTGCTTCGCTCAGTACGAGATGCTATTGGCCAAGATCTCGCGCTCATTGTCCGGGTTTGCGGTTCCGATTTCATGCCGGGCGGCAACACGTTGGAGGATTCCGCAGAAGTGTGCCGCTGGTTTGAGCAAGCCGGTGCGAACGCCATTAGCGTGACCGGGGGGTGGCACGAGACGCGTGTGCCCCAGATAACCATGCAGGTGCCCCCCGGCTGCTACACATACCTCTCCGCTCGTATCAAAGAAAGCGTTGGCATCCCGGTCATCACGGCAAACCGGATCAATGACATCTTGATGGCCGAAAGGGTGCTCCGCGACGGCAAAGCCGACATGGTGGCAATGGGCCGAGCGCTGCTCTGCGATCCCGAGCTACCTGCGAAAGCACAATCGGGAAGGCTGGACGAGATAAGAAAGTGCATCGGTTGCAACGAAGGGTGTCTCGACAGGGTGTTCAGCGGCCAAAGCGTTACCTGTATGATTAATCCTGCCGCGGGCATGGAACGCAGCGGCCAAATCGGTCGAGCGACCAATAGGAAGAAGGTTGTTGTTGTCGGCGGCGGACCGGGCGGCATGGAGTCGGCGTGCGTGGCCGCGCTGCGCGGTCACGAGGTTGTGCTTTTCGAGAATGCACATCATCTCGGCGGTCAGTTGTCACTAGCCGCGCACGTTCCGGGCCGGTATTCGTTCGCCGATTATATCGAGCATATGGGCGCAGAGCTGCAGCGGCTCGGAGTGAACCTGAGGCTTGGTTGCAGAGCGACACTGACAACTGTGCTCGATGAGAAGCCCGATTCTGTCGTGATCGCTACCGGGTCCAGCGAGACGCTTCCCGAAATACCCGGGGTCGACGGGGCGCACGTTGTTCAGGCAAGGGCGGTGCTCGCGGGCGAGGTCCGATGCGGCAATCGAGTGGTGGTGATAGGTGGCGGTGGGGTAGGGTGCGAAGCTGCTCTCTACCTGGCGAAAGCCGACCTGATTGACGGTCCCACGATGCGATTCCTTATCGAGCATCAAGCCGAAAGCTTGGACCGAGTGCTCGAGCTGGCGTTCAAACCACGTCGTGACGTCGTCGTGCTGAAACGTTCGGGCAAGCTCGGCGCGGACATAGGCCGGTCTACCCGCTGGATAGTGCTGGACGAAATCAAGCGGTACGGTATAGAAGCCTTTACAAACGTCAGCGAGATCGTGATACACGACCATAGCGTTTCGTGTCGCGTCAAGGATGTTTCGAAGCAGTTCCCAGCAGACACGGTTGTGCTTGCCACAGGTGCTGTACCGGAAACGTCGCTTTACGACGCCCTGAAAGGCAGCTGCGACGAGATCTATCTGGTCGGCGATGCCAAGGAGCCTCGCCGGGCGCTCGACGCGATCCACGAAGGATACAACGTGGCGCGGCACATCTAGGCCGCGCACATGTTAGAGGCGCTTTTGGTGCGCTGGCTTGCCGGTGCGGTTAAGAAGTTGGATAGCAGTCAGTCGTGCTCGTAATCGGACGGCGGGTGCGAAGATTGAGTCGGCTACGAGTACGACTATCGAAGGCGAGCGCGGCCCGACCGTGGATAGGGATATTGTTCACCTGGAATAAGAGAATGCAGAGATGAACCTGATCAGCTCGTTGCACATCGACACCGAGCGCACGTGGCGCGGCGGCGAACAGCAAGCGCTCTACCTTACAAAAGGGCTCAAGGCACGCGGCCACCCCGTCACTGTCGTAGCACAACCACGCTCGCCGTTTGCCCAGCGTGCAGGCGAAGCAGGACTCAGCGTCGTCGAGATCGCGATGCGAGGCGAGGCTGACCTGGCAGCGGTCCTGAAGCTGCGGACTCTTATCAAGGGACGGGACGTCGACATAGTCCACATGCACACGTCTCACGCTCACACGCTCGGCTGCGCGGCTGCGCGCATGGCGCGCCGGGGCAAGACAGTCGTTGCACGCCGCGTGGATTTCAGCGTCCGAAAGCACCGGCTGAGCATCTACAAATACCTGTGGGGCGTCGACCGCTATGTAGCGGTGTGTCACGCCATTCGCCGTGTACTGATCAACGACGGGGTGCCCGGCGACAAGATTGGCGTCGTTCACAGCGGGATCGAACTCGAGACGTTTCTCGGTGCGGAACCAAAGGACCTGCGCCCGGAATTCGGTGTGCCGGCGGACGTACCGGTAATCGGCAACGTCGCCTTTATGGCCGACCACAAAGGGCAGCGTTACTTCGTTGAAGCCGTCCCCGCAATACTCGAGAAGGTCCCTGACGCGCGGTTCTTTGTTGTCGGAGACGGCGAGCTCCGCGACGACCTCGAACGCCTGAGCGCCACGCTCGGCATCGGCGAGAGGCTCATCTTCCCGGGATTCCGTACCGATGTTCCCCAGTTCCTGCAGATGTTCGACGTATTCGTGATGTCCAGCCACATGGACGGGCTCTGCAACGCTGTCCTGCAAGCCATGGCGATGGACGTGCCCGTTGTCGGAACCGATGCCGGCGGCATTCCGGAGATGGTCAACGATGGCAAAACAGGGCTGCTCGTTCCGCCGCGCAACCCCGAGGCAATCGCAGAAGCCGTCCTGCGTCTGCTAAACGACCAGGATCTCGGGGGGAAACTCGTATCGAACGCACGCTCGCTATTCGATGACGACTTTACCGTTGACGCCATGGTTGAGGGCAACCTGAGAGTCTACCACGCTCTGCTCCGTGGGAAGAAGGTGTAGTTGTTAGGTCTGCGACGTGGGACCGCGGCGATGCTGCCCGCCGTACAGCAAGGTGGGAGAGGTTGCCCCTGCAAACTGACAGGTCCAGCGCAACTCAGTATGGAGCTTCGCTTATCTCCTTCGTCACTCGCTCGAAGAAGGCCTCCATCAGGCCGCCACAGATACCCGCCTTGTTCGCCTCGGCCTGATCGACGGTCAAGAGGAAACTCTGTTTCGAGCTATACAACGAGTCGGAATACTCGACACTGTCGCGCAACACCTGTATGGCGGACAGGCCCGCTATGCCGAGTTGCCTGAGCTTGGTTGTCCAGGGCCGTATCTCGCGAAAGAGCGCACGGTTCGCAAGGTTCTCATCCAGTTCGCTCTCCACGCTCGCAAACCTCGTGAAGTAGTTCTGAAGCGCGCCCTCCACATCTACCGATTCATCGCGGTCGTATTCGTACCAGAATCGCTTCAAGGCCAGGTCAAGCTCATCGGGAGGCCTTGCCCACGACAGAAACGACTGGGAGAACGAGCCAAAGAACGTGAACGGAGCATACGCTCCAAGACCTGCCACAATACGAACCGAATTACGCCACGACCGGTTTTCCACGTATCCATGCGGATTCCATGTGAAATCTGCGGCCGTCGCGAGCCCTATCTTCGAGGCTTCCGGCAAAGGCATCGCATTGGCCACATAGCCGGTGACCAACGAGACTATCCTCGGGTCGCGGCCGCGCAGAGGAGAAAGATGGAGCGGCCCGCCCGACGTTATCCTGTCTGCGACGGGGAAGTTGTCTCCGAGCAGCGGCTTGCGACCGAGCCATCGGACGAACTTGCGCACGTCCTCCGGGACGATATAGGTGTTCGTAACCCCGGGGCCGGTCCATCCTATCTCATATTCTTCCGAGATGTGTTGCCCCAGGTAATGCAAGTAACTAAAGGCGTTATCACGGGGGCCAGAGTACTGAGTCGGGGTCAATCCAAAAGTCGCGTCGGGAAGCTTCTTCTTGACCCTTGACAGAAGCTTGTTGGCAAAATCCACCTGCGCTGCTGCGAAGCTCTCGTACACAGCCGAATCGGCCTGGTTCAACTGCGGTCTGATATCATCGAACTGTAACCCAAACGACCTGACACCGACCCGGCCGGCCCGGATGAATATGTCCGCCACCGTCTGCAGATCATCGTCGCTCGAATAGGTGAGACCGCGACCTGGACTCAGTGAATAGCTGAACGTGATGAAGTTCTCGCTGCACCGTGCCACCAGCTCTCTGATAACGTCCAACTCGGCCCGATCCAGTGTGGTACGCCAGTTCGTGAGATGCGCCTCGTCCTTCGGGGAGTAGACGTGAACGTTAAACTTGACGGCAGCTTCAAACTCTATCATGGACTGATGTTCCTCAAGCGTCCATGGGCGGCCGTAATAGCCTTCCAGAACACCTCGCCTTTCGAGCACCGGCGCGTCGAACAGCTCCAGCTGTGCCAATCTGCCTTTTGTCAGGAACAGCACCTGCTCGACCGTCTTGATGGCGTAGAACGCGCCCCGGGCGGTGTCTGACGCAATCGTGATGCCCTCCCCGGGGTCTATCGAGAGATAGTAGGCACCCACGTTGGGACGGAGGAAATCGGCCGCCTGCGACTGCAGCTTCCCGCGAACGTTCTCTTGGAAAACCTCCTCCCCCATGATGCGCATTGAGAACCCTTGGGCTTGGTCATCGGTGTAGGACAGTTCGAGCTCTTCCATGAGTGTATTCAGTGCGCGGAAAAGCCTGGCGTCGGCGAAAGCGGACGAAGACAAATAGAGTCTCTCTTGCTGAACTGGAAAGACCTCGCCGCATGTGAGCACAAGCCGCGGCGCGGGTATCAGTTTCTTCATGTTGAACTGGGCCGCGTGCGCCGCCTGGGACGCAATAAGGCCCACCAGAAGAATAAGCCACGCTGTTGCGATTCGACGAATCATTCGTAACCTCCAAAGACTGGACCAGAACCTCCGCCGCTCCACTGCTAGACTATACGTTCAGGGCGTCGGATGTCAACACGGTTGCTGCACGACCCATCGCAAGCCTGAAGCGAGCGTCATGACGAGACCCGGAAGAAGAGGCACCGAGCGCGGGTCGACGCAGTCAAAGGTCGAGCATCGACTGGAGTTCGTCGCGTGTCGCGCCCCCCTTCGGCACAAGCAACTGTTCGGGCTCTACCAGCGCGCGCCCAATAAGCTCCATATCGGCGTGGCGGCCGCTCTCGAGTATCAGTCTCTGGGCACCCCTATCGAGCAGCGCTCGGTTGCCGGAGAACGGCGTCGCCCCGTCCGGCTCACAGACCACAAACACGGGTTTATTAAGAGATATCGCGCTCAGAGCGGTGCTCATGGTGCCGCTCACGCGCTCTGCCTCCACCACAATGACCGCGCCGGACAGTGCGGCAACCGTTTTGTTCCTCGACAATGCCTGTTCCCGCACCCATTTTGCCTCGGGGGGAAACTGCGAGACGGCCAACAACCTCTCAGGACTGGCAAGCCGCCGAAACACGTCTCTCAGCCGGAGTGTCAATATGCCGTGAGGCAGCACAAGCACCGTTGTACCGCCGGCCCGCAACGCGCCCAAGTGCGCAGCCGCGTCCACTCCGTCGGCGTTGCCGCTGACAACCGTTATCCCTTGCTGTGCGAGCTGCCCGGCGAGAATCGTTGCGGTGGCGATACTCCTCGTCCCTGCGACACGCGCTCCCACTACCGCAACAGCGTTGGCGACACCAAGCAGCGAAAGGTTGCCCGCGACACACAGCACGGGCGGCGCCTGGTCCCCGAGAGTGCGATGCAAGACGGCCGGATACAACCGCATCTCGCGGGTTATGACCGCAATCTCGCTCCGGTTCAGCTTCGCGAGTGATTTGACACAACGTGCGTGTCTCCGACGGGCAACCGTCGCAAGACGAACCGCTTCGTGGGAAAACGGGTATTGGGCGACGACGGACTCGGCGCTCAGTTCTAGAAAGCCGTTTACCGTGAATTCGAGCTCGCTGTTTCTAACGGCAATAGCGTTGAGAAGCCGGTAGTTCATCTCGCAGGCTTCCAGCAACGCCAACCATGCAGAAGCCAGGTTGACATGCACCTCGTTCGTGCAGTCGTATCCGCCGTCAATTGTCACGCGTAAACGTCCTTATGGCGTGCTCGACCTTGGGGAGCTCGACAAGCGTATCGCGGCACGGTCCGTTGGGACGCAGGTTGAAGATGCCCCAGACGGGGTAGGGGAGCGCTTCCCGGATGCCGGCTATCAGGTCGCGCTCGCACGCGACCGCGACAATGAACTCGGGCTTGTGTTCCATAACGGCCCTGAGCGCGAGCGTACCGCCGGTCGCCACCTCAACATTGATACCGTTCTTATCGGCGATCTCTATAAGGTCGGAGATCAGACAGTTTCCGCACCGCTGGCAGTTGCGAATGTTGCCGGTGATCTTGTGAGGACACTCCCACCTTTGCAGACAATGCGGCAAGAGCAGCAGCAGCTTTTCGGGCCGGACCCTCAAGGCCTTCTTCGAGACCATGCGGTTGTTCACGCCGATGAAGTATCTGTCAATCCTCTCGGTCGAACCGCCCACCAACGTAGCTACTCCCCGACACAGTGGGAACACCAGCGCCAACACGATCTTGCGCCACATATCGGAAATCATCGAAGCGTCATCCTCGCGGAAAGCGTCCTTATACACGAACTCAGCCGGCAACAATTATTATATGCGGCTGTGGACGGTTTGGCAAGTCGCGGAAAGCTAGAAGAAACACCCGGGCCGCAGGGTCAAGCTCTCCTGCGGCCCGGGTGCTGTGTTGTCTGTTTATTAGAGCCCGAGGGCCGCGTTGATCGCCAATTGCACGTCAATAGCGTCAACGTCGCCGTCGCCGTCAACATCAGCTCCTTCTGCATCACCCGATCCGGAACCCAGCGCTTCGTTTATCGTCCGCTGGACGTCGGTGGCTGTGACGCGCCCGTCGCCGTCAACGTCGCCGGGTCTTGCCAACAACTCGATTAACCCGCTCTCGATCACAACTTCCACGGGGGATGCATCGAACGCGACAGCGGATGCATCGGCACCGTTCAACGCAGCAATCTGTCCTGCAGACGGCGTCTCCTCAATGCCGAACACAATGTTCGCTACATATCCTTGGGGCAACGGCTCCGTGACGCCTGCGACAAGTATGCGCGCCTCGCCCGATGCGATGACTGTCAGGCTTAGCGCGACGTCGTCGCCCGAGTCAGGCCCGGGTTCAATACTCTCAGGGGTGACGAGCGAGGAATCGTAGAGCAGGTCGAACTGCACCGAGCCAAGCTGGACATCCTGTGGTGTCACCACCAGCGCAACATCGGCAGTCTGACCGACGATCCCGCTTGTGACGCCTATCGTCACAGCCGGCACCTCATCCTCGCCGCCCGGTCTGTCGGATCCATCGAGCGGGTCGGTTCCGGCAGCTACCTCCTGACCATCGGAGACGCCGTCCTCATCGGTATCGGTCTTGTTCGGATCGGTTCCGAGCTCGTCTTCCCGGCCGTCGAATAGACCGTCACCATCTGTGTCGGCGATTGTCGGATCTGTGTAGGTAACCCGATACTCATCGTGGTCCGACAGACCGTCATGGTCGGTATCGGAAGCAGCCGGGTCGGTACCCACCACCTCGACCTCCAGAGAGTCTGACAACCCATCACCGTCCGTATCGGCCAGGGTCGGATCCGAGCCGTTCCAGACCTCGTAACCGTCGCTCAGCCCGTCGCCGTCCGTGTCCGGGTTTGCCGGGTCGGTGCCGAGAGCGGTCTCCTCATCGTCGTTCAGGCCGTCGCCGTCCGTGTCAATGTTGTTGTCATCGGACGGGTCGAGAGGATCGAGCCCGAGCGACACTTCCGCCCCGTCGCTGGTGCCGCCGCCGTCGGAGTCTCTGCTCGTCGGGTTGGTACCGCGCGTTATCTCGTTGCCGTCGTCGAGACCGTCGTCGTCCGTATCGCGCTCGTTCGGGTCCGTGCCGTGTTCTTGATGCTCGTCATAGTCGGACAGCCCGTCCCCATCGGTATCAGCTCGTGCGGGATCGGTGTGCACGACGTTGACCTCAAACGCGTCGTCAAGACCGTCGCTGTCCGTATCGACGACGAGCGGGCTCGACCCGGCATCGATTTCCTGGCCGTCGCTCAGGCCGTCACCGTCGGTGTCAGGGTTCATCGGGTCGCAGCCGATATTCGCCTCGTCAGCGTCGGTCAGACCGTCGTTGTCGGAGTCAATACCGATGTCATCGGACGGATCCAGGGGATCGCCGCCCATCGCTACCTCCGTACCGTCAAGGTCCCCGCCGCCGTCGGTGTCCCTGTCCGCAGGGTCGGTACCAAGCGCTACCTCCTCGTCGTCGTCCAGACCGTCGTTGTCCGTGTCTACCTTTGTCGGGTCGGAACCGTAAACGTTAACCTCATCGCCGTCGCTCAGACCGTCACCGTCCGTATCAGAGTCCAGCGGATCCGATTCCGACTCAAGCTCCTGATAATCTGTCAGCCCGTCAGAGTCCGTGTCTGCCTTGAGCGCGTCGCTGCCCAACATGAACTCCTCCAGGTCGGTCACGCCATCGCCGTCCGTGTCAGGCAGGAGCGGGTTTGTCCCGAAGAGCACTTCGATCGTGTCCCCAAGACCATCGTTATCGTCGTCGGCGTCGAACCTGTTCGGAATACCGTCGTTATCCGTGTCATACGGATAGGCGTCGTCGCCATCGTCGAACCCGTCGTTGTCATCATCGTCATCCGCACCGTCGTCTGTCCCGTCGTTGTCGTGGTCAAACGGATAGGCATCATCGACATCGTCTATACCGTCGTTGTCGTCGTCCTCGTCAAGGAAATCAACGGTATTGTCGCCGTCATGGTCGTCAACGAGCAGGCTCGAGTTCGGCGATGTCAGCACCGGGGCGAAATCCACGCCTTCGCTTATGCCGTCGCCCACGCCCGGACCGGCATACGACGGCCCCGAGGCATGTCCCCACCAGTTGTACTCGGCGTTCACGATCACTCCTGTGTTGGTCGTAAACACGCCGTAGGGACTGTTGCCGATTATGTCGTTGTAATTGATGGCCGGCGTCCCGTTGTTGCGCACGTGTATGGCGGTCAGCGATTGAGTGAGTATGCAGTTGGATATCTCCGGTGACGCGAAGTCAACCGTTATGGGGCTGCCGACAAACACTGAATTGGATAGCTGGCCCGAACTGAACGGGTTGAAGTATATCGGCACACTCCGGAAGTCCGCACCATCGGCCTCAAATGTGCCATTCACTGTCAGCGTCGTCGGGGTGTCTCCACCCACGCCCAGAAGCGTCACGCCGGGCTCGACCACCAGTATCGCATCCTCGAAAACCGACCCGTCTTCGACAAGAACGTACGAGGAGATGTCGTCCGTCGTCACGAGAAACGCCTCGCTCGTCGCAAGGCCGCCGGTACCAATCTGTTCGAGCGTCGCGCTGCTGAACGTGTTGCCGCTTATGGTCGGGGCCGAGCCCTGGCCGAGGTTGTCCACGTACAATGTGAATTCGTCTACGCCCGTACTCGTTTCAGTCTCGCTGAAGCTGAAGAAGTTGTTGGTTATCTCGGGCGAAGACCCGCTCATCCTGATCGAGCTCTCGATGAAAACGCACTGGTCAAGCGTGCCCTCGCTCAAGGGCAGGAACGCTATCGTTATCCGGTCAAATACAACGTTGTCGCTGAGATCAGAGTCGAACGAATCGCCCGCACCGTCCGCAACAAGCTCTCCTTCGATCTCGAGGTCCGTCTGCGTCGGTTCGCTGCTCGCAAGGCTCAAACCGGACTCGATCGTGAGCGTCGCCCCGACTACCACGCTGCCCGTGCCGAACAGTATGTAACGCGGCAAATCATCGTAGCGCACGAGAGTTGCATCGCTGTTCACGGTTCCCGTAACGCCTATAGCAACCGCCGTCGCGCGCGTGAACACGTTGTCCGAGATCACGGGATCGGCCCCCTCTCCGAAATTCACCAGTGTTATCGGAACGTTGAAGGTTTCACCAAAGCTCGAGAAGTCGAACGAGTTGTTCGTAATGGTCGGTGAGGCTCCGTTGATCGTTATCGAACTCTCTCGCAACGTCGCGTTGTTGATGGTGCCCGAGCTGTCGCCCTCGAAGAATATCGGCACGCTGCGGAACGTCACTCCGTCGTCGGCAGCCAGTGTCCCGCCGCCTTCGACCACCAGGCGGTTCGCTGTCTCGCCAAACGAGTTGTTCGTTTGGATGGTGACTCCGCTGTTGATCGTCAGCGTGGCGCCTGAGGCCACTGAGAAGGTCTGGATCACCTTGTACGGGCTGCCGTCCGGAAGCGGGTCAAGCGTTCTATCCTCACGCAGGATCCCGTACAGCAGCGACGGGTCCGTCGGGTCGATGACCGTTTCGTCCGGCACGAGCGGGTCCGGGTCCTCGAGGTCCGGTATACCGTCGTTGTCGTCGTCCGGATCGGCGATGTCGCCGATACCGTCACCGTCGTTGTCGGAGTGCTCGTCCGGATCGAACGGGAACGCATCTTCTCCATCAAAGTACCCGTCGTTGTCGTCGTCGTCGTCGCTGTTGTCACCTACACCGTCGTTGTCGTTGTCATTCCATTCCTCGGGATCGAGCGGGAACGGATCGGAACCGTCGGGGACGGAATCGCCGTCTGTGTCGCTCGAATCCTTGCTCGTCTCGCCGGGATCCGTCACGCCGTTTCCGTTGAGGTCCTCCACACTATCGGGCAGGCCGTCCCCATCCGCGTCGTCACCTGGAACAAGCAGTGCAACGTTGACGAAAGCCGTCTCAAACGGATCGTAGTCGACCTTCCCGAAGACCAACGTACCACTGCCCGGTCCGTCGCCGCCGGGACCGTCGGTCGAACCCCAGTAGTTGTTCTCCGCGTCCACGGTGACCAGAGCATCGTTGTTCGCTATTGCAGCGCCCTGCGGGAAGATGTCGCTGGTGTTCACGGTGAGAACCGATCGGTTGTTCGCTACGATCGCCGAGAACCCTTGCGGCACTACCGCGGAATCCGTGATGGTGACGTCGGCGGCGAAGTTCATCTGTATCGGACTGCCGACGAGCCGCGAGTTTGTGATATCGCCAACGCTCTGCGGCGAGAACAGGAATGCCACTCGCCCGAACGCTGCGCCGTCACAGGCAAGACTGCCTTCAACGCGAATGCTCCTGCCAACGACGGGCGACTCGGCCGTGCCCGTGCCGGGATCGAGCGGCAGCGGATCCTCGCTGTCGGCTACGCCGTCATTGTCGTCATCTATGTCCGTGCGGTCCGGAATGCCGTCACCGTCCGTGTCGGGATCCTGACCTGCTGCGGCAATCGCTGCACGGTCGAACGCCGTGGTTAGAACAACGCCGGACGGCACGGTCAGCGAGCCACCGAGGTAAATGCTCGATTGCTGAGGCGATCCCGCAGCAAATCTGAGCAATGAGTAGCTGAAATCCGCAATGTACGGAAGCGTGGCGTCGCCGCTGACGACTCCGTACGTGCCGATCACCTGCGGGCTCCCGCCGACGAGATCGTTACCCGTGATTGTCGGGGAAGAACCTTCGCCGAGGTTCGCTATGATAAACGGCAACGACTCGAGGCTCTCGATCGTGTTGTCAGTTATTGCAGGCGATGCGGCCTGGATCGCGATTGGGCTCTCGATTATGAACGAGTTCTCGAGGGTTCCCGCGCTCCCGGCTCCGAAGGTAATCGGCACCCCTATAATCGTGACGTCGTCTGCATCCAGCGCACCGTTTACCGCCAGCGACTCGTCTATCGGCGAAGTTTGGTCGGATACGAGCGTGGCACCGGACTCTATGGTGAGGGTCACACCCGAAGCGACTTCCGATTCAACGGTCAGCACGTACAGCGCGATATCGGCTGCAACCGGCGCAGTGATCGGCAGGGTCGCGTTGCTGGCCGCAACACCGCCCGTTCCAAACGCCTGCGTCGTCGAGTCGCTGTACGAGTTCCCCGTCACCGCTAGCCTGTCGGTCCCAGTCACCGTGCCCTGGCCGAGGTTCGCAACGAATATCGGGTAGTTCTGGTTCGAGACGAACGACGTTATGTGAAAGTAGTTGTCCGATATCTCCGGTGTCGCGGAGGAGACCGTCACCGGACTTTCGATCAGGTTGCAACCGCTCACCAGGCCGTCGCTCAGTGGGAGGAAATTCAATGGAACTCGGTTAAACACTATACCGGGCAACCCCGAGCTATCCGCTGTAAGCGTGCCGTTGACGTTGACCGAATACGGCTCCACCCCGTTGATGCTCGATATACTCACGTTGTCCTCGACCGTCAACGCCGCGCTCCCGCCAACCGTCACATCGTCGAACAGCAGGTACGGCAAGTCATCGAACAGCCGCAGTGTCACGTCTTCATCACTTGAGCCGGAAGTGCCAATGGCTTGCGCAGTAGACTCGGTGAAGTCGTTGCCCGATATGACGGGGACCGCATTCTGCCCGAGATCGACAAGGAAAATCGGCGTTATGATCTCGCTGCCAAAGCTCGATACGTTGAACGTGTTAGCCGTCAAAACAGGCGATGATCGGTCGATGACGACGAAGCTTTCCACGAACTCGCACAGTGTCAGCACACCGTCCGTGCCGGTACCGAACGTAATGGGAAGGTTCTCGAGTCGTACCGGATCGACCGCGTTCCCCAGGGCGTTCAATGTGCCGGCGCCAACTGTCAGGCTGTTTGTCATCTCGCCGAACGCGTTCGACGTCATGATCGTCACGCCGGGCTGAACGGTGACCACCGCGTCGGACAATATGCTAATTGCACCCACGACGGTGTAGGGGCTATTGTCTATTGTCAACGTCAGGTCTTCGGTTATATTGGCAGATAGAACCGACGGATCCGTCGTTCCCACGTCCGGCGTGAACGGGTCCGGGTCAAGCTCGTTGGGTATGCCGTCGCCGTCTATGTCGGGATCGCTGTTGTCTCCCATCCCGTCGCCGTCCACATCCGTGTCCTCGTTTGGATCAAGCGGGAACGCATCGAAAACGTCCGACACTCCATCCCCGTCGTCGTCATTATCGGCGCTGTTGCCAACACCGTCGCTGTCCGTGTCGAACTGCTCGTCCGGGTCCAGCGGGAACGCGTCACGGCCATCCACTTGACCGTCACCGTCGGTGTCCGGGTTGTCCGGGTCGGTCTCGCCCGAGTTTACAATACCGTCGTTGTTGACGTCCTCTACGAGATCGGGTAGCCCGTCGCCCTCGGTATCGTCCAGATCGTCGAGCAGGCCGTCGCCGTTGAGGTCCAGCAGCTCGATGTTTATCGGCGCTGTCTCGAAAGGCTCGAAGAGTATGTTCAGTTGCAGGCCATAAGGCGTCGGGTCGCTCCCGTTGGCTATCCCGTCACCGTCTATGTCCGGGTCGGAGTTGTCACCGGTACCGTTGCCGTCGATGTCGCTCCACTCGGTTATGTCCGCAGGAAACTCGTCCAGCGGATCAACAACGCCGTCACCATCAGTATCAACGTCGTAGCTGTTCCTCACGGGATCGAGAGGGTAGGGGTCGCTGTTGTCGCCTTCGCCGTCAAGATCGGTATCTGCAGTCTCTGCCGCGTCAGTCGGGAACGCATCATCCGCGTTGACAGTCCCGTCACCGTCTATGTCAGGGTCGGAGTTGTCGCCTGTGCCGTCTGTGTCCAGGTCGCTCCACTCTGCCGGGTCCGCCGGAAACGCGTCCGCATTATCGCCGACACCGTCGCCGTCGGAATCAGCCGTCTCCGTGGCGTCCATCGGGAAGGCGTCGGACGCGTTGTCCACACCGTCACCGTCTATATCGGGGTCGGTGTTGTCGCCTGTGCCGTCTGTATCCAGGTCGCTCCATTCTGTCGGGTCGTCCTGGAACTCGTCCGAATTGTCGCCGACACCGTCGCCGTCCGTATCATCCCACTCTGTCGGGTCGCGCGGAAACGCGTCCGAGTCGGGAAGCCCGGGCTGATCCGGTTCGCCGTCACCGTCGTCATCGTCATCAACGCCGTCGGCAAGGCCGTCGTTGTCGAGATCGCCGTCTACGTCAAGGCCCACAATCGCTATACCGGAACCGGGACCGTCGCCCGATGGGCCGTCACTGCTTCCCCAGAAGTTCCCCGTGGCATCTATCGTGACATCTTCGTCGGTGTTCTTCAGGCCGATGCCCGTACCGACAAAGTCGCTCCGATTGATGGCAGGGGACGAGGTATTGCTGGCCGTTACAGCGGCGATCCCCAGCGGGGCCACAATACAGTCCGATATGATCGGCGACGCAAAACTCGTGCTGACAGGAGAACCAACAAGCTTGACGTACTCGAGCAAACCCGTCGAAAGAGGAGAGAACCTTATGACGACACGCGCGAAATTCACTGTCTCGTCGGGATCAACCGCACCGCTTGCGTCAAGATCGCGCCCACGGGCTATCAGTCTGCCCATGACTAGGATGCCGTCGTCGTTGGTGCTTTCGGCGGCAACCGTCACCCCCGGCTCAACCGTCAGCGTCCCGCCATAGTCTATGCGCGAAACAACCGTCGTACCGAGAGCAGACGCCAACAGAGTGTATGTCGGCAGGGACTCGAAGTAGGGGAGGGTTGCCGACCCGGATACGATGCCGAAGGTCCCTACGCTCGCTTCGGTCTCACCGGTAAACGACAGGTCGTCCAGAACGGGCGATGACCCTTCGCCAAGGTTATCGAGAAGTATCGGAAGGTCGCCAACGATATTGAACGTCGAATCGGTAATGGTCGGCGATGCAGCCGATATGAGTATCTGGCTCGAGTTGAACGTGCTGTTCGTTATCGTGCCGTCGCTGCCCGCTATGAACTCCATCGGAATGATGCTAAACGTGGCTCTGTCAGCGTCCAGCGCTCCGTAGACCTGCAGCCCTTCCACGGTCTCCGTTCGCAGATCGGTGACAAGCGAAACCGTCGGTTCGAGCGTCAGCGTCACGCCGCTGAACACAATGGAATCTTCTGTGAGATAATACACTGAAGCGTCATCGTTCACTGGGGATGTCGCAACAAGAGTCGCATTGCTGTCCGCAATGCCGCCTGTGCCGACGCCCTGGGCCGTAGAAGCACTGAAGTCGTTGTCCGCCACATTGAGACGGTCGCCTGTGATGACTGTGCCCTGCCCGAGGTTCTCGATGAAGATCGGAAAGTTCTGCTCCGAGACGAATCCCGTGACAGAAATCGAGTTGTTCGTTATGTCAGGGGTCGCTGCCTCGATGCGGATGGGGCTCTCCAGCAGCGTGCAGCTGTCGATGACACCGTCACTTAGCGGGTCAAAGATGATCGGCACCCGGTCGAAGTCCACATCTCCGTTTGCCGTCAGCGTGCCATCGACCTGTATCGAGTAAAGAATGCCGGTCTGGCTATGGGCGCTTGTCAGCGTCACATTCGCCGGTATCGTCAGTTCAAACAATGGCATAACATGAATGTCGCCGAATAGCAGGTAGGGCGTGATACCGCCAAAATTGCCTGCATAGGTTGCCACCGTGAAGTCCGTATCGATGAAGTTCTCGTCGCCCACTGCACGTGACGCGTCCTGGAACAGGTTCCCCACACCAATAGCCTGGGTAGTGCACGCAGAGAAGTCCGTTGCCGTCAGAACAACTGTGCTGCCTACTCCCATGTTGTCCACGAAGATCGGTGGGACAACGTCGAAACCGTAGCTCGCCACCGTGAACGTGCCGTTGGTTACGCTCGTCACAGAGGACGCTATGCCGACCGGGCTCTGAAAGAAATCGCACGAAGCTAGCGTGCCCGATGCCCCACTGTATGCCACCGGCACCCTGTTGAACGTCGTGGTTGTGGCGTTCAGCGTCCCGTTGCACAGGATGAAGCTCACTCCGTTCGATACGGCTCCGGAAGAGATTGTCGTCGACGACGTCAACGAGCTTATCTTGTTCGGGAAAACCGTCCGAAACTCGTTCGTGCTCGAGATGCTCGAGCCCGCATTGAAGGTGAGCGTCGCACCCGCTTCTATGGTGAGCACCTGCCCGAACGTGCCATCTGCACCCCCGTGCGGCAGGTAATAGTCACCCGCCGGCAACGCCAGCGGGCTTTCCGCCACCTCCAAGAGCAAATCCGCAAGCTGAGGTACCGTCGTGATGTCTGTCTGGGCACTTGCCTCACCACAAAACCAACACGTTGCCAACGCACAGACTGCAACCGCACACAGACTTCTCCTGCTCATTAGTTGTTCCTCCCAAGTAGCGTTGTGTGAATGTGCACAAGTTGGACACAGCGAGGAGGTTTCCCACCTCGTCCGCCAAGTCCCTTAAAACCCAGTAACTAGTTGTGCTAATTATATCATACGACGTTATAGTTGTCAAAAGAAAACCCCTCCCTCAACACCCTTTTCTGGCCCAGGCCTCTTCGCTCACGCTCCGCGGATCTGAGCGGAATCTGCATCCGGTTCCCCTCTTTCTATGCGGTTTCGGCCCTTTCATCGCACGTTCCGCAACAGAAAGAACCTTCCAGCGTGCCATAAATCCAACCAAAATGCGCCATAGGGTAGGGGGCCGGGCAACGCAAATGGCATAGATTCCCCGTATTAGACAGACTTGCTCTAATGCCCTAATGGCACAGTGTCCCAAAAAAAGCCAGTTTCCAGAGCAGAACTAGGCACCCACCAACGCGACGGGCGCCTCCGCTCTCTTCCGCTCCAAACACCATCCCCGAGGTTACGACCCCGCTCCAGAGCAGCGACAATTCCGCCACCATCCATCCCCGGAGGTTTCAGCCGAAGAATCACACGCCAAAACTCCATACGGCAGCTCTTTGCCTCTCGTGCCAACATTCCTACTCCGCCGATACTTCGGATGTCCCCAGTCAACACATTATAAAATTCCGTCCGCTCGCCACACGCAACCCCCACTCCTTCCAGGCCACCTTCCAGGGGTACGAGGGGTAGGGGTACAGGACCTTTCTGGTACAATCATTTTCCCCTTGAATTTCATCTACTCCTTGTTGTAAAATCTATCTCGGCTAGCGGGATTAACTCAGCTGGTAGAGTGCCAGCTTCCCAAGCTGGATGTCGCGGGTTCGACCCCCGTATCCCGCTCCACGGAAAAAACAAACGGAGCCATTTTGTCCATGCCCATCTTCGAATATGAGTGTAAGGCTTGCGGAAACGCATACGACCAACTGGTCCGCTCCTCCTCGACCCGGCACCCCGCGTGCCCCTCCTGCAAGAGTAGGCGCGTTCGAAAGCTCATCTCCGGATTCGCGCTCCACTCCTCCGGCTCCTCACCCAACACAGCCCCTTCGACCTCCTCAAGCTCCTGCTCCACCTGTTCCGCCTCCAGCTGCGCCACCTGTAAAGGAGGCTAGGCCGTTCGCTCCGCCTCCCACAGCCTCTCTCCAACACAGTCTTCTCGACTCCAAATAACTCCCGCTGCACGACCATTTCGCACCAATAAACACGCTTTTAGCCCCGACTGAACTTCAACCCCTGCCATAGATCTCCATCCAATTGTCCCACAATTAGCTACAACACAACTCTCAACCGTTACCTTAGGTATCAGCAGCCACATTCCCCGCAAATCCGGCGACACTTCGCTCGCGTCCGCCCGGCCGTTTCCGTCCACCCAAGGTTACATAATGCATCTTATCAGACGTTGCGAACCGGCAAAATGTTCCATTTTTTCTCTCTTGACGACTGCTTTGCTGACCTCATCGATCCCAACGCGACCGCCCCGGGAAAACTGCACGGAGCGGCCGGCAGATCTTGCCCGGCCCGACCCGTGCATCGAGGCTCCGCGATTACCACGACAATCTCCTCCCCGATGATGACGCCGGAGGGGATCGAACGCTCGGATCGTCGACGGGTGACCTCAAGGATGATTGGCGAATCAAGAACCACGTCAAGAAACTTGACGGGACGACTCTGGATTGGCATAATGAGGACGACGATCAATGCCGAGAGAGGCAAATGTGGTGAAAGGGTCAAAGATGACAGAGCACGGGAATCACGTTGCTGGAGTCGACATTGGGGGGACGAGAATAAAAGCGGGGGTACTCGACCTCAAGGGCGGCATAATCGGGGACAAGATATCGCGACCGACCGAGGGAGAACGCGGACCTGAGGCTACTCTTGATGGTATTGCCGGCGCAGTGTTGGAGGCTATCAGGGAAAGCGGGGTCAGGAAGGACGACCTGTTGGGGCTCGGTATCGGCTCCCCAGGCCCTCTTAACCCTGCTACCGGAATAGTCTACGAGACGCCCAATATTCCCGGCTGGGAAAACCTTGCTTTGCGAGATATTCTCGGTGAGAAGACCGGATTGCGGGCGTTTCTGGACAACGACGCCAACGCTGCCGCTATTGCTGAGCTGTGGGTGGGCGAAGGGAGAGAGGTCAGCACGCTTGTATGCCTCACATTAGGCACGGGGATAGGCGGTGGCGTGCTGATAGACGGCAAGGTATTACGCGGTATTGACGGTTCTGCTGCGGAACTGGGCCACATCACGATAAATCCCGACGGCCCCGTCTGCGGCTGCGGCAATAGTGGCTGTCTCGAAGCGTTTGCATCCACAAAAGGCATACTGGACCGTACAGTGGGAGGAATACTCACGGGGCAGGAGACGTTACTCACGAAAATGGTGGCTTCAGTCGATGATATAACGCCAAAGACCATCTATGACGCTGCCAAACAGAATGATGCTTACGCACAGGAGGTGTTCGCCGACCTGGGACGCTATCTCGGCATCGGATCCGCCAGCCTGGTAAACATCTTCAACCCAGAGATGATTGTATTGAGCGGCGGTATCTCCGCTGCGGCGGAAGAGTTCATAATTCCTTCCATGCGTCACGAGATTGACCGGCGTACGTTCGAAATACCCGCCAAGCGTGTCCAAATACGCGTTTCGCGGCTCGGCGATGACGCGGGCGTAACGGGCGCAGCCGGCGTGGTGCTCCACGATCTCGGGATGCTCAGCAAATAGAGCGAGCGCATCTGCTCGACATGAGCCCCCTACCCTGCGCTGGTGTGCCCTACCCCGCTTCCGGTAGTCACCGGGGCTGACTCGAAGACTCGAGCGAGAGTAGTTTCCGCTTCCAACCGAGTCCGGCCCCGAACCCGCCCAATGCTCCGTCTTTCCGGATAACGCGATGGCACGGGATGACTATCGGCACAGGATTGCGTCCCAATGCGGAACCGACAGCGCGCACAGCTCTCGGCTTCCCTATTCCACTCGCGATCTGGCAATACGAGCGAGTTTGTCCGTACGGTATGCGCCGCAATTCCCGCCAGGCGGCTCTCTGAAAGGCGGTCCCGGAAGACTCGTCGACCGGCACGTTCTCGAACTCTACAGGCATCCCGCTGAAGTATCGGTCAAGCTCGTCGAGGGTGCTCCTGACGAAGCGCGGTGCGCATGATGTCCCGGTCACGCTCGAGACACTCGCCAGAGGATTTAGGTCGATCCGGCAGATACCGTCGGCGCTCCAATAGACGGCAACCGCTCCGAAAGGTGTGGCCAGGACTATCGGCCCGTTCTGCGCAGATACGGAGCGATCCCCCATTCCTGACGTCTTCCCACTGTTCGACCGTTGCGACATGGTGATGGTTTCCGAGCTGGAGCCGCTTAGCTACTGCGAATCGGTGCCGACACTGGCGACGCACGCGCTTATTGCTCGGACCTTCTCGCTGTATTGATGGCGTCGACCATCGTCTCGATACGCGAAATGGCGCCTTCGTCCACTTGCAGCGCAGTCCGCTGTTCCTCGAAGAGTTCCTCGGCTATCTCGAGCGCGGCCAGCACCGCCACTTTCGTGGAGGCGGCAAGCCGGGTCTGATCGTATATCTCGTTCATCTTGTCATCGACATACGACGCGATCTCCCGGATGTGAGCCTCCCCTCGTCCCTCCGAGTCGATCAGGGTATACTGCGTGCCGAAGATGGTGACTTTGACGCCTTCTGTCTCGTTCATTCTTCCAGTATCCCCGCTCTTAGCCCGGCCACGTGTTTTCGTATTCTCCGGACAGCCTCGACAACCTCCCGCCGTTCGCGTGCATAGACCTCGTTCTGCTTCTTCAGTTTCAGATAATTCTCCGGGCTCTGCTCGAGCACCTCCAGCTTCCTCTGCGTCAGCCCGATCTGACGTTCAAGCTTCTCTTTCTCGGCCTTGATGGCGGCATTCTCCGCGTTGAGCTCCTCCAACTGCTGCACAGCCCACTCGACCTGCTCTTCGAGTTCAGCAAGCTTCTCGTCAAACACGCTTCTTACCTGCGCTGAGCACCAAACTCCTGTTCGAGAGCTCCGAGCACCCTCTCGTGCACTTCATCGATTTCGTCTTCAGTCAGGGTGCGATCGTCCGCCTGATACCTGATGGCGAACGCGAGACTTTTCTTCCCTTTCGCGACAGGTTTTCCACGGTAGAGATCGAACAGCACAACATCGACTACGACCGGCGTTCCCGCACGCCAAATCGCCGTCGTCATATCGCCCGCCTTCGTCCCCTCGTCCACGACAACCGCCAGGTCACGGGTTGACGCCGGAAACTTCGAGTACGGCTTGTAACGTACCGCGGGCTCAACGCTCTCCAGCAAAACGTCCAGATCGATCTCTGCCAGATACACCTTTCCATCTATCTCAAACGCCTCAAGCACTTCCCCCACCACTTCACCCATCACGCCGCAACGCTTGCCGTCGACCGCGAGGGCAACGCTTGATGCCCGGGCGAACGTCGGGAGGGTGTCCGGCTCGAGTTCAATGCTTGCGGCCCGGAGACGTTCAGCAAACTCGAAAACGATTCCTTTCAAGTCGAAGAAGTCCGTCCCGGCCTCCTCCCTGCCCCAATGAACGGGTTCTCTCGCGCCCGTAACGGCCAGGCCAAGAGACTGTCGTTCTTGCGGCAACACCTCCGATTGCGTCGGGGTAAACACTCTTCCCACCTCGAAGATATAGCTGTTGCGGCCGCCGTGGCGGCTCCTGTTGCCCAGAATACTCAACAAGCCGGGCAACAATGAAGTACGCAACGCTGGCTGCTCATCCGAAAGCGGGTTCATCAGAAAAAGCATGTCTTTGTAGTCGGTGCCAAGGCGCGCTTTCTCAACCAGTGCTGGATTGGAAAAGCTCAACGAGACGACCTCGGACATGCCAAGCGCAGCAAGAATTTCCCTGGCTTTTCGTACCGACCTGGTTCTCGTATCGGGGGAGGTCTCCCCTACCCTGCCGATCCGCGTTGCCGCAGGCAGCCTGTCATACCCGTAGATACGTGCAACCTCCTCTATCAGGTCGGTCTCCATCTTTATGTCACGACGAAAGCTCGGCACGTTTACCAGGAAACCCTCGGCACCGCGCGTCACAGCGAACCCCAGCCGACCGAGAATCTCATCAACCTCGTCATCCGTAATCTCAACGCCCAGCATACGGGTCACCCGGCTCGGCCGCAGCACCACCGGGTCCGACGTCGCCGGTGCCGGATAACAATCGAACACGCCCGCGGCGCACGTTCCACCGCACAAGTCGAGTATCAGGCACGTCGCTCTGTCGATCGCGTCCACAACACCGTGCAGGTCCGCACCCCTCTCGAACCTGTACGACGCTTCCGTGGGCAAGGCAAGCTTCTTCGCGGTCGTGCGTATGGACCGCGGTTCAAAGTACGCACTCTCGAGCAGCACGTTGGTCGTGCTATCGGAAACCTCCGTATCCACCCCGCCCATCACGCCCGCTACCGCCACCGCTCTTGATGCGTCCGCTATCACAAGCATCTCGGACGTCAGTTCCCGCTCGATGCCGTCAATCGAGGTTATCGTTTCGCCGGCGTTCGCGCGTCGCACCACTATCCGGTGCTCACCGAGCGTGTCGTAATCAAACGCGTGCAACGGATGACCCAGTTCCATGAGAACGTAGTTGGTCACATCCACCACGTTGTTGATCGAACGGAGGCCTACCTTACGCAACCGCGACACGAGCCAGCCCGGGGATGGGCCGACCGCGACCCCTTGAATGACACGTGCGGCATAACGAGGACACAGGTCCGGCGCGTCAATCGTAACCGATGTGAGGTCTTCGACGGGCGGACCGGTCTCCTCGGGTGCTCCGCTCGGCACGCGGACGCTGCTCTTGCAGCAGACCGAAACCTCGCGAGCCACGCCGACGATGCTCGCACAATCGGGCCGGACAGCCGTGACGTAGATATCGAATACGGTGTCATCAAGGCCGAGCAGCTCGCGCACGTCCGCGCCAACACGTGCGTCCGGCTCCAGTATGAGCAGTCCTGTCGCGTCATCGTCGACACCCAGCTCCTTCCCGGAACACATCATGCCTTCCGAAGACACGCCGCGCAGCTTCGCTTTGCCTATCTTGAACGGTTTCCCGGTCTCGGAGGCATCGTCGTCCTTGAGGCTCGACTCTATGCATGCTCCAACGAGCGCTGTCGGCACTTTGTCCCCCACCTTCATGTTCCTGGCACCGCAGACAATGGTGCGCTCGCCGGCGCCGACGTCAACCCGGCACACTACGAGCTTGTCCGCGTTCGGGTGAAGGTCTATCGAGAGTATCTCCCCGACAACGACTCCCGAAACGTTCGCACCGCACGCCTCTACGTCCTCTACTTCGAGACCGACGTTCGTGAGCCAGGACGTCACTTCATCGACCGAAAGGTCGCAGTCCACATACTCTTTCAGCCACTCATACGGAACCAGCATCTAGTCCGCCAACTCCCTTCGCATGTTAGAACTGATCGAGAAACCGATGGTCATTCTCGAAAAACAGCTTGATGTCGTCTATACCGTATTTCAGCATCGCGATACGGTCCACACCCATGCCGAACGCAAACCCTGTGTATTTCTCATAGTCGTAGTCGACGTGCCGGAACACTTCCGGGTGTATCATGCCGCAACCCAGAATCTCCAGCCAGCCCGTCTGCTTGCAGACCCTGCACCCTTCGCCCCCACACACAACACAACCGATGTCAATCTCGCCGCTCGGTTCAGTGAACGGGAAATAGCTCGCCCGGAACCTGACGGGTATCTCGGGGCCGAAGAACCTGTGCAGGAATGTCGTGAGCGTGCCTCGAAGATCGGCGAACGTGATGTCCTCGTCCACTGCAAACCCTTCCACCTGGAAGAACATCGGGCTGTGCGATACGTCCGCGTCGCGGCGATACACCTTGCCCGGCGCCACGACACGTACCGGCGGGCGGTACTTCTCCATCGTGCGCGTCTGTACGGGCGAAGTGTGCGTCCGCAAAACCACGTCCTCGGAAACGTAAAACGTGTCCTGCATATCCCGGCACGGGTGATCCTTCGGCATGTTGAGGCTGACGAAGTTGTAATACTCGCTTTCGACCTCAGGACCTTCCTCGACCCGGAACCCGAGTTGAAGGAAGATGTCCACTATCTCGTCCATCGTCGTTATAATCGGGTGCAGCCGACCCTCTCTTCTGGTCCGGCCCGGCAGCGTGATGTCGAGAGACTCACGCGAGGCCGGCTCGGTCGAGAGGCGTGCCCGTTTCGCCTTGATCGCCGCCTCTATCTCGCTCTTGATACGATTCGCAGCCTGACCCACCTCCCGCCTCTGCTCGGAAGGCATCGAGCCGAGCGACCTCAGCGTCTGCGTCAACTGGCTCTTCTTGCCGGTATACTTTACCCGCAGCGAGTCGAGGTCTTTCTTCGACTCGCAACGTTCGATCTCTGACTTGGCTTCGCTCTCCAGCTTTTCGAGTGTGGCGGTCACGAGGAGTACCTCTTGCTCAACAGCTACCTGTTGCCGATCTGAATATGCTTTAGTCCGTCTTTCTCGGCGATACCTATATCCCCAACGACACTGATGTGAAAGGAGATCGCTCCCACCGTGAAAAACAGCCGCCTACCACAAGGCTAAAAGAAGGAACACAAGGAAGAAGGTTCAGGCCCCACTTTTTGCCTCGCTCATCTTCTGCCGAAGCCTCGCGATATTCTCCAGCGCTTCATCATACACAGTGGGATACTTCTTGTCTATGAACTGCTGATAGAGGGTGATGGCTTCCTGGTACCGTCCCTTGCGTTCGGCCCTCGCCGCGTCAATCCTGGTGATGTGGACGTCGGCAAACTCGTTACCCGGATACTTCTCGTACATCTCCTGCCAGATCTTGTACGCCGCGTCCTCCTGCCCATCGTTCTCGAGTATGAGAGCCCGTTCCCGCAGAACGAACCGTGGCGCAACAAGATTATCAGGGTGCTCTTCGAGGTATATGACCCAGCCTCGCAGCGAGTCCTCGTACCGTCCGCTTCGTTCGTAAGCGTGCAGCAACATGCGCTCGTGCACCGGCTCGTGATCGTCGCACCGCACCGCGCGCTCGATCTCGACCACAGCCTTTTCGTACTCCTTCGTCTTCAGGTAGTAAATTCCATAGCCCAGCTCGAAGTAGAGCTTGAACCGTGTGGGGTTGCGCTCTATGCCGTCCTGCAGAAATGCTATAGCTCTCGTGACAAACACCTGTTTCTCCTCGGGATCGTCAACGGCTGCGTACGCGTTGTACGCGAGATGCCATGCCCCGATAGCATACGCGTCGAGGAAGTGAGGGTCCAGCCGGACGACAGTGTACATCATTGGCAGCATCCGGTTGAGAAGCCCTTTGTGCCAGTACTCGTCCACCTTGAGCCACAACAGGTCCGCCACAATGTTCCTGAACCCGAGCATGAGCGTTCCCAGATACGCTCCCACCCCCGGCTCCATCAGAGCGAGGTCGCTTTCCACGCCCTTCACCTTCTTCGCTTTCAGAAGAACCAGGAACTCTTTCCTGTAGTCTTTCATCAATGGAGTGCTGGCAATATTCCACACGGCAGGGGCTTTCAGTTGCGGGTCAGCCAAGCCTCCCACGCCGGGATCCATCTTCTTTATCCCCTGGTCAACAAAGCCTTTGACCCGCTCGAAAAACTCCTCCTCCTCACCTTTCTCGACGGTGACAACGGTGTCCGGGTGCAACGCCCGAGCACGCTGTTTCTCGATCCAGCGGTAAAAGCTCACGCTCACACGCTGCCGGTCGATCTTCGCCTGCTGGAGCCCCACACCCACCAACAACACGGCAAGCACAGCAGCAAAGGCCAGATGGCGCCCTTTTGGCCGTGCTTCAGCCATGCTCTCGTCTGTTCGGCTCGCGCTCTCCATCATAGCTCTCTTCTGCGGAATATCCAGCACGTGATCAGGAACCCGACCGCGACGCACAGCACGCCGTACGTCGTGAGGCTGACCATGCGTACGTGAATGGTCGGATCGTTCGGGGCAAGGTGAATAAGCTCGTTACGCAAGTTGTAGTTGCTCAGGTTGGGCAACACCCAGTACAACGTCTTGATAATGTACTCGAGCACCGCCGATTGGCCTGACGCGTGGTCGCTCAGGTTTTTCAGGTACTCGACCAGATGGCCGTTGATGTAGATGAACACCCCGCATATGATCGGCAGCGTCGGCGACGATGCCAGCGACGAAACGGCGAAGGTGAACGCAGAAAGAATCGCCAGCTCGAAGTATGTCAGAAAGACTGATTTCACCAGGACTGCCGAGAATATCTTCTCCCGCGTGTACAGTATTATCAGGAACAGACCTGCCATCAGCGTCAAGTTGAGCAATACCGTGATTTGAACTCCGATGAACTTGCCCGCTAGATACTCGAACCGTCTCACCGGTTTTGACAGCAGTGTGTAGACGGTCCGGTTCTCGACCTCCGAAGGCAGAACCGAGCCGGAGACGAACACCGCTATCAGCATACCGAATATGCCGACCGCGCTGGCACAGACGTCTTTCACCATCTTGAGCTCTTCGCCGGGCGAAAGCACCGTAAGAAACGTCGAGCCACCGATCACCAGCAGCGATACGATCAGGAATCCCACCAGCACTTTCTTCCTGATGCTTTCGCGGAACGTGTTCTCTGCGAGCACCCAGACGTTAGTCCGCGCGAGAAACTTGACCGCAAAGAATAGCACGACCGCTGCTATGATCGTGAGCACTAGTATGAGCGGCAACCCCAAATTGCGGGCTGCCAGGAACCACAGCACCAGCAATATGCCCAACAGCCAAACAAAAAATCTTGCAAATGTCATCATTGCCTCCTAGCGAAAAACGACTATTCAGAACCCTCCGGCTCCTCCTGCCGGCTCGTCTCGGCAGCACCACCATCTTGCACGGAGCGCACGAATATATCTTCGAGCGACTCCTTTCGCGGTGTCATGCTGATAAGTGTTGCGCCGTCGTCGCTGATTCTGTCCAGCACCTTGAAGATATCCTTATCGCGCGACACGGAGAGACGCACGCTCTCCCTGCCGGCGTCCGCAAGTTCCATCCCTTCCGACGCCATCCCTTCCTTGAGGGATTCGCTGGCATTGCTCATGGTGATCTCGACGTCCTTGTCGGACCATATAAGATCTTCGACGCGACCGCACTCGACAAGGTCGCCCCGGTGGATTATGCCGACGCGGTCGCACATCAGCTCCACTTCGAGCAACTCGTGCGAACAGACAAAAAGCGTCTTGCCCGCATCCCTCAGGTTGACCAGCACGTCGCGAATCTCACGTCTCGCTATGGGGTCGAGCCCCGTCGTCGGCTCGTCGAGCAGCAGCACGTCCGGATCGCTCAGCAACGCCTGGCCCAGTCCGATACGCTGACGCATGCCTTTGGAATAGAACTTCACGAGCACATCGCGCGCGTCGCTCAGCCCGACCAGCGAGAGCGTCTCATCCATACGCCGCTCCAACTCTTTACCGCGCATGCCGTACAGTTGGCCGTAGAACCGCAACACTTCCGCTCCGCTCAGGAACTCCGGCCAATACGGACCCTCCGGGAGATACCCTATCTGGCGTTTAACGCCACGGCTATAGACGCTGCGGCCGAGCATCCGCATCTTGCCCGAGGTCGGGAAGATAAGCCCAAGCAACAGCTTGACAGTCGTCGTCTTACCGGAACCGTTTGGCCCCAGAAACCCGAACAACTCACCCTTCTCCACAACCAGGCTGAGCTTGTTGAGAGCGCGCAGGCGACTCCCACCAAACGCAGAGACGTACACTTTTGTCAGATCTTCAATCTCAATAACGGGCTCCATAGTGGTGCTCCTTGCGTATGACGCCTAGTTCGTCAGCAGTCCTTGCGGCAGATTCATATACCCATGATATCTCAGGTTTCCATCGAATTGTAGCGAAACGACAATCAAAAGTCAATAGCACCAAAAGAAGGAGATGAGACGATGACGCGCCTTACATTTCCCTTGACAAACACCTGCAAGGGCTATAGTCTATTGCTGTGCCAGCCGGCTTTTTTCACTGGAGGCTACGAGAACGATGGCAGTTGCCGAGTGCCCTGGGTGCGACACCTATTACGATCATTCGACGATCTGTTGTCCGGGCTGCGGCAGGTGCCCGGTCTGCGGAACAAGACGGGCCAAGGACGAGAACCTGTCATGTCCCGAATGCGGTCTGCCGTTCTGTAATGAATGCGGACGCTACCCGCAGTGCGGTGCCGCGCGGTATGCCGACATCATAGACCCATGCCCAAAATGCAACCATCCGAACGACACGTCCGAATTCGTCCAGAGGCCCTGGTGGAAACGGATCTTCTGACGGCAAGTAAGTGATCCGTGCCGGGGGTGAATAGATGGGCACGGCTATTGATAGGACGTTGGTTGCACCCTTCTCGGCAGCATGTACCGCGCCAGCGGTTCCACACAACTAGCCACGGGCTGCGCTTTACGCTCGTTCCCGCGGTCCCCCGTGGGAACGAGAAAGATCGGCACGCCTCTACTGCTGTTCTTCGAGGACGGCCACGCCGTAGCCTCCGAGAAAACAGTCTACCGTGCCGTCTTCCACGGTCAGCATAGAACCCGTCTGCGCGTCCCGCAGTGAGGATCCGTCCGCCACAGGAAGGCCCGATATCGTGCATCCGAGCGGCTCGTGACACTCGTTGACGGTGATGACGAACGTCCTGCCCCGCGCACGTTTCGCGACCGCAACGATGCCCCTGTCCGCAGAATACAGGGTAGGCTTGAGCTCGACGTGCAGGTCGATGTCGAGCGTGCGCGCGGCGAGCACGTCGCCGAGACCCTTCAATTCGGTCACGACGCGTTTCAGGTCGGTCCAAAACCGCGACGGTTTGTCTATGTAGTGCGTTCCCCAGTACAGTATCGCGTCTGCTCCGTGGACTACGGCGTCGAACGCCATGAACCGCGTCTCGTCGTAGCGGGGTCTCCGTCCCTCGGTCTCGTCCTCGGGCTTCTCCTCGCGAAGGTCGCGCCACCCGAACCCCTGCAACACCATCCAGACGGCCTTGCCCGGCCCGGCAGCCTGCATCCTTTCGGTATAGTCGCCGACACAGCTCAACCGCTTGTTGGCGAGATCGCTGTGGCCCGTTGTCTGATACGGCACCGGGTAGATATCGCACCCGACTATCTCCGCCGCACGGTTGAAGTACGCGAGATCCGGGACGGTGTTTCGCGGCGCATGGTTCAGCCAGACCGGATGGGCGGAGTCTGTCTCGCGGATCGCGGCGTATCCAGCGTGCAGCCCGTCGGCAAGGGCCTTCGCGCGCTGCGGAGCGGTGCTCATCAGCATGTCGGGTCTGGGCGGCGGCTCGCCGAGCGCGTTCCACAGCTTTGCAGCAGCCGTTTCCGCCGAGGCGTAATCCGCAACGTTGAGCGCCCGTCGATACTCCTCGAAAAGCCTGTCTGCGTCCGGGGCAGCGTTGCCTTCACGGGCGGCTTTGATACGGTCCCTGAACGCCTCGACCTGCCCGCCGTACATCCAACCCTGAGTCGAGTACCACACGTTCCAGAGCGGTTCGTCGGGACCTTCCCAGACGAGCAGCGCCGGATGGCCCTTGCACCGTTCGATCATCCCGACCAACTTCTCCCGAGCCGCGCCGTCACGCACGTCCATGTTGCCGCCTAACGGTATCCACGCTTTCAGCCCGGCGGACTCGGCTCGGTCGAGACTCTCGATACTCGCTGATGCTCTCACAATGTTGAAACCCGCGCCGGCTATCTCGTCGAGCGCATCACCCTCAGGAAGCTCGTATATCCCCACCGGAAAAAAACGGTCGCCATCGACCAACAACATCCCATCGGTGTCGAACGATACCTCGGCCCAGCCCTGTATACAGAAACAGATTGCCAGGACCATAACGATGCCTGCGGATGCTACCCTCGACGTGTTGTCAACCTGGTTCATAAGAACACCTCTCCCCTACCCTATTCCAAGCGTCGACCTTAACACCTCGTTGAAATAACAAAAACTGTCCCACGAAACGTCCGGCGGCACGCCGTGGTCCACCTGCGGGATATACCCTCCCTGCTCGATCATCCACGGGACTTTGCTTTCCACCTCATTCTTTATGGCTTCCCTGCCTTGTGCGAGCGCGCGTTTGTCCAGGCCGCCGATCATCAGCAGGTCGCTGCCATACTGCTTGCGCAACCGCACGACGTCCATACCCGCCGCCACCTCAAACGGCCAGACACCGTTGACTCCCGCGTCGAGCCAGAGCGGTATCAGTTCCTCGACGTTACCGTCGCTGTCCACAAATATCAGGTCTATCCCGCGCGAACGCAGGAACTCCGTGACCCGCTTGTACCGCGGCGACAGGTACTTCTTAAACAACGCGGGCGACAGGAGCGGCCCCGTCTTGTACGCCATATCCTCCCAAAACGCGAAGTAATCGATATCCGTATCCTCGAGCACCCGCTCGGTTATCTCTATCATGAGCTGGGCACGGTTGTCCAGCACCTCTTCCAGAAACATCGGGTCGTCGTAGAACAGCGTGCACAACCGTTCGAGCCCAAACAGATTGCGCAACGGGCCGAAGAACCCGCCGTACCTATCGGCGAACAGCAGCAGCGGGTCCGTCCGATCGCGCCACCCGGCACAACGCTCGACCCAGTTCTGTGGCACGCGGTCGGCGAAATTGAGCCGCAGCCGGTCAAGGTGCCGCCGGAAATCATCCCGCGTCTTGATCGGGAACTCGATGAACTGCGGCATGGACGTCTCGGCGTGCCCCCTGATCTCGCGCATCGTGATACCTTCGTGGTTGACATAGACGACATACTCGTCGGTCTCTTCGATAACCAGATCCTCGAACTTCGGCGCGAACCCGTAATGAACCGGAAGATAGAGCTGCCGGTCTCCTCCGAAATGGTCGCAGAGATCTGTCCCGCGCGGCATACCTTCCGAGACCCATCGTTCGGTCGTCGCCTGCCACCCCCCGGATACGAAGAACGGGACATGGTCCACCGGCTCGAGCCGCATCGTTCTCAGAAACCGTTCTCTCGAGTTCATCCTCGACTGGGCACCCGCTGTTCTCTGGTTATTCGGCATCGCGTTGTTTCTCTTGCCTGGCTTTGATCCGTTCGAGCGCGTTCTTGAACAGTGTCGGCGTCATGAACGTCGTCACGATGACCATGACCAGAACGGACGAGAACGCCTGCTTGTCTATGAGCCCGCTGTCGAGCGCTATCTTCGCCACGATGAGCCCCACCTCGCCGCGCGGCACCATGCCGATACCGACCGGCCACCCGTTGTAGCCGAAAATGCGCGCCGGTACGCCGCATCCGACTATCTTGCTCGCAAACGCCATCGCGACGAGCACAAACGCGAAAAATCCCGCATCGAGGAATGCCGACATCTCGAACTCCATCCCGAGCTGCAGGAAGAACAGCGGTATGAACACCGCGTTGCCCATCGCGTTCGCCCGGCGATAAATGTCGTCGCCCAGCTTGATCTCTCCCAGTATGAGGCCCGCAACAAACGCTCCCGTAATCATCGCGACTCCGAGCTGCTCCGCGATTATCGCGAAAAGAAGCATGAACGACAGCCCGACGAACAGCGCCCCCTGTTCCATATACACGCGCTTCTTGCGAAACTTGACGCGGCCGGTGGTCTTGTCAACGGCAGGCTGTTGCAGGCGCGACGCGTACTCGGCCGTCCGCTTCACGAACATCACGCCCAACGTCAGAGACAGGCCAACGAAGAGCACAACGTACACCCCGAGCATGACCGCACCCGAAAGCGTGATGCTGCCACCCGTAAAGCCCAGCAGTATGCTGAGAATGAATATCCCTATGACATCGTCTATGACCGCGGAACCGATTATGAGCGTGCCGAGCCGGGTGGTCAACATCTTCAGCTCTCTGAGAATCTCGACTTTGACCGCCACGCTCGTGGAAACCAGTGAAGCCCCTATGAAACAGCTGGCGACGTTGTCGTACCCCGCCATCGACGCCACAACGTACCCTCCGGCAAACGGCACAACAACCCCGCATACCGCCACCGTCGAGGACGGTATGCCCGTCTTCAGAAGCTCGCGCAGGTTCGTCTCGAGCCCCGCGACAAACAGAAGCAACAGGATGCCTATTACGCCGAACGATTCGACCCACTCGGCAGGCACCCTTCCCACGGCCGCGTATATCGCGCCCAGAATGACGCCGAACACGAGCTGACCCACCATTGCGGGCTGCTGAAACCGGCGTGCCAGATCCTCACCAACCTTCGCCAGCACGAGCATGACGAGGAGATCAAAGACAAACTGATTTTCCATACTACCAGGATTCTCCAACCTACCCCCGAACTTCAAGAACCTCGCTTTTATACAGCATCCCACCGGGCAAAAGCAACCAACCCGTGATGAGTGCCGCCTTGATGTCCCGTCGAACCGGGTTGCCGTCCGCGTTCGTGCCGGAGGGACGATCAGCAATTGTTCTCGTTCCCACGGTCCTCCGTGGGAATGCATATCGCCCTACCAGTCCAGGCAGACATCTCACAGCTCATCGAGCCCTGTAAGTATGCGTTCCCACGGGGACCGTGGGAACGAGCGTATTTTCCGTCTGAAGGCGGGACTACAAACGGGTCGAACCGTGGAGATGTTGACAAGACGGTTTGAAATGTGGAACAGTGTATGAAAGGAAGATTGTTATCACGGCATTGTTGTGCAACCTGGCCGGGGTTGCTCCGGACACGAAGAACGGAGGTAGCGACGAATGAGAACGACGGAACAGTACATCGAAGGGTTGAGAAAGATGCGTCGGAACGTCTACATCGACGGGAACAAGATCGACCGGGACGACGAGCTGCAAATGGACTGCATCAACACAATCGGGACAACGTTCGACTACGCGCTCGACCCGAACTACGAGGATCTCTGTACGGCAACGTCGCATCTGACCGGGGAGAAGATCAGCCGGTTCTGCCACATCCATCAGAACACCGATGACCTTCACAAGAAACAGGACATGACCCGAATGCTCTGCCAGGTGGCCGGCGGCTGTATCCAGCGGTGCATGGGTATAGACGGTGCGAACGCGATCTACGCCGTCTCCTACGAGGCGGACAAACAGAACAACGGGTCCACGGAGTACCACAAGAACTTCCTGAAATGGCTTGAACGGTTTCAGAAGGAGGACCTCGTAGGCTGTTGCGCCCAGACGGATGTCAAAGGCGACCGCATGAAACGGCCGAGCCGACAGAAAGATCCCGACCTCTACGTCCACGTGGTCGAGAAGAAGAGCGACGGTATCGTCGTGCGCGGGTGCAAGGTGCACAACTCGGAAGCGTCGGTCGCCGACGAGATCCTGGTGGTCCCGACGCGGTACCTGCTGCCCGAAGAATCGGAGTGGGCGGTCGCGTTCGCGGTACCCGGTGACTGGGAAGGCGTCAAGCAGGTTGTCTCGGCACACAACCTCCGCAAACGCCAGCATTTCCCGCGCGGGTTCACTCCCGGCGCGGTAGACTCCTACACCATCTTTGAAGACACGTTCATTCCGTGGGAGCGCGTGTTTCTGTGCGGCGAGTCGATACACGGCGGCGCGCTGGCGCTTCTCTTCGCGCTCTTCCACCGCCACAGCTACTCGGGGTGCAAACCGGCAATCGGCGACCTGCTGATCGGAACGGCCGCGCTTGTGGCCGAGTACAACGGCATCCAGAAGGCGAAACACGTGCGCGACAGGCTGGCCGAGATCATCATGACAACCGAACTGGGTTACGCAGCGGGCTATACCGCGTCCGACCTGGGCAAGCCGGAAATGTATATCCCCGGGATGGGGTCCATGCCGTACGGGCCCGGCAGCTATATACCCCATTCCATATACAGCAACGTGGGCCGCTGCCTGACCGGCGAGGCCGTATACCGCGAGGCCGAGATACTCACCGATCTGTCCGGAGGAATGCCAGCGACGTTCCCGTACGAGGGCGACTTCGTCAATCCCGAGACGAAAGACCTGCTCCACAAGTACATCATGCGCAACCCGGACGTTTCCGCGGAAGACGCCGCCCAGTTGTGGCGTTACGTCGGTGACCTGCTCTGCTCGTCAGCATCGGGCGTGGCATCGATAGGCAACTATCACGGTGGCGGTTCTCCCATCATGGAGAACATAGCCATCACCTCGCAGTACGACCTAGAATCGCGCAAACAGATGGTGAAACGCCTGGCGGGGATCAACGACTAAGCGTTTTGACACAGCCGAAGAGAAAACCAGAGAGTTCGTTCGGTACGACGCGCCGTGATTTCCTCGGGAGCATAGGTATCGGCGCGTTATCCCTGGCCGTATCTCGAGTTGTGCGCGCGGCCGAGATCCCCAGCCGAGACCGGCCGAACCTCGTATTGGTAATGACGGACGACCAGGGCTACGGCGACCTGGCATGTCTGGGCAACCCGATCGTCAAGACGCCCAACATCGACAAGCTGCACGCGCAGAGCGCCCATCTCACGAACTTCCATGTCGCTCCGACCTGTGCGCCGACGCGCGCGGGACTCATGACGGGACGCTACTGCAACCGGACGGGCATATGGCATGTCATGATGGGGAGGTCGATCCTGCGCAGAGACGAGGTGACGATGGCCGACGTCTTTGCTGCCGCAGGCTACCGTACGGGCATCTTCGGCAAGTGGCATCTTGGCGACAACTACCCGTGTAGGCCGCAGGAACGCGGGTTCCAGGAAGTGCTGGTGCACGGCGGAGGCGGTGTAGGCGAGACGCCCGACTATTGGGGCAACGACTATTTCGACGACACCTATTGGCACAACGGCAGGCCGAAGAAGTTCCCCGGCTACTGCACCGACGTGTGGTTCGACGCGGCGCTCGATTTCATCGAGACCAACAAGGACCGCCCGTTTTTCTGTTACCTCCCGGTCAACGCACCGCACAACCCGTTCAACGTGGCCAAAGAGTACAGCGACATGTACGCCGGTGCAGACGTGCCGAGCCCCGAGTTCTACGGGATGATCACCAACCTGGACGACAACATGGCCCGGCTGGCGGACCGCCTCTCAGAACTCGGTCTCGAAGAGAACACGATCCTCATCTTCATGACCGACAACGGATCGGCAGGCGGCGTCACGCTCAACCGGCAGGGAATGATCACCAAGGGGTACAACGACGGGATGCGTGGAAAGAAGGTGTCGCCGTACGACGGCGGGCATCGTGTACCGTGCTTTATTCGCTGGCCGGCGGGCGGGCTTAATAGCAGCCGGGACATCGATCGGCTCACGGCTCATATCGACCTGCTGCCGACGCTGATCGAGATGTGCGGGCTCGAGAAACCCGAGGAGGTGACGTTCGACGGTTCAACGCTCGTACCGTTGCTGACGGGTCAGGCCGGCGACTGGCCTGAGCGAACGCTCGTGGTAGACTGCCAGTTGCTCGAC
>CAZGCA010000056.1:0-42619 GCA_964524145.1 uncultured bacterium | reverse complement strand
TTGCCGGCACCGTTCTCGCCGACGATACCGTGTATCTCGCCCGGCTGCGCCGAGAAATCCACATCGATATTCGCCCGGACTGGCCCGAACGATTTCGAGACCCTCCGCGTTTCCACCGCCGGTACCGTCACAGTGCAACTCTCCTTGCAAGCCGAATCGACAGATGAGTTATTGTCGGCGTCTACAATATCACGCGCTCTGCCTATCGCTCAAGCCGCATTTAGAAGGCTGACACTGGCGATCCAAATTCTTCCAGCCTATGCCACCCTCGACTTGTAAGGGCACGGCGCGCCATGCCCCTACACAAACCCCCTCCCAGGGCCGAACCTTGTGTTCGACCCAACACCACTGCCGGTCAACGTTCCTGGACGCAGGGAGATAACTTGGAAGTGGAGATCACAACAGGGTGTGTGCAGGACAGCGGCTGATAGTGTATAATCAAGATAGCGCAATGGTGTCGAGAGTTGGGGCGCTTCGGCAATAGGTTGAGCAACATGGTAACGATTGAGCACACCAACGCCGTTTCCGAGCAAGACAAAGCGTTCCTGCGTGACGTCAAGCAACTCATTCAGGGATTCCTGCCAACCTCGAAGGTGCTACTCTATGGCAGCTATGCGAGAGGAACGCAGGATTCCGAGTCGGACTATGATATCCTCGTCCTGACGAGTCAACGGTTGTCTGCCACTGAAGAGGATGTCATCTACAAAGCCCTCTTCGAGCTTGAAATAGCAACAGGGGCGGCAGTCTCGACGATGTTTTGCGACAGACGTCAATGGGATACCAGCATCGTACGGGTCTCACCTTTTCACCTAGAAATCGAGCGGGATGCAATAGAATTGTGAAGCCTGAGGAAGTGGGGTATCTTCGCCTTCGCATGGCGGGAGCAGAAGAGACAATGGAAGAAGCCCGACTGCTCCTCGATAATGGTCACCTTCGTGGCGCTGTGAACCGCCTCTACTACGCCTGCTTCTACATGGTGACCGCCCTCCTGTTTACGGCACAGCTGCATTCCGCCAAACACAGCGGCGTCCGGTCACTGTTCGTGCGTCATTGGATAAGGACCGGCCGGTTGCCTGTAGAAACCGGCGACTTCTATCAGCGTCTTTTTGAACGCAGACACAAGGGCGACTACCACGATCTGGCGGTCTTCGAACGCGAAGATGTCGAGGGATGGTTCGAGGAAGCCAGAGCCTTCATGGACCAGCTCTCCGGGGAGATCGAGAATCACATCGCGACCGGGGGATCGAACGAAGACAGTTGCTGATGGTCGCACGCGATCTTCGTGAAGTCCGCAGGCTGGCTGATCGGTAGCTTCTGAATTTGCAGCCCGTGCGATTCTCCCCCATCCTGACCGTTTTGCGGGGTGGTGTTCTACACGTTCAGGTTTCCGTCGCTGCCGTTCGGGGGCGTGCATGATTCGATTGGACGTCCATTACCCCAGGTTCCTCCTTTGTCGTACACGTTCTCGTATCTGCATTTGAGTTCTTCGATTACGATCACGAGCAGGAGCACGAGCACGAAATGGGTTGGGGGCTTCGAGGCAGGCTCAATGGTCTTGCTCGCGATGAAGGGAGCCTAAGAGGTCGCATGGCTGGTGGCAGGGCTAAGTCCAATCCGATCTGCGGGTTACGTTGTATCGGTGCCTGAATGGTCATCTTTTCGGAGCATTTTTCGTTTGACGGATAGGCCATGTTTGTGGCAGAATAGTATGACGCATCGAAAAGGGAGATAGTCACTGACTGTGTCTGCTGAGAAGAACAATAAGAAGAAGAAGAAAGACGAGTGGCGTTTAGTGCTCTTGCCCGGGCGACTGGGCAAGGTTCGTAACTTCAGGGTTACGCGGCGGCAGGTGCGTGCGGTGGTCGTCTTTTTCGCTGTGCTGGGGTGCACGCTGGGGTATCTCGCTTTTGAGTACGGGCTGCTGTCAGCGAAACGCGAGGAAGCGCGCGAGCTGCGCCGGTCGAACGCTGAAGTGACTGAGGCGCTGAACGAGAAGGAGGCAGCGTACCAGCAATTGCGTGACGAGCTGGGCGAGATGAATAACGATATGGCGCGGCTGACGGAGTTTGAGGACAAGTTGCGGGCAATGACGGGGTTGGGCCGACGGCCGGTATCCTCCGAGGAGGATGGCACGGCAGCCCAGGGCGGTCCCGGGGTTGACGATTCAGAGGAAGTGGTTGAGGAAGATATCCCGATCGGGCCGATTTCATACGAGTTTCTCGAACCTTCTGAACTGAAGCTGGAGTTTCTTGCACGGGAACAAGCGTTCGCAGAGATACTGGACGTCATGGAGACAGAGCAGGTGCGGCTTGCTGCAACGCCGTCGATATGGCCTGTCGATCCGGAGAACGCGTGGATTTCGTCAGGGTACGGGTACCGCAAGGATCCGTTGAGCGGGAGACGAACGTTCCATTCGGGCACGGATGTTGTAGGGCCCTGGAAGACGGAGGTTGTAGCTACCGCGGACGGCGTGGTGTCGTCCGCCGGCTGGGATAGCGGGCTTGGCTATGTTGTGTCGATAGACCACGGGTTCGGTTTCAAGACCCGATACGCGCATAACCACAAGCTGCTCGTGAAGAAAGGCGACCGGGTGAAGCGCGGCGACCCGATCGCGCTCGAGGGTAACAAAGGCCGGACAACAGGCGCCCATGTCCACTACGAGGTGTACCTGAACGGCAAGACCGTAAATCCGTACAAGTACATGATAAACTGAAGCGCGTTCCTCGGCCCTGTCGGACCAAGGAGGCGGTGAGGGGTACCATGGTAAGATCGAAGAAACCGAAGTTCTCGAGCAACTCGGTCAACACGGTTCTGGCCGAAGGGTCGTACCTGTCGGGTACGATACGGTGCGCAGGATTCTTGCGTATCGACGGCGAAGTCGAGGGCAGCATAACCTGCAACGGTGCGGTCATGGTCGGGGAGACGGGGTCGGTGCAGGCGGACATCGAAGCAGCTGAGGTGACCATCGCAGGCGAGGTTCACGGCAACATCAACGCGGCGAGGAAGCTCGAGGTCCTCTCAACGGGCCGCCTGTTCGGTGACGTTGTCGCGCCGCCAGCCGGGACGGCGATGGAAGAGGGGTTCGTCTTCGAGGGCCGGTGTGTGATGCGGTCGCAGGAACCAGCCGTCGATCAGCAGCCCGAACCCGAAACGTTGTAACAACCAGCCCACCCTTGTATGAGCAACTCCAGAGTAGTCGTCGCCATGAGCGGCGGCGTGGACAGTTCCGTTGCCGCCGCCATCCTCTCGGATGAAGGGTACGAGGTCGTAGGTGTCACTCTGAACCTGTTCGGCGAGCGCGACGGTGAGGAGTTGCAGTCTCGCGCATCGGCGTCAGTTGAAGGTGCGCGTGCGGTCGCGGAACAGTGTTCGTTCGACCATCATGTCCTGGACTGCGGCGAGGAGTTCGAGGAATTCGTCATCGAACCGTTCTGTCAGGCGTATTTGAAGGGTGAGACACCCAACCCGTGCGTCTTCTGCAACCCGACGATAAAGTTCGGGCGGCTGTTGCAGGAAGCGCAGAAGCTGGGTGCCGAAACCGTCGCGACAGGCCATCATGCACAGGTGAGACTTGACGAGGGCAGGGAGCGGTGGCTGCTCGTGAAAGGGTTCGATCCGCTGAAGGACCAGAGCTACGCCCTGTACCGGCTGAGCCAGGAACAGCTGGGCCGTGCGTTGTTCCCGGTCGGCGGGATGACAAAGACGGAGACGCGCTCGCTGGCGAGACAGCTGGGCCTGCCAACGGCAGGGAAGGCCGAGAGCCAGGAGATATGTTTTGTGCCGGGAGATGACTACAGAGCGTTTCTTCGCGCCAGGTATCCGGATGCTATCAAACCGGGCCCGATCGTCGACCGCTCCGGACGGAAACTCGGAGAGCATACCGGGCTGCCTTTCTATACTGTCGGGCAGCGGAAAGGGCTTGGGATCGCCGCACGCGAGCCGCTGTACGTGGTGAGCCTGGACCTTGAGAGCAACAGTCTGGTTGTGGGTCAGGCTGAGGACGTGTTCTCCGATTCCTGCCGGGTGCGTGATGTTAACTGGATCGCGTTCAGTTCGCCCGATCAGGAACTCCGTGCGGATGTCAAGATACGGTACCGCCACGAGGCAGCTCCGGCGACAGTTGTGCCGCAGGAAACGGGGAGGGTGCTGGTCCGGTTCGACGCCCCGCAACGCGCCATGACACCGGGCCAATCAGCGGTCTTTTACGCAGGCGAGGTTGTCGTTGGCGGCGGCATCATTGGCTCGCAGGCCTGACCGCGACCATCCGGGGGTGATGCAACGAGGCCGGTCAATTGCAACCGAACCAACTGTGGTGGTAGAATATGTGTACCCGGATAACGATTGCAGAATGGTGTAAGCATGGGACGTAACAAGAAATCGAACTTTCTCGGCGGCAAGGCAACGTGGGCGTTTGCGATCATTTTGGCGATTTTGGCCGGGTCGAGCGCAGGCGTTGTTGCGGGCCTGGTGCGCGAAAGTCCCCAGATAGCCGAGCTGGACAAGTACCGCCCGAGCCTGAGCACGCGCATTTACTCGAGTGATGGCGTGCTGCTGGCGGACTTCGGGATCCAGAAAAGGATTCTGGTCTCGATTGACGAAGTGCCCGATGAGTTGAAGCTGGCATATCTGGCGATCGAGGACCACCTGTTCTACGAGCATTGGGGGTTCAGGCCGACACGTATTGTGAAGAAAGCGGTGGACAACCTGCAAGCAGGCAGAATCACGGGCGGCGCCAGCACGATAACCCAGCAGTTGCCTCGCAACCTGGACCTGGGCGTGTCGACGGCGCGCACGTACCGTCGCAAGCTTCGCGAGTTGTTTGTTGCGTTGCAGATAGAGAAGAAGTTCACCAAGGACGAGATACTCGAGATGTATCTGAACCAGGTGTTGCTCGGGAGCGCATACGGCGTGGGAGAAGGCGCGCGAACATACTTCGGCAAGCCGGTGAACGATCTCACGCTGGCCGAATGCGCCACCCTTGCGGGGATACCGCAGGCACCCACCAGATACAACCCCAAACTAAACCCGGAGAAATCACGGACCCGTCGCAACATCGTGCTGGGAGCGATGCTCGAGAACAACTACATTACTCGCGAGCAGTACGAGGAAGCAGTGAGCCAGCCGATCGTTCTGGGAGAGGCTCTGGAACGAAAGGAGAAGATAGCGCCGTACTTCGTCGAGGAGGTCCGCCGTCAACTGCTGGCCACGCACGGGTATGACAGGCTCTACAGGGGCGGCCTGACGGTCAAAACGACACTGGACACGAGGATGCAGAAGGCCGCGGAAGAGGCGGTGAGCAACGGTTACACGTGGTACGTGGAGAACAGGCGCGAGACGACGAGCCAGAGGGTTGGCGATCCGCAAGACCTGCAGATCGCGCTTGTAGCGCTCGATCCCGAGACGGGCTACGTGCGGGCAATGGTCGGAGGGAGGGACTTCTCCGAAAGCGAGTTCAACCGTGCGACACAGGCCGTGCGGCAGCCCGGTTCCTCTTTCAAGCCGTTTGTCTGGGCGACGGCGCTCGAGAGGGGGTACACGCCGTCGGACATCATTTTCGACGCGCCAATCCTGTTCATCAACCCGCCGGACCCGGTGACGGGCGAGCGGAAACGGTGGGAGCCCGAAAACTACGAGAAGGAGGGGTTTTTCGGCGAGGTGACGCTGCAAACAGCGCTTGAAGAGTCGCTTAACGTCTCGGCCGTCAAGCTGCTCCGGACGGTCGGTATAGGCCGGACAATAGGTGTGGTCCGCAAGGCGGGAATAAAGCAGAAGCTCGACCACAACCTGGCGCTGGCACTGGGCGCATCGGGCGTGAAGGTGATCGAGATGGCCTCTGCGTACGGCAGCTTTGCAAACGGCGGGGTTTCGTCGGAGCCGATCATGATAACCAAGGTGACGGACCCCGACGGCCTGGTGCTCGAGCAATGCCAGCAGCGACATCGTATCGTTGTCTCGGAGGAGACGGCATACGTACTGACGCATATGATGAGAGGCGTTATCGAACGTGGAACCGGGAAGAACGCTCAGGACCTTGGCCGACCGGCGGCGGGAAAGACGGGTACCACGGACAAATTTAAGGATGCGTGGTTCACGGGCTATACACCCGATCTGGTGTGCAGCGTCTGGTGCGGGTTTGACGACAATAAGTTTCTTGGCCGTGACAAGATTGCGCACGGTATGACGGGAGGCTGGCTGGCGTGCCCGATATGGACTGAGTTTATGAAGGGAGCGTTGTCGGAAATCCCAGAGCGGGATTTTGAGAAGCCGGACACGGTTGGTCTTGTGCGTGTCGACCAGGAATCAGGGTTGAGAGTGCCCGCCGGTTACAAGGAGCAGGATACGATAGTCCAGGCGTTTGTGAAAGGGACAGAACCGGCAGGTATCTCGGAATCGAGATGGCGTCGCCGGGTACCGCGTGCCGGCGACAGGGAGGTTTACTATCTTGTACCTATCTAGAAATCGAATGATCTGTCTTGCGGAGGGCCGCTCACAATGATGACGTCGTTGCGGAAACATTACAAGAAGATACTCATCGGTGTGGCGATAGTCATCATACCGAGCTTCGTGATGTGGGGCGGGTTTTTCGGGCGTGGCACCGGAGAAAAGAACCCGGAGGAGGAGGCGCTGATCATCGTCAATAAGGAGAAAGTGCCGTTGCGCGTGTTCCGTCGAGGATATGCGATGCGCCTGGAACAGTTACGGAGTCAGTACGGGCAAAACCTTGACGAGTCGATCCTCGAGATGCTGGGTGTTGAAGATCAGGTGCTGGACTCGATAATCGACGAACTGTTGACGCTCCAGGAGATCCGCCGGCTGAAGGTGCCCGTAAGCGACAACGCGGTCGAGCAACAGCTCAAGAGTTTTCCCCGATTCCAGAAGGACGGCAGGTTTGACGCGGCTGCATGGAACGCCTTCATTAACAGTCCGGTAAACTGGGCGGCACTCTACGCCTCAATGAAAGACCAGATTGCCTCGCAGCGTGTTCTCGGGTCTGTGACAGCAGCCGCCAAGGTGACCGAGCAGGAGTTGCGCCAGCGGTATGCGTCGGATAACGAGAAGGTCAAGATAAAGTATTTCACGTTGCGTGGCGCGGACTTCCAAGACCAGGTCGAGGTGACCGACGAAGACGCCGGGACCTACTACGACGATCACAAAGAGGAATTCAGACATCCGGACCAGGTGAAAGCGAAGTATGCGAAGATCGAGATCAAACCGTCCGAGAAGGACGAAGAGTCTGTTCTTGCGAAGGCGCAAGAGGTTCGCGACAAGATAGTCGGCGGCGCGGACTTCGGCGAACTCGCGACGGAGTTCTCGGAAGATCCCGGCTCGAAGGACAAGGGGGGGGACCTGGGATGGTTCACGAAAGGCCGCATGGTGAAGGAGTTCGAAGAGGCGGCGTTCGGTCTCGAGCCCGGCACTGTTTCGGAACCGGTCAAGACGACGTACGGATACCACATCATAAAGGTCGAAGACAAGAAGACCGAGGATGACGAAGTCCAAGTCAAGGCCCGCCACATTTTGCTGAGGACAGAGGCGAGCGACGAGACGCTCGAAAAGATTGCGGCCACGGCGGAATCTCTCGCGGAGAGCGCCCGGGAGAAGGGTCTGGACGCGACTGCCGCAGAGATGTCGATCGAGGTCAAGGAGACGGACAGGTTCGACGAGAGGACACGATTCCTGAGGGATGTAGGGATGGCAGAGGAATTCGTGGCGGCAGCGTTCTCGCTCGACGAAGGAGCTGTGGCGGGACCGGTCGAGATCCAGCGCAACTACTTCATCATCGAGGTTGTTGAGAAACGCGACTCGGCGATATCGCCTTTTGAAGAGGTCGAGGAACGGATCAAGACCACTATCACGCGGGAGAAGGCCAACGAGCTGGGTGCGGCAAAGGTTGAGAAGCTGGCCAAGCAGGTCGAACGGCTCGACGATCTTGCGGGGATTGACGAGAGTTACGGCGACAAGGTTAAGGAATCCACGGAATTTGCGCGTGAGGCGTCCGTACCCGGTGTTGGCAGGAGCGAAGAGCTGAGCGAGCTGGCGTTCGCGCTAGCGCCCGGCAAACTGGCCGGCCCGATCCTGGTGAACGATCGTCCGTACCTCTTCGAAGTGGTCGAGCACATTCCTGTGGATTGGAAGAAGTTTGACGAGGAGAAGGAAGAGCTGAAGGAGTCGATGCTGCGTACCAAACAGGTCGATATAACGCGCGATTGGCTCGAGTATCTTCGGAGCAGAGCGAGGATAACCATAAACCGGGAATTGCTGAAACCGCCAGAGCCCGAGGAAACAGAGACCACGTAACCGTCGTTGCGATTGAGCCGGGCGCGGCCCATCCTGCTCATTATTGCGCTGACGAAACCGGCCGGTCAGAATTTCACGTTGAACTGGTAGCCTTGGTATTCGAAGACTACGACCTTCTCCATGTCCCTGATTTCGACGACACGCGCACCCTCCACAACGTCCCCGACCCTGACAGGTGTCAGGTTAACCACTGCAGACGGAACCGGGTTGGCGGGCGTAGCCGATTTCAGCATGTTGATCGTCAGCTTGGGCAATCCGGGCGGCGGCTGATCAACCTGTGCGGTCGCGACGGCTTCTGCCGGGGGCTGCACAGCGGCCGGAGGCTCCGGAGCGGGTGCGAGCGGTCGTTCTTGGATTCCTGTATCGGGCGGCGGGGATGCTGGCTCGGGCTCGGTCAAAGCAACCGGCACAGCCGGAGGAACCACGACCTCTTTAAGAGGCACGGGCGGTTCGGGTTGCGCAGCGGCCCGGGGTGTAACCTCTTCACGTGCGGCGTCTTGTGGGACGGACGGCGCAGCAGGCTCCACCACGGCAACAGCAGGCACGGTCGACTGTTCGATAGTGGCGACCTCTGCCGGTGCGGTGGTTGGTATGGAGCGTGACGCAGGGTCGCTCGTGGGCGATGTTTGCTCCGGCGACGCAACAACCGGTGCATGAACGGGCGCCTGGCCAACCGGACTCTCTCGTTTCGCGCCGAGGAGATACACAAGGCCGCCCGAAAGAGCGGCCAAGGCGACAACGCAGACGGCGCAGAGCGCGATCAGCTTGGGCGTCAAGTCCAACGTGATGCTGCGGGCGGGTTTGTCCTCATCGACGACCAGCTTCTCGGCGGTCTCGATATCGGGCTCCTCGTTGAGGTCAATCTCCTGTTGTCGCGACTGGATTTTCTTCAGTGCATCAAGAATGGAACTCATGACGTCACAACCACCTCGCTTTGTACTGCTCTGAGAGACGGTGTTGGATACCGCGGGTCGGCGCTGTAAATGGCCATCCGAGTTTCGGGCCCTACGACGCCGTCGTCATCCAGCCTCATAGTACTCTGAAACTGTCTGACTGCCTCACGCGTTTGGTCGTCATAAACGCCGGACATCTCGCCCCGGTAGTAGCCGAGATTGTGAAGCGCCTGCTGTACCCACTCGACGGACTTGCCCTGCTGACCTTGAGCCAAAAGTTCCTCGACGACGGCGAAATCGCGCCAGAAGATGTATGCTTTGCCGTACCAGTAATTCTCGAGCACCTCGAAAGACATCTCCTGCACCTCGTCCTCGCCGAGGCATATCATCGCTTTGTCATCTACAACGCGCGCAACGGACAGGTAGAGTGGTTGGGTCTCCCCCGGCAGGAACAACTGCATGACAAACGGGTAGTCCAGTGCCTTCAACATGTTGATGTTTGCTCGCACAAGGCTGCACCGCATGCCGTGGAGAGACGTCATATCGATAAACCGGTCAACTGCCGGGTCAACGTCCGGGCGCAACTCGACACCCCACAGCTTAAGCATCCGGTCGACGGCGTTCGCACGCGCCGCCGGAAGATCGACGTTTCGTGCCAGTTCCATGAACTTCTCCAGGAACGCTTCGGGGTTCGGTACCTCGGGAGGCTCGTCGAGCGGCACGGCCTCTTCAGGAGCGGGAAGGGAGAGCGCCACGGATACGGGTGCCGGGTCAGGCGTGCTATTTTCGGCCTCGGCGACTCGGTTGAGGACTGCAAGCGTATCCTGATAGCTAGTATAGTAGATGTATCCGGTGCCCAAGCCGAACGCGGCAACCATCGCGAGCACAACCGTGAGCGCCGCGTAGGGAGCCAGCCGCGCCGGAAAGACCCGGCTTGGGCCGGCTTTCTTACCGACCTTCAAGTCGCCCCGTATCTCCCGCTCCGCCTTCTGGATGATCTTCTTGTTGATACGCTTGGTTTCTTCGTTGTAGCCGATGAGGAGCGCCCGGTCACAGACAGCGTTTATCAGGCGCGGGGTGCCGCCGGAGAAAGCAAAGATGCGTTTGAGAGCGCCCCGTGTAAACTTGATCGTGTCGCCGGCGCCGGCTTTCTTGAGCCTGTGCGCAATGTACTGGACGGACTCCCGTTCATCGAGCGGTTTGAGGTGGTACCGAGCGGTAATCCTCTGGTCGAGCTGGCGCAGCTCCGGCAGAGACAGCAAGGCCCGAAGCTCGGGCTGGCCGAGCAGGATTATCTGGAGGAGCTTCTCCGTTTCAGTCTCGAGGTTCGAGAGCAAACGAACCTGTTCGAGCACCTCGGGCGCTAGGTTCTGCGCCTCGTCTATGACGAGGACGGCGTTCTTTCCCTTGCTGCGCTGGGTTACCAGGTAGGTGTTGAGCTCGTCTATCAGCTCTTTCTTTGTCGTGCCTTTCGATGCGATCCCGAAGTCTTCGTTGATGCTTTTGAGCAGCTCGATCTCCGAAAGACCCGGGTTGAAGATGAACGCCACTTCTGTCTTTGGGTCTATCTGGCGCAGAAGGGTGCGGCATATGGTCGTCTTGCCGGTGCCTATGTCTCCGGTTATCTCGACGAACCCGCTCCGGTACTTTATCCCGTAGAGCAGGTGTGCGAACGCCTCTTTGTGCTTGTCGCTCAGGAACAGGAATCGTGGATCAGGGGTAAGGTTGAACGGTTTTTCGCGTAAGCCGTAAAACGCTTCGTACATCTACTGGACCGCCTCCAAACGCAAGAAACACGGACTCCGCCCCGGTATTGCCACGGGCGAATTCTACACTGTTCCGCTGCGGCTGTCAACCAACCCGGCGTAGCAGTTGTGGCGTATGCGGCTGAAATCGCATGCTATATGTCCGGGCTTCAGAAGTCGCCGAGTTGGTCCAGGATCTCGCTCTCGCGGTACCTGACGAGAACACAGCGGGCGCCCTCGTCGTTCCAGGCGTCTCCGCTGGTGCCGCGGGTCGAGTAGTAGACGGTCAGCATGCGGCCGTTGTCGAGCCGGACCGTGCTGGGGTACCCGCAGTCGCCGTTGCCGAGCGTGTCGTCGAAGACGAGCTCGCGGTCGTGTCGCCAGTTCGTGCCGGATGGGTCGCCTATCAGGCCGCGCACGCCGAACGGGTGCTTGCGGTACCCGTAGACGACGAGCAACTGGTGGGTTGACAGCCGCGTGATGCACGCCGGCCGAATCTGGACGAGGTGCTCGTGCTCCGACCAGCTCTTGCCTTCGTTCGGGCTGCGGGTGACGTAGAGAGCTCCGTTTTCTGCGCTTCTCATAACTGCGACAAGAGTGCCGTCTCGCGTGTACGTGAACGCCGTCTCGTTCATCTCCGGAGCGATAGCGATGGGTTCGCCCCACGTCTTCCCGCCGTCGCGCGACCGGATGAGATAGCTCGCGTCCTTTGTTGCGCCGGGGATCTTGTCCTCGTCACGTTTCGGCATGCCGTAGATGGGCATTGCGAGCGACCCGTCCGTCATGTGAAACGTTTGGCCGTACGGCGACATCCCGTTGAAGCTGGGGAGGTTGAGAGGGTACGGCTCGGTCCAGGTGCGGCCGCCGTCCGACGACCGGGTGAGCGCGGTAGCGAAGTCGCCCTTCTGCGGAACGTACTCTTTGGGGCCGGCATAGTTGCCGTTGACATGGTAAGCGACGACGATATCGCCTGACCGCGTCACGCCGACAGCAGGGTTGCGGTCATCCTTCGGACCATCGGCGACTATCGTCGGTTTACGCCACGTTTGGCCGCCGTCCGAGGACGTGACGGCTTCGAGCCTGCCGCCGATGCCCATGTGGCCTCCGCCTGCCCGGTAGACGACTATAACGCGTTCTCCGCCGAGCCTGGCGATAACCGGGAAATACCCGCAATCCTGAGCGAGCACCGTCACGCTCGTTCCCGGAAGTGCTCGGAGATCGATGGTCTTCTTCGCTTCCTTGCGGGCTTGCTTTGGCGGCTCCGCTGCGTGGATGCAGCTGGCTCCCATCAGGAGCATGACCACCAATAAGGGGAGAACCGCTGCAATGTTTCTCATTTTGTCTGTACCTTTTCTAGAGACAATTGTTCATGTGTTCTCTTTGAGATAGTCCGGCACGACGAGTTCGCCGGAGACTATCCTGCGCTTGGCTTCCTCGACCTGCTCGATGATACCCGACGGGAGTATGTCGCGGTTGTAGTCGTCGACGGCGTATCCGATACCGTCGTTGCGAAGAGAGTAGACCTTGCGGCCGCCGGCAAACCCATCGTTGACGACGCTCTTGATAGTCTCGTAGACGGCGACGTCGGACCGTTTGAGCATGCTGGTGAGCACGTGGCCGGGTTTGAGATAGTTCTGGTTGGCGTCCACACCGATGACATACTTGTTTTCCTGTTCAGCAGCGTCGAATACGCCGAGACCGGTTGTGCCTGCGGCGGCGAAGATAACGTCGGCGTTGCGGTCGTACTGCGACCTCGCGAGCTCTTTGCCCCGGTTCGGGTTGGTCCACGCCCCGGCCGTCGATCCGGCGTAGTTCTGCAACACGACGACGTCGGGGTTGATATGTTTGGCGCCGGCCTCGTATCCAAGCTCGAACCTGCGTATCAGCGGAATGTCCATGCCGCCGACGAACCCTATGACGCCAGTGTGACTCTTGGCGGCAGCTATCATCCCGACGAGAAACGCGCCTTCGTGCTCTTCGAAGACGAGTGACGCGCCGTTGGGTTGTTGTAGAACACCGCCCGCGTCGTCAACGACCGCAAACTTCAGGTCAGGGTGCTGTTTTGCGGCATCCTCGAGGTGGGGCGCGTTCGCGCCACCCACGCCTATTATCAGGTCGAACCCGGCGTCGGCCAGCGTCTGAATGGCGGCTTCGACCGCGGAGGGATCGCCCGGCTCGACGTCTTTCAGCTCGATATCGAACTCCTTCCGGGCGCGTACCGCACCGGTCCAGCACGCGGTGTTGAAGGATTTGTCGTCCTTGCCGCCCGCGTCAAAGACCATCCCCACCCGGACACGGGGAATATCGCTCGCGGGCGCTTCGTCCCGGGGAGCACAACCGGCAACAACGCTCGCCAGGACAAGTGGCAGCAGGGCAGACAAAGGCTTCAGTCTCACGGCTTGCCTTTTGATTGGAACAAATCCGTAGCGTTTCACGGGCACATTATAACATGAATGGCGTTCGGTCAGGGACGTTTGTGCAGGTAGATGAAGAACTCGATGTTGCCGGCGGGGCCGGCGAGCGGCGAGGGTATGGTGCCGGCGACGGTGAGGCCGATCTCGAGTGCGGCGTTCCGGACGGATTCGACGGCTTCGTCGCGTGCGGCAGGGTCGCGAACGACGCCTCCTTTGCCGACTTTCTCGCGAGGGGCCTCGAACTGCGGTTTCACGAGAGCGATGATCCCGCCGTCGGGCGTCAGCAGGTCTGCGACTACCGGCAGGACAAGCCTGAGACCTATGAACGAGACGTCTATCGTCGCCAGAGACGGTTGTTCGTCGAGTATAGCGGGGTCGAAGTACCTGATGTTGGTTCGTTCGATAAGCTCTACCCGTGGATCCTGCCTGAGCTTCCACGCGAACTGTCCGTAACCGACGTCGACGGCGTAGACTCTGCGGGCTCCGTGTTGCAGCAGGCAGTCGGTGAACCCGCCGGTAGACGCGCCGACGTCGATTGCCACGCACCCGTCGACGTCCGGGTTGAACTGCTCGATGGCCGATTCAAGCTTCTCACCGCCGCGGCTGACGTACTTGGGTTGAGCACCGTGGAGCTCGACCTTGCAGTCCGCGGACATCTTCTTGCCGGGTTTGTCTATGCGCTGGCCGTCGACGAATATCTTGCCGGCGAGTATTAACCGCCGGGCCTGTTCACGGGTCGGGGCGAGCTTGTGTTCGAAGACGAGCTGGTCGAGTCGCTGTTTGCGTTTCTGACTGGTGTGTTCATAGGCCACGGCTTTGCGGGCTCAATCCCCTTCGGGTCCGCAACGAACGAGAGCAATAGCATAGGCCGCTATCGCCCTGCCTTCCCCGACCGGCCCCAGTTCGTCGCCGGTCTTGGCCTTGACGGAGACGCGGTCGAGCGGCAGATCCATCGCTTCGGCCAATCGCGAGCGTATAGGGGCGATGTGCGGGGCAAGCTTCGGCGCGCGCGCCACGACGGTCGAGTCGACGTTGAGAATGTCGAACCCGTGCCCCCGGACCATTGACGCCACGGTCGCCAGCAACGCGCAGCTGTCGGCGTCCTTGTATTGCTCGTCCGTATCGGGGAAATGCGTGCCTATGTCGCCGAGAGCGGCAGCGCCGAGCAGTGCGTCTATAACGGCGTGGGCGAGCACGTCAGCATCCGAATGGCCCAGCAAGCCCCGGGGATGCTCGATCTCGACGCCGCCAAGTACCAGCCGTCTGCCGTCGGCAAGCCGATGGATATCGTAGCCCAAACCCGTTCGGACGGTCATGTCGAGGAACTCCTCACAAGTTCGGACGCGAATGCAAGATCCTCGGGCGTTGTTATCTTGATGTTGCTGCGCGCGCCCCTGACTATGCAGACGGGACGATCCATGCGTCGCACGAGAGCCGCGTCGTCCGTTGCCACGACCCCGTCCTTGCGGGCGTTTTCGTGGGCTTCGACGATCAGCTCCCGGCGAAACGTCTGCGGCGTCTGCACGTGCCAGAGCGACTCGCGGTTAAGCGTTTGGGAAAGGAACCCGTCGGGCTCGGCCTCGACTATCGTATCGACTGCCGGACAGGCGACGATAGCGGCACCGTGTGCTCTTGCAGCTTCGATGGATTCAGTGACGCATCGCGGCTCGACAAAGGGCCGGACGGCGTCGTGAATCACGACAATGCCGGCGCCGGAGCCAATGGCTTGTAGCCCGTTGTACACGGATTCCTGCCTGACCGGACCACCACTGACGATAGCCGGCTTGAGCCTCTCACCAAACGCGGCTTCGACGAGTAAACGCATCGGCTCGACGTCGCCGCCGGCGGTTACTATCACGAGATCCTGTGCCAGGCCCAAATTGACGAAGACGTCGAGCGTTCGCAAAACGATTGGCCGTCCCTCGAGATCGAGGAAAGACTTCGGCGTGATCGAGCCCATGCGAACGCCTTTGCCGCCGGCAGCTATGAGAACGGCTATATCTTCGATCGTGAGGCTACCTCCACCACACGCGTCACCGTCCGGACCGGGTCAACCGCTACTCCGCTCAGCGCTAGCGTCTCCTCGACCGGGACTGCGAGAGCACTCGCTCGATGCGGGCGAATATCATTCTGCCGGCGGCTGTCTGGAGCACGCTGGTCACGACAACGCTCACCTGCTGGCCGAGATAGTGTTTGCCGCCGTCGACGACGACCATCGTCCCGTCATCCAGATATCCGACACCCTGTGACGGCTCCTTCCCCTCCTTGATAAGCTTGACGGTCATTGTCTCGTCTGGCAGCACCGCCGGCTTAAGCGCATTAGCCAGATCGTTTATGTTGAGCACCGAAACGCCCTGGATTTGAGCGACCTTGTTCAAGTTGAAGTCGTTCGTGACTATCTTCGCGTCGAGCTGCTTCGCCAGAGTGACCAGCTTCGCGTCGACCTCTGCTACGTCGGGAATCTCCTCGTTGACGACATCCACGGCGATTCTCCTGTCGCGGGTCGTCTGAATCTCGTGCACGATATCCAGCCCGCGCCTGCCGCGAGCCCGCTTGATGCTATCGGCCGAGTCAGCTATTTGCTGCAGTTCCTTCAACACAAACGAAGGTATGATGATTCGGCCTTCGATAAAGCCGATCCTTACAATGTCGGCTACGCGGCCATCGATGATCACGCTCGTATCCAGTATTTTGGCATCCACGCCACCGAACCTGTCCCGCAACTGGGCGGTGGATATGAACCCCAGGTTCGCCGTTTTCGTAACGCCCAGAATGAGTCCGAAGTAGCCGAGCACCAACATGAGCGACGATGTCATGAAGAACTGTACAGGCTCCGTGATGTTCGGGAACCATAGAGGGCACACATACCTCACAAGAAACTCGCCCGCCACAAGCCCCACAAAGAGACCGAGCACGGGCGGCATAAGCCTCTCGAACGTGCTCTTGTCCAGCCGGCTCTCAATGAAGATCAGGATTCCGGCGACGATGACGCCGATGGCTGCGGGAACGGCCCAGTAGAGCCATAGTTCGGGCTGTATCGTCTTGCCGGCCAGATACCCAACGGCACCACACGCGAGTATAAACACTAGCTTGATTATTCGCAAAACCATGATGAGAATTCCTTTCCATATTAGTGGCTATGAACCTTCCTCGTCTCTGCAACTTGCTCTGTCAAACCCGTATCCGCACAACCCTCTTAATGTTTTCTCTGAGCCAACGCCTCCTTTATCTCATCCACACCAACGCCAACAACCCGCACAACCTTTTCTCTCTGTGTTTTGCCCTCCATGACGGATACCGAGCCCTTGCTAACGTCCAGCAGCTTCGAGAACAGGAGTTCCACGGCTTTGTTCGCCCCACCCCTGACGGGAGGCGCGCTCACGTAGACACGCAAACAGCCGCGGTACTCCCCGGCTATTGCGTCTCGTGAAGCTCGCGGCTGTACCCATACACGTATATCCACTCCGTCGTCCGTGGTCGAGATAAACGTTTCGCGTTCGACCCCGTTCACAACTGACCGCTTTCAGCAAAGGCGCCCATACGCCGGAACTTCTCGTGCCTCCGCTCGACCAGTTCCTCCGGCGAAAGGCGTGACAGCTCGTCGAGCGCCCCGACGATCTCCTGTTTCAGTGTCGCAGCCATCTTTTCATGGTTGCGATGCGCGCCGCCAAACGGTTCCTTGACGATCTTGTCAATGATCTTGAGCTTGTACAGCTCGTCAACCGTGATGCCCATTGCGCCAGCCGCCACGTCCGCCTTGGTGGAGTCTTTCCACAGTATCGCTGCGCACGCTTCGGGAGGACAGACGGTGTAGACGGCATACTCGAGCATCAACACTATATCGCCCACGCCGATAGCGAGTGCGCCGCCGCTGCCGCCCTCGCCTATCACCGCCACGACTATCGGAACGCGAAGCCGGGCCATCTCGCGCAGGTTGTACGCGATTGCCTCAGCCTGGCCTCGCTCTTCGGAGCCCGCTCCCGGGTCGGCAGCAGGCGTGTCGACCAGAGAGATCACCGGCCGACCGAACTTCTCCGCCAGCTTCATCACGCGCAGAGCCTTGCGATACCCTTCCGGCCGAGGCATGCCGAAGTTCCGCTCGATCCGCTCCTTGGTGTCCGAGCCTTTCTGATGACCCACGACTATAACAGGTCGTCCGTCGAGCCGGGCGAGACCCGCAACTACAGCCCTGTCATCCCCAAATCGTCTGTCGCCGTGAAGCTCGACAAAGTCGGTCATCATCAACTCGATGAGATCCAGGGTGCGGGGTCGCGCGGCGTGTCTGGCGAGCTGAACGTGCTGCCAGGGCGTGAGATGGTCGAATATCTCCTTCTGCTCGCGGTGCAACCGTTCCTCAAGGCTTTTCAGCTCGGAGGAGATGTCGATCGAATCCTCCTGAGAGACAGCCTTTAACGTCTCGATGCGATGCTCGAGCTCGAGGATCTTCCGGTCGAAGGCAAGCCCGTCCGTTACACGACTCGGCGGACGCCGGTCGGTCACCATTGCCGTTTCTCCTTACACCCTGTGCCGGACACAGTACTTCCCTTTACTAATAGTAACGCTAAAACCTTTCGTTGGATGACATCTGCCCTCGCAAACCCCATCCATATCACACTCCTCCACGGTCGGATCATCCAGACATATCGTAGCACATTTCTCAATTGATAACAACCGGCTGCCGGAGGGTCTCGATAGCCTCATGTCTCGCGCGCCTCCGCTAGGGCATGGTCGGCTTTCGCGGCAAGCTCCTCGACTGCTTCCTGGGCACTTTTCAGTCCCGTCACAACGGTAGTCTCGGCCCGTTCAACCAGTGCCCGGACTTCCTGCCAGCCGAAGACGTTTGGCTCGGGACGGGCATACGGCAACGCGTCAAACGCGCGCCGGTTGATGGGTTCTGTTGAGAAGAACCGTTGCAGTATCTCGGTCTTGGCCGCCGACTGTCTCACCGGCAGGTAGCCGGTTCGAGCGGCCCAGATGCTCGTTACCTCAGCCGATGCAAAGGACTTCAGAAATCGCCACGATGCAAGCTGCCTTTCCGGCGAGGTTTTGAAGACGCAGATATTCGGCCCGAAGAGAACCGTCACGGGGTTTCCCGGGTCCACCTGGGGGATCATAGCCATCTCGAGGCGAAACCTGCCGGCGACGTCCCGGTACACGAAGGGTCGTGTTGCGCTGGTGCGCAGGATCATTGCAGTACGGCCGGACGCAAGGTCTCTCACATCGTCATAACTGCGGGGTGCGACGTGGTAGGCGATCTTCTCGGCAAAGAGCTGCTCGATCGTCTTGAAAACAGCGAGCGACTCGGGACTGTCGTAGAGCGCCTTGTTTGTGACGGGATCGTAGACCCGGCCGCGCCGCGAGTATATCATCCCGTTAACCGTGGATGCGTCTATCGAGAGAGCGTACCCCGGCAGGCCGAGTTTGGCCTTGACCGCCCGGCAAGCCGCGACAAACTCGGTCCATGTCCTGGGTGGAGACTCAATGCCGGCTTCGTTCAGCATGTCCATGTTGCAGTACATCATCAGGTCGCTCTTGCAGAAAGGAAAGGAGAGCATCTTGTTGTCGAAATGCGGATACCTGTTTGTGTCGAGGAACGCGGGAAAGATGTCCGCCAGGTCCGTGGCGCTCAACCCGTGATCGGGGTCCGCGACGTAGTTGTCAAGTGAAGTTACCACATTGGCCCGCGCGTACTCCGAGACCATGCTCTCGTAGGCAACCACCATGTCCGGGAGTGATCCCGCCTGGATATTGGCCATCACCTTCTGATATATCTGCCCGTAGTTTCCCGAATACTCGAGCTTGATGCGCACCTCCGGGACGGCGGATGTGAACGATTGAGCTATCTGCTCAAGCACTTCAGCGTTCCGGAGCGTCTGGTTGTGCCACAGCACCACCTCGACAGAACCGGCAGGCTCGACTGCTGCGGTCTCCCCGGGTGCCTCCGGGGCACCTGATTCTCTACCGCAACCGGTAAGACCGACGAGCGCGACAAACGCAGAGATCAGGAACAATAGAAACCTTTTCATAAGCTTGAGTTCTCCTCAGTAAGGATGTGCCGGGGCAAATCCTAGCAGAGACCGGCCGCACTGTCAATCGAGGTGAGAAACAACCTGTTCGAGTGAGAACCCAGCTACCGGCGTCGTGCGCGTGTCGCTCGGCACAGCATGCGGAAGCTTGCCAGCACCTGCAGTTACCGGACCTAGGCTTCCGGTTTCTGCCTATTCTCGTCCGTCCTCTTGCGCTCCGGTAATATCCGCGTCAGCCCCTCTGTATCCCGCCAAGTTGCCGTCTTTGTCGAGCATCGGCACACCGCTTGTCGAAAGCCAGACGACGGTGCCATCCTTGCCGATGTTTCTGTTCACAAAATCGCGAAACGGCTCTTTCTTAGCGAAGACCGCAAGGGCTGCGTTCTTAAGGTTTTCCCGGTCCTCAGGATGAAAGAAATCATAGAAGTGCTTCTTGCCCACGACTTCTTCCGGCTTGTAGCCAAGAATCTTCCCCACCACGGGGCTGGCGTACGTGTAGAAGCCGTCGGCGTCCACCTCCCAGATCCATTCTTTCGCATTCTCCGCCACTTGGCGAAAGCGTTCCTCGCTCTTCCTCAGCGCCGCCTCAGCCTGCTTGCGCTCGGTGATGTCATGCCAAGTAGCTACATTGAGCTTTCTCCCGCGAAAATCGATAGCCCTGACGCTTACAACAATGTCTCTCAGCTCGCCGTTCTTTCTCCTCTGTTTCGTTTCAAAAACATCAGATCCCTTCTCGATGACTTTTTGAATGTGCTTCGCGGTCTCCGCGGGAGACTCGAGAGCTTCGATATCGACTAGAGTGATTCCTTCGAATTCCTCGCGGGTATAGCCGAGGTTCTCGTATGCACGGTCGTTGAACTCCATCATCGCGCCGGTCTCTGTATCGAACAGCACGACGGAGGCCGCCGCCTGCTCGAATATCGCGCGGTAGCGTTCGGTGCTCTCTTGCAGGGCCTGTGTACGCTCCTCCACCAACTCCTCAAGCTGTTCCCGGTGTTTTCTCAGTTCTTCCTCAGCCCGCTTGCGCTCGGTGATGTCGATGGCTAAGCCGTCCCATAGAATGCTACCGTCGATCAACAGACGCGGGCTTGCGATGCTTTGAACCCACTGTATCTTGCCGCCTCTCCTTACGAAACGGATTTCCGCCGTCCAGGTTCGCAGCGTTTTCGCGGATTCGGCAACCGCCTGGCGCACGTCTTCGACATCGTCGCGATGGATCGAGCTGACAACCAGAGCCAGATCGGCTTGAAGCTCTTCAGGCGTAAACTCCAGGGTTGTCCTGGGTCCTTCGATCGCGAATGGGATGGTAAAGGAACCGTCCCTCTTGAGCACGAACTGGTAGATCATCCCCGGAATGTTGGATGCGACCTCCCGGTATCGGGATTCGCTTTCGCGCAGGGCTTTTTCAGACGGTCTGTGTTCGTTCTGTTTGTGCTCAAGCTCCGCGACGCGCGCTCGCAGACTCTCGAGCTCATCGAGCAACTGGGCTTTGGTTTTGCGTGAGGTGGTCATGATTGTGTTCTCCCTGCAATCATTGACACACAAGCTTGATCACGGGATCGTCTTTGTGACTGCGCTCCCCGTTGGGGTGTACGGTTTCAGTTGACGTCTGATGTCGGCCTAATCTTACGATACCCCTCGGGCTTTGTCAACGCCTGTGCGAAAGGAAATGGAGTGTCTCGATAACGATTGCGAGCACGAGCGGGAGCACGGGGACGGGACGTCCCGCGATATCCAAGGTTGAAAACCTCGGCCTGCGGCTGGTATATTTGGTCTCTGGAGGCGGGTTGCATTGAACCCAACTTGAAGCGCGAGGCAGCAGGTGACTCACAACAGCGGGTAACAGGGGCGAACGGTTATGACACTGGCACCGTGGCGCGAGTGCGGGAACGAGATTAGCACGGAGGCCGCGTCGTGCCCAGTCTGCGGCGCGCCATATCCCGCGAAAGCAGAGTGGAACGGTCCGGGGTTCGACTGGAAGACAGAGGGAACGCTCTTCGGGTATCCGCTCGTACACATAGCCTTTGGTCGAGATGCGGAGGGCAGGTTGCGGGTTGCCAAGGGCATCGTCGCGATCGGCCAGTTTGCCATTGGAGTCGTCACCATTGCGCAATTTGGTGTTGGGATACTGTTTGGTCTGGGCCAGTTCGTGTTCGGCCTGGCGGTGGTGGCTCAGTTTGCCGTCGGTATTGCGTTCGGGCTTGGCCAGTTGGCAACGGGGTACGTTGCGATCGGCCAGGTCGCGCTGGGGTACTACGTACTTGCCCAGACGGGGTTTGCGCAGTTTCTCTGGAGCACGAAGGCGAAGGACCCGGAAGCAGTCGAGTTTTTCCGTCGGCTTGCGGGACAGTTGGGTCTGCTTTCGCAGAGATAGTGTCGGGACGAAGCGCCGGTTGTGACAGTACGGTGAAGTCAGGAGGATGAAGATGTACGAGAAGGCTGGTGTTGCGATATGTTTTGTGCTGATCTTGTCGATTGTTGCGGGATGTGCGTCGACCGGGCCGACCGCAGCCAAAGCGAAGAAGACGTCCCCGAGTGCGGAGGAAGAGCTTGCCGACTACAAGTACCTGCTCTACCTGCCTCAAGACTACGGTAAGGTGGATAAGCGCTGGCCCCTGATACTGTTTCTTCATGGAGCGGGCGAACGGGGCGACGATCTGGCGAGAGTCGAGGTCCACGGACCGCCCAAGATAGTGAAGCAGGGAGGTCATCTTCAGTTTATCATCGTCTCGCCGCAATGTCCGCGAGGGTTGTGGTGGAACGACAAGAAGCTGATTGAGCTTCTGGACAAGGTTATTGCGAGCCACTCGGTTGACACGGACCGACTCTACCTGACAGGTCTCAGCATGGGCGGGTTTGGAACGTGGCACCTTGCCAGCCAGTATCCGGACAAGTTCGCTGCTATCGCGCCCATCTGCGGGGGTGGACAACCGGCGTGGGCGGTCAACCTGAAGAACGTTCCCGTCTGGGTATTTCACGGCGCAAAGGACCAAACCGTGGCGCTCGCGAAATCCGAAGAGATGGTGAACGCGCTCAGGGAGTGTGGCGGCGACGTAAAGTTCACGGTGTATCCGGACGCCGGTCATGATTCCTGGACCGAGACGTATAACAATCCGGAACTCTATGAATGGTTTCTGGAACATCGGAAGTAAGGAGATGACACGGCAGGATCTGAACATGGCCATCTTCGAAGGTACTGCGGAAGGCGTGTTGTGGCAACCGCGTCTTGAGACGTGGATTGGCCATCATATGGACCGCGGGACGATGCCGGAGCGATTTCGCGGGATGGACAGCCTCGAGATCTACGACGCGCTCGGTTGTTCCATCCGTTATGGCGCGACGGCGGGAATAGAGCGATACGAAAACCGAGACGACCTGGTACGAATCGAGGAACGCCACCCCGACCACACGGTCGAAAGGATTCAAACGCCGGCCGGCGAGCTCTGCACGGTCTGCCAGGACATCTGGGAGAACGGAAAGCGTGTAAACCACCGGATCTCGGATTTTCCCGTCAAGACGGTGGAGGATTTAGGTGTGGTGACCGATCTCGTTGAGCGCGAGCGGTTCCGGGCGAATCCAGAGAGCTTTGGGAGAGCCGCCCGCTCGGTGGGTCATCGGGGCGAGCCGACGATATTTCTGACAGGGTCGGGTTTCACGGAACTGATCAAGAGATGGTGCGGTCTGCCCGGCACCTACTACCTGCTGGCGGACCACGCTGCGGAGGTGGAAGCGTACCTCGAAGCCTGCGACCGGCGCGACGACCGGATCATCGACGAGGCACTGAAGCTACCGTGCCGCATATTCAATCTCGGCGACCACGCGACCAACGAGTTCACGCCACCGCCCATACTGAAGAAGTACCTCATACCGTGGTGGCAGCGCGTTGCGCAGCGGTTGCACTCGGCGGCTCGGTTCGTGCACACCCACTGGGACGGCAACTCGCGGCTGATGCTGCCGTTCCTGCGAGAGACCCGGCTGGACGGAGTCGAGGCGCTCACGCCGGCGCCGATGGGCGACATGACGCTGGAGCAGATCAAGGAGGGGGTGGGCGATGAGATGGTTGTCCTCGACATTCTGCCGGCGATCGACTTCCTTCCCAACAGGCCAGTCGAGCAGTTGCTGGAATTCGCGCGTCGGGCCATCGAGATGTTCGCGCCGAAGCTGATCCTGGGTATCTCGGACGAGATATCGGAGATCGGCGAGATCGAGAAGGTGGAGGCCGTTTCGGGACTTGTCGACGAGATCTGCGGTCTTGCTGACTGAGAGAGCTCCGGGCAGCAGAAGACGGCCTGTTTCCTAGAGAAGGCTTTCCAGGAGTGTGTCGAGGGAGACTTCCTCGAGCGATTCGACTACCATGTCGGCATCGGAAAGCTCCTCGGCCGATATGGTGTTCGTAACAGCGACACATTTCATCCCGGCTGATTTGGCCGCGCGAACGCCGTTGGGTGCGTCCTCGAAGACAATGCAGTTCGGCGGCGCGACGGCGAGCTGTTTTGCGGCAACCAGAAACAGCTCGGGATCGGGTTTCTTGTTCCTCACCTGGTCGCCGGTAACCCAGGGGAAGTTGTAGTTGGATACGCCGGTCGACTGCAGGACCGCGCCAGCCTTCTCTCTCGTGCTCGAGGTGGCGATACCCACGCAGAACCGCGGGTCCTCGATGGCCTGTTCCATCAGTTCGATGACGCCCGGAAAGGGAGGCAACGGCGAGTCGGGATCGGCGAGCCGTTCGATGAACCGTTGTTGGCGCAGATCTGTCGCCTGTCGGGTCTCATCCGGTGTAAGGGTTTTTCCGTGACGTGCAGCGGCCGCCTGGACATACCCTGTGGCACCCTTTCCGACACCGTCTTTGAAGTCGTCCCTGACGATATTGTCTATCTGGAACAACGATTCGAGAACGTCACGAGTTACTTCGAAATTGACTCGTTCGGTGTCGGCGATAACGCCGTCCACATCGAAGATCAAGGCGTACATGCACTCGCCCCTGCAACGGAATATGGCAAGAATCAGCCGGCGAACGGACGGTCGTACCTGCCGATGATCCGGGGCCCGTCCAGCGTCACCAGCCAGGGGTTTTCCGACGGATAGTGCGCCCATTCGACGTGGCCGTCCATGTAGAGAATGTTCATGCCTGCCGGGATATGGTTCGAGCCTTTAATCTGCGGCGTGAGATGGTCCCACATTACGGGCACTTCGCTTTGAGCAGCGGCGCTGGCTGCGGGATTGTTGATGTCGGTTATCATGAACCGCTCGATACCTTCTCGCAACCGGTATATGGTATTTCCGCCACCGACCTGGGTCCCGGCAAACTGCTGCGAGACGCTGAAATCCCTGTCTGATGCGGCTCCGTGTGTGGCAACATTGGCCGCGCAAAGCTCACCCCACGGCGTACCGTTGTAGTCGCTCTTCTCGAACCGGCCGCCGGGGCCGCTTCCCACGGTGCCCGCCTTCGGACCGAGGACATTCTCCGCGTCCATCAACACCCAGCCTATGTAGTTGAACGGTGATTTTATCAGCTCTTCCGGCTCGATAGTGCCATTGTGGTTAGCCGTCTGGGTTCCCTTGGGAGGACTAAACTCGTCGTAGCGTTCGAGCGGACTCCCAAAAGTGCTCGACGGGCACCACACGACATTCAAGTCGCTCAGGTACTCCGGGTACATCGCCGGGCCGTTGAACATCGCCGTGCTCGACAGCTCGCCGAATATGGTGAAGATCTGGCGCGGAGGGAACTTCCCGTTCCATTCGTTCGCATACATCTTGAACGCCAATCCCATCTGCTTGAGGTTGTTCGCGCAGCTTGCCCGCCGCGCGGCCTCACGCGCGCGAGAGAGCGCCGGGAGAAGTATCGCAGCGAGTATGCCGATAATCGCGATAACCACAAGCAGCTCAATCAGTGTGAACCCAACATTCCTTCGCAGCGGTCTTTTCATTTCTCCGCTCCTCCTTGTTTTCGCCAAGCAAAACGCGCTATGAGGCGATATCGGGTGCTCATCATCTTTCTCATACGGTAATATAGCTGCAATGGTCCAGCGCGTCAACCCAGTAGCCAGGAACAGCAAAGGCGCGTGGAAGCATACAGCTTCCTCTGCACCTCCCTCATGATGGCAGATGTTGGCGTCCCCGACGGGATTTGAACCCGTGTCGCCGGCTTGAAAGGCCGGTGTCCTGGGCCAGACTGGACGACGGGGACGCAACAACTGTATATTGACGAATCTAGTGAGCGGGGTGGGGCTCGAACCCACGACCACCGGCTTAAAAGGCCGATGCTCTACCGACTGAGCTACCCGCCCGTGCCAGACATAATTCTCTTATCCCAGTACAGTGTCAGGACACCCTAATAATACAACAGCGCCGGGGTACCTGTCAAATTGGAGGAGCGGGTTCTGTCAAGCGGTTGACGTGAGGTCGATTTCCTTGAGGTCGATCTGTGCGGGGTCGTTTGTGCCGAGACCGATCTTGGCCGCAGTCGCGATGTGCCGGGCCCGCTTGCCGATCGGCGGAAGATCGTTTTCCTTCCTTTTCTGCTCGATGATTTGCAGTCCGAGATAGTCGATCGCGACCGTGTCGGTCCCGGCCATGATGGAGTTCTGCCGCCACCTGTACCGTGGATCGTCGCGAGGGCCTTTGTTGTAGATCGATCGCAACCCGTCCACAATGATCAGCCTTGTCTTGTCTTTGATGGGTGCGGTAGCGTTCAGCTCTGCAAGATACGGATCGCAGGCGTTTGGGTGAAGATCGCTCGGGTTGAGGATACCACCGAAATGGTTCTTCATGGAGACGGTGACACCGGCGATCGTGTGGTCTTTGATGAGCGGCACGTTGATCAGTGCGGTGATCTCGTCGTAGATCTTGCTGAAATACACCGGTTTGTCGGACACCATAACCGGCTCGCTGGAATAGCAGTCTTTAACGGCCTCTTGGAGAGCATCCCTGTCACGAGGCCGCCTGGGGTTGGAGCTTCCATGGTCCGCACCATAATACCGGACGCTTTCGTCCGAATCTCTGATTTTGAATCCTGTAATGGGAAATTCCCTGTCCAACGCGTCCCATACTATGATGTTGTTCGCTTTGACGCCGGCGGCTCCGAGCCCGAGGATAATCGCCTCAACAACACAAGGTTGCGTCGAAAGGTTTCTGCCGCCCCTGAGGTTCATCTTCACCCCGACGACATCGTCCGGAGAAACGAACTCGCGCCAGGCGTCGCCCAGCGAGTCTTTGCCGGTGAGTTCTCTCATCGACCTGTTCACCATTTGTCTGACCGTGGGCGCAATGCCGGCTCCGCGATCGTTCGTCGCGCCATCATGTTTCACCATGACGATCTTGCTCTTCTTCTGCGCCTGCTCTCCGGACGCGTCGGGAGCGTTGAAAAGCGCCGCCAACCCCGCGCCAGCCAGACTCACGGACCCCTTATGAATGAAGGCTCTCCGGTCCATGTGTCGTCCGGTTTCGGGTTGGGCCGGGTAGTCGCCCAGTATTTCCTCACTCTTCGTCATCAGGTCATTCTCCTTATCGCCAGTCGCGCTCGCGTGCCTGGCGTCCTATAGTCAAGAGGAATGCGGCAACGCTACCGAGACCCAAGACTGTTCCACCAAGCACCATGATCGCCTCCCGCTGGACACATTCCAGAAACATTTACTGCGCCAAGAGCTGATTCTGCTCATTTCCAGCTACGGGTTTGGCAAACGTTATCCGCCCGCCCACACAGAGTTTCATGTAGTTGTCTCCAAATGCTTCCTTCATCATTCTTCTGGTTCTATCGCCGGAGCAGTGGCATGGACCGACTTTGTTGACCCCCAGTTCTCTGAGGTCGCGAATGACATCTGACACCTTTTTTTCAGAGGCTCCCCCCATGTGAAATCCGCCGAGGACTGCGGAGACAGGTTTATCAGCGTTTCCCTTTGCTGCCCTCGTGATGTTGACGATTCCCGGATGTGCACAGCCCGTGATCACGACGATGCCGTCCGCCGTTTCCACGTAAATGCCCTGCTCTTTGATCCCGATCCCGAGCACCCCAGTGGTGAAGGCGCCAGGGCAAATCCGTTGCGGTTTGCTCGTCTCGACAACCTCCGCACCGGTTGCCCGTACGTCCATTTTGAACCGTTCAGGGAACGCAGCAGGCAGGAAGATGCTCACGTCGCTATTTTGCTTCAGGAACTCGCCGAGCCCACCGACGTGGTCGCCGTGGATGTGGGACAGCACCACCAAGTCAATGTCGTCCGGCATTATGTCCAGCTTGTTCATATTGCCGAGGAGAATGTCCCCGTTCCCGCCGGTATCGAACAAAATGGTCTTCGGAAGCCCCTCCACAACGCAGCCGAAGCCCCAACCGGTGGTGAGACGATCGTCGCCCGGATTATTGTCATAGACTACTCTCAGAACAATGGGGTGACCGCCTTTTTCTTCTCGCTTAGCTGCTTCCATCTGCTGCGCCTCCATCTGTGATCCCTGCATGTTCAGTAGAAGTACGAACGTTAAAGCCAACAACCGCGTCATTGTAACCCAATATCGTTCTCCAGCAAAGTGCTGCATCATAATACCCAACCTCCCTTGCGACGCCGTAGCTTTTGGTCGTCTAGCTTCCGATACTCGTCTTATTGGATGAGATACATGGACCGGCGCTGACCCGAGACAACCTGGGCCCATTTATCCTTATTCTTCAACCCGCAAGCCCTTGAGTTCGTCGTTGCTTATCGCGTTATACATGGCGACCTTCTTCTCTCCTGTCCAATGCGCGAGCACGGCGTGCGCCGCCCCTTCGCTAGCCTTTGTCATGAAGTGCGCCTCCTCGCCGCCAGTTGCGCAACGTCGAATCGCTCTTGTATCCGCTAAACACAGAATCACGGGGCCACTGGTCCTGCGCGGTCACCTTGGACATGATGCCACTTTCGGCGCCGGGTGTCAACGAGCCGTGCGCATCCCCAAGACGCGTCGTGCTGGCAAATGACAAATGGAGACTGTATAATCACCTGAAAACGAAGGCCGGAAACACCGGTGTCACCCCTGCGGGCTTGCCGGTGCAGGATGTCAACGAGAGAGAAAGGAGCGAAAGATGTCAAGAGGAAGTGGCTCGATGATGGTGATGCGCGCGTTGGCACGTTGTGTGTGGGTCCTTGTGGGTGTGTTGATTGCGCAGCACGCCGTTCTGGCGGCAGACGTTCTGGATCCGGTAAAGCCGGGACCGTACCCCGTGGGCGTGACGACTATGATGTTTGTTGACCACAGCCGCACGGACATAACGACCGACGGTCCGCGAACGCTGATGACTGAGATATGGTATCCCGCCGCGGACGACACGCGCAGCCTGCCGAAGAACAAGTTCTCGGATTTCTTTCTTGGCGGGAAGAACGGAGCGCTCAATGCCGGATTGACGATGGCGTTCAAAATCGACCTGAAGGAAATAGACAAGACGTACAAGAACGTCGCTGTTAGGGATGCACGCATCCGCGACGGCGTCTACCCGCTGCTCGTCTTCTCCCACGGCAACGGAGGCATCCGCGGCCAGAACGCCTTCTGGTGCGATCATATGGCGAGCCACGGCTACATCGTGATGTCTCCCGACCACACGGGCAACTGCGCGGTGACAGCGATAGACGGCAATCTCATAGTGTACAACAACGAAGGACGGGGCGCGGCGGCTGTCGACCGGCCAAAAGATCTGAGCTTTCTCATTGACGTGATGACCCGGATGAACAAGGGAGCCGACAGCCGGTTCATGGGGAGGGTCGATCTCGAGCATATCGGTGCCGCCGGCCACTCGTTCGGAGGGTATGCCGCCGCCGCGGTCGCCGACGCCGACCCGCGAATCGACGCGATTGCGCCCATGGCTGCCGTGGGGCGGGAACGCGAGAACTACGACTGTCCCGCTATGCTGCTGCTGGCGACCGAGGACGCGACTATCGGGCTTGAAGGCAACAAACGCATCCGGGAATACTATGACGAGTCAAAGGGCCCGCACTATATGGTTGAGGTCGTTGATGGGGGCCATTACTCGTTCACCGAGATGTACCAGTTGAACCCGACCTTCGGCGATGGCGTGGGAACCGGCACTCGGATCACCAACGGCGAGAGCGTCACCTATACGCCTATGGAGGTCGTTATCGAGGTCACCAACTCGTACACGGCGGCGTTCTTCGGGCGGTACCTCAAGGATCTCACCGGGTACGACGAATACCTGGCCACCAACCACTACCCGGACGACATACTCTACAAGATTAGCGTGCCGTGACGAGAGTCAAGGCCGCGCGGGTTCGATACCGTGCCATAAGGTCTTGCGAATCGAACGGTAGTGGCTTGCGTCGTGCTACAGGAGTTGGTAAGATGTCGGTCGTATTGGTCTAGGTCGGTATCCCGGGGGATACAAGCAAGGGGAGATGGGGCCGGATGAGGGCGACACCAGTAGTGCCCATCAAGATTGTGTTTCGTGTTCTGCCCGTTGCCGTCGTTCTCTGCGTGATCGGATCACACGGACTCTGCGAGCCGGTCCCCTTCACCTACATCATAGAATACCGTCCGGATTGGGTCGGCAACGAGCACCTCTACGAAACGATAGCCGAATCGCCGCCGGACCTGCTTCACGTGGGGTTGGTGGCACCCTTTAACACTTTGTGGGGCGCAGGCGATGTGTGGAGTTCCGCCGACAGACGCGACGAAAAAGAGCCTCCGCAGACCTCGGCGGAACGTGTCCGTGAACGTATCGAAGAGGTAACCGCGTTTGTCGATGCGGTCCGGTCCGCCGGAGTCGAGCATGCCTGCCCGTACATCTTCAGCATGGGTCTCTTTGGCGACCACGAGAAACGGACTGGGTTCTGGAAGTTCTACGATGACTGGGACAGGTACCTCGAGTTCGGACTTGGTCCGAAACCGCAAGACGACCCGGTCGGCTGGATGCAGAAAGAACGGCGGAAGCATGGTGAGCACGATTACTACTTCTACGAACCGTGCGTGAACCACCCCGGTTGGCAACAGTACCTGCGTGGCGCTGTCCGAAATCTCGTGCGATGCGGCTATGACGGCGTCTTCCTGGACGTAAACACCATGATGTGTTACAACGACGTGTGCCAGGAGGCTTTCGACAAGTACCTCGCGTCCAAGTACACACCTGAGGAGTTGGGAGAGAACTTTGGCAGGTCGAAGCCGGCGCTGGCGCAAATAGACCTATCGGACGTCTATCCGAGATTCGAAAAGGCGGTACTGGCCGGTTTCTGGACGTACCTGGGCACGCAGTACACTACTCAGGACCGGGAGAGGCGTTTCGGAACACGAGACCTTACTTCGCTCCATCTCGAAGACGATTGGCGGCTGCTGCGGTGTTCCATGCAGGGCTCGCGTGGCGAATTCGTTCCGGAAGAGAAGACCGAGCAGTATCTGATGCATGAATTCGGCACGACGGAACTCACAACGGTACATCCCGAACTGCGCGAACGGTTCGTCCAGCAGATGTTGCGAGCCGACTTTGCGTGCTATCTCGAAAGCGATTCTCTCGAGAATCTGCTGCGAGAGAAGTTCGGTACGGACTCCTTGAAGTGGCGCGGCAACCCAAGCGCCGAAGACCTTGTGCTCTGGGTCGAGACCCAGAAGTTCTGGTCTGAGAGCATGGCTGGTTTGTTCCGGCTTTTGAAGGAAGAAGGTTCGCGCGCGCGCCGGGAGACAGGTTTGTCGCCGGAGTTCTTCATAGACGCCAACGTCGGCACGATGGCACATATTGACGGGCTTAACAAACGCCGCGTGAATGCGATCGACCTCAACCGTTGGGCGCCGGTCGCGGATTATGTGCTGTTCGAGGAGATGCAACAGCCCGGCACGCTGGCGGGCGGGGTGATCGTGGACTACATATTCGGTCACAAGTGGGCTGCGGCCGCCGACACGCGCGGCTGTATGCTCGTTTACAAAGTGCAGGACGAATGCGGGGCGGAGCTGGCTCACGCAGAGGCAGCGGCAGGCGGCAGCGGCGGCGCGTTCATTCAAGCCGGACTAGGGGCACCGAAGGCACGACAGAAGTACCGGGAGTACTTCGAGGGGCATCCGGAACTCTTCGAAGGCGGCACCGCGATCGCAGATGTGGGGATAGCGTTCTTTTTTGACCAGGTGTATTACGAGAATATCGAAAACCTGCGCGAGACACACCAGCTTGTGCGGCACTTCTCGGACAACCACGTGCTGTTCGGCCTGGTGACTGAGAAGACGTTCGGGGAGATCGGCAAGTACGATATGGTCATCCTGCCGGACATCTGGTTCATGAGCGACGAGCAGATCGCTACTGCGACCGAGTATGTCGAACAGGGCGGCAACCTGATTATTGTCGGCGAGACCGCCACACGGTACATGAACGCCAAGCCGAGACCGCGACCTGGGTTCCGTTTGCTCCTCCGGGGAGCGATCGGCAAGCGCGGTCAGCTTGTGGTCGCACAGTACGGTCGAGGCGGTGCTCTTTTCGTCGAAGACGCTCGCACGCTCATACCGGCACGTGCCGCGGATGTGTTTAACCTGATGGAGGAACGCTCGAACGCATTACATGATCTGATGGGGTATGTCGAACAAGTCTCGAAAGACCAGAGCACGGAAACACTCATGATTAGTAAAGTTGTGCAGGCGTTGGTCACGCCAACCCTCCAAGTCAACGGAACGGGTGTCCCCCACTCTCTGCGGTTCTCGGCGTACAAGATGTATGGCCGGAGCAGAGATCAGAAGGTCGAGAGAATTGTGCTTCACATGGTAAACTACAACCTGCCAATCGTCAAAGACGTCGAACGATCGGTTGCAGACCCCGAACCGGGCGACGTCTGGGGCACGCACAGCCGTTCACGTGAACCCATTTCTGTGAAGGAGATAGCTGTCACGTTTGCCATCCCGTCGCGTCATAGCGTGAAGTCCGTACGGTTGCACGAGCCGGGCCGCCGCTCCCAAGAGATACCCTTCATGCGCGGCCACGGCATGGTTCAGTTCCTCGTCCCCGAAGTAACGGTCTACACGTGCGCCGAGATCCTTCTCTGGAGCCCGAATTAGCTCCTCACAGACGACAGGTCGCGACGGCCCTAGCCGTGGTTCCCAAGTGTTCGTGGGAGACGCTTGAGAATCAGCGCCAGCCCCGCGACAACCAGTATCCCCATTCCGACGACGGTTGAGACCGGCACGCTGCTTTCCGGGTCGGTCGGGTCGGTTCCATTCTGGAACTCTGCTGCGTTCGATTCCCCGTCGTCATCAAAATCATCGCCGGGCAACACGTCCTCCAGCGTTTCGTACGCGTCGAACTCGTCGAAATCGATGATCACCGACTCGAACTTATCGCCGAGACCGTCCGCATCGGCGTCCGTCTGTTCGTCGGGATCGAGCGGAAAGTCGTCCGCACCGTCATCCACAAGGTCGTCGTCCGAATCAGGATCGAGCGGGTCTGTTCCCAGCGTATCTTCGTCCACGTCGCTTAGCCCGTCGTCGTCGTCGTCCAGATCGGTAACATCGGGATCGCCGTCGCCGTCGGTATCAAGCAGCACGGTGAATAGTCCGGTGCCGGTAGCGACTTCGGTACCCGTGGTAACGGTGACGTCGCGCGCTCCGACTGCCACGCCGCTCGCGATGTTGATCGAGGCCGTGGCACTGGTCGGGCTCGAGACGGTTGTCGAGACCACAGATATGCCGGTGCCGCTGAAGCTGGCGACGGATACGCCGTTGACAAAGTTCGTGCTGGAGCCGGTTATAGCCACCGACAACGTGGTCGCGCCTTGAGGTCCGGAGACGGGGTTCACTCCCGAGATGCTTGCCGGGCTCGGTTCAATTTCGAACCCGCCGGTAAGCATTGCGGTTTCCGAGGCTCCGCGCACCAGTACAGAGCGCGGCCCGTCACTAGCCCCTATTTGTACCGCTGCGTCGAGACCGGCAACGAAAGGTGGCGGGAAGCTGCCGGTCCACCGGCTGGAGGTGCCGATGGTCACGCCGGACCCTGTGATGCTTATGGGTGTGCTCGCACTCACACCGGAACCAGCTACGGTCAGCCAGTTGCTGCTCGCGGGCAGCACCAGAACGCGCGTCACTCCGCCGCTGGCCGACCCGCTCGTCGCTGTGAGCCCTATAAGCTCGACGTTAATCGCAGGCGTACCGCTGACGGTGAAGTTGATGCCTGTTGTCGTTGTACTCGCACTGACGGAAACGGTGGTCGCTGACGAAGGATCATATGAACCTGAAGCGCCGTCGTAGAACAGCGTGTTGAATGTCGCGTCAAGGCTCGAGTAGTAGCCGCCGAGGTTTGCCTCGGTCATGGGTCCGTCCATAGGTTCGACGTAGACCGTGTAGCTGCCGGCGTCAAGCCCCTCAATGGTGTACGTACCGTCCGTGTCGCTTATGGCGGTCGAGTGGACGGCTCCAGTCGAGTCGAGTGCGACGATGTGGGCCCCGAAGGCTCCGGAAGCGCCAAGGGTGATCGTGCCCGATATGGCCCCGAAGTTGTTTGACACCGACGGGTATATGGTGGATATGCCGGCGATGTCGTCGGGCGACAACGTGCTGTCTCCTATCCCACCGTACGGGTACATCGTCGAGCCGAGGGACGGCACATGGTCGAGGCCCGCCGCATGACCAAGCTCGTGTGTCGCAACGCACGCAACATCCGCCTCGCCTGAACCCGGATTGCCGTCAGTCACCCAGGTGAAGTCTTCGCCGTTGAGCCGGATGTCGGTGTCGATGATCTCCCCTGTTGTCGGATTAAACGTGATGCTTGTGACGCCCAGTTGCTGGTTGGGGATACTCCCACTTTCCGCCCAGAAGAAGGTATTCTGGCCGTCCGAGCCGTTGAAAGAGCTCGTGGCAGTGGTTCCGCCGTCGATATACTCGAACTCGCTCGCAGCTACGTTCGACCATTCGTCCAGCGAATCGCGGACAGCATTCAGATCGCTGCCGTCGCCTATATCCGCGCTGCCGCTCGAGTTGAGCCAGAAGATCACCCTGCCCGAGCCATCGATGTGCGAGTCTCCTATGTCGGTGAGATCCCAGAAAAACGGTGTTCCACCCGCTGTGACCTCATGCACGAACGCAGAAGCAGACGGCGCGATGAACCACAACATCACCAAACACAGCGAAACAGTGAGCACAACTGTTCTGTTCGTTTTCATTGGTCTCTGCCCCTTCTCCAGTCTGTGAATCATCTTAGTTCTCCTCGGTCAGCAGCGCGCGTATTCTGGCTTCGAGCTCGTCGAGCCGCGTGCCTTGCTTGACCTCTGAAGAAGGGTCTACGATAGCGCCCTTTGCGCGGTCGTAGAGAGAGAGACCGCTCAGGGGGTTGCTCACACGTTTCTGTCCGGATTTGTCGGTTTTCACTCGAAAACGTCCCTGGCTCATGCCGACGACCCGGTTGTACCCGTCGCCGTCGGGTTCCAGGAACACCAGCACCTGGTCGCTCTTCTTGAGTTCGGGCTCACCTATCATGCGCATGCCGATCTCGCCGACAATCCCGCCGTGGGTTCGCACAAGCACTTGGGATTTGTGCTTGCCCTTGAGCGTCGAGTCGACGGCCAGCGTCGAGTAAGTGAAGATCAACGACCGGTCTTCGTTCCAGGCACTGTACGATGATGTCACGGTCCCTGAAACGATCGCGTCCGCCTCGCCGGTAAGGTCCGCCAGGTTCATCTTGAGCAAGACGGTGGCGGATGCCGACGGTACGGATGCTATTGCCAAGACACAGAGTGCAGCGATGATCTTGCGCATGATACTACTCCTCCTTTCGGGTTGCCTTGTTGGTGGGTGCGAACTCGATGTGAGGGCAGTCGCGTCTCGCCTTAACCTCCCTCTTTACGCTGCCCCGCAATCGGTTCACGTGAGAAATGCCCGTTTCCTTCCCAGTCTGGTCATTTCTATTATACGGTATTCCAGAGCGACATGTCAAACGGACCGGCGTGATCGGGGCCGGCAAAACCGAGTTGAAATCCGAGGTGTGATCCCGTATCTTATAGCGACCCGACGGTGTTGGCAGCCTGAGAAAAAGGGACATGAGAGGAATGCTGTGAAACGACGAATAGCGCTTGTGGCGGCACTTTGCATTCTCCGGGCTGTGTCGGCAGGTGCGCAACTGTACAGCAGAGGACCTGTCAGCATCGACTCGGGTCTTGTCTCGGGGGCAGCGGCAGGGACGAATGGTCTCGTTTCCGCGTACAAAGGGATCCCGTATGCGGCACCGCCTGTCGGGAACCTGCGCTGGCGGCCTCCCGCGCCGGTCGAGCCGTGGGAAGGCGTCCGCGCTGCCACGGAATTCGGTCCGGCCGCCCCGCAACGCCTATCCCCGGCAAGTCCGTTGGGGGTAACCGAGTTGAGCGAAGACTGCCTGTACCTGAATGTCTGGACGCCCGCCGACTCAGCGGGAGCGAGACTTCCGGTCATGGTCTGGATCCACGGGGGCGGGTTCAGGGTCGGCTCAGGATCGAGACCCTCACTCGATGGTACGAGGCTGGCCGAGGCGGGTGTCGTGGTCGTCACGTTTAACTACCGGCTGAACATGTTTTCGTCGTTTGCTCACCCATTGCTGACGAAGGAATCCGGCCATGATGCGTCCGGAAACTACGGGCTGATGGACCAGATCGCGGCGCTCGAGTGGGTCCGGAGAAACATAGCCGCGTTCGGAGGCGACCCGGATCGCGTGACAATATTCGGCCAATCGGCGGGCGGGCGGAGCGTATCGGTGCTCATGGTCTCGCCGCTGTCCAAGGGGTTGTTCCACCGCGCCATCGGTCAAAGCGGAGCCCTTTGCCACGCGACGGGCGGCCTGAAATCGGGGGAGAGGCAGGGCGAAAGGATTGCTGCGGCGCTTGGCTGCGACAAGGAACTCGATCCTCTGGCGGCCCTGCGCTTGAGAACGTATGAGGAACTGGCCGGTGTGGGAGAGTTCGACTCGAACCCGATAGTCGACGGTTGGGTCGTTCCCGATAGCCCCGAGATTCTCTACGGTCAAGGGAAACAACATGATGTGCCTATGATCGTTGGCTCGACCGCAGACGAGGCAAGCGGAATGATCTCGGTTCGCACGATCAAGCAATACGATGGGTTTGTCCGTGAGCGGTTCGGCAAGGCGGCGGACCAGATCCTCGCAACATACCCGGTCAGGACGAACGATAACGTGCGCTATGCAATAAACAGGCTCGGAACGAACAGCGGTATCTTACTACATGCACGGAATCAGGTTCGGTGGATGAAGAACGTGAGCTCGAAGGCATATTTCTACCACTTCACGCGGGTCCCTCCATGCGCGCTCGGCCGAGCGCGCGGCGCCTACCACTGCGCTGAAATACCCTACGTGTTCGGCAACATGCAACTGGGCTTCTTTGGAGATCGTATGAGACTCGAAGATTGCGACCGCAGGCTTTCGGATGCGATGGTGGGGTACTGGACCCAGTTTGCCAAGACGGGCAATCCCAACCGCGATGATTTGCCGGATTGGCCGGCCTACGAAAGGGGAAGCGGTCGGTACCTTGAGTTGAGCGCTGAGATCAACGTACGGAGAGGACTTCGCAAGAATGAACTCGATGTTCTCGAGAAGATCATGTATAGGTAAGCATCGTTCTTCTGAGCGCAAGAGAGAGGCGGATCTCAGGGTTCCGCGGCCAGGAGATCAAGGGTGGCACCGCCGAACGTGACATCAAGTCTGGTAAACTCCCACTTGCCCTTAGTTTTGACGCCCTCGACGTTAACGACACCCTTCCCTTTCGGTCCCGAAATGCGAAACTCCGCCTCGGCGTCACTGGAAGCCCCGTCTGAATGCATGTGCCAGGACCGCGGGATGCCGCCTTTAATCGGGCTGCCCAGCCCTTCCGTCACCTCAGCGCTGGCTTGAACCTGCTCCAGCGCTTGCGCGTAGAAATCGGACGACTTCATTGCCTTCATCGCGCCGAAGATGCCGAGTCCGCCCAGCGCGGCGATCCCAACAGAAACGAGAAGGACCAGCGCAAGGCAGCCAATGGGAATGGCTAGCGCCCAACTACACCCCGTGCACCCTGACCGCTTAGGCGGATTCTCAGGCTGAAACGTCTGCTGACCCATCACCAGTCCTTCCTTTCCGCGCACACCTTACCGCAGCCACACAAGTCATTGTCCCACGCCCAACGCGGCGTTAATGACAACCTGGACGTCAATGGCGTTAACAAACCCGTTGCTGTCGACGTCGCAATCCCAAGGAACGTCGAGACCTAACGCGGCGTTGATGACGAGCTGCACGTCAAGTGCGTCGACCACTCCGCTGCTGTTCACGTCGGCCGACATGCAGCCCACACAACACAGGCCGACGACGCCAACGATTGGGATGGCCGCACCGCCGGGATCGTAGCACGCAACATCCTGCAAGTCGATCAAGGAGCAACGGCAGTCACCACCGCTTTCGGCCGCTCTCAGCGTGACCACCACAATCTCGCCGTCAACCAGCACTGAGATGTTGCCGCCGACAGTGACATCGTGATGATCGGCATCAACTTGCAATACCTCTACCGTCTTCCCGGCCGCATTCGCCTGCGCACCTGCGAGAATGCTCACAATCTCCACAATCTGCGAGTCTATCTTCAGTGTGAAAGCCATCTGCGCGACCTCCTCCAGAATGGAGGTTAGTGTTACTGCGATGGAGACGGGTTCGTTGTCCCGGATGTTCCCCCGCCCGACTGTCAGGACAGTTCTGGGCTCGACCTCGAACGACACCCCATCGCTCTGCATAACACCATCAACCTCTACTGTAACCGAGATCACTGCGTTGCCTACCGTATCGCTCTCGAAGACGCCTGTATCCGGGTTGATATCACCAACTCCCGACACCACAGCCCACGTCACCGTTGCCGCGCTCAAATCGGCAGTCGAACCATCGCGCATCTCGCCCGTGACAGTGAACGCGACCAATACGCCCGTGTACGCCTGGGGCGTCTGCGGCTCGATAGTGACACTCGCCAGCCACGGTTCAGGTGCGTTTGTCTCATCCGTGGGATTGGTGCCCCGGTCGACTTCCTCCTTGTCCGTGTATCCGTCACCGTCGGTGTCAGGATTCACAGGGTCCGTTCCGTGCGTGTTTACTTCGTCGCCGTCATCAAGCCCATCGCCATCAGTGTCTACAACGAGCGGATCGCTACCTGTGTCGTTCGGCGAGACGTAAACCCCGGTGTTTGTCTCCACGTCGTCGGTAAGTCCGTCGCCATCGCTGTCTATCTGGATGCACACCAGCTGGAAGTTCACCTCCACCAAATCACCCGGAGGAACTGTCGCATCTTCCTTGGTTTGAGTTGCATATCCCGGAGCCGAGACCTGGACGTTGTACATTCCCGACGAGAGATTCGCGAAATAGTACACTCCCTGCGTCGTCGAGGTCGCTGGCTGGGAGACGTCTGGCGTCAGCGTGATGCTCGCACCTGCTACCGCCTGGCCTGTTGCCGAGTCCTTCACCACACCCGTTATCAGACCTGGCGGGACCGGGTTGCCGTTATTGTCCACACTGAACGCGCGAACCGTATTGCTCGCCGGGCTCGCACCGTACGCGTCAACCGGGATCACGCGCCAGTAGTAGCCCGTGAGATCCTCGATGCCGTCTTGCTCGGTCAGCCGCGCGAACGTGCTCAAAATGCCGTCCTTGACTATCAGACCGGTCGTGAACCCGCTGTCCTCAGCCACCTCGAGCCGGTACGTTATCGCGTCGCCCTCCGGGTCGCTGCTCTCTCCCCAGACAAAGAATATCGTGCTGTTCAACACCGCTCCTTCGGCCGGGTACGCCAGCGTCACGGGGTCCGGTGCGTGGTTGCCGGGTTTCGCTACGTAGACATTGGTTACGAGATACGCGCTCACCTGGCCTGTCATGCCATCTTTGAGGAAGTAATACACTTTGTATGTGCCTGAGGTATCAAAGCTCAGGTACGGGTCGAGATCGGTCTGGGCCCACTCGAACCGCACCTTCTCCTCACCGACGGACTCCGAGCTGCCCGGAGCGATCGGTCCCGCCATCTCCGCCTTCCTCTGGAATTCACAGTACTCGGGATCGGTACATTCGCCCCCGTCGTAGTCCGGCGTCTTCACCTCTATCCACGCCGTGTCCTCTGCGGTCAGCGCCCGACCCGTTGTCTCTGCGAACAGTGGGGACGACAAGTCGTCTCCGAACGTTAGCGACTCCGGCGGGCTCGCAGTGAACCAGCTCACCGTGTTGCCTGCGTTCGAACCCAGGCCAAGGATCATGTCGCGCGCCCTGCTGCCGTCTGCGTCCACCGCCCCGAGCAAATCGCCCGGCGTGCCCCCACCGTCTCCATTGTCGTCCAGCAGCGGATGCTGCGGCTGCTCCGCCAGCACCCCGTTGCTCTTCGACGCCGTGTACTCCACCGTCTTGTCCGATGCTTGCTTGAAGGCTTCTCTGAGCGTTCTGCCCGCGCCTGCATTCCGGAAGAACTCCATCAAGAAGAACTCGCCGTCCCTTACGCCTGACTCGTCTGTTGTCACGCCGCGGTACGAGATTTCGTCTGAAGCACAGCTCGTGATAATGACCCGGTTCGAAGCAGAGAGGGTGGGGATGAAACTCCCCGAGTGGCAACCGCCGTAGATGAACACTATCTCCGGGTCGGTTACGCCGCTGCCCGCGAGCGCGCTTTCGAGCAGGCTGATATGTCCCTCAAGCTCGGCCGGCGTGATGTACTGGTCCTCGTCCTTAGTGTTCTCCGAAGACCACAGGTGGAACTTGTCCACACTGCCGTGGTCGACAAAGATGATGTAGAGCGGCGCTGGCGAATCGAATATCGCGTTATAAGCCCACGTCTCTATCGCGTACTGCACGTCGGCCTTGGTTGGTGACTCATCGTCAACCTCAATGTCTGACGACTCCTCTTCGTCACCCAGGTACTCGCGCATGTAGTAGATGTCGCTCGGGTCGAACGCTCTCTCCACCAGCGTGCGACAGATGTAGTCGGTCGTCTTGGCGTGCGCATCATGACCTTCTGCGGTCTGGTCGAGACGGCCAAGCACGATGATGGCATAGCCTGCCCCTTCCTTGATGATCAGACGCGCGTCGGTCTCGTCAAAATCAGGCGACGACGCAAGGTTGAAGTTGCTGTCTCCCGCGAACTCCGCTTTGAACTTCCACACTCCTGCCTGGTTGAACCAGTGCTCTCTGCCGACGAAAGCGAATTCGGCAACGCCGTTCTCGTCTGTTCTAGTCTCAAGAGGCTCGTAGGGCGTCTCATTGTTCGGCCCGAACGCAAGCGACAACCGCACCGTTCTCCCGGACAGCAACTCACTGAGCTCCGCCGGGAAGTTCTCGACCGACAGCCTGGCCGTCGCTTTGAATCCTTCGGCATTACCCAGGTTGAGTAGTGCCGAGGTGTGGGAGAGTTCGAGCGTGAGGATAGGCTGAGCTTTCCGCACTGCAAACGAGACGATGTTGCTTTCGGTAGGACGGAAGGTCTCGTTGCCGTTGAATACCGCCTTGACTTGCCAATTGGATGACCCCTCTGACGCTGCGTCAGGAATGAAGAACTTGCTGAACGCGCCCTCGGATGCAGTAACGCCGCCCGGGAAGGCCCGGTCGAAATCCAAATCGCCCGGCATCTTGCTCTTGAATCCTATCGCAAGGCTGGCCGGTGGATTGACACCACCCGTGATGGTTATCCCTTCACCAAGGGTGACGGTTTCAGGCGCAGCAGCTATCGTTATGAAAAGGTCGTCAATGCCTGTTGCCAGGATCGTGGCCTCCACCGGGTCCGACCACTCGCCCCAGGCTTCGCCGTCATGCTGCCGGGCCTTGCACCTCCATGCGTCCCCCGGCTGAGGAACATCCGGCGCAACCCAACTCGACAGGGAAGTGCTTGCCACACCGAGCTCCTGGGTGTTCCACGAGGGTGGGTCTCCGCGGTAGTACTCCCACATGAACTCGGGTACCAGACCATCGCCATCGGCGTCATACTGCTCGGTTATCTTTACTTTCAGGCTGTCCAGTGGACCGTACTCGTTTGGTTCGCCTCCCGAGCCTCCCTCCCACCGGATTGTCGGGCTCGAGGGCTCGGTGTTGCCAATCTCGGGGGTTATGTCGGAAGATGAGCCATACGAGTACTGCACGCCATCCCAGGCGCGAACGACGCATTTCCATACCTCGTGCTTGAGCGTTTCCGACGAATCCAGCGTGTCCGTTTCCGACGAGGTGATATGTACAACCGTTTTGATCTCCTCCGGAGCAATGTGAGGCGTGTCCTCATTCGTCCACGTGTACTCGTGTTCAATGGGCTTCGGCGTCGGGAGTGCCGGCGATGTGCTGGGGGTGTTCACCGTGCACACAATATCATTCGTGGTGGTCAGTGCCGTGTGTGTTACGTTCACCCCCGTTGGGTCTGTCGGTGGCCTGTAACCGTTGGTCCGGAAGTCCGAAGGGCCCACCGTCGCCCACTGAGGCCGGTGCCATCGGGTTCCAGGCGGATTGGGCGGCAACGTAATCCCGCTCTTGGCCGTCACGGGGCCCGGCGTACCCGTCGCTTGGAAAAGGTTCAACGGGAGATGCAGAACTCGCGCCCGCCAGTGCCAGCCGTTGACATCACCCGGAATAGAGATGAGTCCGTCGAAAGTCACCGTGCCGTCGGCTGGGTCGTACCATTCCGTTGACCGGCCCAGCCCGGTCCCGTCAAAAGCTACTCCCCATGGTTTGATCTCCCACTCCAGCCGGATCGCAACCGGCCCGTCGGAAGTCCAGCCGTCGGTCTCTGCTCCGTCCACCAGCGTGAGCCGAACCTCGTCTGTGTCCCACACCAGGCCGGGCGTGGCTACATAGCTCCCATCAGGCCTTGCGAGCACCGCAGGGTCTTGCGCCATGCCCCACGCGTTGCCCCCCAGAAACACAAACGCCGCCCCCTCACGCCAGGCGCCGTTGTCGTACCAGTCGGCGCCCACAATGACGTCGGCGTACCCGTCGCCGTTCACGTCACCCGCGCCCGATACGGAACAGCCAAACCATGCCCCTGCCTGGTTCGACTCGGCCATCCACACGCCCGTGCCATCCCCCGGTGCATTGCCCTGCAGCCCGGACGCAGAACCCAGAAACACAAACGCCGCGCCTTCGTTGTACTCGCCGTTGTCGTACCAGTCGGCGCCGACAATGACGTCCGCGTACCCGTCGCCGTTCACGTCACCCGCGCCCGATACGGACCAGCCAAACCATGCATCTCGCTGGTTCGACTCGGCCATCCACACGCCCGTATCCTCCGGTGCCGTCCCCTCAAGCCCCGACGCAGAACCTAGAAACACAAACGCCGCGCCTTCATCGGTCTCGCCGTTGTCGT
>CAZGCA010000055.1:41048-42831 GCA_964524145.1 uncultured bacterium | reverse complement strand
AAAGCGCAAGCAAGCTTGCGCACTCCACATCTGCTTGGGGGGCAATTCGACACTTCAGTCGTCCGAGAACACAAAAACACGACGAATTGCCGATATCTTTGGGGTAACAAGTCTCCTTACCGCTTTGCATCATCCTCCCATAACAACAGTTACCAGCAGCGCAAATGGCTCGTGGGGTGGATTGATTGTCAGGGTGGCATAGTAGTATACTCTGGCGGCAATCATTCCTGGGATCACGGCGGGAGCGCGCTCGAGCGAAAGGAGTACCGATGGCGAAGATATGCTTTCTGGGTGCGGGAAGCACCGTGTTTGCGAGACAGGTACTGGGCGACTGTATGCACGCGGACTGTCTCAAAGACGCGCAGATTACCCTTGTTGACATTGACCTACAGCGATTGCAGGACTCGGACACGATGCTCCGCAACATCAACGCGGCGGTCGGCAGCAACGTGACCATCGAGTCGTATCCGGCCGAAGAAGCCCGTGCAGCGCTGACCGGCGCCGATTACGTTATCAACGCCGTCCAGGTCGGCGGGTACGAACCGAGCACGGTCATCGACTTCGAGATACCCAAGAAGTACGGGCTGCGGCAGACAATTGGGGACACGCTCGGTATTGGCGGCATATTCAGGGCACTGCGCACCATTCCCGTGATGCTCGAGTACTGCCGGCTCATCGAAGAGGTTGCGCCGAACGCCTGGCTGCTGAACTACACCAACCCCGTGGCCATGATCACCGGCGCGATTCTCAAGGCGACAGGCGTGAAAACAGTGGGCCTGTGCCACAGCGTGCAGGTCTGCGCGCGCCACCTGTGCTGCCAGCTCGAGCTGCCCGACGACAACCTTCGCTGGCATATCGCCGGCATCAACCACCAGGCATGGCTGCTCGAGATCGCGCACGACGGCGAAGACCTGTACCCGGAAATCAGGCGACGGGCGCAGCTCGAGAAGTATTGGGAACGAGACGCCGTCCGGTTCGAGATCATGAAGTATTTCGGGTTTTTCGTCACGGAATCCAGCGAGCACAGCAGCGAGTATGTCCCGTGGTTTATCAAGAGCCGGGCGCCGGAACTCATCGACCGGTACCAGATACCGCTGGACGAGTATCCGAGACGGTGCGAGGAGCAAATCAAGGGCTGGGAGAGGATGCGGGCCACGCTCGTCGACGGGAAACCGATGGGCCACACGCGCGGCGGCGAGTATGCCTCCTACATCTTCGAGGCGATTGAAACCGGAACGCCCTACACGTTCGGCGGCAACGTCTTGAACGACGGGCTCATCACGAACCTGCCGAGGGAAGCGTGCGTCGAGCTGCTGTGTGTGGCCGACAGAAACGGTATCACCCCGACCCACGTGGGCGACCTGCCGACTCAGTGCGCCGCGGTGAACAGGGCCTGCATCAACGTGCAGGCACTCGCCGTCCAGGCCGCGTTGACGAAAAAGAAAGAGCACATTTACCAGGCGGCTCTCATGGATCCGCACACCGCCGCCGAGCTTACCATCGACGAGATCGTCGCTCTCTGCGACGATCTCATCAAGGCCCACGGAGACTACCTGCCAACGTATCGGTAACCCGCGCCCCGCTCCAGCGGAGTTCGCGATCACGGAAGGGTGTGTGGTCAGGAGTACCTAACCCAGCCACAACCGTCGTTGCGAGGAGGGAGCTTGCGACCGACGTGGCAATCTCGAAGGTGCTCGAGATCTTTGCCTGCGATGACGTGGCCACGCTCCGCTCCAGCGGAGCGGAGGCAGCTCCGCCGGGTTGGCCGCATTCAACCCTTTCA
>CAZGCA010000055.1:0-40948 GCA_964524145.1 uncultured bacterium | reverse complement strand
CCGCTCCAGCGGAGCGGAGGCAGCTCCGCCGGGTTGGCCGCATTCAACCCTTTCAGGGTTGGACGACTTGTGCCTCGTTCCGCAGGTTGCACCTGCGGCTATTCAAATCGCTCCCCTTCAGGGAGCCGCCCATGAATCACGGGCTGGAAGCCCGTGCCACCTCGAGCGCGGATGCCACCCTCAAACTTGTTTTGAGGGTGTCCATCGGCGCGTAGACTCGTCCCTACTTCAGCGCGCTTTTGACGGCGGACTCGAAGTTGGTCCAGAACTCGCGCAGGGACTCGACGTGGTCACGGCTTATCTCGAACGTCGAGTATTCTGAGATGGTGTAGAGTTGCGCAACGTACGCCGTCTGCGGGCCGATGCTTTGCAGTTGGGGCGGCAACCGGTGAACGAACTCGAACGCTGTCTCCTCGTCCTGTCTCGGGCATCCTATGTCGGCCGCGAGAGCCGCCAACGCGTCGAAACTGTACCTGACAATCTCTGCGGGCGTCATCTTGGCTCCCTCGACACCGGCAAACGGGTTGCGAAACCGGACAGAAAGCGCTTCGTCTTTCCTGATACGTCTGCGTTTTGGTTTGGGCGTCTTCGGTCCGCGCGGTTTGAACAGGCCGGACAACGCCGACGCCATCCGGCCAAAGAACCTCGACAATACGCCCAGCATCCCGGAACTGTTCCGGCCAATACGGCTCATGAGCCGCAGCAGCAGGATAACTGTGCGAAACGCCATGTACAGAGCGAAGAGCGCGACGATAGCTATGGCGACGTACTTCAACAGTTTCGATGCCGTCTCCGCGCCCGGCACCTTCTGCAGCATCTCGGATATCGCGCTCGTTTCCGGGGCCTCGCCTTCTTTCCCGCGGCCTTCGGACCGGCCTTCTTCGGATTCCGTCTCCTCTCCCTCGGCGGACTCTCCACGCTCGACTTCGCGCGACGAGCGGCCGCTTTCCGTGTACCGGTCCTGCAGTCCGGGAACCTTGTCCTGACCGGAACGTGTCGTGCCTTCGGCCGCGAGCTCCAACTGATCGACGATACGCGAGCCTGCCTGCATCGGTCGCGGGATGAAGTCCGTCCCGACGATGACGACGAGAATTGCGACGGCCCCGATTGCCAGCCAGAACAGGCCTATGGAGACCGGGACCTTCACCTTACGTCTGCGAACGTACCGGCGCAGCCCGTGCAGGCTCGTCATCATGAGCAACGCGAGCGCGCTGAAGACGTAGGATATCATGCACAGCAACGTGTTTCTCAGCACAGCCTCGCTTGTCTGCGGGATCATTATCTGTCCAACGCCGAAGAGCAGCAGCGCAAATATCGAGAAGTAGATGGCAGATACCCCTTGATGCTTGCGGCTCAGACGTTGAGGTGTCTTCTCCTTCTTCTCGACACCCTTTTCTGCAGCGCCGGGCTCGACCTCGCCTTCTTCCTCGTCTTCGTGAACCAGCTCGGGCGGTGCAATGAGAGACGGCAGCGCCCGCACCTCGGATTCAGGCTTGCTCGGTTTGAGTGTTCCCAGCAAGGGTCTGGCCGGCGTTCCGGGTTCCGGTTTGGCGCGCGCTGCTTTTCGCCACGGCCGGGTCCGAATAGCGGTGAGTATCCCGCTGCCGGAGCTCTGGTCGCCGGCATCTTCGGCAGCGCACTCGCGGGTGATCCTGTCCGCAGCCCACCATATCACGCCGACGATGGCAAGGTTGAAGAAGAGTTGCGTTCCCAGGCCGGGACCGGGCCCTCCCGCCACGGAACCGCGCTTCGAAGAGAAGACGAACATAAACAGTATGATCGCGAGCGCGAGCCCAACGCCGTAAACGATATGGCGTTCGTCGTATGCCTGGCTTGCGCGGATCCTGTTGATGAGAACTGCGCCCATCACGTACAGGAAGCAGATGTACTTCAGGAGCCGCGTGGCGCCCGCAATGTAGGCCGACCGGACGTCAATCAAGAAGTAGACAACGCTGCCGACGAGAAGCATCACGCACAAAGGGATGAAGATGTCGAGCGCAAAATCGGCCAGCGTCTTCTCGACCCGCCTGGGCAGCGGCGCTCTTGATTTCAACGCGCTCACATGTAGACCTTTCCCGTCACGATTTCGCGCAGGTCCGTCGGGCGCTCGACGTGGAACACCTCTATCCCGTCGGACGCGAGCATCGCTTCAACCCGAACGAACTCTTCCTGGTTCATTATGACGAAGACGGTGATCGAGAACCCCGAGCTTTTCAGCATGGCGAACGCGAGCTCGAGCTCCGGCGTTACCGCCGGCACCACAACAAGGAGCGCCGCATCGCGCCGAATGTGCTCGGTTTCCGAAACCAGCATCCGGTCTATCGTGAGCCCGTCGGTAAGCTCGGCCCGCGCGAGCGATTCGAGTATCCTGAGCCCCTGCGCCTCGCTCCGGCGCGTCTCGACCTGGAACGGGCGCAACTGGTCCATCCGCTCCTTGAGCGACGCGACATGATGCGCCGTCTCCCGGGTCACTGTGGTGGCTGCCATTCTTCTCGCACCCGCCCGTTCGGCTGCGTCGCGGCCGTTGGTGAAAAACCCGATCTGTTCGCGTGCCTGGAAGATGTAGTACGCGAGCGACGCGGCCGTCGTCACCGCCAACTCGGACCGTTGCCACCACACCTTGCCCCTGTAGCCGTCCACGTGAAAGTCGAGCGCCACCGTCGCCCCTATCACCCGGGACGGCTCGTAGACCTTGCTCTGCCAGCGGCCCGTCGCTGCGGACGCCTTCCAATGTATGCGCCGGAGGCTGTCGCCCGATACATACTCGCGCACCCCGCGTATGCGTGTCGGGTCCTCGTAGATTCTGTTCGCGAACCTGACGCTCCCCTGCGGACGGCGTGCGCCGATCTGGAACTCGCTGATCACGTGGACATGGGGATACACCGTCACGTATTCGCGCGACTTGCCCAGCTTGAACCGCCTGTACAGCCCGAAGACGTCGCCGCTTTCCATGACCAGCGGACCGATTTGGTAGTACCCGCGCTGGTTGAACCTCACCTGGTACAGCAGCGTTGTGGTCTGTTCCGGCATCAGCATCACCAGCTTTGCGCGGTCGCCGCGGACCGGGCATTTCTCGGGTATCGTCTCCTCGATAAACAGCCACGGTATCGGCCACGGGCGCGTGTTCTTCACCGTGGCGATGACCGCGACCTCGTCGCCGATGTTCATCTCGCTGCGGTCAAGCTCGCGCGTACACTCTATGCCCGACAGCCAGAGATACGTCATCAACCGCGACAGAACGAGCACGGCAAGCAGCGCGTACATCGCGTAGGCTATCAGACCGGCTTTCAGCGCGAACGCGACGGCAAGTATGAGCGCGGCGGCCAGGAACCATTTCAGGTCGGCGGGCTTCGGGACTTTCATGCTAGCTTTGCTCCCGCACGTTGCCGGAGGATTCCGCAGCATTCGCCAGCGCACGGAAACTGGGTTTCAACTGCTTGTACAGCTCCAAATAAATCGGATAGAACCTATCGTAGACCGTCCGGGTTTCGGCATCCGGTGTTCTTATCTCGGTGACCTCGCGCCACTCCTCCGCAACCTCGTAACCCGGCAGCACACCGGCGCCCACGCCCGCTATTATGGCGTCGCCGTACGGCGCGCCGTGCGACCCGGCAAGATATGCTCCCGTTACATCGCACACATCGCAGATTATCTGGCGCCAGAGCCGGCTGCGGGCACCGCCTTCGCTGAGAGTTATCGGCAACCTCACCTCGATGCCGGCTTCCTTCATGATCTCGTGCGTTTGCCGGACGCCGAACGCGACCCCTTCCATCATGGCGCGGATAAGGTGCGCCCGTGTGTGCGCCAGCGACATGCCGAAGATGGTGCCCCGGGCATACGGGTCCCAGACGGGGCTGCGTTCGCCCATGAAATACGGCAGCACTATCATACCGTCCGAACACGGGCGTACACGGCTCGCTTCCTCGGTCATGATGTCATAGACGTCTTTGCCGGTACGTTCCGCTTCGGCCAACTCGTACCCGGCGAAGTTGTCGCGGAAATATTTCAACAAGGCCGCCGTCGTCGAGTACGCCGCGACCGTGATGTAGGTCCCCGCGGAATCGGCCGCGTGTACCAGGTTCACCATCTCCGGTGGAAACGCTGTGCCGCGGTGTACGACGGCGAGGCTGCCGCCGGTGCCCATCACCAGCGATGCGCTCCCTTCGCTCACCGTGCCCTCGGCGACGCACGCGGCCATGCAGTCGACGGTTCCCGCCACAACGGGCGTGCCCGCTACGAGCCCCGTTGCGTCAGCGGCTTCGCGCGTTACTTCGCCAACCACCGCGTCGGACGGGTAGGGTTCCGGGAACTTCTCGGGAGCCAGACCGAGTGCTTCAATAAGGTCGCAGTCCCACTCGCGTTTCCTGATATCGAATACGATGCCGATGACCGATGCGCTCGACAGGTCCGTGACGGCTTTTCCGGTGAGTTTCAGCACAGGATAGTCCGATGCGGTAAGGAACTTGAACGTCTTGTCGTACAAATCGGGCCGGTTCCGTTTCTCCCAGAGCAGTTTGACGGCAGCGTAGAACGGGTCGACGGTGTTGCCCGAGACGGCGTGTACCGTCTCGAGTCCAAGGGTCCTCTTGACGAACTCGGCTTCCTCGGTACCGCGCCGGTCCATCCAGATGTGGGCCTTTTGAAGCGGGTTGAGGTCGCGGTCGACCAGAATGCAGGCTGGAGAAAGGGCGCTGAGACCGATGGCGCGGATCTCGCGAGGGTTGACGTGCGCACTGGATAACGCTTCAGCTACGGTCGAGCAGACCGCCCGCCAATACAGCTCGGGGTCGTGCTCGGCGATGCCCGGTCGCGGCGTCTCGAGCGGATAGTCGGCATAGCCGGTGCCCAGCACCGTTCCCTCGTCGTCGATAACGACGGTCTTGGTGCTTGTCGTGCCTACGTCGCAACCGAGAAGGAAGTCTGCCATCGCCGCTTCCTGCCATTCAGGGACCTGTTGGGAACGCGCTGACGTTCAGCCACCGTGCTTGAGCAGCAACCGTGTACGCCGCTCGGACTCTTCAAGCGAGATGGGCGCGTCGGGACCGGTATGTTGGACGCGGATCGATGCCACAGCGGACGCGAAACAGCCTGTCTCGTAGAGGCCCGTGCTTTGCAGCATCTTGAACGCGAATCCTGCCGCGTAGCAGTCGCCGGCACCCGTCGGGTTGACAGCATCGACCGCGTATGCCGGAATAGTGTACGTTTTCTCGCCGTCGTAGATGACCGACCCCTTCTCTGCGAGCGTGACTATGGCGATTTTGCAGCCCCAGGAGTGGATCATGCGCAGCACCTCCTCCGGGCGCTCGCGCGCGTCGAGACCGGTCATCGTAAGCGCCTCCTCCTCGCTCGGCTTGACGATGTCGAACTTCGACACGATAGACTCTATCTCGGGGTGCCGCCATCCCTTGACGATGTTGTTCTCGAACGGACGGCGAACGAATCCCTGGGGGTCGAGTATAAGCTGCGCGGGACACCGTTCCTTGACCGTATCGATCATCTCGAGAGGTATCTCGCCGAGTATCGGGCCGAATATGACGACCTCGGCGCCGAAGAGATCCTCGGGCAGGCGCGTAAGCGGTTCGGCAGGACCGATCGCCTTGAGCAGCCTCTGTCCGTCCTCACCGTGCAGAACCTCGAAACCCGCGGAAAGGTCGCACTCCCGCATCCGGGTCAGCACCCCGTTCTGCGCCATCATTTTGTCGAAATGCGAGACGAAATCCCGGCCCACGTTGCCGACTGTCAGTGCCTTCGTCCCGAGTTTCGCGAGCGTTATGGCGGCGTTGGTCGCGCAGCCGGATAGGATCCGCTCGGGAGTCCGTATTCCCCGCGTCTCGATGATGTCGTAGACGGGATTACCGATTGTGGCTATCAACGTACGTTTCAACTGCGGTATTCCCCGCGTGTGTTACTATCGAGAAGCGCCCGGGAACCGTCGGCTACGAACACGATCCACCGAACGAGTCCCGCTCCGCCGTCGCCATACAGCCCGGAGATTGTGCGCCAGTCCGCATTTCCGCTGACTTGCTCCCTTTACCGAATCCGTGCCAGATTATATCAGCGTTGAAGAACGCTTTACAAGCCATCGCAGCGTTTGCCTCGATGCCGGTGTGAGGCAGCTATCCTATTCCCATTACGCAGATGTCGAGGCTGGGGTTGACACAGAACCCGCCGATCAGTAAAGTTATTCAACGCTTCCGAGTAGTGTAAACACCGTCTCGTGTTCCGGAGGGAAAGCAACTGTTTCGAAAAGAACGTCGTGACAAGGACAGATCGAGGCCGCCTCGGGGCCGGCTTGGAGGGTGTCTTTCGCGGCTCGTAAAGGTCTTCTCCACGCTCTGCCTTCTTGTCGTCCTGACATTCCTCATCGCAGAGTGGCGCGCGTTTTACAACCGGCTCATCCTTTTCCCGCGTATCGAACGGTCGATCATCGAGCTCCAGGCGTCTTTGCAGGAAGTCGAGCTGGACGACGGGTACGAGGATTTCAAAGGTGTCGTCCATTCCCACTCGTATCTGTCGCACGACAGCGAAGGCTCCATCGAGCAGATCGTCCGTTGCGCTCGGGAAGCCGGTGTGCATTTCATATTCATGACCGACCACCCGGACCCGAAGGGCCGCATATTCACGGAGGGCGCTCGCGGCGAGCACGACGGCGTCTTCTTCTTCACCGGCGCGGAGATGGCTGGCAGCCTGTTGCCGTTCCGCAGGCCGGAAGACACCCGGCCCGTGATCTTGACGAAGGAAGAAGGGACGGCGCTGGGGCGAGCCGGTTCCGCTGTGGCCCGATCCAGAGGTGTCAGACCAACCGCGGACCAACAGGCGGCCGTAGATGCGGGTATGACGGTCCAGCAGGCGCTCATTGACGAGGTTATCGGGGACGACGGGCTGGTCTTCGTGGGACACCCGGAGGAGACCTACAAGCTCACCGGCCTGCAACGGTTCACGGGCCAGGAGATATACAACATACATTCTGACCTGCTCGACGAGCGGATCGGCGGGAAGAAGTTTCTCATGATATTTGTCGGCACGATGTTGACGGCCGAACGATTCCCGTTCATCACGTGGGACGAGACGTTCTATGATGTTCCGACGGAGGTGATCGCCTGCTGGGACCAGCTGACGGAGCAGCGGAAGGTCGTCGGGATAGCCGGAAACGATGCGCACAGCAACGTGGGATTCTACGCGAAATACCTCGAAGACGGCACGGTGCGCCTGTACGAGTGTAGCGGCGAAGAGCTGCGCGGGCGCAAGGCGGGGCCGGTGCTCCGGACCGCCCTGCGGTTGTTGCCCGGACCGCTCGAACCCGGCACGGAGCTATTCAGGGCGCAGATGGACCCGTACGAGCGCAGTTTCGGGTTTGTGAGCACCCATCTACTCGCCAAAAAGAAGACGGAGGAGGAGTTCTGGCAGGCGCTTGCGCGGGGGCACGCGTTCGTTGCGTTCGATTGGCTCGCGCCGTCGCGGGGCTTTACCTTCGTGGCGAGGAACGAAGACGGCGATATGGCCGTCATGGGCGACGAGATCGAGCACTCGCTCGGCCTGCGGCTCGAGGTGGTTACGCCGGCGTTGTGCAGGATATACGTGGTGAGGAACGGGAAGACTGTCGAGACCTGGACCGACGCGCGTCACGTCTCATACAGAGTGAGCGAACCGGGAACGTACCGGATCGAGGCGCACGTCTATCTCGGCAAGAAGCTGAGACCATGGATATACTCCAATCCCATCTATGTCCGTCCGGCGGAAAGTGGAGACGGCGGGTAGTATACCGGCCCATTCTCCCCTCGAAAGAGGGCTGGAACAAGCGATGTCAAAGCTAAAGGGACTGATTCTCGCGGCGGGCAAGAGCACCCGCATGCGCGAGCTGTCAAGAGAGCGTCCGAAAGCGCTTGTCGAGGCAGCCGGGCGACCCATCATCGAGTACGTGCTGGCCGGCATGAGGGAAGCCGGGATCAACCGCATTACCGTTGTTACCGGTTATTTCGCCGAGCAGGTCGAGGAGTATCTCGGCGGTTGCCACCGGGACGAGACCGCTGTATCCTGCGTGCGGCAGAAGGATATCGACGGGACGGGCAGCGCGGTAAACGTTGCTCGGGACTCCATCGGGCGCTCGCCGTTCCTGCTCTGTTTCGCGGACATATTCACCGAACCGGACAACTTCGTGCGCATGGCGAAGGATTTCGGGCAACGGCCGTGCGACGTGCTCGTTGGGGTGAAGTGGGTCGAGGATCCGTACCGGGGCGCCGCCGTCTATCTTTCGGAAGACGACAGCGTCCTCGAGATCATCGAGAAGCCCGACCGCGGCACTTCGTCAACGCATTGGGACAGCGCAGGGATGTACGCGTTCTCTCCCAAGGTGTTCGATTACACCGCCAACCTGAAACCGTCGGCGCGCGGCGAGTTCGAGCTGCCCGACGCGGTGACAGCCATGATAGCGGACGGACTGGCCGTGCGCGCGTTCAAGCTCGGGCCGCCGTGCTTCAACGTGGATTCGCCCGAAGACATCGAGACGGCGGAAAGGTGGTTAGCGGGCGAATCAGAGTGAAACCTCGGCCGTCCACCCCTTCGACCGGAACACCTCGAGCCTGTCGCCCGCCCCGGCGATGACTATCCCTTCAACACCGGGAACGCTATCGAGCAGTCTGACCCCTTCCTTCGGACCGAGAACGAATATCGACGTCGATAGCGCGTCGGCAAGCGTACAGTTCGGCGCGATGACGGTGGTGCTCGGCACTTCCCGAACCGGCCGGCCCGTGCGCGGGTCGATGATATGCGAATACCGCGTGCCGCCGCTCTCGAAGTAGTTCTCGTAACTGCCCGAAGTCGCCACGGCAACGTCTTGAAGCTGCAACTGTGAAATGAGCCGCCCCTGGTCGGCCGGATGACGTATCCCGATCTTCCACGGATTGCCCGAACGTTTCTCGCCCAGACAGTAGATATCGCCTCCCGCGTTAACGAGCGCATTGGCGATACCATGCTCCTTCAGCGCATCGACCGCCTTATCGGCGGCAAACCCTTTGGCGATGCCCCCGAGAACGATCCGCGTGCCGGGCGCCAGCCGGACGGTGTTTTCCTCCGCGTCGAGCTCGATCTTCTCGGGACCGACGGAGCTCATCGCGGCTTCGATCTCTGCGTCGGTCGGTACTCGTTTCTCTCCGCCAGGCGCGAACCCCCATGCGCTGAGCACCGACCCCACGGAGATGTCGAACGCTCCGTGGGCGAGCCGGTAGACCCGCAGCGATTCCGCAAGCACCTCGGACGTCCACGGGTCAACAGCGATCGCATCCCCGCCCGCAGCAGCGTTTAGCCTCGAGACCTCGCTGTCCGGTTTGTACGTGCTCATCAGGTCGTCGACACGATGGATGGCCTCAAACGCGGCGCCTACCGCGCGTTCCGCCTCGCGTTGGGGCATCTTGCCGGAGGAGACAGTAATCTCGACCACCGTACCCATTATCGGCTCGCTGCGCCTGACCAGCCCATCGGTCGAGCCGCCACAGCCGGCGAGCAGGATCAAGGACGAAATCGAGAGAAGGAAGCGGGAGGAAAAAGGCTGCTTTGACATATAGAAACTCATCCCCTCGCGCCTTTGAGAATAGCCAGCGACGCCTAGAACTCTTGGGGAAGCGCTCGAATCTGTGCTGCGGTGAATACCGGTCCGTCCTTGCAGACGTAGACGTTGCCGACGTTGCAGCGGCCGCACTTTCCGAGCCCGCATTTCATCTTGTTCTCAAGCGTGGTATAGACCTGGTCGGGGCTGAACCCGAGCTTCTCGAGCGAGACGAGCGTGAACTTGATGCCGATCGGCGGGCCGCAGATGATGACAACGGCGTTGTCGGGCGATGGGGCAAGCTGCTCGACCACGGTCGGCACAAACCCCACCTTGCCGTCCCAATCGGGCGTCTCGCCGCCGGGGTCCACCGTCTTAACGAGGTTGACGTCGGACATCTCCTCCCACTGCTTCAGCTCGGGTTTGTATGGGAGCAGGTCAACGTTTGGCGACCCGACGATGATTGTTATGTCGCTGAAATCCGCGCGCAGGTCGAGACAGTTCCAGATGACGCATCGCACCGGCGCCAGCCCGATACCCATGCCGACAAATATGATGTTCTTGCCTTTCATCTCGTCGAGCGGGAACCAGTTGCCGTACGGGCCGCGGAACCCAAGAGTGTCGCCGACCTCGAGTTGGCGTAGCGCGTTGGTCACGCGACCGACCTCTTGAAAACTGCACTCGATGTACCCTTTCCGTGTCGGTGGCGAGGCGATGCAGAACGTGCACTCACCTTCGCCGAATACCGAGTACAGCCCGAACTGGCCTGCTTTGAAGCTGAAGTTCTCCCCCGCGGCTTCGTCCTGGAACGCGAGCTTGAGGGTCCGGATGCCCGGCGCTTCGTCTATGACCTCTTCAAGGCGCATGAGGTATGGCTGATATATGTCGGCGCTCACGTCGATGTCTCCGCCAGTTTCGCCGCTCCTGCCACCACTGTGCAGATGTTCATGTCGATTGGACACGCGGCGCTGCACCGGCCGCAGCCAACGCATGCCGTCACGCCGAACTTGTCAACGTAGTAGGTGAACTTGTGCATCACTCGCTGCCGGTATCGAGTGTCGCGGGTCGACCGCGGGTTGTGACCGGACCCGTGCCGCGTGAATATCGGGAGACAGCACGAATCCCAGCTTTTCAACCGGACGCCGCGTTCGAGGTTCGACTCGTCCTGGATGTCGAAACAGTGGCACGTCGGGCAGACAAACGCGCACACGCCGCACGAAAGGCATTTGTACGATATATCTTTCCAGTACTCGTGGTCGAAGTTGTCGTCAAGCCACGGCTTCACCGCTCCCAGATCGAACCGCTGAGGAACCTCACCGACCAGGATTTCCTCGTTCCCGGTTGCCGGATCAAGCGCACTCTTGGCCGCCTCGACTATCGCTTTTCCTTTCTCGGTCGCCGGCTCGAGGAGGTAGTCGCCGCCGGAAGTTTTCTTCATGACGAGGTCCGCTCCCGCGGTCCCGTCCGGTGCGCCGCCCACCGAGGTGCAGAAACAGTACGAGTCCGGGGCGTCGCAGGCGACGCTGATAACGGTGGTTGCCTCGCGCCGTTTGAACCAGTACTCGTCACGGTAGTCCCAGTCGAAAAGCTTATCGAGCATCGGCAGGCTCGCTGCGTCGCACGGTCTGCATCCGATAATGACGGTTTTTGGCGGCGATTCCGGCAGATCGCTCTTGCAGGTGACGGACTGGCCGTCGAACTCGTAGCTTAACGTCGGTTCGACCCGAGGAAAGAACCAGCCTTTGATCGAGCGTTTCGTGCGGAGCACGTCGAGCCGTATCTCGCCGGGATCGTCCACCTCCTCAAAAACGAAGGTGCGTTCCTGCTCGACGGGCGCAACGACGCGGTAGCCTTCGCCCTTCAGGGCCTTAACGAGCTCGCCCAGCTTGTCCCGGTTAAGTTTGAATTCCGCCATCCGTCCTGGTTCCTACTTGAAAAGCTCGTCGCTGTCCTCGGGCATGAAGCTGGCCATCGGCAGCGGCTCGTCGATATCGTAGCCCGACTCGTACCCGAACTGTTCCTTGACAACCTGCGCCAGCTTTTTGTTCGCCAGCATGAGCGGGATGTTGCTCGGGCAGACGCGTTCGCACTCGCCGCAGCCTATACACCGGCCCGCAAGGTGCATCGCGCGCATGATGTTCCACGCGAAGTTGCCTTTCGGGTGTGACGATGTCGGCACCCATTGCGGTTGGTTGCGCTCGACGATACATTGTGTACAGTAGCACAGGGGGCACGCTTGCCGGCAGGCATAACACTTGATGCAACGCGAGAACTGGTCGCGCCAAAACTCCCAGCGGTCAGCAGCGTCCTTGCCTTCGAGCTGCTCGACATCTTCGTACTGCTTCTCTTTCGAGAGCGGTTCGATCTCCGGCCCGATCACGATGTCACAGTTCTTGGGCGTCCGCACATCACAGAACTCGCACTTGCCGAGAAGCGGTTCGCCGACACCTTCGCACGACATCCCTATGACGACAACGTCTTCACGGTTGATCTGGCTTTCTTTGCAGAGCACCACGACGGCCTTCGCGTCGCATCCTTTGCACACGACCGCTGGTTTGCCGGCCGTCTTGAGTTCGGGCCAGGTCAGGTATGATGTCAAGTTGTTGTAACAGTATTTGTTCCAAACAAGCCGGTCGCAGTCTTCGGGCCGCCGGATGAACACCGGCATGGTCCGCGTCGGGTCGCTGCCCTCGCCGTAGCCTATGACAAGGTCAACCTCACCCTTCTCGAGCAGCTCCCGCGCTTTCTGTCTCAGTTCCTCGATCATGAAATCGCCTCGGCGCTCTCAATCTCATGGTACGCGGTAAACGGGCCGAGCTCTCGCACCTTGCCGACAACCTCATTCACCAGGTCGGCCCATTTTGCGCCTTCCGCCGCCGACACCCAGGAAAACTGAACCCGATCCTCGGGTATCCCGAAGAACCGTAACAACTGGCTGAATACTATCCAGCGCCGCCGCGCGTGGTAGTTGCCGCTTGTATAATGGCAGTCGCCGGGATGACATCCCGAGACAAGCACGCCGTCAGCACCCTGCTCGAACGCCTTGATAATAAACAGAGGGTCTATCCGGCCGGTACACGGGAGTTTGATCACCCGCACGTTGACATCGTATTTGAGCCGGCTCGTGCCCGCCAGGTCGGCCCCCGCGTACGTGCACCAGTTGCACACGAACGCGATGATCTTCGGTTTCCAGTCGTTGTCCGCCATATCAGAGCGCCTTTATCTCCGCGTACACCTGTTCGTCGCTGAACCCGGCAAGGTCGAGGCAGTTGGCCCGGCACGTGGCAACGCAGAGACCGCATCCCTGGCACACGCCGGGGTTGACGTTCGCAACGACCTTCACAAGGTTGCCCTCTCGGTCCTTGATTTCCTTCTCTTCGATAGCGCCGTACGGGCATACCGTCTTGCAGATGAAACAGCCGGAACAGAGGTTCTCGTTGACCGCCGCGACGATGGGTTCGCGCTCGAGCTCGTCCGAACTGAAGATGCCCAGCACCTTACTGGCCGCCGCGCTGCCCTGCGCCACGGCGTCGGGAATGTCCTTCGGCGCCTGGCACGCACCGGCAAGCATTACGCCTGCCGTGTTCGTCTCGACTGGTCGAAGCTTCGGGTGCGCTTCGGACAGGAACTCGAACTGGTCGTACGATATGCCGAGGATCTGTGCCAGCTTATTGGTCTGCGGCTGCGCCTGCATCGCCGTGGCAAGCACAATCATGTCGGCGTCTATCTCGACCTTCTTGCCGCTCAAGGTGTCCGTACCCAGCACGACGAGCCTGCCGTCCTTACGATATATCCGCGAGACACGACCGCGGAGGTATACCGCACCGTCTTCCTCTATCGCCCGTCTGACGAACTCGTCGTAGTTCTTGCCGCCCGACCGTATGTCCATGTAGAAGACATACGCCTGGCCTTCATGGACTTTGTGCTTATAAAGCATTGTGTGTTTGGCGGTGTACATGCAGCATATCTTCGAGCAATACGGTATGCCTTTCGAGTTGTCTCGGGAGCCGACGCACTGGATGAAGACCACGCTCTTCGGCACCGTACCGTCCGATGGCCGCCGGATCTCGCCCAAAGTGGGCCCCGACGCGCTCGCCAGCCGCTCGAACTGAAGCCCGCTGATAATGTTGGGATGTTTGCCATACCCGTATTCGCCGTACGCGTCGGTCGGGTACAGGTCGAATCCTGTCGAGGCAACAATCGCGCCGACCTTCTCGGTCACCACCTCGTCGGTCTGCGAGAAATCGATTGCCTTGCGCGGCTCGATAGGGCACTCGTCATAACACTTGCCGCAGACCGTGCACTCCTCGATAGGAATACCTTTCTTCTTCGCGGCACGGAACCTCAGGCAGTTTTCCCTGTCAATAACTGGCTTGTTCGGGACCGCTTGCGGGAACGGCGAGTAGATCGCCGTGCGTGTCCCGAGACCGACATCGAACTCGCTCGGTATCTTCTTGTTCGGACACACCTGCTGGCACGCGCCGCAGCCCGTACACAGCTTCGGGTCGACCGACTTGGCTTTCTGCCGTATCTTCACCTCGAAGTTGCCGATAAACCCTTCCACGGCCTCGATTTCAGAGTATACGTAGAGCTTTATTCTGGGATGCTGGCCGACCTCGACCATACGCGGCGTCATGATGCACTGCGAGCAGTCCAGCGTCGGAAACGTCTCGGAAAGCTGTGCCATGTGGCCGCCGATTGACGGGGTTCTCTCGACGAGCACGACTTCGTGGCCCCCGTCCGCAATATCGAGCGCGGTCTGTATCCCGGCTATGCCGCCGCCGATAACCAGCGCACGCTTGGTGACCGGCACTCGGATAGGTTCAAGCTCTTCGTTCCGCTTGGCTTTCTCGACCATGACCCGGACAAGGTCGATGGCTTTCTCAGTCGCTTCGGGCTTGTCCTCGTGTACCCACGAGCAATGCTCGCGTATGTTCGACATCTCGCAGAGGTACGGGTTGAGACCCGCCTCTGCCGCGGCCCGCCTGAACGTTGTCTCGTGCATGCGCGGCGAGCACGCCGCAACAACAACTCCGGTCAGGCGGTGCTTATCGATGGCGTCTTTTATCATCTGCTGTCCCGGGTCGGAGCACATGTATTTGTAGTCCACAGAATACACAACGCCGCGCATCTTCTTTGCGGCCTCGGCGACAGCAGTCGAATCCACCGTCCTCGATATGTTCTCGCCGCAATGGCAGACAAAGACGCCTATTCTCGCCATAACCTTATCTCAACCTCGCACGGGTTGGTGTGCGTTCCCGAACGTTTCCTACTCAATAAGCGCATATGAATCCACAAAATGTTTGTTAATTGCCGCCTCTTCAGGAGTGGCGCCGCACGCGAGCGCCACGAGCTCCGACACGTAATACACGGGCACCTTTCGTTTCTCGCGAAACCGGGCGTTTATCGCCGACTGTTTCATGTCGAGGTTCGCGTGGCAAAGCGGGCACGACACGGCTATTGCGTTCGCGCCCTCTGCTTCGGCGTTCTCGATGATGTCGTGCGAGAGTGTCTCGACAAGTGCTGGGTCGCTGATGGTGAACCCGCCGCCGCAACACTCGACCTTGTACTCCCAGTCCACGGCCTCGGCACCGAGCGCGGTCACTATCTTGTCCATGCTCTGCGGGTTCTCGGGGTCGTCGAACTCGATCACCTTAGGCGGTCTTACCAGCAGGCACCCGTAATAACAAGCGATCTTGAAGTTCTCGAGTTTGCGGACCACTTTAGGCCCGAGGTTCTCGATGCCGAACTCGAGCATGAGGTCGAGATAGTTAAGCACTTTGACCGCGCCGGAGTACGGCATCTCGATGATCTCGGCAACCTCGTTTCGCAACGTTTCGCTTTCGGCCATCTCCTTGTGGGCGGTGATGAGCCGGTTCGAGCACGCCGCGCACGGCGACAGCAGCTTTTCGAGACCTTGTTGCTCGGCGAGCGCGAGGTTGCGTGCAGGCAGGGCGATGCTCAGGAGATGGTTCGTGTTGTGCGCCGCCGTCGCACCGCAGCAACTCCAGTCGTCAAGATCGGCAAGCTCGATGCCGAGCAGTTCACAGCTCTTCCTGACAGAGATGCCGAAGTCTCGCGCAGTCCCTTCGAGCGAACAGCCCGGGTAGTATCCGATCTTCACTCTCTCACCTTCGATTTCTCAAGCTCGCGAACCCTGTCGAATATCCGTTTGACGTGCTTCTTTCCTTTGATGTTGCCGGGAAGAAAGTGGAGCTTGTTCTTGAACAACATTCCCTTGCCCATCATTGCGTCCTGGAAGAGGACGCGCGGGTCTGTCACCGCCTGTTTTGCCGCCGTCTTCATCTTGAAGTTCTGGATCATACCGAGCTCGAATATACGGCCGTGGTGCTCGACGGATTTCAGAAACGCGCGATGGAACGTGAGCTTGTCCTTCTCGCTGACAGCGACTTTACCTTCCTTCAGCGATATCTCGCGCAGAATGTCCATCAGGTGGGCTATCTCAAACTCTTTGGGGCATCGCGTCGTACACGTCTGGCACGATGCGCAGACCCAAATTGTCCGCGACGCGAGAACCTCGTCACGCAAGCCGAGCTGAACGTACCGCACCACCTGGTGGGGAAGCAGGTCCATGAACGACGCCACCGGACAGCCTGCGGAACATTTGCCGCACTGGTAGCAGTCGGCAACCCGCCCGCCACCGGCTTCTTCAACCTCTTTGGCGAACGACTGTATCGCTCCCTGCTCTATCTTGGCAGTCATAGAGACTTCTCGCCACAAAACCACAGATACTACGGATCACCGATTCAGGCCCGCAAAGAGAGGCACGCAAGTCCTCCACTCTGCGCTCCATCCTCCACCCCCTACTTTTATTATAGGAAAGACAACCCGCTATTGTCAACCATCGATTTGAGGACTTGACAGGTGGGCGGTTCGCGTACGAGCACTGGGGAAGATGGACCTCAACGAGCGAGACCAATTGGAGATGGCTGTCAGGGAGATATCCTTAGATCGTCCTCATACCTTCACGAACACACACTGGCGCATGCGTCTCAGGTTAGTTGAAATTATCGTTGATTGCTGATACTGTATGTGCGGGTTAAGAGAACCGGAGCCGGGATCGAATATCATGCCCCGTGTGGCCGATGCAGAAGGAACGGCGATGAAGTTTGTAGAGCATATCCGTAAAGAGAACGTAATTGAACTGGACGCAACGTCCAAGGCTGACGCGATACGTCAGCTCGTAGCACATCTCGGCGCCAACAAGAATGTTGTGGACGAGCACGAGGTGCTCGAGCGCGTGATGGAACGAGAAAGTCTAGAACCGACCTCGCTTGGCCACGGTATCGCGATACCGCACGCTCGTTCCAGGAACGTGCCGCGACTGGTCTGTGCGGTCGGCCGCCTGAAGAAGCCCATAGATTTTCTTTCTTTTGACGGTACGCGAGTGAGACTGATCTTTCTCACGGTGTATCCCAACGAAGAGGCCCCCAAGTACCTCTTCTTCATCTCGGCATTGTGCCAACTGCTCTCTGTGACGAAAGCGCGCAAGGTGTTGTTGGGCGCAAAAACGCCCGCCGAGATTTACAGTGTCTTGCGGGATGCGGGCCCGAAAACCGCCAGTGGACGGGCGAAGAAGGCCAAATCGGCCCCAACGGTGCACGCGGTCGAGCTCAGCAGCGAAGATGTCGAGATAGCACTGCTTATCCGGCTGCAGCGGCTCGAGAACCTCAAACGCACGGAAAAAAAAGGCAAGCGGGTCATAACCTCTCAGATAAACAAGTTGCGGTCGTGCATTGATGAGGACGTGCTTGCATATTTCGACCGGCTTGTGGCGCGTTCGGGGATAGCGGTCGTCGCGGTCGAAGGCGGCACGTGCCAGGGCTGCAACCTGCGGCTGCCCACAAAGTTCGTCCAGCAGTTGCGGCGCGGCGACAAGACCTATTTCTGTCCGAGCTGTCGGCGGTTCCTCTTCGATACGGGTACCAGCTGATCCCGCGTGCACGCCGCTTCCACGAGAGAACTGTTTACGACAACACCGTGACGAGGACCGACCTGCGTCTGGGGCCGTCGAATTCGCACAGGTAGATCGATTGCCAGGTCCCGAGCAGAAGTCGCCCCGACTCGATGGGCACTGAAACCGAGAACCCGACGATGCTCGCCTTGATGTGTGCCGCCGAGTTGCCCTCCACGTGCCTGTAACCGTCGTCGAACGGAACGATCTTGTTCAGCTCGGTGATGATGTCGCGTTTCACGTCGGGATCGGCGTTCTCGTTGATGGTGATCCCCGCCGTGGTATGAGGAACGTAGACATGGCACACGCCGTCCGTTATTCCCTGGGTCGCAACGGTATCCTCGACAAGCGAGTCTATGTCAACGAAATCCACCTGCGAGCGCGTCTCAACGAGAAGCTTGGTTGTCATACGGTCCTCCTCTGCTCCTGTCTCTTATACAATCAGAAATCAGCTTTGTTCAACGCACGCATCCCGAGAGCCAACGGCACGAACGTTGCTGCCGCGCTCAGCGTTATCACGAAAGCGATCACGCCCGCCAGCAGCAACCCGAAGAAGTGGTACGTACGGAACTGAAGCAGTCCCGCTTGCACGCCTATGGTCACGGCTATGTAGATGATACTGACAAGGAAGTTAAGCGTTCCGCCCATGCCCGAGACTATGCGAGCGGGATTGTCCTCCTTGAAGTTGGGATACATGGCGCCGAACCCGACGGCCATCCCCGAAAGAGCGAAGTTCATAAGCACGATGGTCATGATCGACAACGCCATTATCAGCGGTTCGACACGCAGAATAACGCTCGAGAGAATGACGAGCCCCAGGGTGAAACAGATACAAGTGCCCACGCTGAGCCAGAACTTCTGCCAGACGAGTTTCGATCGAGCCAAGGGCGCCAGGCCGACAATCCAGAACCGTCTGCCCTCGAGGCTTATCAACGGGAAGATGAACCGGCTTGTAAGTGTCGCCAGGATGAGGGCGGACGACGACAAGTTGAGAAACGCCGTCGCGTTGCGCCAGAGCAACGAGTCGCGATATGTCGGCACGTTGCGCAAGTTGGCTACATAGACCGCCATCAGGCCGAAGAAGATGACGAACTGCGACCATTGCGTCGCGTCACGCCAGAACAACCGGACGTCTTTCACGATAAGCGACCGATACTGGGGTCGCAAGAAGCCGAATACCCAATCCAGCCTACCTAGAATGCCCCGGCCGGAGATTCTTCTCCTCGATCCGGTGCTCTTGAGCAGAGAGTATCCCCGGTAGTAAAGCTTCGAGACCACTGCAAGGGTCACAACGAACGCCATGAGCGCGTTGCTCACGAGCAGGCCGAAGTAGAACGCGCTCCGGCCGAAGTTGCGGCCTGCACAGTTCAGAACACCCTCTGCCGCCCAACTGCTGGGCAGCAACGGTGATTGGGTACCCTTCATGGCGTCAAGCATGGCGAGGAACAGTTCGGCCTCGGAGAGCCGTTCGATGTTGAACGTGCGGTACAGGTACGCGAGGAGTGCTGCGACCGTTAGCACCACAAGCGCAGCGAATACACGGCCGCGTATCTGTGGAGATATCGCGACAATCAGCATGGCAATAACGGCCCCGATGCACGCCGGAATGACTGCAAGAGGCAGGTAGAACAATAGGATCGAGAGGTAGAAGAACCACGGCGCGTCATTGACCAGCCCGTAACTCAGCATCAACGGCGTCCCCAGAAAGACGACCGCCCATGAGCTCATGAAAAGACACTCGGCGAAACGCGCCGTGAACAGCTCGCAGACGCCTACCGGCGACGCCATGAGATAGTCCACCTCCTCGGTTCTGTACAAGGTCGAGAAGGCTATGAGCACGTTTGAGAACACGAGCATCAGGAACACCATCATGAAGAACAGTGAAAGCATGCGCACCATGACTATCGCGCCTATCGTGCTCCCGGAGGGTGACTGAGAAGGATCGAAGCTCTTCAGGAACCCCAACGCCTCGTAGGAAGCCACGAACGCTCCGCCCCATAGCAATATGACAAAGAACAGGATAACACCGATCTTCAGTCTCGATTCGTTGCGAACGTCAGCGAGCGCGTGTGCGGCGATCCTCGTCTTGGTCGCCCAGATCAGGAGCACCTTATCCACCGTTACTGCCCGCCTCCTCGGTTAGTTCGAGAAACACGTCCTCAAACCTGCCCGAATCACGCTGTTGAAGTATCCCCCCAACGGTGTTGACCGTTACCAGTCGGCCTTCATTGATGATACCTATGGTGTCGGAGATCTCTTCGGCTATGCTCAAGGTATGGGTAGACATGAAAACTGTCAGCCCGTTGCGGGTCTTCTGTTTCAGATACTCCTTGACAAACTTGATGCTTCTCGGGTCGAGCCCGACCCAGGGCTCGTCCACGATGACCACGGCAGGATCGTGCAGGAACGCCGCACTGAACGAGAGTTTTTGGCGCATGCCGTGCGAGTAGTCCTGGATAAGCTGGTCGCCATACTCCCGGACCGAGAACAACTCGAGCAGGTCTTCCGTGCGCGACTGCACCACCGCGTCGTCCATCTCGTAGAGACCGCCGACAAACCGCATGAACTCGCGGCCCGTGAGTTTCTCGTACAGAAACGGCTGGTCGGGAATGTAGCCGATAAGCCGTTTCGCCGCAACATGGTTCTCCCGGACGTCGAAGGTACCGATCAGCGCTTTACCCGAGGTTGGGGCCAGCAACCCGACGAGCATCTTGATGGTCGTGGTTTTGCCGGCTCCGTTGGGTCCGAGGAACGAGAAGAACTCCCCGCGATCGACATGGAGCGAGAGCCCGTCCACGGCGACTTTCTGTCCGAACTGCTTGGTCAGGTTCTCAGTCGTGATCACCGCTCAACTCCGTTCCCTTGACCGCCCGATCGAGCGCTTCATCTTCAGTCTCCTTGATCATCGTTACACCGAGAGGCGTCTCGACCCGCACCACCTCACCGTCGTCGGTTACCCACGCAGTCGTCGTGAAGCCCTGGTACTGCACGCTCACCTTCGAGAGTTCCTGCCTCTTGCCCGCCACATCATTTCTCTCGCGGCCCAGCACCGTGATACGAGCCTCGCTCGAAGAGAGCGTTATCGGGTCAACGATGTCCAGCTTGTATTCGACGCCTTCTTCGAGCGACGGAACAACAAGAAGCGGGCTGACCGTGTTGGAAAGAACAATGTCCGGGCTCACCGGGAGCGTCTTCTCGAATGTAGAACCGCCGGTCTCAACCTGGAGTTCCAAGCCGTCGCCGACAAATCTGCCGGAGACCTGCGTTCGCGTGCCCTCCGAGACGAGCCTGAAATCCAGTGACACGGTGCGTCCTTGTTCGTCAAGCTCTGCCATCGCGTCCAAGACGAATTCCGTCGGTTCTCCCAGCAGCGAGAAGCGCAGAACGGTTCTGTTCTGCGCAACATAAGCTGATGTCGCAGCTGGCGATTCCGTTATGACCGAATGTGAGTAGCCGATCTTGTTCTCCTTGAAGTATATGCCCAGCCACGAATCCAGCGGCAGGGATCCGGGATCGAAGAACAATCGCGAACGTTCTCCCTGGACCTGCGCCTTCGGGAGAAACACTTCGCGTCTGAGCAATGTGAAAGTCGTTGCCCCCCAAAAGATGATCACCGCCATGACGATGGCTATCTTTACACGCATGGATGCAGCTCGCACGCGACCTAATCCGTGAAAAGGGATGAACGCAGGCCGCAGGCGGGTACGGACCATCCGCCGCTGCCGCAAACGGCGACGATGGGCGGTACTTTTCGACCTGCACGAAGCTTGCCGTTGTCCCTGGTGGTTTTACGTTTCTGCACTGGCGTAGTAGGCCTATCTGCCGCAGCACATTTTGTACTTCTTGCCGCTGCCGCAAGGGCACGGTTCGTTACGGCCCGGCTTCTTGCTGACCCGGCGCGGCTCGATGGCTTGCGGGACGTTTTCGGCAGCTGCCCGCTGGCGTTGCATCGGCATCTCGGCGGGTGTCCCTGTGCCGGGACCCGAAAGCCTGGTCCTGCCAGCTTCGAGCGGGCTCTTGCGTTGTTGCGCCCCGGCTTCAAACCGCGCCTTGAACAGGAAGCTTGCGACATCCTCATTGATGCTGCTCATCATTGTCGAGAACATCTCGAACGCTTCCTGCTTGTACTCGACGACGGGGTCGCGTTGGGCATAAGCACGCATGCCCACTGCTTCTTTGAGATGGTCCATCGCCAAGAGGTGGTCCTTCCACTTCGAATCGACGGCCTGGTGCACCACCATGCGCGCGACATGTTTCATCAGGTCGGCACCGAAGAGTGTTTCTTTCTGCTCGTACACCTGCCGCGCCCGCTTGAAAAGCATCTCGTGCACGGCCTCGGGCGAGATATCGTCGCCGAGTTCCTCGAAATGCGGCGTGAATACGAACGTCCGTTCAACCCAACGTTTGAGGCCGTCGAGATCTATCTCGTCAGGTCGAGCACGTTTCGGAACGTAGAGGCCGACATTCTCCGAGATGAGATCCTCGATAACTTCGAGTATCTGGGGCCGAATGTCGTCTTCGTTGAGTATCTCTCTTCTGCGAGAGTAGACTATCTCGCGCTGGAGGTTCATGATGTCGTCGTATTTGACCAACTGCTCGCGGATCGCGAAGTTGTTGCGTTCGACCCTGTGCTGAGCGGTCTCGATGGCGCGGGTGACGTACTTGTGTTCGATCGGCTCGTCTTCCTGCATGCCGAAACTATCCAACATACTCCCAAGTCTGTCGCCGCCGAATATGCGCATCAGGTTATCTTCGAGCGACAGATAGAACCGCGACGAGCCGGGATCGCCCTGCCGGCCGCAGCGGCCCCGGAGCTGATTGTCTATGCGGCGGCTCTCGTGCCGCTCGGTTCCGAGCACGTGCAGTCCGCCAAGCGCCGGGATGCCTTCGCCAAGCTTGATGTCAGTTCCACGGCCCGCCATGTTCGTTGCGATGGTCACGGTCCCGCCTTCACCGGCCTTGGATATTATTCCCGCCTCCTGCTGGTGGTAGCGCGCGTTGAGCACCTGGTGACGGATGCCGCGTTTCTTGAGCATTGCGCTCAGACGCTCCGATTTGTCAACCGAGACCGTGCCCACCAGTACCGGTCTGCCCTCGTTGTGCAGTTCGACTATCTCATCGATGATAGCGCGAGCCTTCTCTCTCTCGGTCTTATAGATCACGTCGGGACAATCGTCGCGGATCACGGGCTCGTTTGTAGGAATGACCACCACGTCGAGCTCATATATTTTTCTAAACTCGCCCGCCTCGGTGTCCGCTGTGCCAGTCATACCGGACAGCTTGTCGTACATGCGGAAGTAGTACTGCAGCGTGATGGTTGCCAGGGTCTGGTTGGCCTCGCCGACCTTGACGTTTTCCTTCGCCTCTATCGCCTGGTGCAGCCCGTCGCTGTACCGTCTGCCCGGCATCAATCGTCCCGTAAACTCGTCTACGATGATCACCTTGTTGTCGCTTACGACATACTCGACATCCTTCTCGAACAGCGCATACGCCTTGAGCAGCTGCGACACGGTGTGGATGTTCTCGTTCTTCTCGTGGAACTCCTCCTCCACGCTCAGCTTAGCGGCTCGTTTCTCCTCCTCGGTCATCTCCGTGTGTGTCTCTATCTCACCCAACCGCTCATCGAGATCCGGCACGATAAGCAGGTCCCGATCCGAGGCGGACAACGAGCCGCGTCCTTTCTCGGTCAGCACAACGTTGTTCGAGCGTTCCTCGATCGCGTAGAACAGTTCCTCCTGCAGCTCCGGTATCAGCTTCTCCAGCATGTAGCCTTTTTCGGCGCGTAGCATGAGTTTCTGGTTTCTGATGTCTTCCAAAAGCTGCAGGAACCCCTTGGACTTTGGCGCACCCATCCGCAGCAACAGCAGGTTCTTCCCCGCAACGTCTTCGTCATCCGACTCGATCGCTTCTCTGACTTTCCCGGTCAGTTCCGCCGCCAGCCGGTTCTGTCGCCGCACGAGCTGCTCGACCATCGGCTTGAATTCGTCGAACTTTTGCGGCATATGCTCGACGGGTCCGGAGATGATAAGAGGCGTCCGGGCCTCGTCTATCAGGATGCTGTCAACCTCGTCCACAATGGCGTAGTGGTGTTCGCGTTGCACCATGTGGTCCTTGTCGGAGGCCATATTGTCGCGAAGGTAATCGAACCCGAACTCGCTGTTCGTGCCGTAGGTTATGTGTTTGGCGTACTCTGCCCGGCGCTGTTCGGGAGTCATGTCGTGCTGGATGCAGCCGACAGCCAAGCCGAGAAACTCGTATATGGGTCCCATCCACTCCCTGTCACGTTTGGCGAGGTAATCGTTGACCGTGACGAGATGGCACCCTTTCCCTTCCAGCGCGTTGAGGTAGAGCGGCATGGTGGCTGCGAGCGTTTTGCCCTCACCGGTGGCCATCTCGGCTATCGTTCCCCTGTGCAGCACTATCGCGCCCATGAGCTGGACGTCAAAGGGAACCATATCCCAGGTCACTTCGATGCCGCAGACGTCCCAGGTCTTCCCGAGTAGCCTGCGGCACGCCTCCTTGACCACCGCGAACGCCTCGCACACGAGGTCGTCGACCGTCTCGCCTTTGGCCAGCCGGTTCTTGAACTCATCCGTCTTGGCCTGAAGCTGCTCGTCGCTCAGTGACTCGAGAGCAGGCTCAAAGCTCTTTATCTCCTCGACCAGAGGACGCAACTTCCTTTCATCTCGTTTGGCCTTCGTCCCGAACACTTTCAAAATAGCGCGTTGAAGCATGGGTTCCCTCTTGGTTGACAGACCCTTACATCGTGAGATTATAGCAAAGGCGATCGCTCGTTGACAAGAGACGACCCCTATATGCGACGGACCTCCTGGTCCCGCTCTGTTACCATAGAGAAGCTTCGTTTCCCGGCACCCTGCTTGTCCAGGAGGAAAAACTTGAGTGAGGGAACAGTTTGTGGTATATTGACGCCCAAAATCTGAGCCTGAACAGAACATACATGGAGAAGGGGTAACGTATGCCGGCTTCGCTGAAAGCCGAAGAGTTGAACGCCCTCATCCAGGTAAGCAAGACCGTTAATGCTCATATCGACCTGGATGCGGTCCTGGAATCCGTCATGACGGTGACGACGTCCGTCATGAATGTGGAGGCGTCCTCGCTGGTGCTTATAGACGACGAGACGGGTGACTTACTCTTTCACGTTGCCCATGGCGAGAAGGCGGGAGCCATCAAACCTATACGAATGAAACGCGGGGAGGGAATCGTAGGGTGGGTCGTAGAGTCCGGAGAGCCGGTGATCGTTAATGACGTCGCCAACGATTCCCGGTTCTACAAGAAAGTGGACGAGGACAGCGGATTCACAACGAAGGCCATTCTGTGCGTACCTCTGGAAACGAACAATCGTCGATGGGGTGCTATCGAGGTTCTGAACAAGCTCGACGGCCGGGGTTTCGACGAGCACGATCAAGCCTTGTGCGAAGCGATTGCGGCTCAAGCCGCCATTTCGATCGAGAACTCGATGCTCCACGAAGAGATCCTGAAGCAGGAGCGGCTCGCGGCTATCGGCCAGACGATAGCAGGGCTGGCACACTGTATCAAGAACGTCCTCAACAGCATCCGCGGGGGATCGTATGTGTTGGACCTGGGCCTTGAGAAGAATGATCAGCCCAAGGTGTTGAAGGGATGGGATATCGTCAAGCGGAACAACACGTTCATGCAGGAACTCGTGCTCGACATGCTCACGTACTCGAAGGAACGGAAACCCGAATACGAAGAGGCCGACGTTGACGAGCTCCTCAAAGGTGTTTGCGAGATGATGGGCCAGAAGGCCAAGGAGAAGAACGTGACCATCGGGTGGACGCCCAACCCCGATCTTAACAAGGTCATCCTGGATCCAAAGGGCATCCGAAGATGTCTCATCAACCTGGTCTCGAATGCCGCTGACGCGTGCAACAGCGGGGCGGGTGGCCGCGTTGACCTTTGCGCCGAGGTTGCCGACGGCGAGACGTTCTGTATCAAGGTGGCAGACAACGGGCGCGGCATCTCGGACGAGAACAAGGCAAAGCTGTTTCAGATGTTTTTCAGCACCAAGGGGTCAAAAGGAACGGGACTCGGCCTTGCCGTCACGCACAAAATTATCAAGGAGCATCACGGGACGATTGCGGTCGAGTCCAAGATTGGCGAGGGAACCACCTTCACGATCACCTTGCCTAAGAGAGCGGAAACAGGGACGAATTGAACTGTCCCACTAGTTGACGGGAAAACAGTTAGCAAAAGGAGGTACTCGATGTCGGATGCAAAAACAATCCTCGTAGTGGACGACGAACCCGATGCCATTGAGTTTGTGACTGCGGTGATCTCACAAGCCGGAGAGTTCAACACCATCTCCGCAACCGATGGTGTGGCCGGGCTGCAGAAAGCGAAGGAGGCCAACCCGGACCTGGCGATACTGGACGTCCAGATGCCGGGCAAGAACGGGTTCGACGTCTTTCAGGAACTGAGAAAGGACGAAGCCACCCGGAACATCAAGGTTATTATGCTGACCGGTGTTGCGGAAAAGACGGGTATAGGGTTTTCCTCCGCGGAGATGGGCGAGTTCTACGGCGAAGAGCCCAATGCGTATATCGAGAAGCCCGTCGATCCAGAGGCACTCAAGAGTAAGATCCTGGAACTTATCGGGTCCTGATTCCGCCTCATATCGTTACAGAACAGAGCGCCCCGAACGGACAGACGCTCCAAGGGAAGGATGTCACATCTCTGCCTCGGGACGGTGCACCCTGTCACAGAGTCTCGACGGTGATCTGGTCGTTGGTATAGACGCAGATCGACGCGGCAATCTTCAGCGCGCGCTCCACGATCTCCCTGGGCCCGAGATCCGAGCATTCGGTGAGAGCGCGCGCGGCTGCCAGCGCATACGGGCCGCCGGAACCGATGGCTATGATGCCGTCGTCCGGCTCGATCACCTCGCCCGTGCCCGAGATGAGCAGCGAGTGTTCCTTGTCGCACGCCGCCAGCAGCGCTTCGAGCCGCCGCAGGTATTTGTCCGTACGCCATTCCTTGGCCAGCTCGACCGCGGCGCGGGGCAGGTTGCCGTGGAACTGTTCGAGCTTGCCCTCGAACCGTTCGAGCAGCGCGAGCGAGTCGGCGGCGGCACCGGCGAACCCCACGAGCACCTTGCCGTCCAGCGCGCGGCGCACCTTTGAGGTCTTGTGTTTGACTATGGTGTTGCCGAGCGTGACCTGCCCATCTCCGCCGAGCGCCACGGTGTCGTTACGGCGAACGCTGACTATCGTTGTCCCCACAAAAACCTGATCTTCCATAGGAGTACCTCCCCTGTGTAACTCACGCGTGCGGGTGAGCTGCGTTGTAGACTTGCCTCAGCCGTTCAGTCGTCACATGGGTGTATATCTGCGTCGTCGACAGGTTGGCATGACCGAGGAGCTCCTGGACAACGCGCAGGTCTGCGCCGGCATCGAGCATGTGCGTGGCGTAACTGTGTCTCAGCGTGTGCGGCGTCACGTCGTCTCGCCCGGTGAGCGCCGCCCGCGCGTACTTCGACACAATTCGCTGAACGCTGCGCGTCGTCAGAGGACCGCCGCGCGCGTTAAGAAACAGCCCGTCGCCTGCCGCAACGGTGGGCCGCAACAAGGTGCGCACAGCGATATACTGGCGCAGGGCTTCGGCAGCATACGAGCCAAGCGGTCCGATACGCTCCTTTCGGCCCTTCCCGCGGATCTTGAGTGACCCACCTATGAGGTCCACGTCTTTCGTTCTCAGTGCCACGAGTTCGCCGGCCCTTATGCCTGTCGAATAGAGCACTTCGAGTATGGCCTTGTCGCGTGCACCGAGCGGCTCATCGGTGTTTGGCAACTCGAGCATGCCTCTGATTTCGTCAATCGTGAGAAGCTTCGGCAACGGTCTGCCGATCCTCGGCGAGACGATCGTCTTCGCAGGGTTCTTTTCCAATATCGCCTCGCGGCACAAAAATTTGAAGAACGACCGGAGAGTGGCCAGCTTGCGGCCCACTGTTCTGCGCGACGCGCCGAGGCTTTGAAGATGGGCAAGGTACGCGCGCACGGTTGTCCGGTCAACGACGTCAATGGCCGGTGCAGGCTCGTCCGCGGCTTCGTTTTCTGTCAACCGGTCCGGTCCACCCGCAAGATAGCGTGCAAACTGCCGCAGATCGCTTTCGTACGAGCGCAGCGTGTGCGGGGAAGCGTTACGTTCCCCCTCGAGATAGCGCAGAAACCGGCCTATACAAGCCTGTGTGTCCACGATCAACCGCCTCCGGACGGTGTCGCACTCCTCACGGTAGTCTTGTCATCGCTTCCGGGCTCGGGAGCAACGGGTTCGGTGTAATCGCACTCCTTGGTCCTGCACGCGAGCACCGGGGTGCCGTCGGCGCCTTCTTTCTCAACGAGGAATGGTGCGCCACAGGTCGGACACTGTTTGCCCACCGGTTTGTTAGGGACCGTGAACTTGCACTTCGGATACCGGTTGCATCCGTAGAACGAGGATCGTTTCTTCCTCTTCCGTGCCCGTTTCTCAACGAGCTCGCCGTCGCAATCCGGCTCCGGGCAGTCCACGCCGGTGCCCAACGGCTCTGTGTACCGGCATTTCGGGTACGTGCTGCACCCGTAGAATTGTCCCGAGCGACCGTCGCGCAGAAGCATCGGCGCCCCACATTGGCCGCACTTCTTGTCTGTCGGCTGGGCTGGTTTCGCCGGCTTCTGCGTTCGGGGTGTTCCGTTCAGATCGCGCGTGTTCTTGCATTCGGGATATCCGCTGCACGCGATAAACCTGCCGTAACGACCCCACCGTATGACCATCGGCTTGCCGCACTTGTCACAGACTTCGTCGGTCGGTTCGATTTCGCGCTTCACATCGCGCATCTGTTCGGCCGCGGCAGCGACGCGCTTATCGAACGTGTCATAAAACTCGCGCAGCACGGCCTGCCAGTCCGCGTCGCCGTCCTCAATCCGGTCGAGCGTCTCTTCCATCTCGGCGGTAAACTCGACATTGAGGATTTCAGGAAAGCTCTCTATCAGGAGCGAGTTGACGATCTCGCCCAGCTCCGTCGGTGACAGCCGCCCCTTCTCTCTCGAGACATAGTGGCGGGTCTGTATGGTCCTGACGATGGTGGCGTAGGTGCTCGGCCGGCCAATGCCTTTCTCTTCAAGAGCGCGCACGAGGCTCGCCTCGCTGTAGCGTGGGGGCGGCTTCGTGAAATGCTGGTTCGGCGTTATCTCTGCAAGGTTGACGGGTTGTCCTTCTGCAAGTTCGGGAAGTCGGGATTCCTCGCCATCAACGGGTTTGTGCGTCTCCTCGTCCTCCTCTATCCAGAGCACCATGAAACCGGGAAACTTCACTATCGACCCGGTAGCCCGAAACACGAACCTGCCGCCAACTATATCGACAGTCGTCTTGTCGAGAACAGCCGGTCGCATCTGGCTCGAAAGGAATCGCTGCCAGATGAGTGTATACAGTCTCAACTGGTCCTTATCGAGGAACGGGGCCACATCGTCCGGAGTGCGATAACAAGAGGTCGGTCTGACGGCCTCGTGCGCGTCTTGCGCACCTTTCTTGCTCTTGTAGAAGTTGGGTTTATCGGGACGGTACTCGCGGCCGTACCGTTCCTCGACGAACTTCATCGCTTCCTGCTGCGCCTCGGCAGCCACCCGGAGCGAGTCGGTTCGCATGTAGGATATCAGGCCGACACTGCCCTCCGGCCCGAGTTCCACTCCTTCGTAAAGGGTTTGCGCCACCCGCATCGTCTTCGCGGGCGGGAATCGCAACTTGATCGAAGCATCCTGCTGCAGCGTGCTTGTTCTGAACGGCGGATATGGTCGCCGTTTCGTCTCCTTTCTTTCGACGGACCCGATCGTGTACGAGCAAGCCTGCAACTCGTCCAACAGGCCTGTCGTCTCTGATTCGGATTTGAGCTCGATCTTCTTGCCGTCGATCTTGGCGAGCGAGGCGCCGAACCTTTCTTTGTTCACCGTCTCAAAGATCGATTCTATCGACCAGTATTCCTCGACGACGAACTTGCGGATCTCATCCTCGCGTTCGCAGACAAGCCGTACCGCGACCGACTGGACTCTGCCCGCGCTCAGGCCCCTTCTCACCTTCTTCCACAGAATCGGGCTGATCCGGTACCCAACGAGTCGGTCGAGTATCCTGCGAGCCTGCTGCGCGTTCACCTTGTTCTCGTCTATCGGGCGCGCTTCGTTGATGGCGCGCCGTATGGTCCCGCGAGTGATCTCGTTGAAGATAATGCGTTGGATCTCCGGATTGGCTTTCCGTATCAGTGTGGCGATGTGCCAACCGATAGCCTCGCCCTCCCTGTCGAAGTCCGCCGCCAGCAACACACGGTTTGCCTCAGAAGCGTCCTTCTTGAGTTGCGAAATAATCTTGCCTTTGCCGCGAATCGTCACGTACTTCGGGACGAACTGTTCGTCAATCGTGACGCCCATCTCCTTCTTTGGCAGGTCGCGGACGTGCCCCCCCGACGCCCGCACAACATAACCCTTGCCAAGGAACTTGTTGATGGTGCGCGCCTTGGCGGGCGACTCGACGATAACCAGATCCTTGTCTTTAGCCACTTTTGTGTTTCCTTTCGAAGCGAGACATCAGAAAAGGCGCTGCACCGGTTTGTCTGGGACGTCAGCGCCTCCTGCAATGTTGTTGTCTTCTAGTGAACGACCTTTGACTCTCCCCCGTTGAGTGTCTCGAGCACCATTCGCTGCAGCTCCCACGTCTTGCCGGGAAGAGCGCACAACATAACGAGAAGATTCATGTCGTCCTTCCCTACTTGACCGTCCGAATAGCATGCGCGGTCTATTATGGCCTCTCGTTCCTCCTCGGTGATAAGCTGCATAAGGTCGAGCTTCGTCAGTATGCTCTGCGCCTCCGCGGACAGCTTTGCTCTCTCCCACGGCATCAGGACTCTCACGGGACGCTTGCCGCTGTGACGCCTGGGTTGAGTGCGTGCGTCGGAAGACGCGGGCATCGAGATAAGATGCAGGGCCGCGTTGATCTCGTTTGGCGGATACCCTTTGTCGAGCAGGAAATCGCGGATGTTGTCCTCGCTCTCTGCAAGCTCCGGCTGCTCGGCGACCTGTTCGACTATGTATTTGACAATCTCGATTACCCTTCCCTTGAGCAACTGTCTACCCTCTAGACGGACGTCTTGGTGTTCCACATAGGTTCATCATAGATTCATCGGTACGTTCCCAACAGATATTTTATCCAAGACCGCCGTGGGTTGTCAAGCAGCGTGTCGGGTTGCAGGGCAGCGGTATCTTCGATATAATATGGGTAGGACAGCATCCCGGTGAGCGATCGCTGGCTGCTCCGGGATATGAGTTGTGCAATCATGATAAGAGGAGTCTAAATAGTTGGAGCTGGATCACGTTGGCAAATATGAGATTCTCGCCCCGATAGGATCGGGCGGCATGGGAACAGTATATAAGGCTCTCGACAGAGAGAACGACGAAGTCATAGCAATAAAGGTTCTCGACCGTCGTTACGATCTGGACAAGAAACGCAAGAAGGCTGATTACCTTGGTCGAGAGATGGTGATAACCCAGCACCTCGACCATCCCAACATCAACCGTCTTTTCGGCATCGTCGAGCAAGAAGATAACGAAGGGCAAAGCAGACGATGCCTGTTGATGGAACTGGTTGATGGTCCTAACCTCAGGAAACATATCGTCGAGCGCGACCTGACAATAGAGCAGGGAATCGATCTCTGCCTCCAAATATGCTACGGCTTGGATTTCCTCCACCAAAACGGAATCGTCCACCGGGACGTGAAACCCGAGAACTTCCTCATTTCCAAGAACGGACAGGTGAAGATAGTGGACTTCGGCCTGTCGAAATCCAAGAAGTCGTGGCGAATGCGTATGATGCGTGAGGCCGGCGGGACAAGAAAGTACATGTCGCCGGAACAGTTGAACCGCAAACCGCTCGACCTGCGCTCGGACATCTTCTCGCTCGGAATAACGATGTACGAACTGTTCACAGGCAAACACCCGTGTACGGGCTCGGAAGCGAAGGATGTAATGAGGCAGATTCGAAGCAAGTACTTCAAGTTTACGTCCCCGTCAAAGGTGAACCGGGAAATCCCGCCTGGTCTCAGCAAGATCATAATGAAGGCGTTAAGAAAGCCAATCAGGTCAAGGTACCAGACGGTCACTGAGATGATACTGGACCTTTCACGCCTGAAAAAGTCCCGGATCTAAACCCACACCGGGACAGCGCATTACCCGACGTTGACTCCGGGAGAAACCGGCGGCTGTTGTTGCCGAGGAATTGAAAGGAACACGTTGTGAGAATACGGTCGGTTCTGCTGTACGTATTGGTGCCGGCGCTGCTCGTTGCCGCGGTCGTAGGGCTGGTTGTCCTCGGAAAGAGGAAGGCGGAAGGGCGGGCGCGGGCTGATCTGAGTCTGGCCGAACATTTCTTCGAGAATGGGGAGTTCGAGAAAGCCCGCGAGCTGTACAAGGCGGTCGCGAACAAAGGGGTTATTGCAGAGTGCTCGGAGTCCGCGCTCGGAAGGCTCGGGGAAATATGCGAACAGAACAACGATTCCGCCGGAGCGATGGCGCACTGGCAGAGACTTCTCGACGAGTACCCGGAGGGAGCAAGAGTACCCGAAGCCACCTACCATCTTGGGCTCTGTTATGAGACGCAGGGGGACGCTGAGGCGGCTCGCACCCATTACACGCGTGTTCGCAGAGACGTCGTATACGCCTCACGGGCGCTCTGCGGGTTGGGAAGACTGAAGGAAGCCGGGGGCGATCTCGAAGAGGCCCGCTCGTCGTACCGGGAAGCGCTCGAGAGGGCCGCAAAAGGTTCCGAAGCGCGCAAAGCTGCCGAGAAGCTCTTGGGCGATATAAACGTGAGGTTGATATTCTCGTCGCGCAAGACCGAGGATGCGGAGCTCTATACTGTCAAGCAGGGCGACAGTGTCAGCTCGATCGGCGACAAGTTTAACACCACCCAGGCGTTGATACTGAAAGCGAACGGCATCGCGAACCCGTCGGGCTTGAGGATCAATCGCACGCTCAAGATAACACCGAAACAGTTCCGGATACTCATCGATCTCTCGGAGTTTTCGCTCACGTTGCTCGATGGGGATCGGTTCTTCAAGAAGTATCTGATCGGCATCGGCCGGCCGGAACGCCCGACGACGCCCGGAGAGTACCTGATCAAGACGAAACAGGTTAACCCCACGTGGTACAGCCCGCACGGCAAGGTGTATCCGCCGCTCGACCCTGAGAACGAGCTCGGTACACGCTGGATGGGGCTCGAACCCGCGGCGGAAGGACTGCCGACGGATCTGGGGATCCACGGCACGATCGATCCGAGCACTGTCGGCAAGGCGTCGTCTCGCGGCTGCCCGCGGATGTATCCCGCTGAGGCGGAACAGCTTTTCGATCTCGTTACGCTCGGCACACACGTTACTATCCAGGAGTAAAGATGTCCAAGAAGGGCACGGAGGAGCACCGTTACTATCCCGTTTGTCTCGACCTTGCGGAGAAGCTGTGCCTGGTGGTCGGCGGCGGTACGGTGGCCGCGCGTAAGGTGGGCTCCTTGACCGAATGCGGGGCACGGGTGAGGGTTGTGGCCCCCGAGGTCTGTCCCGAGATCGAGGCGGCCAACGGTGTTGAGATCGCCCGTAGACCGTTCCAACCCGATGATCTTGACGGGGTGTTCCTTGTCATAAGCGCGTCCGACGAGCACCACCTCAACGCGACAGTCGCAGAGCTTGCCCGGGAGCACGGTATTCTCGTGAACGTTGTAGACAAACCCGACCTGTGCAACTTCATCGTCCCCGCCGCTGTCAGACGGGGTGCCTTGCTCGTCAGCGTGTCAACGTCGGGCGTGTCGCCGGCGCTTGCAAAACGTCTCCGGACCGAACTCGAAACGCAGTTCGGCGACGATTACAGCCGATTCCTCGACGTGGTGCGGGATGTCCGGCGGGAAGTGATCGAATCGCTGCCGGACCCGAAACGAAGGACCGAGATACTCACCGAGCTTGCAGACCCAAAGTTCCTCGCGATTCTGCAATTCAAAGGGCCTGCCGAGATGAAACGGGAGATGAGGCGACTCTACGACCGATAGGGAGGCAACCGAGTGCGGCTGATCATCGGTACCCGGGGCAGCAAACTCGCCCTTGCCCAATCCCAATGGGTCGCCCAACAGTTGCGCGCGGTCGATCCGTCGCTCGACGTCGAGCAGCGCATCATCAAGACCCGGGGCGACGCGATAACTGACCGGCCGCTGCCTGAGGTCGGCGGGAAGGGGTTTTTCACGGCCGAGCTTGAGCGGTGTCTGATCGATGGCTCTATCGACGTTGCCGTACACAGCCTCAAGGATCTGCCTGTCGACCTCGAGCCGGGGCTCAGCATAGCCGCCGTCACGCGACGCGAGAACCCGGCCGACGTGCTCGTGTCTCGCGGCGATCTGCGGCTGCAGGACCTTGGGGCCGGTAAACGTGTAGGAACGAGCAGCCTGCGCCGACGAGCCCAGCTGCTCGCGCACTTCCTGGGCGTCGAGGTTGCGGACCTGCGCGGCAACATTGACACCCGGCTGAGAAAACTTGATAGTGGGGACTACGATGCGATAGTCGTTGCGGGAGCGGGTCTCGTCCGGCTTGGCTTGGCGGACCGTATAAGCGAGGAGTTCCCCACCCGCATCATGGTTCCTGCCGCCGCACAAGGCGCGCTTGGGATAGAGATGTGCGAGGAAGCTGCCGGCGCATCAACGGCGGAGCTCGTCCGGCATCTCGATCACATGACGACGAGGGTTGCCGTCGAGGCCGAACGCAGCGTCATAACCTCGCTCGCCTGTGGATGTCACGCGCCCGTCGGCGTGCTGGCAACCGTGGGGGACGGCACGATAACCATGATCGGCAGGGTGTCCAGTCCTGACGGTCAGGAGTTCGTCACCGCCGACGAATCCGGCGCTACCGAGAATGCTGCCGCCGTTGCAGAAAGCCTGAGCCGCAAGCTTATCGACATGGGCGGGGCCGAGATCATCGAGAAGGCACCCACACTGTAAACAGCGAAACTCTTCAGACGACGACGGATGCCAGACTTAAGCTTGTGTGAGAGTGATCTGCCGACTTGGGCCGCGGCGCTTACCGGGGGGTGCCGGCCAAGAGTTTGTTGAGGTCGAGCTCGCCTCTCTTGCTCGATAGAATGCGATGGTGCCGAAGGGGGGATTTGAACCCCCACGGGCAAAAGCCCACTGCGCCCTGAACGCAGCGCGTCTGCCAGTTCCGCCACTTCGGCACTGCTCCCACATTATTGTAGTCTGATGGTTCACCGTTGTCAAGCGCACCATCTTGGCTGGCACTTGCCACCCACCGTGTTCGTGCTCGCGCGCGCAATCCCAAATCGAACAATCCAGCGCGAATCCCCAAGACTACTCACGCCAACAGGCAATGGTCCCATGAAACGGCTGAAACATGGTCCACCCGACAACCGGCTTCAGTCGTCCCTCCGGGACTATCTGGGTCCTGGGTTTTCGCGAACCCAGCAATGAATTGCTGGGCTATTATCAATTGTCCCTGCGGGACTACGAGGATTGTGTCTTTCGGACCTACGTCATCAAAGGAGTTCGAGGGTAGCACCCGGCGTTCCCACCGGCAAGAACTACGCCCCTTGTGTCAACCGACACATCGGTAACAGTTTAGTCTCAGGGCTGGGGTGAGAGGGCTTTAGAAGCGCACCCCTGCTGCAGTAAGCCGGCCTCGACCGGCCTGTGGGTTTCGCAGAGCGGTTCTTCCACCGGGGTCATCTTGACACGGGGATGGGGGTTTGGTATTGTAATACGCGTGGTGCGGGAGGTGGCGAGGCTCTTCGGTCGTGGACTCCGTATATCGCGTCTTCGAGCCGTACTAGCTGGCAGCCTCTTTGTTTTCAATGGAGATTGTGGCCGGATTAGCAGGCAGCATATTGCGGATGGATTGAGATGAAACCGAGATTGATGGCACCGGGACCAACTCCTGTCGCGCCGGAGACGTTGCTGGCGATGGCGCGGCCGGCGTTCCATCACCGGACGCCCGCGTTCAGGGAGCTGTTTCACGAGGTCAACGAAGGGCTCAAGTACCTGTTCCAAACCGAGAACCCGGTTCTGACGTTCGCGGGTTCGGGGACCGGCGCGATGGAGGCGGCTGTCTCGAACCTGTTGTGCCAGGGCGACCAGGCGCTCGTCGTGCGCGGCGGCAAGTTCGGCGAACGTTGGGGCGAGATCTGCGAGGCGTACGGCGTCAACGCGGCCTGTCTCGACGTGGAATGGGGCGAAGCGGTCAACCCGGACGATATCGCCAACGCCCTTGACGAAAACAGAGATATCAAATCCGTGCACACCACGTTGTGCGAGACGTCGACTGCTACTTTGACGGATATCAAGGCTGTCGGCGCGGTCGTGAAAGACACGGGCGCGGTGCTGGTGGTTGACGCGATAAGCGCGCTGGGCGGTGACGAGTTGCGTGCGGACGATTGGCACGTGGACTGCGTCATTGCGGGCTCGCAGAAAGGGTTGATGTTGCCGCCCGGGTTGTCGTTCATCTCGGTCAGCAGCAAAGCGCGTGAGGCGGTCGAGCGGTCAACGTTGCCGAAATACTATTTCTCGATCGAAAGGGCCCTCGACTCGTACGAGAAAGACGATACGCCGTGGACGCCTGCGGTCAGCCTGGTGGTCGGGCTCGGGGAGACGTTGCGGACCATCCGCGAGGAAGGTATCGATAACGTCTTCGCGCGTCACGCTCGGTTGGCGATGGCGACACGCGCCGGAATGACAGGTATGGGGCTCGATATCTTCAGCAAATCGCCCGCAAACATCGTTACGGCGGTCAAGATGCCGCAAGGCGTCGACGGGTTGAAAGTGCTGTCATCGTTGCGGGACGATCTGGAGCTGACGCCTGCGGGCGGCCAGGCCAAACTGAAGGGCAAGATAATCAGGATAGCGCATCTGGGATATGTTGACGACTTCGATGTCGTGACCGCGGTATCGGCGCTCGAACTGGCACTGTTGCGAAATGGCGCGGCTGTCAAGCCAGGCAGCGGCGTTGCGGCCGTCCAAGAGGCGTTTGCGGGAGTTTGACGGTATGGTAAAGGTACTGGTGAGCGATAACCTTGCCGACGACGGGATTGCTGCGCTCAAAGAGGCCGGGATCGAGGTCGACCTCAAGCCGGGACTCAGCGAAGACGAACTCTGCGACATTATCGGCGAGTATGACGGCCTGATAGTGCGCAGCCAGACCGAGGTGAACCCGACGGTCATCGAACGAGCCGACCGTCTTCGGGTGATAGGCCGCGCGGGCGTGGGTATCGACAATGTGAACCTCGATGCGGCAACTCGGCGCGGCATCATCGTCATGAACACTCCCGGCGGCAATACCGTTGCGACTGCTGAACACACGCTCTCGCTCATGCTGGGACTGGCGCGCAATGTTGCGGAAGCACACATGTCGGTCGAAGACGGCAAATGGGAGCGCAAGAAGTTCACGGGGACCGAGCTGTTCGGCAAGACACTCGGCATACTGGGTCTCGGCCGTGTCGGCGGCGAGGTGGCCAAGCGTGCACGCGCGTTCGACATGCGGCTTATCGCGTACGACCCTCTTGTCGCTGAGAGGCGTGCGCAGAACCTCGACGTTGAGCTTACGAGCCTGGAAAATGTGCTCCGGTCCGCCGATTATCTGACCCTGCACATGCCGCTGACCAATGAGACGCGCGGCTTTGTCAACAAGGAACGGATCGCCATGATGAAGAAAGGCGCCCGGTTGATAAACTGCGCCCGCGGGGGGCTTGTGGACGAGGACGCGTTGGCTGAGGCGCTCGAAAGCGGACACTTGGCCGGTGCCGGTTTGGACGTCTACGGCACGGAACCCCCGACAAATTCGCCCTTGGTGAAAGCGCCGAACGTGACGCATACGCCGCATCTGGCCGCCTCGACAAACGAAGCCCAACGTTCAGTTGCTGTCGAGATTGCGCGACAGGTCGCCGAGGCGCTCCTGTCCGGTACGGTGCGCAACGCGGTAAACATGCCTCAGCTCGAAGGCGCGGACCTCAACGAGATGCAGCCGTATCTCGGGCTCGCAGAGCAGCTCGGACGGTTCCAATCCCAGATAGCCCGTGGCAAGGCGTCTGCTATACAGGTTCGCTTTGAGGGCGAACTGCCCATATCTCAGCTTGGCCCGATCACGGTAGGCATATTGAAGGGGTTCATGGAGTCTAAGCTTGGCGGTGCGGTCAACTATGTCAACGCACCTTTGCTCGCCAAAGAGAACGGGATAGACGTTGTTGAGACCAAGAGCAGCCCCACGCTGAACTACGCGCATCTTGTTGCCGTCAAGATCGTCACGGACGCCGGTGAACAAGAGGTTGGCGGGACGATTTTCGGTACGGACGATGCCCGGCTTGTACTTATCGACGGGTACCGAATAGACGCCGTTCCCGAAGGTGCCATGCTCGTGATCTACAACGAGGACAAACCCAAGATCATCGGCCCGCTGGGGATGCTGCTCGGCGACGCCGGCATCAATATCGCCAACATGACGCTGGGCCGAAAGAAAATGGGGGGCCAGGCGATCACCGTTCTCAACCTTGACGCTCCGATCTCCGAGGAGCATCTGACCGAGATCCGGAAAATACCCAACATAAACGATGCCCGGCTGGTCGTGTTCTAGCGGAGCTCGTCCACACAGATGATAGCTGAGTTTGTCCATATAAACGTGCCTGATGCGGGCGAGCCTATCGCCGTAAGCGGCGACAGGCTACAAGTGCCCGCAACACCCATAATACCCTTCATACGTGGCGACGGGGTCGGACCGGACATATGGCGGGCGGCGGTGGGCGTCTTCGATGCTGCCGTGCGCAAGGCGTACGCCGGCGAGAGGCAGATATGCTGGACGGAGATATATGCCGGCGAGAAGGCGAACGAGCTCTACGGCGAATGGCTTCCCGACGAGACGCTCGACGCGATACGACGGTTCGTTGTGGCGATTAAGAGTCCTCTGACAACGCCGGTGAGCGGCGGGTATCGCAGTTTGAACGTGACAATGCGACAGACGCTCGATCTCTACGCGTGCGTGCGGCCCGTCAAGCACATCCCGGGAGTGCCCAGCCCGGTGAAACAGCCCGGCAAGCTCGACATCGTCATCTTCCGGGAGAACACCGAGGACGTCTACGCCGGCATCGAGTGGCCTGCCGAAAGCGGCGAGGCCGAAAGCGTGATCAAGTTCCTCAAGTCGCGGTTCGGTATCGAGCTCGCCCCTGCGACCGGGATCGGCATCAAGCCGATAAGCGAGAGGGGAACGAAGCGGCTGGTCAGGAAGGCCATACAGTACGCGATCGATAACGGACGCAGGAAAGTCACGCTCGTGCACAAGGGCAACATCATGAAATACACCGAAGGAGCGTTCCGCGACTGGGGCTACGAGGTCGCTGCGGAAGAGTTTCCCGAACAGACGACCACCGCTCCTGACGATAGCTCGGGCAAGGTGCTGGTAAACGACGTCATCGCCGACGCGATGTTCCAGCAGCTTCTGACACGGCCGGATGAGTACGATATCCTGGCCGCGCCCAACCTCAACGGAGATTATCTCTCCGACGCGGCGGTTGCCCAGGTCGGCGGGCTCGGCCTCGCACCCGGCGCAAACCTTGGCGACGCGATGGGCCTGTTCGAACCGGTTCACGGCACCGCGCCGAAATACGCCGATCAGGACAAGGTGAACCCTAGCTCGCTGATTCTTTCCGGCGCGTTGATGTTGCGGTACATCGGCTGGAACGAGGCTGCGGACTTGATCGGCGATGCGTTAAGAGTGACAATAGGGCAGAAGACCGTGACATACGATCTGGCCCGCCAGATGGACGGTGCACGGTTGCTTAAATGTTCGGAGTTTGGCAAAGCGATCGAAGAGAACCTTGAATAGCAGCGCAAAACGGAGGGTAGACCGACAGTGATTGACGACGAACTGCTGGGAATCCTGGCGTGCCCGAAATGCAAGGGCGAGATACGGCTCAACGATGAGAAGGACGGGCTAATCTGCGACGCGTGCAGACTCTTGTACCCTATCAGGGACGATATTCCTGTCATGCTCATCGATGAGGCTATAACGATCGAGTAGTTCGACGCTGCGGCACTTGCTCGATCCAGGACTTCGCTCATTGCCGCGAGAGGATGAAGCATTGGTGCCGATAACTGTCCGGATCGTCCAGTGGGGTGTGATCACCCTGCTTTTTGCACTACCTCTCATCTTCAGCTTCTCATTCACCTCGTTCCTCGTGCCCAAAGAGGCATTGTTCCAGATCGCCACCGTCGTGCTCGCTGCGGTATGGCTCACGGGAAAGATATCGAGTGCCAGGCACGTGCGCCGACGAACAGCACTCGATCTGCCCATCATCGCCTTTATCCTCCTGTCCGCGTCCTCACTACTCTATTCCCCCACCACGCACTCCTCATTGCGCGCGCTCGGTATGGTCGTGTCCTTCGCGCTCTTTTACTTCATAGTGGCCGATGTCTTCGTCACAAAAACCGCCAGACGCCGCGGGATCGCGGCACTGGTCGCAGGCGGCCTGGTTTCGGCCGTCATCGGCATAGCACAGCTGGCGGGTCTCATGGGCTGGGCGCTGCCGGAGTTTCCCGGTAACCCACAACGCATCTACTCCACGTTTGGCAATGACAGCGGACTTGCAGGGTACCTGATGATCATCCTGCCTCTCGAGATAGGGTACGTGTTGGCGGAGACACGTGTTGCCCGCAAGCTGTTCTTGTTTGGCGCTGTTGGCGCAACGCTCTTCGCGATCTTCGCGTGCGGCACGAGGGGTGTCTGGCTGAGCTTGGGGATATCACTCCCCATCGCACTGGTGCTGAGCCTGAGTTCGGCAAAGCTGCGACCGGTCCTACACCGGAACCGGCTGCATCTTGGTGCTGCTTGCGCCATTTTGCTGATCGTCTTCCTGGTTCAATCCGTCGTCCCCGGTCTGACATCCGGCGACACGAGCATCTTCGACCGGATAACCTCCTCGTTCGACCTGAGGCAGCGCGGTGTCAATGACCGGCTGAGACTATGGCGTTCGGCCCTGAGCATCTTTGCCGACCAACCGATAGCGGGATCCGGGCTCGGGACATTCAAGTACCTTACCCAAGAGCACCAGGCGCGGTACTTCGCCCGAAAAGCCGGTGCTACCTTGCTTGTGCCCACCGAAATCGATACTGTGCGCGCCCACAACGACTATCTCCAACTTGTTGGCGAACTAGGGATACTCGGGGCGATTGTGGTGCTTTGGGGCATGTACCGGACTGTCAGAGCGGCCACAAGCCATTTCAGGAACACAGAGTCAGGCGATGAGGCCATGGGGCTCGTTGCGCTTGTCGCGAGCTTGGTATCTGTAGCGTTCTTTGCGTTGACGAATTTTCCGTTCCATGTCGTTACCCATGCCGCCGCGTGCGCCTTCGTC
>CAZGCA010000054.1:0-42970 GCA_964524145.1 uncultured bacterium | reverse complement strand
TGAAGGCTATTGCATAACACCGATTCCCAGGAGTGAACTCCTGGGCTATTCTCAATCGTCCCTGCGGGACTTGGAGGAGTCGTTATAGCTTCGATCACAGTCAACTCCCGGGCTATTCTCAACCCTCCCTGCGGGACTTGGAGATGTCGTTATAGCTTGGACCACCTGGTGGGTGACAGCCTGCTTGTCGTGTTTCTTGCTATCCATGGATTGCTGAACGATCAAGGAAGTTTGTCTTGCCTTGACTACCGCTCGGACATTTCGATACCATCCACCGCAAGGTGGACAGTCGGCATCAGGAATCCAGACGGCCCGGCTCACGTTGAGCCTTGCGACAGATAATCGGAGGAAGCCATGAACCGAAAAACCTTGTCAGAAGACGATCTTCACCTCTTGCGCAGCTATGATACCCCAACGGTCTGCAACGTTATCGAGCTCTTCGATATCCGCCCCAGGAACGTTGGCTACATGGACGAGCGCATCAAGGCGTGTTTCCCTGAACTGCCGCCGATGGTCGGATACGCAGCCACGGCGACGTTTCGGTCAGCCGCTCCTTCCCATGGCGACGTGTATACGAGTCTCGAGAAACAAGTGGCCGCCTTCGCCGAAGTCCCGAGCCCGCCCGTTGTCGTGTTCCAGGATCTGGACGACCCGCCGGTCGCCGCCACGTTTGGCGAAGTGATGTGCACCGCTTACAACGCCTTCGGTGCCGGCGGCCTCATCACAAGCGGTGCGGGACGCGACCTGGACCAAGTCCGGGCGTTTGGCTTTCCCGTCTTCACCAGTGGCGCGATCTGTGCCCACGGTTACTGCCATATCCCCTCGATACAAGTGCCCGTTCGCGTCGGAGGCGTGACCGTAAAGCCGGGCGACCTGATCCACGGTGACTGCAACGGCGTCACCACGATTCCCACCGAGATCGCCGGCGAGGTCGCCCAGGCGTGCGAGCAGTTTGTGGCGGCAGAAGCCCTCCTTCTGGATTACCTGAGGAGCGGCGATGTCACTCGGCCGGGGCTCGAGGAGGCCGAAGCGGAATCTCACGACATGATTGACAGAATACGACAACAGGTTGCCAGGAAATGAACCGGCGCAGCATCCTGTTGATCTGCCTTCTTGTTGGGCTCGCCGCGGACGCGCCGGCTCAGGCGTTACGGTGGGATGCGCTGCCGCCGCTTCCGGACACAATCGGCCTGGGCGGACCTTTCGCCGGAGTGCATAACGGCGCTCTGATCGTTGCGGGAGGCGCGAACTTCCCCGATGCGCCGCCGTGGGAGGACGGGCAGAAGACCTGGTACGACGATGTCTACGTGCTTGAACCTGACGCTACCGAATGGCGCACCGGGTGGAACCTGAACCGGTCTCTCGCGTACGGTGCGTCAGTCTCAACGGAAGAGGGGATCGTTCTGATCGGCGGGAACGATGCCGAACAGGTTTACAGAGACGTCACCCTGTTGCGCTGGAACCCTGACGACAAGACCGTCGAACAGGACTCGTTGCCGCCGCTGCCTGCGCCTTCGTGCTATCACGCCGCCGCACGGAGCGGCGATATCATATACGTGGCTGCAGGGCGGCAGAGCACCGACCCGGCCGCGTTGAACAAGGCCTTCTGGGCACTGGATATGTCGGAGCCGCCAGAGACGCGCGCGTGGGAAACGCTTGATCCGTGGCCCGGCGAGGCGCGTATCAAAATGGTCGCAGCGTCACAGAGCGGCGGCACCGATCAAGGCTACGTCTATCTCTTCAGCGGCGAGATTCCGGGACAGGACGAGGACGGAAACGTCAGCCTGCGTTACGTCACGGACGCGTACCGCTTCAACCCTAACACGAAACCCTCCGAGCCGGCCTGGGAACGCGTCGCAGACGTGCCCAAGCCCGTAGCCGCCGGGTGTGCCATCGAGATGGGCCAGTCCCACATACTGGTATTCAGCGGTTCCACCGGACGCCACGTGCGCGAGCCGCCTGAACAACAACCCGAGTTCCCGCGCGACGTGTTGGCGTACAACACCATCACCGACACGTGGACGAAAACCGGTACCATGCCGCAAAGCGTGGTCACCACCAACGTGGTGCGGTGGGGCGATGGCGTGGTGATAGCCAGCGGAGAGACGCGGCCGGGAGTGCGAACGTCTCAGGTACAGGTTGCGTACCCGGATCAGGGCGTTGCGCGATTCGGGACGGCAAACTACGCGGTTCTGATCGCATACCTCGCGGTGCTCGTCGGGATGGGAGCGTACTTCTCGCGACGCGAGAAAGGCACGAACGATTTCTTCCTCGCCGGCAAACGGATTCCATGGTGGGCGGCCGGTCTGAGCGTGTACGCCACCCAACTGAGCGCGCTCACCTTTGTGTCGCTCCCCGCGCTGGCCTACGCGACGGACTGGGTTGTCGCTCCCGGCTACATAATGATCTTCGCCATGGCGCCGATAGTCATCTTCTTCTACCTCCCGTTTTACTGCCGGCTGAACGTGACAACCGCGTACGAGTACCTGGAACGCCGGTTCAACCTGGCTGTTCGCTTGTTCGGAAGCGCCTCGTTCATCGCCTTCCAACTGTTGCGTATGGCCGTGGTGGTCTACCTGCCCGCGCTCGCTCTCGCGGCGATTACCGGTATCGATGTCTACGTCTGTATTCTGCTCATGGGCGTCCTGGCCACCGTGTACACGGTCTTGGGAGGCATGGAGGCCGTTATCTGGACGGACGTGATTCAGGCACTTGTGTTGCTCGGCGGCGTACTGGTAAGCCTGGCGGTTGTGCTACGTCTCGAGGGCGGGATAGCCCCGGTCTACGAGACGGCGTTGGCCGCCGGGAAGCTAAGGATGGCAAACTGGACGTGGAGTCTTACCGAGCTGACCACCTGGTCGATCCTGGCGGGGTCTCTCATGCTCCAGTTCGGGCCCTACACAACCGATCAGGCCGTTATTCAACGCTACCTCAGCACCAGGAACGAGCGTGCGGCTGCACGCGGCATCTGGCTCAACGGGATCATGTCCGTGCCAGCCGGCATCCTCTTCCTCGCGTTGGGCACGTGTCTCTACGTCTTCTTCAAGGCGAGGCCGGAACTGCTGAGCGTCACCATGCAGAACGACCAGGTTTTCCCGCTGTTTATAGCGCGCAAACTGCCGCCCGGAATATCGGGGTTGGTGATCGCCGGAGTCTTCGCCGCCTCGATGTCCAGCCTGGACAGCAGCATGCACAGCGTATCGACGGCACTGACCGTGGACTTCTACCGGCGCTTCAAACCGGATGTCTCCGACCAGCGATGCCTGGTCGTTGCCCGACGGATCGTCATCGCTGCAGGCGTGCTGGTCGTTCTCGTCGCTTCGGCCCTGGTACGGTACGACATCAAATCGTTGTACTTCTTCTTCCAGAAGGTGCTCGGCCTGGTCAGCAGCGGTCTTGTCGGCATATTCATACTCGGCATCTTCACGCGACGAAGCCACGCGTACGGCGTTCTGATCGGCGCGGCCGCGAGTATCGCCGTCCTGGCGTACGTTACGTGGCATTCTTCGCTCAACTTCTACTTCTATTCTGTTGTCGGGATCGGCACATGTGTGGCGGTGGGATATGTCGCGAGCCTTGTGCTTAGACGCAAGCCGGAAGACCCGGCCGGATTGACAGTGTACGACCAACCAGCCCGCGAGTAGCACGAGCGCACTCTCGTCATCCGGCGCGAAACGAAAGATCTCGACTTAGACAACAGACGGCTTCGACAGAGGACTTCTTACCTCAACCCGTGATGATCGGAACCACAGGGGGGAACCGTTTGCCTGAAACGTTCCCCCCTGAACACTTTCTACTTCCCCTATTCCTGGAGCTTCCCGGGCAACTCGAGGGCGTCTATGTCGTAGAGATCGTGCGGCATCATCTCGCGCCACCTGTGCAACGCGGGCTCCGGGATCTCGAGCCAGTCGATCTCCTCCGGGAGCGGTTCGACTGCCGGTGCGAGCACGTGTACAGTAACGTACACCTCGTCGCGCTCCACCGCTGCACAGCTGTACAACATCGACGGGTCCGCAGCTGTTGCCGCCTCCACTATCGTGTCGAGCGGGATTGCGGCGGTGCGAACCGTTGCTCGCACGAGATACCTGCCGGCTTCGTTGAACCGGTGATGCACGGTGACGTCGGCCCTGCCGATCTGCGGCCCGCACCGGTGAGCGCCGGCACCGTCAGTCCCGATCTCGGCCCAGGTTTCAGTAACACCCTCAGCGTCCTGCATCTCGACGACCAACTGCGTGCACAAGATGCCGCACGCTCCTTCGTACCAGACGCCTTCTATGTTCCGGTCCAGTCGGAAGACCACCTTACTTCCTTGCCGAACAAGCAGTCTGCCGTCCTCACGCGGGAAGTTGTGCGCCGCCCCGACCGTTACATCGTATTTCGTCGAGTAGACGCTGCACGCGGTGAGCGAGGCCCTCGGCGAAGCGACGACATACCACCAGATCGGCAGCCCGACTGCCTCTGTGGCCTCTATCGTCACTCCCAGCGCACGGTTGATGACGTGTTGCACGTCCGTGGCTGCCACACTCCCGTCGCCGTCGACGTCCGCGTCGATCTCCCAGGGTTCGATCTGCCTCGCCCCGGCGGTCGCTGCTAGCAACACGCACATGAGCAACCACACTATTGCCGCTGTTGCCTTCCACTTCCCGGTCATAACATTGTCCTCCTTATGTTCCTGGTAGCGACTCAGGGTTTCTCGCAACTGTAGAAGTATCAGTGCTCGCCATAGGAGCTTGGCACGCGAGCCTGCTGCTGGGGATAAGTGTTGTTGGCAGTGGTCGCCGTAAGGCCTCTCGCACGGTACGTCCTCTTGAGTGCACGTGTTTACCTTCCGGTACCTGAAACACTGCTGAAGACGAATAGTTCCCTTCCGCCGCCAATACTACCAGCTACAGGAGGGCGCTGTCAAGGTCCGAGCCGGTTTTCCTAAGAATCGGGAGCCTCAAATCGGTCAACTGTCAACCCTATGAACGCGGGACGACGAATAGCCTCCACCGGATGAAGGTCAGCCACGAGCTACTGACGACTGACAACTAGCTACTGACTACTGACCACGAACACCAACTCCGGATCGACCACCGACCCGTTCGACCGCAACAACCACACACCAGACAAACTCACCACGGTCAGCACCACCCCCGCCGCAACACACCCCACCAACAAGGCTGCCCTGCGCAAAACCCGCCTTAACCTGCTCTCCGAACGTCTTCCCATCCCTACCGATCCATCAACAAGCACCTAACCGCGCACTGTCAACCCTTATGCGATAACGGAAACGACCACCAGTATGCCACCTCCAACCGCCGCCGCCATCCTGTCATCCCGTCCAACCCACTCCCCGGCCACAATCCTCCAGACTGAAGACTCCAGACTGAAGACTCCAGACTACCTCAAAGCCATCTCTTCTTCTTGAAGTAGACGAGCATCAGCACCCCGATGGATGCCATGACCAGCAGCAGCGCAGGGTATGCCCATCGCCAACCGAGTTCGGGCATGTGCTCGAAGTTCATGCCATATATCCCGGCAATGAACGTGAGCGGGATGAATATCGTTGCGGTGATCGTCAGCGCTTTCATCACCTCGTTCATCTTGTTGCTGATGCTCGAGAGATAGATGTCCAGCATTCCCGAGAGCATGTCACGCAGCGTCTCGATCGTGTCAATAACCTGGATCGTGTGGTCGTACACGTCTCGGAAATAGATGCGCGTCGGTTCGCTGAGCAGGGGCGACTCGCCCCGTTCGAGCCCTGCTATGACCTCGCGTAACGGCCAGACCGATTTGCGCAGGAACAGCACCTCTCTCTTGAGCGTGTTGATCGCATGAAGCGTCGCCGGTGTCGGGTCGGTTATGAGCTCTTCTTCGAGCCCTTCGACACGATCGGCGAGCGTCTCGATCACCACGAAGTAGTTGTCCGTTATCGCATCGACCAAAGCGTAGGCAAGATAGTCGGCTCCCATTTTTCTTATGCGGCCCTTGCACGTTCTCAGCCGGTCTCGTATGGGGTCGAAGACGTCCCCCTGCTGCTCCTGGAACGAGATCACGAGATTGTTTCCGAGAATGAGACTCACCTGCTCGGACTGAACGTCGTTGTTTTCCGTTCCCCGGTAGAGCATCTTCAGGACGACAAACAGGTAGTCGTCGAGATCGTCTGTCTTCGGGCGCTGACCGGTGTTGACGATGTCCTCCAACACGAGCGCATGAACGCCGTAATGTGTTCCGAGTCTCTCGATGAGATCAAGATCGTGAACCCCGTCGATGTTGATCCACGTGACCGTCGGCGTGTCTTTGAACCCAAACGCTTCCTCGACTGATTCGACGCGCCGTTCGTCAAAATGCGTCTCATCGTAGTCCGACACGGTGATTCGGACTCTTTCGGCCCGTTTCTCTCCGACATGAACCAGCGTTCCCGGCGGAAGCCCGACCTTTGTTGTACGTTTCTTAAAGATTCTAGCCATCGGACGTCTCCTCCTTTGTGAATCCGATTCCTGACCCCTTGCTCTCCGGCTCCTTCTTTGGTCTGTGGAGTATCTCCTGATGCGGGTAACAGAACTCGACGGATTCGGTCTTGTTGAACTCGCGGATCAGGATTCTCACAATCTCGCTCGAGATTCGCTGGCGTTCAGTCGCCATGGTTTGGTACCGAAGGCGCATGCGTATGCCGGAGTCAGCGAGTTCCGATCGAATGAACGGTTGCTGACCGGTCTCTTTGACGATGTCGGCAGTGACGTCGGCCGCCGCCGCAAGAAGTATCTTCTCCGCCTCGTCATAATCGGACTCGTAGGTGATCAGCACGGGCACCTCGTCCAGGAGATACTTGGTCTCGAACGAGTAGTTGTAGATGATCTGCTGGAACAAGGTGGCGTTGGGGATCAGAACGCCCCGGCCCGACTTCTCCTCGCCTCCTATGGTGCCGCCCACCTGGTTCATCACGACGTGGGTCAGCGTGATGTCAACAACGTCGCCGATGATCCCGGCGATGATCACCCGGTCGCCGATCTTGAACGGTCTCTTGAGAATGACCATCAACCATGCTGCGATACCCGTCACGGGAGCCTGAAGCGACCAGCCCAGAATCATCCCGAGAAACGCCGCAGAAATGCCCAACGTCACCAACGAACCTGAGAAACTCAGGATCGCGAACACGAGGGCGACGGCAAGCCAGACATACCGCCAGATAAGCAGGAAATTCTGGACGTTCTCCGGTTTCTGGGCGCCACGAAGCATGTAGTTGCGCAACGCTCGCGTGGCCACCCTGTACACAAACCAGATGACCAGAAGGGTGAGGAGCGCCAGCAGTGGCCCTCTGTAATCGGAGATGACGTTAAGAACCCGGTCGTCAAGCGCATTTAGCATCCTGTCAAACATGGCTCATCCTCCAGGTTGCAGCAAAACCGTTCAGCTCAGCAGGCACCTTACCACAGACTGTTCCTCGATCATTCCCGTCTCTACAGAGTATCGCACGAGCTGGTCCAGATCAACTCGAACCGGCCTATGTATGCTCTTTCGAAATAGGCCGTTACCGTGGCGACACAGCCAGAAAGGTTTGTCGGAATCGCCGTTCTTTTCCCAAGTGATTCGCCCGGTTCCAGAACTTTTGAAACAGGAAGATGCTTTCTACCACGACAACATACCAACCCCAACCGTCGGCCCCATCCTGTGATCCCGTCCAAAATGCTCCCCGGCCACACTCCTCCAGACTCGAGACTATCCCCTCAGCCTGCCGGAAAGAACGGTTCCCCTTCACAGAGCAAAGGCAGGACAACATCCATCTTCTTATGCTCGGTAGGCGGGTCTGCGTTCCAGTTTGCTTCTATCAGCAGGAGACCGTCCGGCGTCATGGCAATGTCCCAACCGAACGCCCGGCACGGCAAGAACTTGAACGCAACCTCCCTGGCAAACGCGCACGCTTCCGGCCACATAGGCAGTTGGAACCCTTCGAACGCCACCCCCGTCTTCGGATGCTCGTACACGGTCGCTACCCCCACTCCGCTCTCACTGGGCCCGAACGCCGGCTGCAACGTACCGCTGTCCAGATACACCTCGGCGTGCACGTTGCCCGTTCTGCCATGCTCGAAGTTATCGATGACATTATCGCCCACAATCGCTCTCAGATGGGCATGATAGACGTGACACTCTCCATTTCGGTCGATAAAGGTCAAGATGCGCACCGTCTGAAGATACTCGGTGCCGCTGAGCCGCATCAGCTCGGGGTGGTTCCTGACCCGTTCCTGAATCACGAACGAGTCAAAACCGGCATCGGAAGCCATCGACTCGTACAGGTCCCCGGCAGTGTACGACGTTCCCGAACCGTCCACGAACTCCCCTGTATCGGTCCTGGCGAAGACATTCACCCGCACACCGTAGTACCCCTGAGCAGGTTTGACGACAAACTCCGACGGCAATTCCTCCCTCAGGAACCTCTCCCAATCGTCCCGACCCTTGAGTATCAACCCGCTCGAGGACCAGCCCGCTGTTGTGCGGAAAAACAGCGCGCACAGCTTCGGCACCGGAATGCCCAGCGCGTTGCAGTACCTGTAGAATATACCTTTGTCGTCCGTGACAGACTCCCACGTCGGCGGGTTGAGCAACCTCTCTATCTTCAGCATTTTCCTCCTGCTGATGTATTTGCAGAGCTCGCTCTCGGGGAAGTCCGGGTCCAGCAATCCCAGCCGGTACGCCTCCTCGGGAGTGTAGAACTCCCGACGATTCAAAACCAGAGTGCGCAGGAAGATGCGAGCGTAGTCCCGACTCAACAGCGGTACAACCTTGCGGCACACCCGAGCCGTGCTTGTCAGCAGCCGACACGCGTCTTTTGGATGCTTGACCGACCGAACTGCGGACAACACCAGTCTATTCATCTGTTTCCACCGTTGGACGCGCCTCGGTTGACACATCCTTCCTCCAACCGCACTCGATCCCCGGACGACAGCTGGTCATTCTCAGAGAGCAGATCGAGAACAGCATCCATGATCTGATGCTCGGCCAGCGGGTCCGCGTTCCAGTTTCCTTCTATCAGCACCGGACCGTCCGGCGTCAACGCCACATCCCAACCGAATGCCCGCGACGGCAGAAACTTGATGGCGGCCTCCCTGGCCAGAGCACACGTTTCGGGCCACAGAGGCAGCCGAAATCCCTCGAAAACCATCCCCGTGGCCGGGTGCGTCTCCACGGTCTTCATCCCCATCCCGCTCTCACGCATCGTGAGAGCCGGTTTCAACGTGCCACTATCCCGCGAAATCGCAGCTTCCAGATTCCCGGTTCTGCCGTGGTCGTAGTTGTCAATGACGTTCTCGCCCACAATCGCCTTCAAATGGGCATGATAGATGTGACATTCCCCGGTTCTGTCGACGAAGGTCATGACACGAACTGTCTGAAGATACTCAGTACCGCTGAGGCGCACCAGTTCTGGGTGGTTCCTCACCCGTTCCTGAATCACGAACGAGTCAAAGTCGGGATCTGAAGCCATCATGTCGTATAGGTCGCCGGCGGTGTACGACGTTCCCGAACCATCGATGAACCCTCCTGTCTCGCCTTTGACAAAAACGTTTACCCGGACACCGTAGTAGCCCCGGGCAGGCTTAACGACAAATTCCGACGGCAAATCCTCAGTCAAGAACCGTTCCCAATCCTCCCGACTCTTGAGAATCGATCCCTTGAACGACCAGCCCGCCGTTGTCTGGAAAAAGATGGCATACAGCGTTGGGACAGGAATACCTAACGCCCTGCAATACGCGTAGAAGATACCCTTGTTGTCCGTGACCGGTGCCCAGGTAAGCGGATTCAACGACTTCTCCAGCTTTACCATTTTCTTCTTGCTCATGTATTTGCGCAATTCGCTCTGAGGAAAGTCAGGGTCGAGCAATCCGACCTGGTACGCCTCTTCAGGAGAGTAAAATTCCTGACGGTTCAGAATAAGGGCCCGCAGAAAGATGCGAGGGTAGTCTCGACTGAACAGCGGAACAACTTTGCGGCACACACGGGCCGTGCTTATCAGCAGTTGAGACGCCTCTTTCGGGTGCTTGACCGACCGGACCGCAGACAACAGAAGTCTATTCATCCGCTATCATCCCGCGCCTTGCGCGCGCGTCGCACCATCGTGATAGCTACTGAGCCTTCGCGTTCCGTATCCTGAATCCTCCCGTCGCACCGCCATGAACCGGCGGCGGGTAGTCCACCGGATGCCTCTTCTTGGCCGACTTAAGGTTCCACTCACGCACCAGCTCGATATCTTTCTCTGTGATGCCGACCGCGGTCAGGTCGTCACGCGACAGGCCGCCCTCGAGATGATCGAGCACCACATCGAGCTTGCTGTAGCTTATACCGAGCGCGTACTCGTCCGTAAGACCCTTCATCATATCCGGCGACGGCGGCTGGGTCTGTATCTTGTCGGGCATTCCCAGGTACGCAGCTACCTGGCGGACCTGCGTCTTGTACAGGCCCGTCAGCGGCTGGAGTGGAACGTCATCAACACCGCCGCTTGCGAACCAGCCCACCAGCCATTCCGACCGGTTGGCCCCGCCCAGGAAGACCAGGTTCCTAGCAGCCGCTTTCTCCTCGAGGATCTCACGCCGCCGAGTTTGTCTCGCGCTGAATCCGAACGCATCGTACCGGGGCATCGGCATGAACCGTAATCGTCTCATCAGGCGGCGTACGAGGTAACGGTGCCTGTAAAACAACCGGTTCACGAACCGCGATACCGTGGTAACTCGAGTGACCCAGGACAAATACACCCCTTTCTCCCGCAACGCAGGTTCCATGTCCTGGATTTCCAGGTCGAGTTCGAGCCAGTCGGCAACCAGCCGGGCGTTGTGTTCCAACTCCTTGGCGCTGTCTCTTTCATATAGATAAGCCGCGCGTACCGAATCCTTGCCGACCGCGCGAACAGCCAGGGCCGCAAGAACAGCCGAGTCTATTCCTCCGCTTAACCCCAGTTGAACGCCGTCTGCCGAATGCTGCTCGCAAAGACCTCGTATGTACGCTGCTATGGTCTCGACCGCGCGTTCCTCATCTATGCTCAAGAGCTCGTCAATAGTGGGCACCCGCTACCTCCTTCTGGAACTCCTCCGCCCGTCACCGACATTCATGAATCCGCTCGCCTGAGGCTGCGAGAATCATAGGGCGACTCCTATCGAATGTCAAGCAGCGTGCACCCCGGAGCATGGCAGTCTAGCCCAGTCATCGTGCTCTTCGGGCGCCAAAAACCGCAGGTCACGCGCAGCACGACAGGCACACGAATCCCCCGAACTCGCGAGTCGGACCACATAGGTGGCGGGTGACGCAATTCTCCCGCCGCCGACTGCCCCCAACTGGTGCAGTGCCGTTTACGTCTTGCGCGGGAACGCCTCAGACGCTGCCTGAGGCTGCGCTGGCAACGTACGCCATATGGTGGTTCACCGGGAAGTCTTCACTCGGCCATTTGACGAACTCGACGTGGCCGTCCATGTAGAGCACGTTCGAGCCGCCGGGAATGTGGTTGAAATCCTGGACTGCCGTGCTCAGCACGTCCCAGTATACCGCAAGCTCTGACTGCGCCAGACTCGATCCGGCCGGGTTGTTGATGTCGGTAATGAAGAACCGTTCGATCCCTTCGCGCAGGCGATACACCGTAACGCTCCCAAGCGTCGGGTGGTCTATCGTATGGTCGCTCACGGGGTCCGTGAAGATCGGCACCATTGCGAGCATAATCATTCCGACGTTTGTCGATGCAGGAGGATCGAAACCCGGCCAGTTGTCGAGATAGCGGCTGTCTTTTGGAATGGCGTAGCCTATGTAGGTGTACGACGAATCGCCCTGCTTGGCGAACTTGCCGCAGCCTGCCATCTGCGGATTGATGTCCAGTTCACCGTAGCGGCGGTCACCGGGCGCTGCGGGCGGGTCGCTACCGGAATCAGCCACCCAATTGCCGCCTTGTTCTGGTTCAAGAACGTTCTTGCCTTCCGGATCAGACGGGCAAATAAGCGTGTTCGGATCCGTAAGGTACTCCGGATAGATGCTTATCGGGTTGGGCATCCAGCACAGGTCGCTCACAGCGCACAGATGCACCTTGGGCGGGAAGTGACCGTTCCATTCGTTTGCGTACATCTTGAAAATCACGCCCATCTGTTTCAGGTTGTTTGCGCACGACGCCCGACGGGCTGCCTCCCTTGCCCGCGCCAACGCCGGCAGCAGTATCGCCGCCAGTATCCCGATGATGGCTATCACCACCAGGAGCTCTATCAATGTAAAACCACGATGTTTCGACGACATATTTGCCTCCTTTCAGACCTGATAGGTTAACGGTATCTGCCAACTGCGAATTGGTCGAGAAGACGGTGAAGCGATCTCGATCTACCACCTCCTTTCGTCTGCAGCAAACAAGTACGATGCCTCGCCTGTATGCTAACACCGGACTGGTGTGTTGTCAAGGATGGCCGTGAGGCTCTTTCAAGGGGGCGCCGCAGATTGAATAGCAGATTTTTGCTTGACACCTGCTGAACACGAGCGCATACTGGTTATTGAGTCAACTCGCTGGTGCGGCAGTGTCGAGTTCCATTCGGTGAGGAACCCCGCCGGACTATGGAGGGAGGTAAACATGAAACGCTGCAGAGGATTCACGTTGATCGAGCTGCTGGTGGTGATAGCCATCATCGGGATACTGGCGGCAATATTGTTGCCCGCGCTTGCGAGGGCGCGCGAAGCGGCGCGACGTGCGTCGTGCGCGAACAACCTGAAACAGATGGGCGTGATTTTCAAGATGTATGCAAACGAATGGAACGGCAGGTTCCCGCAGGCCGCGGTTACGCCGATTGGCGGGTGCGCGCGGAACGCGCTCGACCTGGAGGCTGTCTACCCAGAATACCTCACTGATCTCAACGTGCTGCTGTGCCCGTCCTCCGCCAACAGCGGCCCCTCGCGTGACGCGATCCGGCTGCTCCAAAGCGGACAGAGCATTACGGTATTGCAACGTCTTGGGGAGGACGTCTCAATAAGCATCGCGAACCTGGGCCAGCTTGTAACCGGGTTCAGGGTGTTCTTCATGTATTGCGATTACTTCTACTTTGGCTGGGCTCAGCCGGTGTACACGGATATCGCGGGGCTCTGGGTTGCCCATTGCAGCGGATCCGGAGGGTCATACCCTTCCTGGGACTGGCAGATGGCCGATATGGATGTGAATCTCGGGCTCGACGGCCCGCTCGGCGGCGCATGCCTCGGATTGTTCGTCAGCAAGATACAGCCCGTATACCCCGATGGCATTGTTCCGACCGGGTCGGGCGGCGGTGGAGACACCCTCTATCGTGTTCGCGAAGGGATCGAGCGGTTCTTTATCACAGATATCAACAACCCGGCAGCGAGCGCCATGGCGCAAAGCGAGGTCCCGGTCTTGATGGACGTCATCGCGTCTGACCTCTTCGCAGGAACACCAGGTGAAGGAGGGGTCTTTGGCGGTAACGAGAAGTTTAACCATGTCCCGGGTGGCGCCAACGTCCTGTATATGGACGGCCACGTCGGGTTCATCAAGTATCCCACCAAGCATCCGGTTACTCCAATGACCACCGCGGTCATGAGCGGTGGGGATAGCGCCGGCCAGACCTTGCAGTACACCGTCCCGTAGCAAACGGGTGCCTATCCGCTTGACGCACGCTCAACTCCCCGGCAATATCGACATAGCCCACCGCTTCAAGCCCCCCATCACCTCCCTGGAGCTATGCGCGCATCAACAACTCTCTCGCTCGGTCCCTCATGCACCCCGCGTTGCGGTCCCGCTTACACCCGGGAAGCTGCCAGCTCCTTACTGACGGCCCTGCGGTAACCCGTCACGGCCATATCGCCGTTCGCACGGACCTCGACAATCGCGTACGAGTTGTTCTCCTCCCCCGACCCTTCAATGGTCGCCTTGAGCGTGTAGTAGTGAATCCCCTCGATCTGCCGATAGTCGCCCCTGTGGTCGTGCCCCTGGAAGACCGCGAGCACCTTTCCGGAACCCTCCAGAACGCTGCGGACTTCGTCGGCGTTCACCACGAAATGGTCGCCCTTTCCGTCGAGCCGCTGATGGATGAATCCGACCGCCGGATAGCTCGCCTTCGAGAGGTTCTTCTCCAACCAGTCGAGCTCCGCAGGAGATATGTTCGCGTCCGTCCAGACGAAATTGCTGTGGTCGTAGTCGTTGCCCTCCGACGTGAAGCACGCGTCCAACACGACAAAATGGATCCCGCCCTTGTCGAAAGAATAGTATGTCGTCGTGCCGGTCGTCGCCGAGAGGAACTGCTTCTTCGAAATGCTGTCGAAATCGTGGTTCCCGGCGATATGGTATCCCGGACCGTTGAACTCCCGGAACACCGATTCGATCTTCCGGAGAAACCGAAGCGTCGACTCTTCGACCGGCGGCTCTTCCTGATCCTTGAAATCCCCCAGCTCGCACAGAAACGATACCTTCTCCCGGTTTATCCGGTCGACGCACTCGCCCAGCTTCGGCAACGATTCGCGGTAGTAACGCGTTCCACGCGCATCGGCGTCGGCGTAATGGGTATCCGTCACGATACCGAACCGCAGCCGGACGTCGGATTCCGCCGCGTCTGCCTCGCCGCCCAGAGAGGGGACGAGAAGACCCGAACCCAACAACACACCGGAAGCCTTGAGGAAATCGCGCCGTGAAACCTCCCAATTTGCACCGATTCTCTGCTCGTATTCTCTTTTCATCTTCTCACCCGGATTCGAACTTGACCTCGTGACCGATACTCACTCCCTGCAACGCGCCACCTCACGGCTCAATTCTACTCCACCTGACGGGTTCAAACAAGGTCTTTCACGGAAATCCGAGGTGACCCCCGACTACAGACTCCGGACTACAGTCTTCAGTCTCCAGTCTTCGGTCTCCGGACTCCAGTCGCCGTGCTCCTGCTCGTGCTCGTAATCGTAATCGGCCCCCCGGTTTCCCATTGTCAGTTTTGGATTTTAACTTTTGACTTGCTCCCCCCCGTCTTTGTGAGGAGCGAGCCAGCGAGCGACGTGGCAATCTCGCCCGCAGCAGCAACGAACGGATTGACAACGCCCGCAACACCGGTCATAATACCTACGTGACGTGGGAGGAGTTGACGTGCTGTGTTCGGAAACCGGTGTCCGTGCCCCATTCCACGAATTGCGCATATCCAGCAGAACTGTGGCGAGATATGTGGGCTAAAGGAAACGAAGAATGCCCTTACAGTCGCTCATGTTGTTACTCTCAATTATATGTGCCTGTTTCTATATATACGCGCTCGTGCGCATCTGTCGGCTGAAAGGAACAGCGACGCTCCCGGACGCGAGTGGCGGATGTTCCGACGACAACACCGCTACCGTTGTCGTTGCCGCACGCGATGAGGCCCTTCTCATAAACGAGTGGCTCCCGCCGCTTCTCGATCAAGCCGGTGTCCAGAAAGTCCTGTTCGTTGACGACCACTCGAGCGACAGTACGCTTCACCTGGCGGAAAGAGTCGCAGAGACCGACGACAGACTCGTCGTGATGCAGGCACCCGAACTTCCGCCTGGATGGATCGGGAAGAACCACGCGTTACACTGGGCCGCCCAGCGTGTCGACACGAAATACATCCTCTTCATAGACGCAGATACGCTCATGGCTCCCGGCACGATACGCGCGGCTGCGGAACGTATGGAGGCCGAGCAGCTTGACGAACTCAGCGGTCACTATCGTATCCGGTGCGTGACTGCAGGCGAGCGGATCTGCGCCCCCGTCTTCGCAGCAAGTTCCGCAGTCGCCTTGTTCGCGGCTGCGGCTTCGAGCGGCGCTGCTATCGGTCCATTCAACATGCTCAGAACCGACTTCTATAAACGAATCGGGGGACACGACCAGATCAAGAACGCTATCGTCGACGACGTCGCGTTGGCCCGGCTCGTGAAATCCAACGGCGGCCGCGCAACGTTTCTCGATATCGCGGACCGGGTCAGCATACGGTTGTTCGATGGCGTGGCCGGCTTCTTCTCGTCGGCAGCGAGATCATCAGCACCGTTCCTGGGAAGCAACACCTTGCTTGGACTACTGTGTGGGCCCGCGGTCGCCTGCATAGCCATCGCGACCACCGCGACTCCGGCAGCAAACGTGCTGCTTTCTGCTGCAACCCCGCACCGTGGACCGCTGGCACTCGGTGTTGCGGCGTTGGCCTACGCGCTCGGACTGATCGCTGTGTGGCGCGTCCAGCGGTACCATACCGGCAACGTCGCCTGGGGCTTGCTCTACCCCGTTCCTCTGGCGTTGCTGGGACTGGCGGTAACCCACAGCGTTATCCTGAAGCTACGAGGTAAGAACACCCACTGGCGCGGCCGGGAATGCCCCCCAACATAATCCTCCGGTGTCGATATAGAGAACCGGGTCTTATCCGACCGTCGCTTGACACAACCTCCTCGATGCATATAGTCTAGTCGCGACTCGAGGTCAAACTGGGCGCGACGGCGGACTACTCCAGGGAGGTACACATGCAAAACCCCGCACAGAAGAAGTCGACCTTTTACGGCTGGTTCATAGTTATCCTGTTGTTCTACACACTGATCCACACCGCCGGGAACGGGTTCTACGGGATCTCGGTGTACCTGCCGCGGTTCATGGAAACACTCAACTGCGAAGCGGCCTCCCTGCAATTGGCGGCCGTCGTCTGGGCGCTCGCTTTCGGGCTGTCGTCACCCCTGATTGGCGCGTGGATCCAGCGATACGGTGCCAGGAAGGTGTTTGTCACGGGGGCCATGATCGGCGGGCTGGTCATGGCGCTTATGTCGACGATCACCCAGGTCTGGCATCTGTACCTCATCAACGTTGTCGCGGGGGTTGCCGCGGGCGCCACGATACTCTTGCCCGCACAAACGGTGATCACGCTCTGGTTCGACAAGTATCGCGGTCGGGCGATGGCGCTCGTGATGATGGGTATCGGTGTCGGCGGGTTCGTTGTCCCGTGGCTTATTACGACCTTGCTGCTACTCTTCGGAAGGTGGGTGTCCGGCGCAGGGAACGCCGCTGACGCATCGTTGCTGCTCCGGTTGTTCACCGGTTGGGGCGGCGAGCTGACCCCATGGCGCGGCGCGCTGCGCGCCGGTGCGGTCCTGAACTACGTGATTGTCGTGCCTCCTCTCCTTCTATGGCTCAGGAACAAGCCTTCGGACGTCGGCCAGTTCGTCGACGGCGTCCAACCGGCCGGCGCCGCCGGTGCGGAGACCCCTCTCCTGTCCGGGGTGTCGGCAAAGCGCGCGCTAAGGTCGTCGACGTTCCGGCTTGTTGCTGCCGTCTACCTGTTGCAGCTTTGTACGATGTCGGGAATACAGTTGAACGCTCAGATCTTTGCCGAGCAGCAGGCAGCGTACACGATGGATATGGCGTGGCGGTTCATGGGGTATGCCCTGATCGTCACCATACCCACGCGGTTCCTTTTCGGGCGGTTATGCGACCGGTTCGACCCGAAATACCTCATGGCCGGTGCCGGCGTCTTTCTGCTCGGCGGGGCGCTTACGCTATGGGTGGGCGTGCTCAGGCTGGGCTGGACCGGGTATGCTCCCATACTCATCTTCGCACTGTTGCAGGGTGTCGGCATAGGCGGCAACGCGGTCACCTTGCCTATACTCGTCGGCCGCTGTTTCGGGGAACGGGATTTCGGCAAGATACTGGGGTTCGTGATGATGGGGTTCGCGGTCGGCGTCATCTTCGGCGCGCCGGTGATGTCGAAGATATTCGACGAAACCGGCAGTTTCGAACTGGCGTTTGTCTACGCGACAGTGTTGTTGACCGTTGCCGTTGTGCTCGCACTGCTCATCCGCACCAAAGCGCTCCAGGCCGAGTTTTCGACCGGAGTAGAACCCGAGACGGCTGCCGCCGATGCGTAACGTGCTGCGGCCTCGGAAACGCAAGCTTGTGCTGCTTGCTTGGGAGGGATTGGCTATGTTGAGACCCTGTTACATCTCGTGTGTGTTGGTGTTCTGCCTGCTCGCGACCGTGTCTACTATCGCCCAACAGCCCGGCGAGACCGGCACGCTCATCAAGGTGACCGACAGAGTATACACCGCGACAGGCTACGCGCTGGCCAACGTGATATACGTGATAACCGACTCGAGCGTAGTCGTCATTGACACTACTGAGAGCCAGCGTGCCGCGCGGGAGACGCTTGACGCGTTCCGCAAGGTGAGTACGCTGCCTGTCAGCCACATCATCTACACCCATTTCCACGGCGATCACGTCCACGGAGCGAAAGTCTTCAAAGGCGAGAACACGAAGGTCGTCGCGCAGGCAGATCTCGTGACCGAGATGGCGAAGTTCAACATGCTCCGAGGGTACAACCATCGCGTCAGCTACTACCAGTTCGGAATCGCGCTGCCACAGGAAAAGCGCGGGATCAGGTTGTCGGAAGACCTGAGCGCGACCCTCGCTTTTGTGTCCGGCGCAGAGTCTGCCGTGCGCGACGACGGGTCACCGCCCGTGCTGTGGGAAAGCGGGTACATCCCGCCGGACATCAGCTTCGACGAGGAGTACAGTTTCGAGGAAGGCGGCGTCCGGTTCGAGCTTTACCACACCCAGGGCGAGACGGTCGACCATCTCATGGTGTGGATGCCGCGAGAGCGGGTACTGTTTCCGGGCGACCTCTTCTACGACAGTTTCCCGATGCTCGCGAGCCCGATGAAACCGAATCGGCCGGTGCGAAAATGGATCGAGTCGCTCGAACGGATGCGCCGGCTGCGCCCTGCTTACCTTGTCCCGTCGCACGGGCCGGCGCTCGAAGGCGAGGCCGAAATCGACGAGACGCTCGCGAACTACGCCGAGGCGATCCGGTACGTTCACGACGAGACAGTCAAACGCATCAACAAAGGCATGACGCTCGAACAGATCCGCGAACAGGTTCGCCTGCCGGACGATCTTGCACCACTGCCGTACCTGCAACCTCGATACGGACATGTTGAATGGGCGATCAACGGCATCTACCGCCAGTACACCGGCTGGTATGACTTCAACCCGTCACATCTCAACCCCGGGTCGATCTCGGAGTTCCACCGCGCGCTGCTCGAAGCAAGCGGCGGGGCCGATCCGATAGTCGAACGGGCGCAACAAGCCCTGCACGACGGTGACCTCCAGCTTGTGCTCCAACTGACGGACGTCGTTTTGGACGCCGAGCCCGACAACCGCGCCGCACACGCCGTCCGGGCCAAAGCGTTCGGAAAGCTCGGGGATGCCGCCGTCAACGGCGTCGAGCGGAACATCTACCTCACCGCTGCGCAAGAGCACAGCACCGCAACGGGCAACTAACAACACAAGCAGCACCCCGGTTGGTGCAGGGCGCCGTCTATTCTCTGACGAACAGACCGTATTTGACAGGGCGCACAGCGGCAGGATATACTTCTCTCACGAAAACTGAAGAGTACTTGAGGAACATCCCATTGACGGGCAAGAGGGTGTTTGTGCAACGTGATTGCCTGAGAGTCCGCCATTCACTGGCAACCCACCCGCGCGAGGTTATGCAGCAAGCATTGCAGTATTGACGACGAGGAGATCTGTCCCAGGAAACAACTCCGGAGTGCTAACATCGTCAGGCGTACAAGAAGAGCTCGCCAGGCTCGAGCCGGTAGTCTCAGATCTACTGGAGCGATATTTGAAAGATTGTTGGGGCGACTTACTTGAACGAGCGAAGCATAACCGAGCGTTTGTTGTGCTCGGTAAGGCAACGCATAACACAACGTGTGCGGGAGTTTTGCCCGACAAGGCAGCGGGACATATTGGTCAAATCGAAGAGCTGATCGCAACTAGTCCGAGCGAGAGAGAGCAAGGCGGTGGCTAACCCATTACGATACGCGATTCTGCTCGTGTTCTTTGTCGCGCTGGTGATGGCGGACAGGAAAGCCAAGCGCCGTATACTCTCGTCGCTCAAGCTTACGGTAGTGCTGCTTGTGCTGCTGGCGTTGTGTTCGGCTGCGGGCACCATGGTGTACCAGGGGATCGGGCGGGAGCAGTCGCTGGAGAAGTACGGTCCATTGTGGGACGGCGTGTTCCGGGTGCTGGGCATGTACGACGTCTACCATGCGCCCTGGTTCGCACTTCTGTTGACCGTACTGGCTGCCAACACGGCATGCTGCCTCCTTCGTGGTGTGTCGCTGCGACTGAAACGGTTGGGCTGGATGTTGACTCATGTGAGCATCCTGGTGATCCTGGCAGGAGTGATCGTAAGCAGCGTGGGGGGTATCAGTGGGCAGATGCGTCTGGCAGAGGGTGAGACAAGCAGCACAGTGTCATCTCGAGGCGGCGGTACGTTCGATCTTCCGTTCAGCATCACGTTGGATGATTTCGAGGTCGAGAGGGAAAACGAGCCCCACGAGACGCTCGTTGTGGAGGAGCGCCGCGGTCGCACGAGATCGGTCCCGGTGATCATGGGGCAGGAGATGAAACTGCCCGGCATCACTGCTGCTGTTAAGAAGAAATACAACCATGCTCAGCTTACGCATCTGGTGGTAAACCGGTCGGAATCGGACGCAAACCCGGCTGTTCGGGTAGGGCTGTCGCAGGAAGGCGACAACATCGAGAGATGGCTCTTTGCCGAGTCTGATCAGTCGCCGGTCGAGCAGTTTGGGATGAGGATCGAGTTTTCGAGCTATGAGAGCAGAGAGATGCTCGAAGCTGCCCGCAAGACTATACTTGCGCGCGGCGTCGAGCCGACAGTGCCGGAATCGCTGGTGATCTCGGACGGAGAACAGGAGTGGACGGTGCCGGCGGTGGTGGGTGCCGAAGGACAGCTGTCCGGGTTAGAGACAACGGTGAAGATCTTGCGGTACGTGCCCGATTTCGTTATCCTAGATACCGAGACACGCGAAGTGGGCACCCGGTCGGACAAACCCAACAATCCTGCTGTACTGGTAGAGGTTGAGGGTGAGTCGAGCTGGGTGTTTGCGAAGTTCCCGGATTTTACAATGAGCCACGGCAAGCCGAGCAAGTACGAAATGCGCTACGTCCGTAGCGACTCATCGAGCGAGAACGGTGCGACTCTCAGCGTCATGCACAGTGTACAAGATGACAATCTCGAGATCGTTTACACTGACGCCGGGATTGCACGGTCCTGGGATTCGGTCAGTATCGGACAGAGCCGCGAGATCGAGGGGAAGGGTGTCTCTGTCGCCGTTCTCGAATACATAGGCGACGCAGGCGTCGTACTGGAGCTGGCGCCGAGCTCTGACCACGGCGATCCTCCCGGCGTGCAGCTCGACGTGCGCGGCCCCGATGGAACCATCCGAAGCGTGGGCATTCTCGCCAACGCGCGCCCGATACTGGTCTCCGACGATGCCGCTCTTTCCTACAGGTTTGATTTCCCCGTCACACAGTACACGAGCAGGGTAAGCCTGGCCGACGGCGAAGAAGGCGGCGACCTGCAGCGAGAGATTCGAGTCAACGCGCCCCTGAAGCACAAGGGCTACGTCTTCTATCAGTTAAGCTACGATCAGAATGCCGAACAGTGGACCGGTCTCGGGGTGAAACGCGACCCCGGCATACCGGTAGTCTACGCAGGATTCGTTGGACACGCCGCGGGCCTTATTATGCTGTTCTACGTCAATCCGGCGCTCAAGCGACGGAGGACTGCGGCATGACAAACGTAGCGATCCTAAACCTGGTGTTCGGTCTATACGTGCTCGCCGCGGTTGTGTATGGGGCGTTCCTGCTGCTACGCAGCAACGGGGTGTGGCTGGCCGGACTGGGCCTGCTCTCGCTGGGAGCGTTAACTCATCTGGCGGCGGTGATAGTGAGATGGGTTGAAGCGGGCCACCCGCCTTTCACGAACCTTTACGAATCGTTCATCTGTTTCAGTCTGATGACCGCACTGGTTTACGTGGGCCTGGAACTCAAGTACCGACCGCGCAAGCTCGGACTTTTCGCATGTTTGCTGGCGATCGGCGGGCTCGCGTACGCAAAACGGCTCGACCCTGCAATCCCCCCTCTCATGCCCGCGCTCAACAGCCGGTGGTTGACCGTGCACGTCGTGGTGTACTTCGCGGCCTATGCGGCATTGGGCATTTCGTTCATAGCGTGGGTAGCCTACCTTGTCACAACGCGCAAGGGGGAACAAGAGACGAGTGAGAATGACCGCCTCCAGCTGATGGAATCCATCGGTCACCAGACGATAGTCGTCGCGTTTCCGTTGCTGACGTTGGGGCTGATCACCGGCGCGGTCTGGGCCGAACGGGCCTGGGGCCGCTACTGGGGCTGGGACCCCAAGGAGACCTGGGCGTTGATAACATGGATAGTTTATGCGTTCTACCTGCATATGCGCTACATCAAAGGATGGCGCGGCCGGCGCATGGCATTTATAGCCGCAGTGGGGTTTGCCGTGGCAATGTTCACGTTTCTTGGCTTGAAGTACTTACCTGTTTCGGAGCAGAGCATACACATCTACGGCACGTAAGCCGCCGGATGTGCTCGAGTGGAGGTTCACGCGCGTGCAGACGTTTTCCGCCGAGATGGTCTTCTACGTAGCAGCAGCGGTCCTTTACTTTGCTGCGGGAGGAGTCGCTGTCTATCGATTCGCGACAGCTCGGACCGGCTCGGGGCGAGCGGCGGAATGCCTCGCGGTTGCAGGCTTGGTCGCGCAGATAGCCTTCCTGGTGTGTCATGGGATCGCGCAAGCAACGTTTCCCGCAACGAACCTTTTCCAGACCATCATACTCTTCAGCTCGTTCCTGATTCTGGCTCACATGATAGCGGTGCGCCTTTTTCCAGTGGCACACCTGGGGCTCGTTTCGTTTCCTCTGGCGTTTGTGATTACGGTGGTCGCGATCTTATTTATGCGACCGGCGACGCCTGGGTCGGTTGGATTGGGCGGCGTCTGGCTTGTGGTGCACGTCGGGCTGTCCGTCGGCGGGTACGGCGCGTTCGCCATAAGTTGCATCGCGTCGGCGATCTATCTTGTCGTCGAGAACCATCTGCGGCGCAAATCTGTCGGCAGGCTGGTCATGAGTCTGCCATCGCTTGAAACGCTTGCACGGGTCAACTATCACGCCGTCGCGCTGGGGTTTCTCATGTTCAGCATGGGCATGGCGGCGGGATTTGTCTGGAACGAACTGTCGGGTCTTCTCGGTCAAGGCTGGTTTGGCGACCCGAAAGTGATCGCGTCGCTCATTACATGGGTGGTATACGCTTTGCTGCTACACCTTCGATACACGTGGCTCAAGCACAGTAGAAAGACGGCCTACATTTCGGTGATTGGATTCGGGTTCGTTCTCGTGACCTTTCTCGCTGCGAACTATCTGTCGAGCGGCGGGCACAGGTTCTTGTAGGAGACGGTGAGAATGGCGTTGGCTGTTGTTGGTTTGAACCACAGGACGTCGCCGGTTGAGGTGCGAGAGAAGCTCCACTTCAAGAAAGCCGACCTGACCCGTGCGCTTGACCATCTCCGCGCTGGAGATAACTCTATTCAGGCTGTCATAGTATCGACCTGCAACCGGGTAGAGGTCTATACATACTCGGCATTTGAGGCCACGCAGAAGGAGTTCCTTGTAAACTTCCTGTCGGAATTCCACGATGTGCCGAAAGAGGTGTTCGCCGATTCCCTTTACTATCACACCGATCTGGATGCGGCCAGGCACCTGTTTGAGGTTGCTTCCGGCATCGATTCAATGGTCATCGGCGAGACGCAGATACTCGGCCAGGTAGGCGAGTCTTATGATCTTTCGCTCAACGCCCGCGCAACCGGCAAAGAGTTGAACGTGCTCTTCCAGAAAGCGCTCTCAACGGCAAAGAAAGTGCGATCGTCAACGAGCGTATGCGAGGGCGAGGTTTCCGTGAGTTCTGTGGCGATGAAATTCGCCGTGCAGGTTGTCGGCGACCTGGCCACCAAGACGGTACTACTGCTCGGCGCCGGCGAGACCAGCGAACTCACTATGCGCCATCTCGCGGGGCGGGGCATAGGCGCGGTGGTGGTCTCGAACCGCACGTGGGAGCGTGCCGAAGCACTGGCCGGCGAATACGGGGGGACAGCCATCCGGTTCGACGACTTTGCGGCCAAGCTTCCGGACGCCGATATCCTGATCAGCTCGACGGCTGCACCGCACGCGATAATCCTTCCCGGCATGGTCAAATCGGCCATCAGAAGACGCAAATCGAAGCCGATGTTCATGCTCGACCTTGCTGTGCCGAGGGATATCCACCCCGATGTCGGCAGGATCGGGAACGTCTACCTCTACGACCTCGACGATCTTGAGGAGGTTGCCGCCCAAAACACGGCTTGCAGGCGTGACGAGGTCATTCGAGCCTCGGAGATGGTTGAGCGTGCGGCCCGATCGGTCATGGGGCTTATCGCCACGCCCGGCCTGGATGAAACCATGACGGAGCTGACCGAGAAACTGCACGGTATGCGAAGAGTCGAACTCGAGCGGGCGCTTCGGAAACTCGAGGGACTTGACCCCGATGCTCGCGCTCATGTCGAGCACATGACCGAGCGACTCGTAAACCGCATCCTGGACGGACCGCGACGCGCTGCCAAACGAGCTTCACGCAACGCGAGCGGCTCAACGGTTATCTCGGCGATCCGCAAGATGTTCCAGCTCGACAAAAACTAACCACGCGGAACCGTCCACTCTTGCAGTACCACATGGGGCGCACCTGCCTGCCCGCATAACAGTCTATGTAGCGGTCGGTATAGCCGCTCGGTCAAAGGTCGAGCAGTGACAGGTCAAGTAGCGCTAATCCAACTGCAACCCCAGAATAGCTGTCATCCGGGATCGCTTCCCGCTGGTATTACAGGCAGCTCGAGACGAGAGGGGTGTGCTGCGTCACGGTAAACGGTGATCGTCGGGACAACGTTGTCAGGATGGCCGGGATCGTTGGCCGGACTTAACCGAGGGTGCAATGGAAAGGTGGGATGGTCGGCGCACGCCATGGACACCCTGATACGGTGACCCTTCCGAAAAACCCATGATGTCGGGAGGAAATCGATCACCAGTTCCACGATCGCAGTATCCGCCAGAACTCGGTCCCGGTAGTGAGATCGCTCGTAGCCGTGCCACGGCAACTCCGGCAGAACGTTTATCTTGTACTTCCCGCCCGCTATGATCTTGTCGTTGTCGTACAGATCGGCAAAGCCCGCCCGGAGTTGTGTCTCTGTGACCAGGACGGCCTCACCCTCTTCGTCGACATCTTCAAGATACAGAAAGAAATCGCCGTAATCCGCGGTCGACGAAACCCAGAACCGGACAATAGGGTGGCCGGTGACTTCCGTATTGTCGGTCAGCGGCTCTGAGGTGTAGACGAGGCACTGCTTGTCTTTTTCCGTGCGAATAGGCAACCGGTCGGGCCCCTGGCCCCCACGGCTAAACCATCTGCTGTAGCTGTTGGTGCCGTACGTCGAGTTGTGTGCAAAATCTGCGGTGTACGTATCGGAGCCGTCTTCCGCTCGCTCGATGGCGAGCCGATTTCCTTTGTTGAAGTAGTACGGCATCAGCACCTGGCGCGCGAGCGGCCATTCGCGCTCGAGCCGCCAACCGCCCCCGTGCATAACGTAGATGTTGATCGGCGGCTCGGTATCCACTCCATTCCGGATGCCTTTCAGATAGCGGTCGAAGAAACGCAGATGCTCGACCAATATCCCCTGCATCGCTCTGTTCTCGTCCTCGCCGCAGAACTCCCAGAAAGGACCGCCTGACCCATGGTACCCGGGAAGCATCAGCAGCTTGGCGGGATTGGTGCGTTGCAACGTGCAGTACAACTCGACGGTTCCTCGCGAAAACCGGTCGAACCATCCTCCCAGGCTGTACATGGGAATCGCCGATTCCATCATGCTGCGTACATGCGCGTTTGACCCGAGCTCATAAAGAGTTGGGCCGAGCGGACTGGCCGCGTCGATAAACAACAGCTTTGAAGCCCAGGATGCGGCATCGAGATTGTTTTCATGGTGCGCCAGAGTGGCTTTGTAGTAAAGGTGCTTGCGTTCGGCACCGTCGCGGTACGTAGGAGGAAAACCGTCGTCGAGAAACGTGCCGTTCCCATTACCGTCTATCGGGATCTCGTCGGCCAGATCGCCGTCGCCGTCTTCGTCCACAACCGGCTTGGTAGGAAACTCCCTGTTTTCGGGGACATAATAGTTCCGTACAGACCTGTTCATGCGCTGTGACCACAGGTCGACATGACTTTGAAGGCAGATGCCGCCCGGATACGTCTGGCCGGTGTAACCTTCCAGAGCAATCACGGTTGGGGCAATGCATTTGAGTGCGGAGGGCTTCTGTGAGGCCACCGCCGTCTGCGACCAGCCCAGATAGGATCCTCCGTACATGCCCACATTACCGTCACACCAAGGCTGTCTCGCGATCCAGTCAACGAGCTCTCCACCGTCCCTGCCGATTCTCGGCATGAAATCCATGAGCCAGCCTGTCGAGGCTCCCGTCCCACGTATGTCGGCACACACACGAGCATAGCCGTGCGAGACCAAGAACCGGGCGCTCTTCGAGCCGGTTTTGTCATATATCTCGCCGGTATCAGGATCGATCGCAGAACGTTTATATGGCGTGTAGCTGAGGATAACCGGGAACGCGGACCGCGCGGGTCCGTCCACCGGAAGGTACACATCCACAGCAAGCTTTTCCCCATCAGACATAGGGACATAGGCCGAGAAGGTTCTCATGCCCCGATACTCAGGGAATGTGTACCCCGAATAGACAAAGGGGGTGCTGATTCTCTTGGTTGAATCCTCCGGATCAGCTTGTGCAACACCGGCAAGAATCAAGGCCGGCAAGAGGAGAGATGTCTGGGTCAATACGTATCGTTTCATGCGCAACCCTACCATAACCGAGTAATTGGGAAAAGGTCTATCCAAACCATCCGTTTTCGAGAGTATATGGATTCAGCAGTGCTGGGTCAAGCTCGATAGATGTGCAGCAAGTTGCCATGCGCACCCTGCAGGTATAACGAAGAACGAACTGGGCACCGTCGCGACGCCACATAGCGCTTGATGAAGCACCGAAACGATGATATCATGGGGATGAAACACGCGATGCTTTACTCTTGTACGAGTTGCGGTAGCGGTCAAGGCCTTTTCGAGGAGGTGATGGTCTAATCTGATTCGATACGGAAGATGAGGTGTTGTCTGGAGCCGTAGTACATCTTGTTTCTCAAGAAAGGGGTACGTCCTATGAGAAAGGGAAGAGGATTCACGCTCATCGAACTACTTGTGGTGATCGCGATTATCGGCATTCTCGCGGCCATTCTGCTGCCTGCGTTGGCCCGGGCGCGCGAAGCGGCACGGAGGGCCAGTTGTGCGAATAACCTGAAACAGATGGGTCTTGTGTTCAAGATGTATGGGAACGAATGGAACGGCAGGTTCCCGCCGATGGAGTACAGGCGCCTCCCGGCGGACGATCCTTCCAGACTTGGCCGTCCCAGGCCGCTGGCATTTCTGTGGCCCGCGGTGTACCCTGAATACCTGACCGACGTCAACGTGATACGGTGTCCATCGGACAGCAACAACGCCGCGTTCTTCTCGGCGATGGATAAGCTCCGTGCCAATGAGCCAGCCACCATTCAGTCTTCGCCCGACTCTACCCCTATCACGGTCACGACCATAGAGGAGTACTTTGCGGTTCTGCCCCCGTATGGCTCGTACTTCTACCTGTCGCACGTGATGATGAGCTACAACGAGGCGCTGGCCGGGTTCATTGGCTACAGGGGCGTTGTCGAGAGCGACCGGTGGTGGCACGACTCCGCGTGCGACGTTGACTGGAACCTCGCAGGAACCCTTTTTGAAGGTCGTGGCAACGCAGGCGGTAACACGATCTACCGGCTGCGCGAGGGAATCGAACGGTTCATGATCACCGACATCAACAACCCTGCGGCGAGCGCTGTAGCGGAGAGTGTTGTACCGGTGATCTTCGATTCTATCGCGGGTTCTGACCCGGACAGCGGCCTCGGGATAGCGAAGTTCAACCACGTTCCCGGCGGCTGCAACGTGCTCTGGATGGACGGGCACGTCGAGTTCGTCAGGTATCCGGGCGAGTTTCCGGTCGACCCCGAGTTTGCCGATATGGTATCTTTCTGGAAGCACGGCTCAATGTGACACGGGACAAGCCGGCACCCACCAACAAGCGCAGAACCCGTATGTGTAGTAGTTGTCTGAAAGCTGCGTGTTGTTACGAACACAACCGCAGCGAGTAACGAGTTTCGGGCACGAGAGAACAAACGGCGGACGTCGAGGTGAAGTGCGATTGTCCTGGTGGGAATGGAACCTCTGCGTTGGTTTTTGGTACGTAGATCGCCGCGGACCCTGTCCAATTCAACGCCGGATGATGCATACTTCGGCATGAAGAAATCCGTATTGGTGCGCCGGGAGAACAACAAGCAGGAGACAATCAAGTGACCTGCGAGAGCAGAACTGTGGCAGAGTCCGCCATGCCATGCTGTGAGATGAACCTCACCACGTTCCGGAACAGGAGGCTGTTGTGGCAAAGGCCGTAGTGCTGGGCACGCCTGCTCATGGCCATGTGAACCCGACCTTGGCGCTCGTCGCCGAGCTGGTGCGCCGCGGTGAGCAGGTTATTTACATCACAACAGAGGAGTTCCGGTCGAAGGTCGAGCACGTTGGGGCGGAGTATCGCAGTCATCCCGAATTCCCCGATGTCGACAGGTCCATCTACGAGAACGTCTTTTCGCTGGCCGAGCTTGCGATGAGGCTGACTCTGCAGTTCATGCCCAGGCTGATCGATGAGGTGACGCGCGAAAAGCCCGATTACGTGTTGCACGATGCCCTGGCGATGGCGGGCAAACTCATTTCGCAACGCCTGGGTATTCCCGCTGTGTCCATGTTCCCGTATTTCGCTGTCCTGCCACACAAAGGTACCGGATCGTGGCGGTACAACCTCGAGGTTCTGCAAATGCTGTTCGGGAAGTTCCCGTCCGCTTTGCGGGGCCTGCAACATGTGTGGCAACTCCGCCGTCTGCACGGCAGAAAAACGGGGTTGGTGGACATATTCACGAACGTCGAGCAGATCAACCTCGTGTTTACGTCGAGAGATTTTCAGCCGCATGGAAAGAGCTTCGACGATCGGTTCAGGTTCGTGGGTCCCCAGTTGGCGTTCCGGCCGCAGTCATCGGACTTCCCGTTCGACCGTCTCGAGGGGAAATCGGTCATATACATTTCTCTGGGCACCCTCTTCAATGAGGAGCCGGACTTTTACGTGATGTGTTTCGAGGCGTTTGGCGGAGTGGACCATCAGGTTGTCATGTCGGTCGGCACCAAGACGGAGATCGGCTCGCTGGGTCCGATCCCCGCAAACTTCATCGTGCGGAACCAGGTGCCCCAGTTGCAGATCCTCGAGCAAGCCGACCTGTTTGTCGGTCACGGCGGCTTTAACAGCGTCAGCGAAGGGCTCTACTATGGCGTGCCCCTGGTTGCCGTCCCTCAAGGTGGGGACCAAGTGCTCACCGCGTTTCGGCTCAAGCAGCTGGGCGCCGGCATCTACATCCACCCCAACAAAGTCACCCCCAAGCGGCTGCGCGAAGCCGCCTTGCGCGCGCTCGACGATCCATCGATGCGGCGGAACAGCGAGACGATTGGCCGGTCCTTGCGTGCAGCCGGCGGTCACACACGAGCCGCTGACGAGGTGCTACGTTACGTGCACCGGCCGATCCCGTGAGAAGCCATGCCTTGAGAGACGCGGCAACTCACGGGTTGACAACGCGCTCCGCTGTAGTCACAATTACTGCAAGACCGTCGCTGGCGGTTGCGGCTGCGTGTTGAGAGACGATTCGAGAAGTGTCCTAAACTGGTGTATGAACGAAAGGGTGCAGACATGTTGGATCGAAGAAGGTTCATGGCGATATCCGGTATGACCGGCGTGGCGTCGTTGGGCGCGCTCAGAGCCGCGGCTGATGTGGAGACCGGGTTCGCGCGGGATTACTACGAGCTACGTACGTATCAGATCGAGACAGAGCAACAGAAGACGGCGTTCGGCAGGTTCATGGGTGATGCCGCAATTCCGGCGCTGAATCGGATCGACATCAGCCCGGTCGGTGTCTTCCAGCCGCCCGATGAGATCGGTCCGATCCACGTGCTGCTTCGCCACAGGGCGTTGGAGTCCGTCGGTATCGCGACATATCAACTGCTTGCCGACGACGAGTTTCTCCGCAAGGGGGCTGCCGTTCTGGACGCACCTTCCACGAGCCCGGCCTATGCGCGTGTCGAGAGTTCGTTGATGGCAGCCTTCACGGGCATGCCGCATCTCGAGACGCCGGCCTCGTCGGAAGGGAGAGTCTTTCAGTTGCGCATCTACGAGAGCCCGAGCATCAAGACCGGCCAGAAGAAGATCGAGATGTTCAACACGGCTGAGCTGGCCATCTTCCGCAAGACGGGTCTCAATCCGGTGTTCTTTGGAGAGACGCTGGTCGGTGCGAAGATGCCCAACCTGACCTACATGCTCGGGTTTGACTCCGTCGAGGAGCAGAAGGCCGCCTGGAAGCGTTTCAGCTCGGATCCCGATTGGAGGAAACTGCGCGCTATGCCCGAATACGCGGACAAGAAAATCCTTTGCGGCATTACCAACCTGCTCTTGAAGGCCGCGGACTGCTCGCAGATATAGGCATACTCGGGTAGCGGTAGAGAGTGACGTCGCCGTCTTGGGTGGGACGGCCTAAGCCACCGGGCGAGGAAGAGAGAACGCCTATTGCGATTCTCTGCTTCGGCCCAGATCGACGTTGTCCGCCCGCAATGCGGTCTGCAGCTCAGCTACGTCGAGGTCGCGCGGGACGATGCCTTTCTTGGCCGAGAGGGCGGCAGCCAGACCGGCGGCGTGGCCGGTGGCGACACAGTTGCCCATGCTCTTACCGGCCGATGCGGCCACGTGGGTCGCCGAGATGCACCGGCCGGCCGTCAGCAGACCGTCGGTCGTTTCAGGCAGTATTGCGCGGTACGGCACGTCGTGGGTCTTGATTGCCTCGTTGCGCACAAACCCGATGTCCAGTCTGCCGCTACGCCAGGCAACCACGTCGTCGAACGTTTGGCCCGTCTTGGCATCCTCGTAGGTCAGCACGTATCCGCCTTTAACGCGGCGCGTTTCGCGCACGCCGATTTGCGGTGCCGTGCCGATCAGTTCGGCGTTCTCGAGAGGTTTTCCGCCGAACTCGCGCATAGCGTGCACCATCTGCAACGCCTGCCGTCGCGCGAAGGTTTCGGCCTTGGTAAGTTGTTCGGGATCGGTCCCGTCAAACTGGCCGAAGTCCCTCGTGCAGGCGTGGTTGATGTAGAAACTGTTACTGGACGGGCTTTTGGAGAGCCCCCAATGCTTGGGAATCAGCGGATACTTCTCGCGCGCCTTCTCTGCAACGGCCATGGTGTTGACGCCGCGGGCCGTTTTCATGTCGATATTGGTGATCTTGAGCTGGAGCGTCATAGGGGATAGGGACCCGACTTCTTTCATCGTCTCGGCGCCTGCGAAGTAGGCCACATCGGCATCCCCGGTGCAGTCCACTGTCGCTTTGGCGAGGATAGACCGCGGTCCCTCTTTCGTCCCAACCACAATCCCGGCGACGCGATTTCCTTCCACGACGGCATCAACCGCCTGGGTGTGGACCAGATAGTTGCAGCCAACTTCGTCCAGGGCATCGAGCACGGCGACCTTGAGGTAGTCCACGTTGCAGGACAGGCCGCTATCCTGGAACTGGACTGCCAGATCACCGTAGTTGAACAGCTTTTCGATCACGAGTTCGTGGACGTCGGACCGCGGCTTATCGTCGGGACGCATCTGGAAGATCGGCATACCCAGACTGTACGACGCGACGCCGCCGAAGAATGCATGGTTCTCGACCAGCAGGGTTTTGACGCCCATCCTTGCCGCGCCAAGAGCAGCGCCGATACCGGCGGGGCCTCCACCAACAACCAATACGTCAATATCGTCATACATTACGCTTGGCCTTTTGGTACGCTGCGGCACGTCCTGGGCGGCGGCCGATCGGGCCACGGCGCCCGTTGTTCCCACGCCAACCAGGAATGCTCTCCGATTGAATTTCTGGTTCTTCATTGTGGTATCTCCCTCGCCGTCTCACGCCTCGACGCTGCCATTTGGCGGGCAACATACACGAAGCCTAATCCCGAGCCACGGACACCCGTGATGCCGAGGAGGTCGCCGCGCCATCAGGAAACCGGCTCTTAATCTTCAATATCCATACCGGTGATGGTCCAGCCGGCGGATTCCTTCGCAAACCTCAGTTCGATCTTCGCTTCGGTCATGGCCGATTTGACTGCCAAGGGATATGCAGTGGCGGTACTGCCTTCAATCGTTGTCTCGGCGCCCTCGAGATCGACCTCGATGCCCTCGAAATACCCCATATCCTTGCCTTCCAGAAGGAACAGTTTCGTATCGTATTTGTCGCCCTCGGCACCCTCGTAGTTCTCCGAGAACAGCGCTATCAGCGCGTCAATATCCTGGGCGACCACGGCTGCTTTCCACTTCTCGATCAGCGCGCTGACTAGCTCTTCATCGCTTGGACCCCTGCCCATGGCTGCGCATCCGCAGACCAAGACCACGGCCACCACGCCCGTACCCAGTCTCAAGAAAGCTGTCTTACCCATCTCTCTCTCTCTCTTTCCGTTGTAGTAACCCTTGCCATACCGTTCGCCAGTGTACCCGACATTTCCCATATCAACCTGCCGGCGACTGCTACGGGCAGGTTCATAGTGGTCCCAGTGGTTCTCGTCATATCATCAAACTCTTGTCCGAGATATCCGGTTCTATTCAGCAGCCGAGACCCGTACGTCAATCCTGTCGAGTAGGTCCAGCGCCTGATCATGTGTCGCCTGGCCGGTAATGCCGCCGGTCGCCTGTGTGGACAGCGCTCCGCAGACGTTTGCGAGACGCAAACACTTCTCCGGAGGCCACCCTTCGAGAAACCCGTGTATGAACCCGGCGTTGAACGAGTCGCCCGCGCCGGTGGTGTCTATTGACTCGACCGCAAGCGGCCCCGCCTCGTATGTCTTGCCCTCGTGGAACAGGCACGAACCGCCGGCGCCGCGTTTGAGAGGCAGCCAGGGAACAAGCCCGCTAAGCGTCCGGCCCGCGTCACGCCAGTTTTCTTCCCCCGTGATGCCTATCGCCTCGCTTTCGTTGACCAACAGTATGTCTACGAAAGGAAACAGCTCCCGCAGCCCGCTGTTCCACGCTCCCGATGCGTCACAACCCGTGTCGAACGACGTGGTCATACCGTTCTGTTTCGCGGCCTTGAACAACGTCAAGAACGCGGGCTGGAGGGGCTCTTGCAGGTAATACGAAGCCATGTGAAGGTGGTGGAAACCGTCCAGGCATGCGGGTGGTACGTCCTGAGGAACTAGGGTGAGAAGCGAGCCGCCATAGGTCAACTGTGCGCGTTCGTTTTCCAGCGCGATACAGATGGTGATACCCGTGCGGACGGGGTGACACGAGGAAACCCGGGACGTATCGATCCCTCGCGTTTCGAGCGTGTCGCGAACGAACCCGCCGAACCGGTCGTCGCCGACGTTGCCGCGAAACGATACGTGCGATCCCAGCCGGGCAAGTCCGCAGGCGCAGATCGCGGACGAACTGCCCATCTGGACCGAGATATCGTCCACCATGAGTTCGACACCGAGTTCCGGCAGCCTGGGCGTGCCCGTCACCACGATGTCCACGTTCAATTCACCGACAACAAGCACGCGTTTCATCGTTCAGCAGTCTCCGGGGTCACGAACCGGGACGAGGATGGATCCGCACGCCTTGCACCACGCGGTGGATCGATCCCGAATCGCTTGGCGCGTCGGGCCGGCACCCGAGGTTCATCGAGGTCAACAACCCGAGCGTCTGTCCGACGATCGCGTCGAGCGGAGGCCGAAACGCATCCGGGATATCATGCTCGCCGCCGGGAGAAAACTCGATAAACACGTCGGCAAGCTCGTCCCATCCATCGGGTTTCCGGTCGATGACCACGACAGTCGAGCCGCCGACACCTTTTGCCCGGTTCTCGCGCAGCAGGTCCTCTTCGTAGAGACGGGCGTACGGGTCGCTGCTCACAAACGCGACGATAAGCGCGTCGTCGCGCAACGCCGCACGCGGCCCGTGGCGCAACCCAAGGAACGAATCGTACAGGCACAGGACACGCCCGTCGGTCATCTCCTGGAGCTTGAGGTGCGACTCGATAGCCGCGCCGTACAGAGATCCGGCACCGAGGAAACACGCTCTCGTGAACCCGCGTTTCGCCGGCGGCTCGAGCGCGTCGGGAGCGGTGCCCAACACGCAGCGTGCCGCCTCCACCAAGTTGTGGTTCACGTCGCGGTACTCCGACTCGGCGTGGAGCATTGCCAGCGCCTGGCCCGCCACCACCATGCTGCTGAACGAGCTCGTCATCGCGAGCCCCCGGTCGTTTGTCGCTTCGTTCAGCACCAGGAGCGTGTACCGGTCAGGGTTGGTGTGGGCGCGTTGGGCAAGCTCGCCCGCGTCGTTGCACGTGACCACGAGGTGCCGAACCTGCGGGAACATCTCGTCGGCGATATCCGTCGCGCCCACGCTTTCCGGGCTGTTACCGCTGCGAGCGAATGATACGAGCAGATTCGGACGGTCAGGCAAGAAACACTGCCGCGGATGGCTGACGATATCCGTTGTGGCATGCGTGTGCGTCTCTATTCCCAGACGTTCGCGCCACAATCCTTCGAGGCAGCGTCCGACGAAATCCGACGTGCCCGCTCCCGCCATCACTACTCGTCCGGACGCGAGCCCCGAACCTGATGTCGTGTTTCTCAATAACGACCGGAACTCGTCCGAACGATCGAAGACGCGTTCAACCGTGTCTGCCCACATCTTGGGCTGCTGGAGGATTTCGGAGGGCGTATGCTCGACTCCAAGCCGCGCGCGTTCATCTTCCGGCGCGTTGGCCAATCTCTCAAGAATGCTGCTCATAGAGGGTTCCCTTCCTGTTCGAGCACAGAGTTGATCCCTTCAAGACCGAACGTGCGGTAGTACTCTCTCATGCACGTCTTGATCCGGTCAACCACTCTCGCTTTCGCGTCAACGCCGTGCGGGGAGAGGTTTGTACTCAACCGGTCGCGCGCGTCGACAACCGCAGGCGCGGACCAGATGTACCGGCACCCGGTACGCACCAACCAATAGCGCCGTTCCGGGTCGAGCTCAGCGAACGGTTTACCTTTTTCATCCGGCTGAAGCCATTTCTTCCATCGGCCGCTTTCGGCCACCGCCCGCTCGAGCGCCGCTCGCAACCCCGACGGATTCTGCGGCCGGGCGTCTTCCTCAAGCCGGCACAGCTCGACCAGCGTCTCGTACTCCCGGTCGGTGAACTCGGGTCCCACGTTCGCGCCGCCAATACCTGTCTCCGGATACTCTTCCGGATTGGTGACGTAATCGGTGTAATGTCCTTTGATCCACGAGCCGTACTCCGCGGCAATCTCGACCAACGACCGGGCCATCTCCGGTTCAAACGATGTCGTGTGCAGGTTTGTGCCGACCTGGGCCACCACGAAACACGGCCAGATACCCTCGAGACCGCGTTCGGCCAGCGCGGTCTTCAACCCTTCGAGAAAAGAGCGAAACGCGCCCGTGTCGGCCAGACCGCCGTGCACTTCCTCCGTTCCCACCTCGTACGATACCCGAGCTTTTCCGAGCCAGGTACGTTCGGTCTCTGCGTGCGCGATCAGTTCGACCGTGCGTTCGACGACAAGCTCGACAGGCATGGACTCACCGCCGGGCAGGTCGCGGTCGACCGTCGGGTCGATATGCAGCAGGTCGTAGCCCGACTCGATACAGGCGGTCAGCGAGTCTTTCAACGCGGTCCAGGTTTTCTCGAACGGCCATTGTTCGCGGCTGTGAAGATCTTTCAACCACGGGCCGCCATGGTCGAGCCCGACGATCACGGGCCCATCGAACCCAATCTCCCGGACCTCATTCCTCGCCCGTTCAACGAACGCCGCCTGCGTCCAGCCCGTGTACCCGCCGTCGAGATCGACCTGGTTCAACGTCGCCGCAAACACCAACGGCGCATCGGCATCTTTCGCAGACTCGACCGACGCGCGCAGCACTGCCTCCGAGTTCGGGCACACCGCAAGCAGCGTTGCGTGTCGGCCCGCTCGCTGAACACCTCGAAGGATCGCGTCGCACACCGGAACGCCCGTCTCTCGGGCACTCCGCCGGATCAGCGTCGAATCGATCGGTTCTGTCATACTCGTGTCTCTTGTTTCGTGCGCATGCGAAAACCTTCAACGGTGAACTGCGAAAGAGGCCCCACGCCATTTTCCGTGGAAACCCCTTCACACGGCCAGATAAAACCGGAGGGTATAAGTATACCGAGATTCAGCGGAAAGTCAAATGGACAACAGGACCACCCGCGGATGCTCCCTCTCCCGCCGGGAGAGGGCTGGGGTGAGGGAACTGAAAACGAGCAGCCAGCAACTGACTGAGGTTACCCGACCTTCGTACTTCGTACTTCTTTCTTCCCTTCCTCCCCCACCGTATATTCTACCTACTGGATTTGCCGACTACTGTCTACTGCTTCTGATAATGTAAGACCTGAACCCAACCATCCGAAAGCTCACTTGCGGTGCATTGGTTGCGCCGTCAAGTGTAGCGCTTGGTTAGACCACATGGCAAGTAGTCAACGCAACGTACGAGACTACTGGTACTTCACGCCGTCACTGTAAATTATGACGCCGAACCCCATGCTTCCGTCTGGGAGATTCGAATCACCAGGGTTCTCGAACGCGCTCTGCGTCTCCTGTCCTTCTGACCGGGCACGATAATCGAAATCATAGATGCCGTTGTTGTTGAGGTCGCGCGTCAGTCTGTAGTATGCACGTATCCGCAGGTCGTCAGCGCTCGTAACGTTTCGAGGAATGATATCGAAATCCTTCTGCATCGGTCCGACGCTGAACACGGCGAAGCTGTCGTAGAATGGCGGAGGGATCCGGAGCCCCGCGTCACGCAGTTCCTGCGTTGTGTGCGCGCGAGCAGCATACAAGTCGTCTTCCCGACGGAGCAGTTCTCTGAACTTCTTCAGGTTGCGCGAGTACACAGGAAAGTACTGGTACGGGACCTGTTCCCCGTCAAGCTCGCGGTTTGGTTCCCGGTACAGTTCTGTTTGCGTGATCGCATCCCTATCCAGCACCGGCTGGTCCTCTATGACGATCAGAGTGTCTGTCTCCGAGTCAGTCGCGCTTTCCAGGTCTCCGTTCAGGTTCAAGTCCTCCGAGAACGAGCATGTGTCAACAAAATCCGAAGCGGACACCAAGTCCATGCGTGCCAGGTACGGTCTGTAAAACTGGTCGTAGAAATGGTCGGGGTCTCTATCCCGGTCGTCAATATCCAGACCCTTGAACAGGCAACCTGCACGCGGCGGGTAGGTGTTAGGCGTCCGAGTGATGAAGTAGTCTGCCAGAGCGGTCTTCAGGTTTTGCAAATCGTGCTCCGTCGCAGCCACTTTCGCCTTCTCTCTTGAACGGCCGATCGCTTGGATAAGGACGGCTGCCAAAACAGTGAGTATCACCAACACTACGATACAACCGATACAGGCTTCTTCCACGTTCTTCCGCTGTCGGGTTCTGTCGCTCATTGTCCTGGAATCCTGGGAATTGCGGGAGCACCGTACTCATTCCACCGCGTATTGAATGTCGTGTCGCCCGACTTGGCAACACATGTCATACTGCAAGACCTGACCCCAACCATCACACTTAGCGGGCTGACGATCAGCATCACCCGGAGGCGGCCAAGTGACTGCGAATTCACAACACGCCCGATCCGCCGCCCGGGTCCATGCGATGGTTCGGGGTCCACAATGTCCCGAATACCAAGATTGCAGTGTGCCATCCGCTCTTCCTCAGGGTTTCAGTGTGAGCTTTTTCAGTATGCGTTCGAGGAAGTCCTCGGCCGATTCGAGCAACTTGTCATGGAGTTGTTGAAAGTGACGTGTGGCCGTGGGGTGTTCGGCGAGTCCTAACCAACGGAACTTCGCGGCCAACTCCGCCCACGATTCTTGAATGTCCTTTTCCTTCCCGTGATCGGCGTCGTGGCGAGACCACTTGTTGCGCAAGTGCTTGATGCACCAAATCAGGTTGCAGTCAGCGTCGCTCAAGGGTCCCCCATTCTTGTCGAGAAAGCGTAAGTTGTCCTTGCCCGCTCCCTCGTACAAGAGGAAGTACAAGCAATCGATGACGTAGTCGAATCGCAATCGGTCGGTCGCGGAAATCCACGGCAGATCGGCAAAAACCGTTAGCACGCGTGTCGTCGGCTTGAAGATTTCCACGCCGAGTTCGGATGTTTTTCCAGCCTCGTTGCACTGTGTTATCAGCCTCAATACCCGACGCGCTCGCTGTACGGTCTGGGCAGTTGGTGAGACTATTGTTAACGCTACCGTATCGTCTTCGTTTTCGACGGACTCGTAACTCAGGAGTTCTTGCTGCTGCGTAAACGGAGCATCCAGAATTCGGATCGCGTCTGGTTCCTCGTCGTCCTCCGGTAGCGCGACGAAGGCGCTGACGGCGTCCGCGATTTCCAGCAGTTGATGTTCGGCGAGGTTCAGACTGCCCCGCAGTCGAGCCGCAATATCAGGCGCGGGGTCAGCGGCCAGACGGTCAGTAGTATGCCGCACAAATTGGGCGTAGGCACTGGGAACCTCGAACAAACGGGCTGAGAGCATCTCCCGTTGGAGCAGCAGGCCAATGTCATTCATCCGGTTCGCCAGGCCGATGGAAGCTACGTCCCATGCCAACATCGCCTGTGAAAACTGTGGAATGCTGAACTTCATGGCGTCCAACGCGGCAACACGCGCCGATAACCCCTCAAGAACGGATGCCTGCGAACACATCATTTCTTGAAACGCCCGGTAAGGCGTGGCGATGCTATCACTGAGGGCACGCATCTGGGTCATCTGCTTTGTCAAGTCGGCAAGAATACTCGGCGGGTGGGCACGCTCTGCGATTAGTCGGTGTTCGCGTTGCATCGCAGTCATCATCTGGGATACAACACTCAGGTGGGCCGGGGGCTGCATCGCTTTGGCGATTTCCGCGATAGCCTGCTGTGCCGGTTGAATTGCCTTGGCCAGTCCCTCAAGGCCCGAGAGAAATGCCGGCGGCTGGAACGCCTTCACGAGATCCGCCATCGCCCGACTGGGGGCCAACGCCCGTTCGATTCGTGTGCGGTCTTCAGCAGCTCTCGCTAGTATTTGACCGGTCCGGTTCAAATTGCTCATGATCCTGAGTCTCCGTCGCAAACAGTATCAGATTCTCGATCATCTGGCTTGGGCCACCGAACGGTTTGCGGCTCACGCGCGCGTCAGCGTCGCTGTGCAGCCGCTTATTATACGCTGCTATCTGTGCTACGGAACCTGAATACTTGCTTCCTTCTAGCTATTACCCTTTGGACGCTGCCAAAAAACGATAGCACGACTCCAACGACGATAGTTGTGAAGGCCGATTTGGATATAAGGAGGGCTGTGCTCGTGCCAGACAAGGCTCGTTCAACATCCTGGGTCAGGCCCTCGGGGCTATCTCGCGGGACTCTCCATAGAGTAGTAAGCGCGTTGAGTGCGAATGCGTTCGCACCTGACATGACGATTAACCCTATCGCTATCAGGAGAAAACCCAGTTTCGCGGCCTTTGGAAAGCCAACTTGCCAGCAGAGGATTACTGCAAGGGCGTAAACAACGAAGAAAGCTGTCAGCAGGTACATGTCCATTGGTTTGTCTTAGCGTCTAACTAGTGCTTCCCCAGACTGGGTAAAACCCCGTCAAAATCAGCTGCACCACAGACAATCAACAGGACTTCGCACGCCCTTCCCGCCGCGATTGAGCACGTGAGTATAGACCATGCTCACCCTTACATCCTCGGGACCGAGAGCAACTTCTATGGGCCGACCTCCCTTGCCGTCCTCCACCTGACGGATTCCTATACCTACCCCCTACTTCTATCATGGAGTGTAGAGGAAAACTGCGTGTATGTCAACAACAAGATGCAGTAGACGGTAGACGGTATGCGGTAGACGGGGAGAAAGCAGTAGTCAGTAGTCAGTAGTCAGTGGTCAGTTGCTGGTTGCTGGTTGCTAGTAACGGGAGTCCACAGTCTGGAGACGAGGAGGAGGGTTCAATACACCACAAAGGCACAAAGCGCACGAAGGATTGCTTTTCTTTGTGTTCTTCGTGTTCTTTGTGGTAAGTGACGAATGAACCGGGATGGCGCGATTACGATTACGAGCACGAGCACGTGAAGAAGACTACTCTGGAGACTTGAGACTCCCGCTTACTTGTTGGGAGTCTCGTTACTCTTGTCGAATACTCGATTGTCCTCGATGGGGGTATTCTCGGGGATACGGATGCGATTGAGGTCGACTATTTCGCCATCGACGTTGAGCAAGATCTCAACTCTTGCCTGTCGTGCGGCCCCATCGTACTGAGCGTGGAATTCCGACCCTTTCCAGACGACCCACTTCCCATCTCTCTTTCGCTTCACCATATACTTCGGGAGCGCGCTGTCCGGCGAGTCCAGGTCATCTGTCCACGGGCCAACGTGCTTGTAGGTTCCGTCCGGGGATAACTCATACTTCCCGTCATCATCCGGAGGACAAATGATCGACAGTTCCGGTTTATCATGAACTACTCGCGGGTCGTTCGGGTCCGTTTTGGGGTTGTCGGGGGTTCTCAGTGTGATGGGCGCGCCTTTGCTCTTGAGCCTGAGGACAGCCGGCCAGACCGTCTCGAACTCCTCGCGGGTCCGGAACTCAATGATGTAGTACTGCGTCCATACACTCATGCCGTAACTTACGCGTTCGGCCCGTTCCCGAAACGGCTCCAGCTCTTTTGGCCAGTTCCGAGGCCAGTCTCCGCCACGAGAGACGACGCCCGCTGCGAGAACACTTCCATGCCAGGAAAGACATGCCGCGACAACTACCAGCACAACGACCGCTCTCTTGAAACCGACCCATCTCATGTCTCCTGCCCTCCTGCTGCCACGACCGAATCTTACACTGTCCGACTACGTTGTCTGGTTACTTGCTACGACTCACGCCAGGTTTGGTTCATTCCGCGCTGACTGTCGAGTATATGGTCTATGGCTACCTTCTGCTCCTTTCACGGAGTGTAGACGGAAACTGCACATGTGTCAACAACAAGAGACAGTAGTCAGTTGCTGGTTGCTAGTTGCTAGTTACGGAGACGGAGAAGGGAGAATTGAGAATTACGAATTGAGAAGTAGGAAGGCGGCGAGGAGCAAGCTAAAATCTAAAACTGACAATGCGAAATGCAGGAGTCCGGGATCCGGAGACTAAAGACTGAAGACTGTAGACTGTAGACTGGATTCCGGGGGTTTCGATTACGCGCACGCGCACGAGAAGAAGACTACTCCGGAGACTAAAGACTGAAGACTGTAGACTCCCGCCCTGGATTCCCGCTTTCGCGGGAACGACGGGTGTGGGGCGAGGGGACTGAAAACGAGCCGCCGGCAACTGGCTACTTCCCCGACTCCCGACTCCCGACTACCGTCTACTCCTTGTCCTACTGCACGACCTGACCCCGACCACCCGTCGCTGCGCAACGCTTCGGATGAACCGCTCCGGTTGTTATGATCTCACACCAAGCCCAGCGCTTGTGCGACCCCGTCACCGTACGCCTGATCCGCCTTTCGGAAATGGGCAACCATCTTCTCCTGGATTGCCTTCGGCACGTTCTTCAGGCTGCCTGCGATATTGGTGACCAAGCCCTGCTGTTGCTCCGGCGACATCAGCCGGTAGAGATTGCCCGGTTGGACGTAGTCATCGTCCACCCCGCGCTTTTGCTCGTAGCGGTCCGCGTCGCCGGATATCTTCAGGGGCGGCTCACTGTAGGCGGGGTCCGCCGTTGGTCCGCCGAAGCTGTTCGGTTCGTAGTTGGGGCCCGGCCCGGCGTTGTCGTCAAACCGCATGGCGCCGTCCCGCTGGTACGTGTTGACCACCTTCGTCGCCTTTGGAGCATTGACCGGCAGACGTTCGAAGTTGGCGCCGAGGCGATAACGGTGTGCATCCGCATAGGAGAAGATGCGTGCCTGCAGCATCTTGCAGGGCGAGAAGGAGATTCCCGGTACCACGTTCCCCGGCGAGAAGGCGGCCTGCTCGATTTCCGCGAAGTAGTTCTGAGGATTGCGGTTCATCTCCAGAACGCCGACCTCGACCAGGGGATAGTCCCCGTGAGGCCAGACCTTTGTCAGGTCGAACGGATTCCAGCAATATGTTTCAGCTTCTTTCTCGGGCATGACCTGGATATGGAACGTCCATCTGGGGCACTCTCCACGTTCTATGGCCTCGAACAACTGGTGCGTGTGGTAGTCAGCATCAGAGCCGGCAAGACGCGCGGCTTCGTCCGGCGGGATGCATTGAATACCTTGCTGCGTCTCGAAATGGAACTTGACCCAGAACCGCTTGTTGTCGGCGTTGATGAAGCTATACGTGTGGCTGCCGTAGCCGTTCATGTACGGGATGCCCCGGGGGATTCCGCGATCCGAGAACAGAATCGTCACCTGGTGGAGCGACTCCGGAACTTGGGACCAGAAGTCCCATTGCGGGGTATCCGCCTTCACGTTCGTCTGCGGATCACGCTTCTGAGTGTGAATGAAGTCCGGGAATTTGATGGCGTCACGGATGAAGAACACGGGTGTGTTGTTCCCCACCATGTCCCAGTTTCCTTCTTCGGTGTAGAACTTCAGCGCAAAGCCGCGGACATCCCGAACCGTATCGGCCGAGCCTTTCTCGCCGGCCACAGTTGAGAAACGGCCGAGGACCTCCGTCTTCTTGCCGACCTTGGAGAATAGCTTGGCCTTCGTGTACTTGGTAATGTCCTGGGTCACGGTGAAGACGCCGTGCGCGCCAGCCGCTTTGGCGTGAACCACGCGCTCAGGAATGCGCTCCCGATTGAAATGGGCTAACTTCTCCAGCAGGTAGTGGTCCTGCAGCAAGGTCGGGCCGCGTTCCCCGGCGGTCAGAGATGTCTGGTTATCGGGGACTGGAATTCCGGCTGCAGTCGTCAGTGTCTTCTTGGCGCTCATAG
>CAZGCA010000053.1:0-43504 GCA_964524145.1 uncultured bacterium | reverse complement strand
CGAACACCAACAATCACAGAACCGATCACCAATACGACGAGCGAGCAAGAGCACGCGTCTTGTAGCAGACCCTCGATTAACCAGTATCGATCATAAGCCGCATTTCTCACCGAAACAGCGTTCGATCGTAGGACGCTTGCCCAAAGCTTCAGTTCTACCTGAATCCGTCCCGTAGGGACGAGCGATAATAGCCCAGGAATTCATTCCTGGGATCACTCGCCAACGGGTCGAGTCCCGTAGGGACGGATGAAAAACTACAGCTCCAAGATCCGGTTCAACCGTCCCTACAGGACTGAACCCCATTGGGTCCAAACCGGTCCCAGGAGTAAACTCCTGGGCTATTCTCAATCGTCCCTGCGGGACTGCCGCTGCGCAAACATGACAATCAAGGTGGGAAACAGTCTGTTCATAGGACAATCATTCATCTTAACCCATAACGCAGCGCTGTCTTTGTACTTCGATAGCGTTCATCATCCGTCCCGTGGAAATGCGGGCTGATCCGGCGCGGCAGGAGTCAACGGCAGGTTTGGGTCGGCACCGAGCGAGAGCGTTGCGACTCGACCATCCTGCAACGCGAAATACCCGGCCGAGGCCACCATCGCTCCGTTATCAACGCACAGGTCGCGCGACGGTATATGGAGCGAGCTTTGCTCGAGACCCAGTCCCTGCAAAAACTGTTCGCGCAACAAGCTGTTGGCTGCCACGCCGCCCGCCAGTACCGCGACCTTCCTGCCAGTAGCCTTCAATGCTCTGCGCGTCTTGATGATCAGCGTGTCGACCACGGCGCGCTGGAACGAAGCGGCAATGTCGGCGCGACGAGCGTCATCCACGCGGATCCCTTTCGCCTCGAGATCCCGCACGTGGTACAGAACCGCCGTCTTCAACCCGCTGAAGCTGAAGTCCAGCCCTTTTGTCTCGGTCATCGGTCTCGGAAACGCTATTGCAGACTCGTCACCACCGGCTGCCTCTTTCTCTATCGCGGGCCCGCCCGGATAGCTCAGTCCGAGCAGTTTCGCCACCTTGTCGAACGCCTCGCCGGCCGCATCGTCGCGGGTACGCCCGAGCAACCGATAGTCGTGGCGGCCGCTGTAGTCGATTATGGATGTGTGTCCGCCCGAAACAACGAGCGCGAGAAACGGGAACTCCGGCTCGGTGCCGCCGAGAAAGCTCGAGTACACATGTGCGTTTACATGGTGCACCGGGATGAGCGGCACGCCTTTCACAAACGCTATCGATTTCGCGACGCTCAACCCTATGAGCAGCGCCCCGACCAGACCCGGCCCGTGCGTTACCGCTACGCCGGATATGTCGTCGAGCGTGCAGCCCGCCTCCTCGAGACTTTGTTCGATCACGCCCGTTATCGTCAGTATGTGGTTGCGCGACGCGAGCTCCGGCACCACACCCCCGTACTCGGCATGCACGTGTACCTGCGAAGCGACGACGTTCGAGATGATCCGTTTGCCGTCCTCGACCACCGCTGCTCCGGTCTCGTCGCACGATGTCTCGATACCAAGAATATACATCTTCCTCCCCAACCTACTCGACCAACTCCGACACTGGAACCATCTTCAGGTTCATGTCCTCGAGCCGGCGAACCAGCCTCCGCACCGCCTGCGCGGTCTCGACGTGATGGCAATGGCCGATACCTATCGCCTTGCCGTCTCGATGCGCTACGCCGACCAGCTCCTCCATCTGGCCATCAATATAGTCCGCGCTGTGCTCGTTATCGAGGAACACGTCGCGTTCCGCGGACCGGATACCCATCTCTCTGGCAACTTTCAGCCCGACCGTGTTGAACGTCGTCCGGCTGTCTATAAAGAACACCCCCAACTCCTTGATCTCGGAGAGAAGCCTGTGCATCTCAAGCTCGTTCGATGTGTATACGGAACCCTGATGGTTGTTCAAGCCCACGGCAAACGGAACCGTTTCCAAATCCTCTTCGAGCGTTCTCCCGATCTCCTCACGCGTCGTGTTTACCCAGACGGCACCCGGGCACACCCGTTGCGTGGCGTGAGACACCAGCGGCAGGTGCAGCATAACCTCGAACCCGGCCTCGTGTGCGCGCCGGGCAAGCGCGCTGGACTGCGGCAGCTTCGGCAGAACCGAAAACGTAAGCGGTGCGTTGACCTCGAGCAGCATTTCTGTCGCCTCGCCTCCATACCCGACATCATCAATGATGATCGCCACCCTGCTTCGCCGAGCATCCTTGTCTGAAGGTCGGCTCGAGGGCGTTGTCGGCCGGGAAATCATTTGCACCTGCTCGATCTGTTTGCCGAACGCGGACACCGTGATCTCCGTGACGAGGTCGCCGTTCGACACCGCGACGTCGAAACCGTTCGGACGCATTGCCTCTTTGATCCTGCGTGTAATGGCAGCGGCGTCAACTCCGTCGTTCAGCTCCGCGTGCGTCGAGAACAGCAGCCATACCCCAGTCTCATCCTCGAGTTCCTCTGACTCTCCCGTGACGGTTCCCTTGTCCGCGAGAATCTTGCCGATCGTGGTGTCAATGTCCTGCGCTACCGGGCGCAGGTCGAGGGGTCTGCCAGTCAGATAATCACGGCACAGGACAATGCCGGAAACAAGGAACAGGATCACCAGGAACGCGAGCGCGATAGCCAGGGCAGCTCGCAGCCGGGGGTCATCAGGCACACGCCACCTCAATCGTTGTTTGCCGGCCCATCAACCGGGCAGCCGGTCTCTACTCGAATCACGTCGCCGATACCTCGGCCGAGAAACTTCTGCCCGAGGTCTGCGAACCAACGGGGAGCGTCGGTCACAAGGAAGGCGTGTCTCGGTTCCTTACCGTTCGGCGATCGAAGTGACCGCGAGTCCAGCAGCTCGACAATGTTCTCGGCTGTCGCGCGCGCAGAATCCACTATCCGGACGTCGGAACCCACCACCCGGGCAATGACGTCACGCAGCAGCGGGTAGTGCGTGCATCCCAGCACGAGCGTGTCAATCTGGTTCGCAAGGAGCGGCGCCAGATAGTGCTGCGCCACCTGTTCAGGTATCGGTCCTTCCGTCAGCCCTTCTTCCGCCAGCGGCACAAACAGCGGGCAGGCTCGCGAGAACACCCGCATCTCCCGGGCAAGACCTCCTATCGTTGCCGCGTACACGTTGCTCTCAACCGTTGCCGTTGTGCCTATGACACCGATTCTGCCCGTGCCGGTAGCTGCCACCGCCGCGCACGCGCCGGGCTCCACTACACCGATGACCGGCACGCTCGTGTGCTCACGCAACTCCGTCAGCGCGACCGCCGAGGTCGTGTTGCACGCGAGCACCAGCATCTTGATGTCGTGTCCATACAGCACTTCCGCACATTCCGCAGCGTATCGGCGCACCGTCTCGGCCGATCTCGTGCCGTAGGGGACACGCGCGGTATCGCCGAAGTACACGACACGTTCACTCGGCAACACCCGGAATATCTCGCGAACGACTGTCAAGCCGCCCACGCCCGAGTCAAACACCCCTATCGGCTTGTCCATCACCACCTATCGCGCAATCCGACCCGGCGCAACCGCAGCCGCGCTGTCGCTGCCGCGCAAGTACCGTTTGATCCACCGGCCGTCGGCCGCCAGTGCCTCGCTTGTATCCACGTGACCGGCGAGCGTCTCGATCTCGTCGCCCTCAACAAGCAGCTTCACCTGCTTGACGGACTTGAAGTTTGTCGTCAGCGTGTTCACGATAGAGTAGACCGAAAGCAGTTCCGCGGCAGACCCTCCGGGATGGTCGGTCTGAATGCTCTGCCCGAAATCCACCACAAGCAGCCCGTTGGGCAGCACGTACAGCGCCTCGACCGTCGCGGTTGGCGGCAGCGTCGGCGACAGCGTGCCCGCAGGACCTCGGATAAGCTCGTGCAAGACAACCTTCATCGTCTCGATCGCGTTGCGCCCTTCCCGTATCTCGCGTAGTTCCGGGGACAACCCTTCCGCGTCCGCTGTTGCGAAGAACAGCGAAACGCTTTGCAGCGCCACCGGGTCAGCATCGGGTTGCCTGCCGGTGCCGCCACCGCCGGCACGGCTCTCGCCCAGGTAGTCGTGCAGCAGAATCGATGCTACAGCCACCAGCGCGCACACCGCCAGCGCCCATACAATCTTAAGAACGCCTGCTGTCTTCTTCTGCATTTGAGCCTACTTCACCGCCAATAGTCGGTTACGGTACTCGATAAGCGCGTCGTACAACGCCTCGGCTACACGTCTCTGGTACGTCTCGCTGCTCAAAGACACCTCCTCGGCCGTGTTGGTCAGGAACCCTACTTCCACTGCCGCCGCAGGCATCGAGACGCCGCGCAACAGCCGGATCACCGCCCCGCGTGGCGTGCGGTCGGCGAGTCTGAGCCCCAACGCGAGCCGCGTGCTCAACGAGGTTGTCAACAACCGGCTTTCGGCGGCATAGTCCCGGTACTGGGTGTCCCACCGGCGTATATCGCTTATCCGGCCGCTCCGTTCCGGCCTCATTCCAATGCCCGTACCCGTTCCTTCCAGCACGACAACTTCGTCGAGACCGAACTCGCGGGGTTTCGCCGGGTAGAACACCTGGTACCCCGATATCTGGGTGTTCATCGCCGCGTTTGCGTGAATGCTCAGCAGCAAGTCCCCGGGATTGCCTCCCTGCGACGTGTTCGCAATATCGCACCGGTCCTTGAGGCTTACATAGTAGTCCGCTCCTCGTGTCAGGACCACCTTCCACCCGAGATCCTCCTCGACGAGCCTCGCCAGCTTCGACGCTATGTTCAGCGTTACGTCCTTCTCCTTCAAACCGCCCGATCCCACCACGCCTGTGTCTCTGCCGCCGTGACCCGCATCAATGACAATTGTACGGATCTCCGACCACGGGGCAGCCGGTTCCGCTGCGGGACCCGGCGCCATCGCCGGCACTTCGAGCGGCTCCCGTTCCTGGGAGGCAGCAAACGCCCGGCCCAACCCGGCATCCGTGCCGCCCACGATTGTCGCGTCAACATCTACACCGTAAAACGATTCGAGCAGGATGTCGACGCTGTTGGCGGAGACGAACAGCCTGCCGTCCACCTCGTCAACCGGCCTGAGCAGGTAGACCGTCTCAACGCCTATTGTCACCTGGCGCGACCCGGCGCTGAACCGGGCCTCACGTTGCTGCCACAGCAGCGTGCCGCGCTTTCCCGCGCGCTGAAGCTCCATCGACAGGCGCGAGGCAAACTGGTCGAGCGCAACGTAGTCGCCGTCCGAACGCGGGTACAACGGCACACGCGCAGACACCTCTTCACCTGCAACGCTTGCCTTCACGACCAGCATGTCCGCATCCGCAGGCACGCACGTCCAGCATAACAGTGCAGGGAGCAACAGCATCAGAGCCGCATAGAAACGTGTCATACCGTCCCCGTATTCACACCAAGGTACACCGTCAACAGACCAGGTTCCGACCGGTATTATAGCACAGACACCCGCATGCGAGTCTTCAGTCTCCAGTCTTGAGTCCTGAGTCTCCGGACTCCCGTCACCGTGCTCGTGCCCGCCCCGGAGGGCCGGAGGCACCCGCGTGCTCATACACCCGCGGTAAGGGCGAGGGCTCGATGCCACGTTTCGGGAGCTCTTGTTTGTCGTCCCGCCTTGAGCCGGAAGAAGATGAAGTGGAATATCCGGACCGGCTGAAGCCGGAACTACGAACTCTCGGTTCCGTCGCCCACGGGCGGGGCCGGCCGTGTTGTTGATGGGCTGGTAGAGACCGTTGATCTGACCGCTACCCTGGCCGACATCGGAGGAGCTGAGGCGCCGGCCGGTTGCCGCGGGCAGTCGTTATTGCCTGCGCTCTCCGGTGGCGCCGTTGGAAAGGAGTTCGTTCGCTCACGCATAAGGACGTACTCCGCGGTGCGTAATGAGCGATACCGCTTTACGCAAGAGGTCAAAACGGGAACACCGTGCGAGCTATTCGACCTCGAGACTGACCCCGGCGAGTTGACCAATCTTGTCGACGAACCGCGCTATGCTTCGACCATTGATGCGCTCAGGAAGGTGGTTGCTCAAGTCGTGGCAGAGGGAGACACCCTGGAGTCCTGAGTGTGCTGCGAATTGCGGAGAGAAGGGAGGTGGTCAACAGCCAGACTGTGCTCTGCACTTACAACAGTCGTGAATTGTCACTGGGATGTAACCAAAACACCGCATTGTGGAGAATACTAATAGGCGACAGTAATTGCCTGGAGAGAAGACATGATTGGCACAGAGAAGACTTCCTCTGAACAGTTCATACAATTGCTGACTGTCCACCAACCGCATTTGCTGGGGTATATTCTAGCTTCATTAGGCAATCGGACGGATTGCGATGATGTCTTGCAGAAAACCAACCTGGTGCTGTGGAAAAAGTCTGCCGAGTTTCGGTCTGGTGCACAATTCCTGCCGTGGGCAAAACGAGCTGCCCGGATCCCTGGATGGGAAGAGCATCCGGAGCTCAAAGACATGCGCGATTTTTCTAGTGTTCTCGAGGAGAAGATGCCGCCTGTAGACACATCGTACAACCTGTGATTGGTCGGCCCGTGGTGTTCGTGGGCAGATCCGCCCTGGAATACCTCAGGTACACGGACCGAAATATGTCGAATGGGAGATTTCTGATGAAGACGACTCGACGTGATTTCATGAAGATGAGCGCGACGGCTGTTGCGACGGGGATGGCGGCGAAGAGGTATCTGGGGATAGCGACCTCGGCTATCTAAAGCGTGACATACCGTGCGTGGGTGACGACGTTCGCACCAATATTGATCAGCTTCTCTCGTAGGGTTGTCCAAAGCATCCCGTCCTGTGAATTCACCCTCTGTACAAGGCCTATCCTGATCCGGATAATGGTGAGAGCATAACTCTTTAGGAATGCCCCGATTTCGTGCTACATTTGGCACTTACCGTGCACTTACGAAATGGAGGGCCTCCTGGCGAAGGGTTCGAATGGCTTATGCCACAGTAGCTTGCGAAGCCACTGCAATACACAACAGTCGCACATACGGAGACAACGCTGTCAGTAAGTGCCTATGAACGCAATACGGGCAGGCGACGTTAGGTAGGGGCGTCGAAGAGTATGGAGTATATTGAGCAGGACGCCCATGAGCATTCCTGAGTGCAAAACCAGGGGCCGGAAATCATCGTTTTCTTGGTCTGCCACGACCGCGTTTCGCGGCAACTCGTTTCTTGAGTTCCGTTCCAGGCCTGAAGACTGGGACTAGCCGTGCAGCAACTCGAATCTGCTTGCCCGTCTGTGGATGGTTGACTGTTCTTGCTCTGCGCTTGGCCAGGCCGAAGGTGCCGAATCCGACCAGCATTATCCGTTTCCTCTTCACCAGAGCCGACGCGATAGCCTCCGTGTAGGCATCGACGACGGAGTGAACGGCACGTCTGCTCAGTTGGGGCGCCGGCCGGTCTCCAGAGACCGCCGACCAGCCCTTCCAGCGCGTGTTGCGAGATCAGTTGCCAGGGCAGAGTATGTCGAAATCAAATAACAGTGAAAGGAGGTGAAAACCACCATGACAAGGCTGATGAAACCCGCCAACTGGGACAAAGCCGGTAGTCTCGTTGGCGAAGGCGAGCATCGCGTGCGTGTCGGCCTTGCGCGGCACTACGCTGATGACAACGCCGTCGGGATACAGTTTGTCGTCGAGGACGAGGACGACGAGTTCAATGGGTACTCCATGTTCAACATGTTCCGCCTCGAGACTGTGCCCGGTACACGGCTGTTCAGCGACTTCCTGACCGCTGTTGGAGTTGAGATGGGACAGGATGGCGTGGAACTGGACAGCTGCGTCGACAAGACCTTGTGCGTCACAGTGAAGCACAGGGAACGTGACGGGGTCACGTACGACAACGTGATAGCGTTCAGAACCGCAATGTAGGCCACGGACATGCGGGGCTGGGAGAAGCTTCAAACACTCCCAGCCCCGCGGACCCAGGAAGGATTAATGGCGTTATCGGAGAAGAACCTCCGGTTGAAGACTTTGAAGATAAAAGCGGGTGATGGATTAATGGAATGGATGACACGCAAAGAAGCTGCCGAGCACTTGCGAGTAAGCCTCAGAACATTTGACGGTCTGGTATCGAAAGGGCTGTTTCCGCGATACCGGGCAAGCGCAAACAGGATCGTGTTTTCCAGAGAAGACCTCGACAGTTACGTCAAAACCAACGTGGTCGAGGATGTTGACTCACCGGCTACCGTTGCCAGTGCCATTCTCGGCAGGTGACGAAGTGAGACGGTTGATATCGTCATCATATTCTTGGAGATGTGCGTAGATTTGCGTGGTACGGACGTCGCTATGTCCCATCCACTTTTGGATCTTGTAAATGCTCACGTTGCGATCCGCTAGGATAGACCCAAAGGTATGACGCAAAACATGAGGTGTAACCCATGGCAAACCGGCCTGGTTACTGACACGTCGGAAGAGCTTCCGGAAATCGTATCGGTACCTTTGCCCTTCGTTGTTTTGTTCCGGTTTCAGGAGGTAGCCGTTCTCTTGCCGATAGGGTTCAAGGATGGCAGCCAGATCATTGCTAAGAGGGATCGTCCGTGCGTCCTTATCCTTGATTACGAATCGTTCGTCACTCTGGATCGTGATGAGCTTTGCGCCGAAGTCGAACCACTCCCACCGTGCGCTGTCGATCTCGCTCTTGCGCATTCCGGCCAGCAAACCGAGAGAGAAAACCATGAGTGCGTCGCGGCCATCGTCTGCTGCCGCTTCCAACAGTTCCCCAACTTGTACAGCATTGAGATGCTTTGGTGGTGTCTTCGGGATCGCATATCGCTCAACTTGCGTAAAAGGATTTGGGCCGTCATAAAGACCGAGTTTCCGGGCGTGATTATATATGGCTTGTAGGGCTTTGAGCGCGTCGTTGATTGATTGCTTTGAGAGGCCGTCCTTCAATCGTCGTTTCTTGAATGTCTCGACTTTGGCGGGGGTGAGTTCTCCAAGATTGCGGATCTTTGTTGCGCCAATGAGTTGTTTCCAGAAAATCGTCTCCGTGTTAACCGTATTCGGGCGTTTATGGTCGTTCGCCCACTGTAGATACCTATCCCAAAACGCCCCTACGTCTATCTCCTTGCCTTTTTCAGGTATGGCAATGATCCCGTTGTCGAGTCGTCGGTCGATCTCGCGTTGTATTGCTTCGGCGCGTCTCTTGCTTTTTGTCCGGAGAGACTTGTGATGTGGCCTGCCGTCCTGGTAGTACTTGATGTACCAGCTGTCAGTACCTTTGCGTTTGTATAAGTGCGACATGATGGTTTCTCCTGTTCTAAAGGTAGCGCAACCAACCGCAACCAGCAGCGATAAACTGCACTATTATAGTAGTCAATTTGGTTGTCATTTGTCAAGAGGGGATATAAAAGTGAAAGTCTTAGGTATTGCTAAGCAGCCTGATACCAAGCAGTTAAATGGTCGGGGCGACTGGATTTGAACCAGCGACCACTTGACCCCCAGTCAAGTGCGCTACCAGACTGCGCCACGCCCCGACCTTGGAATTGTCTATCCGGTATCGAGCAGCGTCAGTATTGACTCGAGCTCGCTGTCCACCTCAGAGAGCAGTCTAAGAAAGTCTTTGACCGATCTGGGGTCGTCATCGCCTTTTTCGATGAGCGCGAGCCTTTCCTTGGCTCCCTTTATAGTGTAGCCGTCTTGGCGAAGAAGCTTGCGGACGAGTTTGATCTTCTCGATATCGGCGGGCCGATACCTTCTTCTCCCTCCGGCATCGCGCGCGAGCCTGATCTGTCTGAACTGCGTCTCCCAAAACCGCAGGACATGTGGCTCGATGCCGAGCATCTCGCTGACCTCGGTTATGGAATAGTAAAGCCGCTCGGTCTCGCGTCCTTCGTCGCCGGATTCCACAATCTTCCTCCTGGTGATTATATCATCGAGGTGTTGCCATTTCAACCATTCTCTTTCAAAACCCTGTATTGCGGTTTGTGGTGATGTGTGGTACGCTCATGTGCGGAGACGCGATGCTGGAAATAAGAGGTGAGAAGGGCTGTCGGCGGTATGGAGAGGAAGTTCCTGGTTGATGATAATCTGGCGAAGCTGGCGCGGTGGCTGCGGCTCGCGGGGTACGATACGGCATTCTACAATCCAGTAGATGATAACGAGTTGGCGAGGATCGCGAAATCGGAACAGCGCACAATGATCACGCGGGACCGGAAGCTGCCGCAGCGGTGCGAGTTCGATGAGGTGTTCCTCATCACTGTCGAGAACCCGTTCGAACAGCTGGCAGAAGTTGCCCGCCACTTCACGCTTGACCTCGAGACGCGCACATTCCAACGGTGCCCCAAATGCAACGGACTGCTGAGTTCGGTCAAGAAGCAGGATTACGCCGATGAAATACCACCGCACGTGTATCAGACGTTGGACGAGTTCCATCGCTGTGCAAGCTGCGGACAGTTGTACTGGCCGGGGACGCACTACGAGCGGATCAGGATGAAGATGGAGTGGGTTAATGAGGCATGCTGGGAGACAGACTAGCCGCGGGCCGTTTCCCTGCTTGTGCCGCGGGCCGCGTCCGAAGGGCACACCCAGGTGGACTAGGGGTCTGGCTGTCTTTGCACTCAGTGCGCTGCTTGGCACGCCGGCACGGGCAGCATCGTCGGAGGCGGAGGAACTCCTGAGAAAAGGCGAGGAGTGTTTCGCCTCATATCATAAGGACGACGAGAACGTGGCAGAAGCACTTTCCTGTTTCCAAAAGGCTTCCAGGCTCGAGCCGCAGTCGGCCGAGGTGTGGGTGGCGCTCGCGCGCACCTACTTTCACGTTGGTGAACAGGCCGACGAGCGCAAAGAGAAGCTGTCATTTTACGGCAAGGCTCGCGAGGCGGCTGAAACAGCATGCAAGATCGCGCCGGATAACGCCGATGCTCATTTGTGGATGGGATCAAGTCTGGGGCGTTATGTCGAGACAAAGAACCTTGCACAGGCGTTTGCGTCCCGCGGCGAGATAAGGCGCGAGTTCGAACGCGCACTTGAGCTGGACCCGGACCACCTGGTGGCCCTGAACGCCCTCGGGGGAATGTACGAGGCGCTACCGAAGCTGCTCGGCGGCAGCGACAAGAAAGCCCTCCGGCTCTATACAGAAGCAGCATCGATAGACGCCAACTTCACCTTGACACACCTGCACCTGGCACGGTTTTACACCAAGAAGAAAGAGTACGTGAAGGCCCGGGAAGAGTGTCGGCTCATCATGAACTGCAAACAGCCAGTCTTTCTGAACGACTGGGAAGCCTCGCACAAACCCGAAGCGGAACGCCTGCTGAAGCGGCTCGAAACCAAGAAATGACTGCCGTGGATTGAGCGCTGAAAACGCCGTGCTTCCAGTGTTCGACCGACAGTTCTCGCGCACGTTGACCCGGGACGGTGATGCGAGCCTACGGGCGCGTTAGAAAGCGCTCACGCCTGCCTATTTGAAGTAGCCTGCCGCAGCGGCCAAAAAAAAAGATGTAAGAAAAACCGATGTGAGTGCGTCTACTGTATATGAAAGGGTGTAGAGTGTCCGGAACCGGCGAGCGGGTATGCAGCTGCCTGCGACGGCAACCCATTGCTTAGCAGATGTTTAGCGCGCACCCTGTCGCGACGGACGTCTTTTCACGGGACCGGTCGGTGCGGCCGACGATTCTGCGGCGCTGACCAGTAGACGACGGGACTCGTACTTGATGCGACGAATGGTAACCGAATGGCTGTGACGCGGACGGAGGGGACGCGGCCGGTAGAACACTACGGTGAGGCCCCTGAGAAGGTGCGGGAGGACCACAGATCGACGCTCGCACAGCTTGTTCGAAGGTACCTTCTACCGTGTCGTGACGATGGTCTCTCGGTCGTTGAGGAGTGGCTTGCCGGCGAACAACGCCCTGAACCAGGGCCAGCGGACTGGAATGGGCTCATCGTTTCGGTATTGAGGGATCTTGAGACAGTTGCCGTCCGTATCCCGCACGAACGTTTCCTTGTAGAGGGCAACCGGCGCGCCTTCGAGACGTGGCTGCGCGATTGGGTGAGCCTGAAGTACGAAGGACCGTTGCGATCGGTGTCACGCGACGGATTTCATCATCTTAGCGCTTCCATCCTCTCATTGGGCACGACAGCCCAGGAAGACGACGCTACCGGCTTCGAGTTCGAGGACGAGGTCATCAAAGCCGTCTCGTCAGATTGGTTGCTCCCGATCCTCGTGAAGATGGAGTTTCTTTTACCTCTCGACCAGGACGAGCTGGGTGCGTTGGCGGGCGAGATAGACATATCCAAACGGCGCAGGATGATTGAGAGTCTGCTCATTGCACATTTGGGTCCTTCCACGCGTCTCTCCGATACACGGGATGTCGCCTGCGATTTCATAGCGAGGCAGGACAAGAGATGGATGGACCTCGCGCGTCAAGTCGAGGGCGCGACAAACATGCGCTTGGTCGAGGAAACATATGCCAAGACAGCTGCACGGCTCATGCCGGCAAGCGATGTATGCGGACACTACCTCGGTTTGCTCGCGGCATCGAACCTGTTCGCTATCCCCAAGCGACTGGTTGAACTACGCTCACGAAGGCACCAAAGCCCCGAGTGTGCCGAGTGCCGGAACATCTCAAAGGCTTTCGAGAGGCTCGGCACGGCGGACCTCCGCGTCATCGAGCGATTCGTGCGGGAAGTCCTTTGCCTTCCTTCGGAGAGCTGGGCGGAGATCCTCGACGAGGTGAACCTTTATGCGACATGGCGGGAGAACCTGGTCGAACTCCTGGATGCATTGCGTTTCGGCGGGCTCCAGGAAGACGCCGTAGTGCGAGATGCTCGAGAGCACACGCCTGCCACCCGCTTGACCCAACTCCTTGAGCGCCACGTTACGAGATGGAGGGAACTCCGACGGCATGTTCGGGACTCCCTGATAGAGGAAGCGGGACTCGAGTTCTGCGAATTAAGGGAATCGTACAGAGATTTGATTCTACGCGAGGTATACACCGCATATCGTTCAACAATACGCGACCATCTCAAGAACCGCCCGACACGCCCAGAGTCGTTGAGCCGGTCAGGAATACGCGTTGTTGCGGCACGGTCTGTTGTCCCTGCCGATGAAAAGGGGCCGTGGTCGGCGCTCGAAAAAGCTCTCAGGAACTGCACCGCCGCCCAGGAACCGTGGCTTCGCCTCAGCTGCAGGAGATTGGCCGAAGGCAGGTTCGAAAACCTCGCTGCCAGACTGCGCAAGGCTACGGCAACGTCTCTCCAAGAGGCTGTCAGCACGCTTGCAAAGTGTCACGACAAACAGCAACTACTGCGCTCCCGGATACAAGTCCGGGCTATCTCGGCGTTGCGCCCTGAAAACCACCCCGGTGACGACGCTGCCGAGATGGCCGAGCAAGAACAACTTCTCAGCACCCTGAAGAATATGCAGCGTCAGATGCAGCAAGCCAGAGCGTTGCTTCTCACGTCGGAGAAGATGGGCCAGCGGGCAATCTCGTACATCGTCGAGATGCCGTTAAGCACCGTCAGGCGGCGCATGGCACAGGCTCGTATATTGCCGGTATGCGAAGCGGCAGATGAAGCGTTTCGGGACCTGACGAAGAGAGAACAGCTTCTTATGTATACGGCGGGCGGCAACGGTCACCTGGCAGCCATGTTTCGCTCAGCAACAGAAAAGATGGCTCTTATCTGTGGGGTAAACGAGGCCGTCGATGACGAGAAGCTCGATTCCCTGATCGTGGATCAGGGGCTGGGACCGGCCGAGGCAACGCGCAACCTGCACCAGTTGTGGCACGGAAGAGATATGGCGAACGCTTTTGGCTGCCGAGACCGCTTCGTCCAACTCATCCAGGAGGCCGGCGCATTGAGAGGCCACCTCTTGGGGCGGGGCGCGATGGTGGCCGCCGGGCTCGACGAACGAACCGTCGTCGAGTACGAAGAAGCGCTCGAGAGGTGCATGAGGTTGCGCACCCTCATCTCCGGAAAAGTGAACAGCCATCGATCAAGGGGACGACGAACATGAACCAGACGGCTGACAATAATCTCTATGAGATCGAGTGCGGCTTTGAAGAAACGTTGCGATCGTATCTGCGCGGCGACATCCGGGACCAAGAGATGCGGCGGCTGGTGGAACATGCCCAACACTGTGTTCGGTGCGGTGCCGTGCTCGAAGCAAGCGACGAGTTTAAGTTGACACTTCTGATGCTGTCAAACGACAGGAGTGAGCTGAGGCAATTCGTTCCGGCCCCTGCCTGTGCAGCGATTTCGGACGACCTGCTGCGGCGACTGAACGCGGGGGATGTCCCCACCGCCGAAATGCAAGCCATCGAGGCTTCCGTCGGTACCTCTGTAGACGACCATATCGAGGACTGCATATACTGTCGAAAACGCGCTGTTCTCAGGGCGAATTGCGACTTGTATAACAGCGACTCTCCGGAAGATTGGCCATTCTACGAGCGGTTCGCAACCGAGTTTCTGCGGAACGCGATGGCGGACGCGCGACTACGGGTCGACGAGATGGCAAAGCAGCCCAAATGACAGCGGACCGGCAAGACACCGGCTGCCTCTGCCTTCATAGATCTGAGGCCCGGCCCGAATAATGCGTGGCATCCGGACCGGACCTCTAAGAAGCTGAAACGTTTCTTCGGGCATCCTTCATACTGATCCCCTCTTACGCTAGTCTTCCTCGTCGCCTACGTACTCTTCGAGACAGTCGGCGTGCCAGATCTCTTCCTCGCACAAGACGAGTTCGTCCAGATCGAATTCAAAATCCTCGATCGGCTCGTTACACAATGCACACTGCATGCTTTTCAAACCTCCTTTCAAGTCGGATTCTGCCGTTATGGCGTACGGCAGGAGCCTCCTTTTACCATAGTCCCCCGTATTTGTCAAGCACTTTTTTCGGGTAACGCCTCCAAGCTGCTTGACAATAGTTTTTGGGCCGTGGTAAGATGTTTATGTCAAGGGACTTTATTTGCTTGCAAATCCGAGCGTCAATTCGAGGCCAGTCTGACGGAGATTCGGTGGAGATGCACGGTCTTAGCCTGAGATGCGTAGCTGTGTTAGCTGTTGTGGTGATGGTGCTTGTTGCGCTTGGTTTGTGCAATACCGCCCATGCCCAGTTCGTTGTGAAAGGCGACCCACCCCCGGTTCGCAAGCCGTTGACGAAGCTCGGACGCGGGCTCGCCAATCTGGCGACCGGTTGGATGGAGATCCCGAAGTCGGTGTACGAGACCCACAACGACACCGACAACCTTGGGAGCATCGTATTCACTGCGCCTGTAGTTGGTGTTGGGAGAGCGGTTCGCAGGACGGGCGTCGGCATTGTCGAGATCTTCACATTCCCGTTCAAAGTTCCCAACCGGCGATACGATCCTCTGCTCAAGCCGGCCTACGTTATATAGTCGCATGCGCGGCGGGATAGTGCTGGTCAACGTGCAGGGAACGCCTTTTTGGGCACGATGACAATGGGTGTTCCCTGGGGAAAAAAAGAAGGTCGCTGGTTCAAACGCTTCGAGCACAAGGATGGTCGTGGCGTCGTTGTCGTTCTCGGCACGGCGTACAGCGACAATCTAGGGGCCACGGTGGAAACAACCCAGCCCGACGGCGCAACGAAGCTTGTGCCGGTCACCGACCTCGCTGACCTGTTTGATAATCTGAGCCCCCCAGACGTTGTAGAGATCTGCTGCCAGCGGAACTTGTACAGAGCCACAACCCGTTCGGACTCGGAAGAGGCGAAATGATCGCGGGCGAAGCCGAACAGCTTGTTGACGAGATAGTCACTCTGCCAACGGTCCCATCCGTACTGCACCATGTGAACAGTCTGCTCAACGAGCCCGAAACCCCCATGTCAAAAGTCGCGGAAGCCGTATCGGCGGACCCTTCGATTTCGATGAAAGTGCTTAGGCTCGTCAACTCCGCCTATTTCGGACTGGGACAAGAGGTCGGTACCGTTCAGCAAGCACTCCCGCTGCTGGGACTGAAGATCGTCCGCAACGTAGTCATCACAGCGACCGTCTTTGAAGCTTTCGGCTCCGACAAGACCAAAGGCGGAAAGAAACCTTTGCTCAACGTGAAGAAGTTCTGGCAGCATTCGGGTTGCTGTGCCGTTGTTGCTCAATGCATCGCCAGCAGGGCGGGACAAACCGGAAGTGTAGACAAAGACGAGCTGTTCATGGGCGGGCTGCTACACGATATCGGCAAGGTGATAATCGACCAGTATCTGCGCGACAAGATGGGCGACGCCGTTTCGCAGGGCGCGGGCAGGACAGTACCGTGGCGCATTGTTGAGAAAGGCGCGCTTGGCTTCACGCACGCGGAGTTGGGCGGTGTGCTCGCGTCGAAATGGAAGTTGCCGGAAGTCCTCGTCGAGATGATAGTGCTGCACCACAATCCGTCCGAGACCGTTCCGCCTTCGGTTCCTGCGGCAATCGTTGGTGTTGCGGACTACATTTCGCATGTCATGACCGAGAGTGAGAAGTTCGACGAGCGTGCAGCTCCGTTTCCGTCGGGCGCCTGGAAGTTGACCGGCCTTCAGAACAGAGAACTACCAGAGATAATTGGTGACGTCGGCGAGAACCTTAGCGAGCTCAATTCTTTCCTGGTCGCTATGGGTTAGCCGTCCGCCGGCGCGGCGACCTTGTTAGCAAGCTCGGTCTTGTACGAGCGGAGCTTCTCTCTCACCTCGGGGTCGGATACGGCGAGTATCTGCGCGGCAAGCACAGCTGCATTTTTCGCCCCACCTTCGCCGATTCCCATCGTGGCAACCGGAACCCCGGGAGGCATCTGGACGGTCGAGTAGAGCGCATCCAACCCTTTGAGCGGGGACGAATCGATGGGGACACCAATTACCGGCAGGACGGTGTGGGCTGCGACGGTTCCCGCGAGATGTGCCGCCCATCCAGCGCCCGCGATGATGACTTTGATACCGCGTGATTCGGCCGATTCGGCGTACTCGGCGGTCCGCTTCGGAGAACGATGTGCCGAGCTGACAACGGTCTCGTGCTCGATCCCGAACCTCTTGAGCAGTGTGGACGCGGCTTGCATGACCGGCGCGTCGGACTTGCTGCCCATGACGATGGCAACGACGGGGTTTCCGGACTGCTTGCGTGCCTGGTTCTGTGGGTTCATGAGGACGCCTCCATCCTGGCCAGGGCCTTCTTGCCGATATCTGTACGGTACTGCATGTCATCGAAATGTATCTTGCCGATAGCTGCATAAGCCTCGTTTATTGCCGCCCGGATGTCCTGCCCGAGGGCAGTAACGCCGAGCACGCGGCCGCCGTTGGTGACAACCTCGCCCTCGCGCGACGCCGTCCCCGCGTGGAACACGACAACCCGGCCGGCGGACTCCGCTTCATTCACGCCTGAGATGGGAACGCCCTTCTTATACTTCCCGGGATAGCCGCCTGACGCCATAACGACGGTAACGCACGCGTCGTCGGCCCAGTCGAGTGTTGCACCGTCGAGCGTTCCGTCAACGCATTTCAACATCACCTCGACGAGATCGTTCCTCATGCGGGGTAGAATGACTTGCGTCTCCGGGTCGCCGAACCTGACGTTGAATTCCAGAACCTGTGCTCCGTCTTCGGTGATCATCAGGCCCGCGTACAGCACCCCCCGGTACTCTATCCCTTCGTCGGACAGGGCTCCGAGCGTCGGGCAGAGCACCTCGTCGTAGACGCGCCGTTCGATCTCGGGCGTCACAACCGGGGCCGGCGAGTACGCCCCCATACCGCCGGTATTGGGACCCTCGTCGTTGTCGTAGGCGGGTTTGTGGTCCTGGGACGATGCCATCGGGACAACTGTATGTCCGTCTGTGAAAGCCAGGATTGACGCCTCTTCGCCCACAAGACATTCCTCGACGACCACCCTGGAACCCGCCTCGCCAAACGCTTCATCGAGGAAACACTGACGCAGGGCCTCTTCTGCAGCGGCCGTTGTGCGGGCGACGGTAACGCCTTTGCCGGCGGCAAGACCGTCGGCCTTGACGACTATCGGCGCACCGACGTCGCGCACGTATGCAACGGCCTCATTGTAGTCGGCAAACTCGGCATACTCTCCGGTCGGCACGCTGGCTTTGGCCATGATACGTTTCGCAAAAGACTTGCTGCCTTCCAGTCGGGCGGCTGCCCGTGATGGCCCAAACGCTTTCAGTCCGGCGTTGGCGAACTCGTCGACGATACCTTCCACAAGCGGCGCTTCGGGACCAACCACCGTCAGGTCAATGTTACGTTCTACCGCGAACGCTTTCAGGCCGGCGACATCTTCGGCCTTGATCTCGACGCACTCCGCGTCGCGGGCTATCCCGGCGTTGCCCGGGGCACAATAGAGCGAGTCAACCAGCGGACTCTGCCTGATCTTCCACACAAGCGTATGCTCGCGGCCTCCGCCTCCAACTACCAGAACCTTCATCCGGAATTCTCCTCTCACCAACCCTGACCATATGCGTTCGTTAACGCTGCCGTGGCCGCTCGCCACGTTCTCGTAAGACAAACATGCAGGCCATTCAGCTTCCTGCTTACCCGTCCTTGTTCATCAGCCAACAGCAGAACCAGGCGGCGGATGAGACTCGACGGGAGTGAATGCCGGCCACCTAACAGTAAACACCCGGAAACCAGGGATCGCCCGGTCGTGCCCGTCCGCTTCAGCGACGTGCTCGGCGGGAGTCTGTCGTCTCTGTCAAAGCGGGCAACCGAACGCTCAGGCGACCACCGGCGCCTTGGCATTCTGGATTACAATCCTGGGGTCCGGGTTTGTCTCGGGTACGGGCAGCGCTCGTTTTTTGAGCAATGCGACGTGCTCTTTCATTCCCCACTTGGCCTTGTACAAGCAGTCCTCGATCGAGTGGCCGATGCCTGTGAATCCTTCCAGGTCGGGCGAATAAAACCCAAAGTAGTCAGGTTCTTCTGTGGCCTCAATCACCAGTGAGTAGGGCAGTTCGATCATCTTTTCATCTCCCAGGCCCTTGCTTTAGTCCTGCCGCACTGAGAATGCTGTGGCACGTCCCTGTCGGCACCTCCTTCGAGCCGTGATAGTCGATTCGGATCAGCCTCGGCCAACCCGGTTTACCGTAGTACCGAATCGATCCTTTCTTCTTCACAATTGCGAACCCGTTTTTCTCAAGGAGACGGACAAGTTCACTAAACTTCATACAGCGCCTTCCTCTGGCGGTTCCAGTATACAAGACTCCGGCTTGTCATGCAATCTCCTCGTTCCCCATCTGTTGGCCGAACGACAAAGCTCCCCTGCCGCTATCGAGCGTAGCGGAATAGCGTTCAGCTGCAGCGCGAGTTTCACCTCTTAACTACGCTTCCAAACCGGCACCATGAGTAAGGAAAATTCCGATCAAGCCACCGGTAAGGAAGATACCCGGCATGAAGGGTATGTAGTCAGCTTCCTTGAACAGCCTCCTTGCCGTGTCGCATACTTGACCGTACGGGCCTTTGGCCCAGGTTCCTTCACCCTTCGTAGGACAATTGTCTCGTGAACGTGACATCTTCCCCCGTCTCGGGTATACGGACTCCAAACCTTCCGCCGTTTACTGTCTGCCGCCTGCCAGCACAATGCCGTGGGTTTCCCCCGCCCCTCGAACTCAGTGTTTGAATGCTCTCTGGCCGGTGAACACCATCGCCACTTGAGGCTCGGCCTCGTTGCACGCCTCAACGCTTTCGTAATCGTTCATCGATCCGCCAGGCTGCGCGATCGCGGTCACTCCTTCTCTGATACCGACGTCCACCCCGTCCCGGAACGGGAAAAAGGCGTCGGATATCATCACTGAGCCGGCAATACCTCCGCGGGCGGCTTCCGTCTCGCGATCGATCTCATCTTTCAGTTCAGGCTGTCTCTCGCCGCGGGCTATCTCAAGTTCCAACTGGTAGTAGGGCATTCCGTGCTTGGTGAAGCACAATCGATCAGCGAATTTCGTATAGGCTTTGTATGCGGCGATCTTGGCCACCCCAACCCTGTCCTGTTCGCCGGTTCCGATACCGACGGTGACACGGTCCTTGACGTAGAGCACCGAGTTCGATGTGACCCCCTGTTCGACCTGCCAGCCGAAAAGAAGGTCGTCGAGCTCTGTCTGTGTGGGCTCGCGCTCGATCCGGTACTCCTTGCCCTTGTGGGTAGTGATGGCAGGCATGAAATCAGCGGCGGTCTTTATCGGGTTGATCGGCGACTGTTGCACTACTATTCCCCCGTCAATAAGGGATTTGAAGTCCACGAACCGCACGTCGGCGTACTCGCCGAGACTCGCCATCTTCGGAACGACAACAATGCGGAGGTTCTTGCGACCGGCAAGAATCGCGACCGTTCCCTCTTCGTACTCGGGTGCGGCAACGACCTCGACGTAGTGGTTGCTGATCATCTCTGCGGTCGTCTTGTCAACAGGACGGTTGAGCGCGACACATCCGCCCATCGCGGCCAGCCGGTCCGCCATGAGCGCCCGTTCGTACGCTTCGCCTATCGTCGGGGCTTGTGCAACGCCACACGGGTTGTTATGTTTCATGACCGCCACGGCCGGCTGCTCCGGCAGGTACTTCAGAATGTTCAGAGCGTTGTCAAGGTCAGTCAGGTTTGTCTTGCCGGGGTGCTTCCCGAATTGCAGCAGATTATCTTCGGTTAACGCGCTTACGAGTCCACGGCCGGGCTCGATGAACGCGCAGTCGCCGAGAACCAGGTTGCCGTTGGCAAGTTGGTACAACGCGGCTTCTTGACCTGGATTTTCGCCGTAGCGGAGCCCTTTCTCGATCACGGTGCCGTCATCGCTCTTGATCTTCCACGACACCTTGCGGTACACGAGCTTCTGGTCGCCGAACGAGATAGTCATCTCGGCCGGGAACTGGTCATCCATGATGGTGAAATACGCTTTCTTGTGATCTGCCATGGTTCTCCTTGTATCCCCGCGCTGCTCTGGTGGCTGCGGGTCCTTACACTGCAACGGCTTACCGGCCCCAGACGTCTTGCTTACCTGGGGGTCAGATCCTTTTGTTTGCTGAGATACTCGTAGATGGCTGCATCATACGCTGCGGTGTGTTTGAAGGCCTCGAGCGCCAGTTTGCAGCGTGTTACGCCCGATATTGTCCCTTCGTTCGATTTCAGCTCTTCGATGATCTCGGGATAGCGCGCAGGGTTCACAATGATCGCGACATCCCCGTAGTTCTTCGCTGCGGCGCGGATCATGGTCGGGCCGCCGATATCTATGTTCTCTATCGCCTCACAGAGCGAGACGCCTTCTCGTGCCACCGTTTGCTGGAACGGATACAGGTTGACAACGACAAGATCGATGAACCCGAATCCGCGTTCCCCCATCTGTGCAACATGGTCCGGGTTGTTGCGCAACGCTAATAGGCCCGCGTGGATCTTTGGATGGAGCGTCTTGACACGACCATCCATCATCTCCGCAAAACCAGTGTATTCCGAGACACCGACAACGGGTATCCCAGCCTTCTCCAACGTCTTGCGTGTACCACCCGTGGACAGGATTTCCACTTCAAACTCGACCAGAACCTTGGCCAAATCCACTATCCCGGTCTTGTCCGAGACGCTGACCAGTGCTCGCGTTATCTCTTTCATCTTGAACCCTCGCAGTTTTCAACACCAGGCAAATACAGCCTTCCCATCCCTTGACCATTACCCGACCAGCGCGCGTCGCCACCAAAGTTACCAGAAAACAGTGTCGCGGTCAAGTCCGATAGTTGGTCGGCTGCCGAGAAGGTCTTGTGGCGTCGGGTGGCGCTCGATTCGTCTCTCCACCCCTATGCACCGCACAGAGCCTCGCACGGATAACGGTGGTACATGGCGATCTGCCCGCACTGTTGTTTTTGGCGCTGCGTTATCCGAGTGCCTTGCAGGACCGGGCTCGACTTTTGATTGACAGAACGCCCTAAGTTATGGCATGATCTCGCTTGTCTGTCTGGGACTGTGTATACGCTTGTACACCTCCGGGACAGACCTGTGTGTGGATGGAGGTGTCGCGGTAGGCCTAAGAAGAAGAAGGAAAGGAGAAACGTTGTGAAGAAACACCTCAAACCATCTTTTGTGGCTCTGTGCGTGCTGCTGGTGGCGTGCGGGTTCACGGTCCGACAGTGCGGGTTTACGAGGTTCGACTTCGTCAGGGTCAGCGAGAACGGGTTCGACCCCGTAGACAACGCGCAGGACTTCAACGACTATCCGTGGGCGATGGAGTACTTCGTGCCGGACGGCGCGGACGAGGGATACCTGTACGTGGGCACGGTCAACAACGTCATTAACGGGGTGATGTACTGGATTGGCGTGACCGACGTCCCGCCGGAACCCAAACCGCCGGAGATACGGAGGTATCGGCCGGACCTTGGCGTGCGCGGCAACGAGCGTGCCTGGGAGACGGTTCTCGACATGCGCGACCAGACGGTCGGTGCGGGCGGACTTCGCTACATGAAGAGCTACCGGGCGCAGTATGATAGTGTGAACTATCTGTACGCGGCGACGGTGAGCTATCCCCCGGCCGTGTGGCGCACTGCAACCGGCGACCCCGGCGACTGGGATGTCATCTGGACCGCGTCCGCAGGCGCCTCAATACGGTGGATGGAAATCCATAACGGGCTCCTGTACGTAGCGACCACGTTCGATCTCGGGGTTATAGACGCTCCGTTCCAGATATGGGCCACGGACGGCGACTCGTTCTGGTCTGTGGTCGAGAACGGTCTTGGCAGCCCGGACAACGACTCCGTATACTGCCTTGCATCGTACAACGGCTGGCTCTACGCCGGTACCGAAAACCCAACAACAGGCTACGAGGTATGGAAACTCGAGGGACCGGGCGAGGACGGCGCAACGCCTGTCCAGGTCGTTGCTAACGGTGGCCCCACCCCGCGCAACGAGATCGCCGGGACAATGTTTGTCTTCAGAGACAAGCTGTATGTCGGCAGCATGGTACCCTTCGGATACAACCCGTGGACCGGGAACGTGTTCAAGGGGTGCGACGTGATCAGGATCGACGAGAACGACAACTGGGAGACCATTGTCGGCTCCAACTCCGTCTCCGGCTATGATTCAGGGTTCGGCCAGTTCTCGAACGGCTATCTCTGGATGATGGAAGAGCATGACGGATGGCTCTATGCGGGCACATTCGATAATGCGGTCGTAATCGCAATGCTGGTCGAGCAGAACCCCGAGATACTGGTGGATATGATCAAGTACCTCGTCACCGGCGAAAGCCCGTTCGACGGGCTCCTCCCCAAACAACCGAGTTGGGCCGACCTGCTGTTTGACGCAGGCGCCGACCTGTACAAGACGCGCGACGGCGATACCTGGGAACCGGTGTTCACCGACGGGCTCGGCGACCCCAACAATTACGGTGTAAGAACCATGAAATCCGTCGGCGATTGCCTCTACCTCGGTATGTCCAATCCGTTCGACGGGCTCGAGGTCTGGAGAGCCTGCTCGTCGGCAAACTGATAGATTCACTGCACATTACAGGCCGGATCGTCCGCTGGGCGGTCCGGCCTGTCAACCTTCATTGACCGTAGATCCCTGGACCTCTTTCGCCTACTGTCGAGTTTCACTTCGGATTGACAAACCACCCCATGGCATGCCATAATCTGTGCCGTTTGCGTCCGGCGGTGTCTCTTCGCTACTCCGCACAACGCCGGGGCAAACCTGTGCGTGGTATAGAGGTGTGATGGCGGATCAAGAACGAAGCAAGAAAGGAGAAACATCTTGAAGAACCACCTCAAACCATCTTTTGTGGCCCTGTGCGTGCTGCTGGTAGCCTGCGGGTTCACGGTCAGACAGTGCGGGTTCATGAGGTCCGACTTCGTCAGGATCAGCGAGAACGGATTCGACCCCGTGGACAACGCGCAGGACTTCAACGACTACCCGTGGTCGATGGAGTACTTTGTGCCTGACGGTGCCGACGAGGGATACCTGTATGTTGGCACGAGCAACAACATCCTCAACGGGGTTATGTTCTTCTTGGGGGTGACGGACGTGCCACCGACACCCGCCCCCGCGGAAATACGAAGGTACAGACCCGACCTTGGCGTGCGGGGCAACGAGCGCGCCTGGGAAACCGTGCTCGACATGCGCGACCAAACGACCGGCGCCGGCGGTCTTCGCTACATGACCAGCTACCGGACGCAGTACGACGGCGTGAACTACCTGTACGCTGCGACGATGGGCCGGCCACCCGCGCTTTGGCGTACGTCAACCGGCGAACCTGGCGACTGGGAGGTCGTCTGGACTGCTACCTCGGGCGCCTCAATACGGTGGATGCAGCCCCATAATGGTCTGTTGTACTTTGCCACGACGGACGACTTCGCTGCCGGGCAGGTTCCGCCCCAGATCTGGGCGACGGACGGTGAGGAGTTTTGGGTCGTGTTCGAAGATTGGCTGGGCGGTCCGGCCAACCACGGCATAACGTGCATGGCTTCGTACAATGGATGGCTCTATGCGTGCACCATAAACTATACCGGTTTCGAGGTATGGAGACTCGAAGGGCCTGGCGAGAACGGTGCGGCGCCCGTCCAGGTGGTAGCCAACGGCGGCCCGGACCCACGGAATGAGGGTGCAGCCGATGCACACGTTTTCAATGGCAAGTTGTATGTGGGTACCGGGATAGTGTTCGGGTATAACCCTGTGACCGGGAACGGGTTCAAGGGAGCCGACCTGATCAGGATCGACGAGAACGACAACTGGGAAACCGTCGTCGGCCCGAACTCCGTCTCCGGGTACGAATCAGGATTCGGCCACTTCTCGAACGCCTACCTCTGGAAGATGGAAGAGCATGACGGATGGCTCTATGCGGGCACATTCGACAATGCGGTCGTAATCGCAACGGTGATCGAGGAGAATCCCGAGCTACTCGTCGAGTTGATCAAGTACCTCGTCACCGGCGAGAACCCGCTCGAGGACGGGCTTCTCGGCAAACAGCCGAGTTGGGCCGACCTCCTGTTTGACGCCGGCACCGACCTTTACAAGACACGCGACGGCGATACCTGGGAGCCGATCTTCACCGACGGGCTCGGTGACCCCAACAATTACGGTATCAGAACAATGAAGTCTGTCGGCGATTGCCTCTATCTTGGCATGGCCAACCCGTTCGACGGACTCGAAATCTGGAGAGCCTGCTCGCAGACAGCCCGATAAACTCGACACGCACCACAGTTCAGGCCGGACATTCCTCCAGGAAGTCCGGCCTGACTTCTGTCTATCCCGCACCTGCCGGCAGACTGCAATCCTCTCTTCCCGCTTGACTGATCGTGGCGGATGCAATATGCTCTAGTCGAGTATCGGGGAGAGCGACCTGCTCTTGAGACCGTCGGGCGAGCTGCGGCGGCTGTTGTCTATGCGGTCGGCTCTTGCATGAAAGGAGGATCCTATGTACCGGACGAAGATGCTGCTCTTGTTGGGAGTGCTGCTGCTCTGTGTCGGTCGGGCCGAGGCGGACGATCTATCGTCGGATGATCGCTACTATTGCTCTCGGGGTGATGGTCAGTACTTCGCAGCGGCTCGCGACGAGGACGCGGTCCGACAGTACGGGCGAGGCAGACCCGCTGACATCAAGCATATCAAGCTCGACCTCACCCTCGACTTCGAGAACGAGAGTCTGAGCGGCACGGCAACGACCACTCTGGCTCCCGTCGGCGACCCGCTGGACGAGATCGTGTTTGACAGCGTCGGGCTGGACATCTCGAAGGTGCTGGCAGACGACGGGTCCGAGCTCGATTTCGAAGTGACAACCGACAAGCTGAAGGTATTCCAGCCGCACCCTGCTCAACCTGGAGAGGAGTTCTCCGTGGCGGTCACGTACAGCACGAAACCGGCCACCGGGATGCATTTTCGCACCGAACGGATGGGGTACAAGCCCGAAGAGACGCAGGCCTGGACACAGGGCGAGGCGGAGTACGCCCGGTACTGGTTCCCGTGTTTCGACTACCCGAACGAGCGTGCCTCGACCGAGATGATCGCCACCGTGCCCGAAGAGTTAATGGCGTTGTCGAACGGCGAGCTACTCGAAGTCACTGCCGACCCGAGCGCCGGAACCAAAACGTACCACTGGCTCCAGTCGGTACCCCACGTCAGCTACCTTGTAAGCCTCGTGGTTGGCAGGTACGTCGACATCAAGGACTCGTACCGCGACATACCGCTGCACTATTACGTGCCGCCGGAACGCGAGCAGGACGCGCGGTTGAGCTTTGCCAAGACGCCGGATATGGTCCGGTTTTTCGAGGAGAAGATCGGTGTGCCGTATCCGTACGAGAAATACGCTCAGGTTACCGTAGTGGACTTCGTCGTCAGCGGCATGGAGAACACGAGCATCACCACGCTCACCGAACGCACCCTGCACGACGAGGCCGCGCATCTCACCTACTCCAGCGACTGGCTGGTTGCACACGAGCTCGCGCACCAATGGTGGGGCGACCTGCTGACCTGCCGGGACTGGTCCCACATCTGGCTGAACGAAGGGTTTGCGACATACTTCCAGGCCCTTTACACCGAGCACGACCGCGGAGAGGACGAGTTTGCCTACGACCTCCTGAGTGGGTTGCGCAGGATTATCGACGTCGACAAAGGTCCAAACCGGGCGCCGATCGTCAGGACGGAGTACAGCGCACCCTGGAACCTTTTCGACGCGAGATCCTACACAAAAGGCGAGTGGGTCCTGCATATGTTACGCCGCCAGCTCGGCGACGACCTGTTCTGGAAATGCATGCACGAGTATTGCGTTCGGCACATCGGTGAGGCCGTCGAGACTACGGACCTCATGCGCACCATCGAGGACGTCACCGGCCGCGGCATGGAACGGTTCTTCGACCAGTGGGTATATCACGGGGGGTACCCGGAACTCGATATCTCGTACTCCTGGGAGAACGACGAGAAACTCGCGAAGCTCGTCGTCAAACAGACCCAGACGGTTGACGAGATAACACCGGTGTTCGAGTTCTCGACCGAGATCCTGTTCAGTTGTCCCGGCGGCGACCATGTCGAGACGGTCGAGATCAGCGAGAAGGAACACACCTTCCACGTTCCTTTGCCGGAGCCGCCGGAGTTCGTCAGGTTCGACCCGAACTGCAGTGTCCTGGCACGCGTCGAGTTCGACAAACCCAAGCCGATGCTGCTGGCACAGCTCGCGGGCGACAAAACAGCCGTGGGACGGGTCCTCGCGACAGAAGGGTTGAAGAAACTCGATACCGACGTCGTCGTCGAGGCATTGGAGAAGGCTTTGCTCGACGACGCGTTCTGGGGCGTGCGGGCGAAGGCGGCCGCCGCTCTTGGGGAAGTCGACAACGACAATGCGCTCGACGCGCTTCTGGCCGGGCTGCAACAGGAAGAAGCGCGGGTCCGCATCGAGGTGGTCAAAGCGCTTGGCACAATCGACAAGAGCGAGGCGCACGACGCGCTGATACGTGTCGTTGACACAGAACAGAGCCCGTACGTTGTCGCGGCGGCTCTCGAAGCGCTCGGAACGTTGAAAGTCCAGAAGGCGAAGAAGCGCATCACGAAAGCCCTGTCGCACGACTCTCACAACGAGGTGGTCCGATGCGCAGCGTTCGAAGCGCTCGTCTCTCTGGAAGCCGAGGACAGCCTCAAAACTATCGCGGCATATACCGCCTCCGGCAAGCCGAGGACGTCGCGACCGGACGCCATCTCGGCAGTCGGCAGGCTTGGCAAATGGATGGATGAGAAAGACAAACCGCGCAAGGTTCTGCTCGATCTGCTCGAGGATCCCAGCCCCAGGATTCGGTCCGCCGTTGTCCGGGCCCTCGGCGATCTCGGCGATCCTCAGGCTATAGACGAGATCGAGACGTTTGCCGAGACAAGCAAGGATCCCGACGAGAAGAAACGGGCCGAGCAGGCGGTGAAGGAGATCAACGCTGCCCGGGAACAGACCGAGGAGGTCAAGGAGCTCAGGAAACAGGTCGAGGAGCTCAAGAAGGCCGGCGATAAGACGGACAAACGCATCAAAGAGATCGAAAGCCTGGTCAACGCCATGAAGAAAGAAAAGGAGAAGGAAGACGGGGAGGAGTCAGACGAAACCGCAGCAGGTTCGGAGGAACCGGAAGAGACAAGGCAAGAGTGAGGGGAAGACGACCGGCCCCCTATCTAGCATCGAGGCCCTAGTCAGTCGTCGCCGAGGTCGTTCTGCCAGTCGTCCGGAATGGTAGCGACGCAGACGTCGACGTTGCCGAGCATGTGCGACGCGAACACCACCTGCTTGCCGCGACGGTCCCAGCCGACATGAGGATGTATGCCGCCGCCGTACGTGCGGTGCCCGAACGTGAGGTGCCGCATACGGGTGGTGTTGCCGTCAAACAGAACGATGTCGCCGTGCCAGTTGTCCGCCGCAACCCATCGGCCCTGCTCGTCTCCTGCAGCGTGCCACCAGTTGCGCTTTGAGATTTGTTCAGGTGTCGCGTTGGGCCACCAACTCCCCGCACCGATGATGCGAACCTCGCCCGTCGCCACGTTCAACACCTTGACGTGGGAGTCCTCGGTGGGTTTGGGGTGCAACCCGCCGCAGAACGTTAGCTGGTCATTGACCCACCAGCATTCGTGCGTCACCAGCTCGTCTTTCACTTCCTTGTACACGGCACGTGGCCGGCCTTCTCTGACGTCTACCACCATCAGCCGGTTGACCCTGCCGGCAAAGCTGAGCAGGTTAGGATTCGTACGGCTGAACTGGACGTGGCCGCCATAGCCGGGAGGAGACGGGATACGGCACAGTTCCCTCACCTCACCTGTCCTGAGATCGATGATCAGAATGCCCGGCCCTTGCGATGCCGTCTGACCGCTCGAACCCACACCGCTAGAGAGCAGCGTTCCGTCACAGCTTTCGTTGAGCGACGTCGAGACGAGCTCGTTTTCGGGGATCGCACAGATAACCCGTTCTTCTGCCGTGACCTTCGAGGGATCGTTAGCCGGGTCGGAAGAGATGTCAACCGTCAGGGCGAGTTCTACCACCTCTTGCCTGCGCATGGCGAACACGCTGTTGCGGTTGCGTGCCGCCGTCGCTCCCTCGAGACCGCCTTTGGGCGTTGCCAACTGAACCAGCTCACCCGTCTCTGCCAGATAGCCCATTAGCCCGCCGTCGGACCGGTTTGACACAAAGAGAACCATCGAGCTGTCTGCCAGCCACGACCGTTCGTGGAAGTACAAGTTGTGGTCCTCGGCTGGGTCCGTGGTGAGGAACGTGAGTTCCGCTCCCGTCTGCGGGTCGACCATCGTCTTGTGCTCCGGCGGCAGCACCTTCAGCGGGTAGGTCGTTTCCTGGGCGTTGGCACTTACGAATCCAGCGATTATGATAAGAACGGCCATGCACATGGCGCCGGCGTGTTTCATGAGACAGGCCTCCTTCCAGTCACAGCGTCGCTCTCCGCATTGGACCAAACGACGATATCAAACCTTGATAAACGTATTCTTGCGATACATCCAGAACAGGATGAGCCAGCCGATCGCGAACGCCGTTATACCCACGACCAACGGTCCAAAGTCGCCGCAGCGCCGTGCCAGACCGCCTACAAGCGGTTCGACGATGAGACGGAAATCGATCAGTTGGGCGACCATATACGCAAAGATGGCGTTCATCCCGATAACGACAAAGACGAACGCCCATCTTCTCCATCTCAATACATCTATGACCAGGTAGAACAGCCCGAGCAGCAGGTAGCTCCACCCGGCGGCATAGAGCACAAACGAGCTCGTCCAGATGTGCTTGATGATGGGGAACACCATGCCCGTCAACCATCCCAGCGCCAGGCCGGCTGCGCCCGCCCCGAAAAGCAGCAACACCTTGATTGCCGGCTTCTTGTTCGAACGCAAGATATGTCCCGACATTACACCCAGAAGAACCGTCGCCGCGAACGTCAGGCTGCTCAGAATCCACGTATAGGCGGTGCCGTCGCTGTACCGTCCCATGATGACTTCGTCTATGTACAGCGCCAGGTTGCCGCGCGGCTCGAGCACTCCCGCACCGTGCCCCGGTACAGGCACCAGCACCATCAGCAACAAGTACACCATGAGCAAGCCCGCAATGGTAACGCCTTGCCACTTGATGTCCAGCTCGATCACCGCGATGGACGCGACAAGGTACCCTACCGCTATGGCCTGGAGCGTGTTGCAGTAGATGTGCAACGTCGACAGGTCGAAGTCGAGCAAGTTGCCCTGGGCAGCCATGCCCAGCACAAACAGGATCAATATGCGTTTGACGACGTGCAGATAGATGCGTCTCTTGCTCTCGCCTCGTTCAAGCCGTTTGCCGAACGCGAGCGGTATCGAGGTGCCGACAATAAACAGAAACAGCGGCATGATCAGATCCCACGCCGAAAACCCGACCCACTCAACGTGTTCGAAGTGACGCACCAGCCACTCGGGAAACGGATCCATGAAAACCATGAGCACGCCCGCAAGAAGTTCCCGGCCCCCTATGATCCAGAACATGTCAAATCCCCGCAGCGCATCCACCGACATCAGCCGCTCTGAGGTCGAAGGCGTTTGCCTCTCCGAATTCACATCAACACCTCCACGAAAACGGGATTCTACCAAACTGCACAACGAATACATCGGTTCCATCACGGCAGCTACACCCAATGCCGCCGGGCATGAATTATACGTGGACTCTCGGCAGGAAGGCAACCGTAGAACGCCTGGCCCGCTTTTCTCACCGGAGGTCGTGACGAAACGCCGGAGATGCCTATGGATACAAGGAGCGCGACCAAGGCCATCACAGGCGTACCTGAACGGTACGTCGAGAAGGCCGACCGAGTTCGACGCAGTAGACATGGACAAATCCGGTGTGGCAGTAGAGCTGTGGTGAGAAATGCGGGCTGGTGACACGTTCGCGATCATGCCGTTGCGCAAGGGCATCCGGCATTGGCTCGTGCGACCAAGAGCATCGTTAACGATATCCTCAAGCAAGCACCCGTCCAGCCGCACAAGATAGCGTATTACTATGGTAGTGAGGGAACGATGTGCTAGTGCCCGGGCGTCCCAGAGTCCACTACCGACGTGACATGTCCGAACCGCTGTGGTATAGTTGTCTTAGGGCTGAATGGTAGAGAATCCGGTTTTCACAGGACAAACGAGGTTTTCGACATGTCGATGAGAGTTCTTGTGACTGGCGGCGCAGGCTTCATAGGCTCCAATTTCATCCGGCTCATGTTGAGGGAGCATCCCGATTACCACATTGTCAACCTCGACAAACTGACCTACGCGGGTAATCTTGCCAATCTGAAGGATGTCGAACCCCTCCCGAATTACTCGTTCGTCCAAGGTGACATTGCCGATCCTGAGATCGTGTCCAAGGCCGTAAACGACGTGGATGTTATCGTGAATTTCGCCGCTGAAACTCATGTGGACAGGAGCATACACTCTGCAGGGGCGTTCATTGACACAGACGTCAAAGGAAACTTCGTACTGCTCGAAGAGGCGCGCAAAGCCGAGGTGCAAAGGATCATCTGTGTCTCGACTGACGAGGTTTACGGGAGCATAGAATAGGGGGCGTTTACCGAGGATGACAGGCTGACCCCGCGCAACCCCTACTCGGCCAGCAAAGCGGGCGGCGAACTGCTTGCCGGCGCCTTCTACCACACCTACGGCACGCCGGTCGTCGTCACGCGAGGGTCGAACAACTACGGTCCGTACCAGTATCCCGAGAAACTCATTCCGCTGTTTGTCACGAACGCGATCGACGACTTGGCGCTCCCGCTGTACGGGGACGGTCTCAACGTCCGGGACTGGCTGCACGTTGAGGATCATTGTCGGGGCATTGACGTCGTGATAGCAAAAGGCGAACCCGGAACAGTCTACAACATCGGTGGCGAAAACGAACATACAAACATCGCGATAACCCGCACCATACTCGAACACCTCAACAAGAGCGAGGATCTCATCCGTTACGTGACAGACCGGCCCGGACACGACCGGCGGTACGCCATAGATTCCTCCGCGATCAAGGCTCTGGGATGGAAACCACAGAAGGAGTTCTTGGCAGGGCTCAAGGAAACAATCGACTGGTATGTTGCCAACGAATGGTGGTGGCGGCCATTGAAATCCGGCGAGTACCTCGAGTACTATAAGAAACAGTACGGTAGCCAATGAGCGGCGTTCTCAGGCTGGTTCAGGAGGAACACGAATGAAAGGAGTAGTCCTTGCCGGCGGTCTGGGAACCAGGCTTTATCCTCTCACCAAGGTCACAAACAAACATCTCTTGCCCGTCTATGACAAGCCGATGGTGTATTACCCCATCCGGACATTGGTGGACGCCGGTATCAAAGACATTCTGCTGGTAACCGGAGGGAACAGCGCGGGTGATTTTCTTCGCCTTATCGGCAACGGAAAGGAATTCGGCCTACATCAAACAGGGAACGATGACGTACGCGATCGTTGAAGGATGGTGGGCCGATGCGGGAACGTCGTTCGACTCGCTGCTCAGGGCTACCAAGTTGGTGGCGGAACAGTGCGGTCGGGGCAGCCGGTAGATTCCGACGCTGGACGTGCGCAGACATGACGCTATGAAGACTGGGTAAACTCCACCTGAACTCTTCTCCTGAGATTGTGCTATAATGTGCGCTGCTGGGCAATAGAATCGGGAGTCCGAGAACGAGGACATAAGGGCAACAGGCTCACAGAGAGGTTTACGTGGCAAAAGTACTAGTTGTTGGCGGAGCCGGATACATAGGAGGCCATCTGACGGACCGGTTGCTGGAAACCGGCCATGCGGTCCGTGTGTATGATGCTCTCTTGTTCGAGGAGCGTTATCTCAAGCCCGTTGATTTCATAAACGGCGATATTCGGGACGAAAAGTGCCTCTTGCCACACGTTCTGTGGGCTGACGTGGTGGTGTGGCTGGCCGCGCTGGTCGGGGACCCAGCGTGTGCGCTAAACCCGAAGGTGACACGACAAATCAACGTCGAGGCCCTTCGGTGGCTGGTGAAGAGTTTTGGCGGCAGAATCATCAACATGTCGAGTTGCTCCGTCTACGGCGCGCAAGACGGGATACTGACCGAAGATTCGCCGCTCAACCCCCTCTCTCTCTATGCACAGACCAAAGCTCAGTGCGAGACGATTCTTGCCGATGCCAACGCGATTTCGTTCCGCAACGGCACCATCTACGGGCTGGGTGACAGGTTCTCCCGTATTCGTCTGGACCTTGTTGTGAACCAGTTGACGGTGAAGGCGTGTCTATTCAAGCGCATGAGCCTTTTCGGCGGGAACCAGTACCGTCCGCTGTTGCATGTTAAGGACGTGGCGGAGGCCGTCCTGGCGAACGTGACATCGACACACACGGGGCCATTTAACCTTCATTCAGAGAATATGATGATCGCCGAAGTCGTTGACAAGATCAAGGAACAGGTGCCCGATACTGCGGTTGTGCAAACGGATGTGCATTCTCGGGACACGCGAAACTACAAGGTATCGAGCGACAAGGCTCGTGAAGCGTTCGGCTTTGCGCCACGTTTTCAGGTGAAAGATGGTATCAGGGAGATCAAGGCCCTGGTGGATGAGGGACGTATCACCGATCTGACCTCGACACGCTACTCCAATGCTGACTACCTTCGTCCTCGCTTGTTACAGAACGTTTCTGCGCTGGGCATCGAGTTCTCAGAAAGGTTTCCCGGTTGACTGCGAAGCTTCGTCGGGCATACACCGCGGACGAGCTTGGAGATTGATACTAGTCGTCTGTCGAGCATTTCTGTATGCGGGATAAATGAGTCTTGCAAGGGTCCCATCAGGGAAGGGAAGTTATTCCATGAATAAAGAACCGTCACTACTTAAAGGCGGGGTCGTGGTAGACGACCGGGGCGAAGTTGGATTTGTCAACGAGTTCGATTTTAAAGGCGTCAAACGTTTCTACTGGGTTGCGAACCACCAGCGCGGTTTTGTTCGTGCTTGGCACGGTCACAAGCACGAGGCAAAACATGCCACCGTGGTAAGGGGCGCCATGATGATTTGCTGCATCCGCATAGACGATTGGGACAACCCCTCGCCCGACCTCCCGATCCAAAGCTTCGTTCTAAGCGACAAGAATCCCGCTGTCCTGTTCATTCCTCCCGGTTATGTAAACGGCTTCAAGTCGCTGACCGATGATGCAAAGATCATGTTCTTCTCAACCTCTACAATAGATGAGTCGTTAGGTGACGACATACGGTATCCCGCGCGAATGTGGGACCCCTGGCAGGTCGAGGAACGATAGATGATCACCACCGAAATGAGCATCTTGGTTCCTTGCTACAATGACGAGAACGTTTTGCCTGAAACAATGGCCGCTCTCAATGATGTGGTGGGGCTCAACTCAATGAACGTCGAGACGCTCATTATCGATGGCCAAAGCACCGATAATACGCTCGAAGCCGCCAAACGTCTTATAAGAAAACATCCTGCTCTGCATATCAGGGTCTTCTCGCGCCGGGTGCAATTTCGCGGTTTCGGCTCGATGGTGCGCTACGGTTTGGCATACGCATCAGGGCGTTACTGTGTACTGATATCCCCGGATGGGTTCGATCCCGTGGAGCTTCTTCCCGCGTTTCTTGCGAAATTGCGGGCTGGCTGCCAGCTTGTTCAGTGCTCCCGGTACATCCGAGAGGAGGACGCACGCTCGGTCTCACTCCGTTTTCGGGTTTTCCAACGCATCTATCGGTTTGCAACGCGTGTGCTGCTTGGTGAAAGAATCACGGATACTACAAACGGTTTCCGAGCTTTCGACAGGAACTATGTACAAGCGCTGGGAACGTCTTCGAATCGTTTCAATGTTTGCCCGGAAATCACGTTCAAGGTTCTGCTGAGTGGAGGGAAGATTGAATACATACCGGGTCGAGAAGTCCGGGACCCTGAGCGACAGAAGGGGACCTCCAAGTTCAAGGTGCGCGCCGAGTTCCCTGGATACGCTTTCATCCTGTTCCGGGCTGCGCTGCATCGGAGGGGGATCTCATGGTTCTAAGTAAGGCGCAGCCTGTTCCCGCGCATGCGGGAAGCGGAAAACAGCCTATCAACGCAGACGTTATCGGACGATAGCAGGAGGAGAAAGTATATGCGAAGAATCCTTGTTCTCGGGGCGAACGGAATGCTCGGGTATGCCGTTTGCCAATACTTCAAGCGAAAGGGTGATGATGTCATCGAGCTGACGCGAGGCGAATTCGATATCGTCCATGACCCCATCGATAAGCTTGGTCAGTTCTCCGATGGCGTTGACGTCGTCATCAATTGCGCGGGGGTTATAAAACCCATGATTGCGAGAACCCCCATTGAAGACGTGCTGAAGGTCAATTCCATTTTCCCGCACAACCTGGCCGGATACTGCAAGAAGCTCGGAATCATGTGTTTCCACATTACGACCGACTGTGTGTACACCGGGGAAAAGGGTGCCTACACGGAAGAGGACTACGTTGACGCCGAAGACGTCTACGGGTTGAGCAAGGCCGGCGGTGATACGGCTGACTGTATGGTACTAAGGACCTCGATCGTCGGAGAGGAAAAGGGGCGTGCTCGATCGCTGCTCGAATGGGCGAGAAGCGAAGCAGGCAACGAGGTGAGAGGGTTTACAAACCACAAGTGGAACGGCGTGACGACAGTCTATCTCGCCGAGATAATCGAGCAGATCATCGAGAAGAACCTGTACCAGCGTGGGGTATTCCATATCCATTCTCCGGAGCCGGTGACCAAGCTGGAACTCGTGGGCATCTTCAACAATGTCTACGAACTTGGCCTGGCTATCACTCCAGCCGAAGCAGCGCAAAGCTGTGATAGGAGCCTGAGCAGCATTCGTGATGTCACAGAGCGCATTTGCCGCAAACCGTTGCTTCAGCAAGTCCGGGAGATGAGAGCTTTCTTCTCGGAACGCGCAACCCCATGATGGGGTAGTCCAGTAGTCGCTTCTTCGCTCAGCGAGAAACAGGGGACTGTCCGGGCCTACGTTACCTGAATGTCATCAAACGAAGAGCGACCTCACAGCGTGCTTCAAGTATACCGCGACGGTCGAATAGTTGTAGGCGAACAGTGTGGGCCGTTGGTCCTCCGATCGACTGTGGAGAGTAGTCGGCACGTTGGCGAAGGTGCAGCCAAACTTCTTGGCCCAGTATAGTTCCTCCATGATGATGGCGAAACCCCGTTCTTCCAGTGGCATCTTCAGAAACACTTCCGTCTTGATGGCCCGGAACCCGTTGGTGCAGTCCTTGACGCCTACACGAAAGAGGCACGCTGAGATAAGCCTCGCGGTTCGTGTCATGACCTGTCGCTTCCACGGCACACCGACCATTCTGCCGCCTTTGCAGAAACGGCACCCTTTGATGACGTCACTCCCTTTCTTCATTTCGGGGACGAACTTGGGAATATCTGACGGAGGGTTGGTCAAATCGCTGTCCATGAAAAGGACATATTCGAACCCCTGCCGATCTGCTTCGATCGCACCAGTCTTAAGGCCAGCACCGTAACCGCCATTGGTTTCGTGATGGATTACGGTGAGATGGGGAATCTCTGCTTCAAGCGAGTCAACAATCTCCGGTGTTCTGTCCGTGCTGCCGTCGTTGACGACGATAAGAGCGCGGCGGCACGTGAGTCGTGTCAGCACCTCGGTGACGGCGCGGACGCACTTCTCGGCGCCAACCTCCTCGTTGAACATAGGAATGACAACTGCAAAGCTCGGCCCTTCTTCTTCTGATATTGAACGAGACATCGTTGCCGAGACTAACCCCCAATATGGGCCGAGACTATGCGCCGCTCGACGTTCCCACGGTTTCTCATGCAGTCACAGTTCGTCTTCGCGGTACGATCGCGCGATCGGGATATGGTAGTCTTCAGGTTTGTGTAACCTGAATCCGCCATCGACGCGCAAACGGTTCGTCAAGTCTGCAACAACTCGTTCGGACGCTTTGCCGTCGCCGAGGTTGTGCTCCCATCTCTTACCGTAAAGGCGCTCCAGCTTGTAAAGGACGGCATCGAAAGGATAGTCCTCCGGGCGCGCCGGGTCGAACTTCACGCACGAGCCGCAGTCGTAGACCTGCGGCCTCTCCGTAGCCTTGCGTATCTGCATGGACGGTACTTGAAGCACCGCTGTCTCCTCGACCACCGTACCGGAGTCGGTCAGCACGCCGCGGGAGTTGACCATCAACACCAGCATCTCATCATAACCGATTGGGTCCACCATACTCACGTTGCCGGGCAAAGTCAGCCCAAACCTTTTCAGCGAGTTTTGGGTACGGTAGCTGGCCGTGAAGTAGACCTTGCGGTCGGTGCGCCCGAGGAGTTCCGTGATGACCTTCAGCACCTGCTCGGACTCAACGTTCTCCCTGCGATGGCACGTCATCAGGTAGTACTGACCCCGCTCAATACTCTTCTCACGGAAATAACTCTCTGTCGCGATCGAGTCGTAGCGCTGCTTGCGTTTGAAGTAGTACTCATACAGGACGTCAACAATCAGGTTCTGAACAACCACTATGGCTTTCGGATTGAGCCCCTCGGCGATGCCCTGCTGTCGGTATTCCGGAAAATACGCGTAGATAACATCTGCGAGATGATCTATCGTGCTGCGGTACTTCTCCTCCGGCATTCGCCAGTCGTAAGAGCGCATGCATCCCTCGATATGCACGATAGGAATGTTGAGTTGTGCTGCTGCGATGCAGCCCATCACCGTGTTGGTGTCACCCAGGAACGTAACAGCGGCGGGTTTCATTTCATCAAGCACCGGGTACAGGCTGCTGATCACGGACGCCACTATTTCCGCGTCGGTATCGCCGCCTGCGCCCAGCTCGACATCCGGAGGTGCAACGTTCAGTTCCCGGAAGAAGATGTCCTTCAAGTTGTCTGAATAATGCTGGCCCGACCAGATGAACTTGATCTCGAACTCATCAAGAGATCGGAGCATGTTTAAAATCAAGCTTGCGCGTATAACGTCGGGCCGAATACCCAGCACAATGGCCAATCGTTTCTTCGGCATACAGTACAACTCCTTTCAGTCCGATTCGCCGTGAGACCTTATGGCGAGGCTATTTGCGAACGAACCTGTGGAAATCCTCGCCACACAAATCTCGCAGTCTCATCATACCAAGATATAAACCCCAAGAGCAAGAAAGACGCGCGGATAACCAACCAACAGCATTGTAGCGCAGGAGCAGTATAAGGTTTCCAGCCCGCAACATAAGGACCGAGACGCATCTCTGTGCATGCTGGAAGTCTGCGCTGCATGTAAACATCTGCTTACGAAGACACACCACAAGACCCGACCGATAATGCGGAACCCCACTCTTGTCTCGCACGTCTACACGCAATTAAACCGTAGTATCTCAGAACAGTTTGTGCTATGATCATGCTACGGTAAGGGATTACGGACCAAATAGCTCAGGCTTGGCGCTGGCGGAGAAGGTGTTTTTCTGATCTTCGATGAGTTTACCCCTAGTTATGCCAAATGCTACAAGGAAAAAGAACGCAACAAGCTGTTTATTGACGGGGGTTTCAAGAACGTGAACCTTCGGCATAGATATGGACACAGTTGGTCGCCGTGGGGGCACATTGGTAAGACTGTTATTCGTGCCGACCGGCCGTGCGGGTTGTTGTTCACTATCTAGAATTGATTGCCAGCAACTGTGATCAGAAGCTGGCAGCACCGACATGACGAAGCATAAACATCTGGAGACCAAGAGCCGGCCAGCGCAAAGGCGAGAGATTCTTGCGCTCGCTGCGGTCGTTTTTGTTGCAGCGATTCTTCGTCTTGTAAACCTGGGCTACGAGAGCCTGTGGTATGACGAGATCAACATCACCAGTAATGCGAGCGCCGCCCACTCGTTCAGTGATGTTTTGCAAAGAGTTGAACAGTTCGATGGCGCGACACCTCTCCACGATTTGTTGCTGGCAGGGTGGCTCCGTTTCGGCACTTCGGAATTCATGGCGAGGTTTCCTTCGTTCGCTGCGGGTCTGGCGACCGTTGTCCTTATCTACGTGCTTGGTCGCCGGGTGTTCAATGCCCAAATAGGGCTACTGGCAGCATTGCTCCTTGCCCTCTCGCGTTTCCACGTACAATACTCCCAAGAAGTGCGATACTACACCCTGTTCGGGATGTTGACGCTTTGTTCGATAATCACGTTTCTCCGGTTTATCGAGCGTAGAACGTTGCCGCGCTGGACAATGGTAGTTGTCTCGCACGCATTGTGCCTCTATTCCGCTTACTTCACCGCTTTTTTCGTCGCTTTCGAAGGCATCTACGCGACCTATCTTTTGGTCAGAGACCGGGTGTCAAGGACTGCAAAACGCATGATGATGTGGAGAACATATTTCGCTTTGGGTGCAGCCATGTCGCTCACGGTACTCCTTTTCTTACCCTGGTATTCCTATGCTACAGTGGGAGAGCCTGTCACGGGCGAGTTGCATACGGCGCTCGATTGGCGGTGGCTTATGTCAGTGCTCCGCCCTATGACGGCAGGTTCGCAGTGGAGCGTGGTTGTATTCATGGTGGCATTCGTAGCGGGATTGATTTACTGCGTACGGTCGCGATGCCATGAGGGTGTGCTGTTGGCGCTCATCTCGGTGTTGTCGCCGTTCGCATCGCTCGCGCTGGTCAATAGAGTGGGCAGCTACTTCGCCATAAGGTACTTCCTTTTCGCCTTCCCGGTATTCCTTTTGCTCGTTGCCGCAGGGATAGCCGGCGCGGCAGAGCTGTTGGGCGTTCTGGTGAAGCGAGTCATCCCGCGGCACGTTGAATCGGCCTGCGCATGGACGATTGCCCTGATCCTCTTTGTCCCGCTGGACGCCTTCGATCTGAGGCAGTACTATAAAGCCCATCGTACCGACTGGAAGCGTGCCGCCGCGTACCTCGACAGGAACGTCGGTGCCGACGACCTCGTTGTGAGCATGAAGGCTTTCGATGGGGCGTTTTGCCTGAAATACTATGCTCGACCGGAACTGAACGACCAGATCGTAGATGTGAGAGACCTGATCACATGGTATCGTGGCACAACCGATTCACCGCACCCCGCCGTCGCCGTACCCTCAACGGTTTGGTTTGTAGCCCCCGCTATGCCTAGCTTCGACCCCGCTTTGTTCGACGTTGTCTCGTTTCCCCGCGTGAAAGTGGTGTCCAGAAAGGGACCCGCGGAGAACTGGAACGATGTCTGGGGACTTGTGGCCGATTATGTGACCAAGGGGGCACGAGTAACCCCGTATTATAGGGAACGCATGCTGAGCGAGCTGAGCAGTATGCATGGCGGACTCGGCCAGAACAAGGATGCGTACGGGGCAGCCCAGGAATTGGTGAGGCAGAACCCGCAGAGAGCGTCGTACCAAAGGCAGCTCGGCGCCGTCGCTGTCAAAGTCGGCGAGCTCGATGTTGCAGAGCAGGCGTTCCGGAAAACGCTCGAGCTGGATCCGACAAGCTACGCGTTTTCACAGCTTGCAGACCTGATGCAGGGAGCGGGCAGGCTTGATGAGGCGGTAGAAGTTGTCAAGAACGCGATCGCTGCGAAAGACGAACCATATCGTCGCACCTGGCTTGCGATGATCTATGCCAAAGCTGGGAGAAATGGTCTGGCTGAAGAGACGTTTCGCAGCGTTACTGCAATGCAGCCTGACTACCCGTACGCGCATTTCCGATTTGGGCAGTTCTGCGCGGCGCACGGCAGGCTGGACGAGGCCGTCGCTGAGTACCGAACCGTCCTCGAGCTAGACCCGAAGAACAACGTGTTCAACTTCCTTGTGAACATTCTGCTCGGGATGGGCAAGCGTGACGAGGCGATAGAAGTGGTTCGTCGAGCCGTTGCCGCCAAGGACGAGCCGTACCGTCGCGTCTGCCTCGGCATGGTCTACAGCGCGTCCGGCAAACACGACCTCGGTGAACAGGAGTTTCTCAGAGCAGTTCAAATGCAACCCGACTACGAATATGCTCATTACCGGCTGGGGCAGTTCTACGCGATGCACGGCAGGCAGGACGAAGCCGTCGCCGAACTCGAAACCGTCTTGAGACTCAACCCTGACCCTGAGAGAGTTAAGGCAGTCCAAGCCATGCTCAAGAAGCTCCGAGAGAGCGGAGTTTCGGCCCAGTAGCCCCCGATGACCAGAGGTGATATGGATTTGCACAAAAACAGCGTTCCTACGCGAAGGCGCGAGCTTTATATGCTCGTTGCGATCCTCCTTGTCGCAGCGCTCCTTCGTCTCGTAAACCTGGGCTCGGCGGACGAGTTATCAGAGTCCGGCAGGTTCCGTTCTTCTCACAGCCAGAATCAGACATTAGGGGAGGTCATGCAAGCGCGGAATCAAGCAGCGGGGCTGCGGAGAGGCTTCATTGGATGCCCTTTTAACGCTCCCTCGGCGGGATACACGAGCAAGAGACTTCCCAGCGTTGCGGAGTCGATTGCACGAGGTGTGGATCATGTCGAACCAGGCTTATGAGATACCGTTTCGACAAATCGGCCATGACGTATTTGTCTGGAGCAAAGCCAAGATTGTCTCACCGGAAACGATCACCATCGGGGATTCCGTCATCGTCGACGACTTTGCCTTTATCATGGGCGGAGAACAAACTGTCCTCGGAAGCTTCATCCACATTGCAGCGTTCGTTTCGCTTGTTGGCGGCGGCCGTCTGATCATGGAGGATTTCTCAGGCATTTCCGGGGGCGTCCGGGTTTATACGGGTAACGAGGACTATTCGGGCGCCTGCCTGACAAACCCTGCTGTGCCTCCACCGTATCGTATTCCCATTCGTTCATTCGTTCACATTGGGAAACACGTCATTATCGGGGCAAACGCCGTTGTTCTGCCCGGCGTAACGATTGGAGAGGGGGCTGTTGTGGGAGCCAATAGCCTTGTGACAAAGGATTGTGAGCCGTGGACGAGCTTGGAGATTGATACTAGTCGTCTGTCGAGCATTTCTGTATGCGGGATAAATGAGTCTTGCAAGGGTCCCATCAGGGAAGGGAAGTTATTCCATGAATAAAGAACCGTCACTACTTAAAGGCGGGGTCGTGGTAGACGACCGGGGCTACTCTATAGACGCTTCGAAGCTCAAAGCTCTTGGCTGGGAACCCCAAATGGACTGGGACGAGGGCATGGCCCACACCGTCAAATGGTACCAGGAGAATGAATGGTGGTGGCGTAGGATCAAGACTGGAGAGTTCTTGGAATTCTATAGGAGGCAGTATGCGAACTCCCTTTGCCTGCCTTGAAGCACGGTACAACACCAGCACGCTTCCTGCACGAGGCGCAACGCCCCTAAACTGGCCAATGACTGCTTGAGACATTCATGAAGAAATACGTCCAAGTGGCGATTAGTGTTTCTCTGGGTCTGTTTCTGATTTGGCTCTTGTTTCGCCATACTGATTGGAAAGCGGTGTATGCGACAATTCGCGGGGTCAGAGTATGGTGGCTTGTTCTTGCACAGGTGTTTGCCTGGAGCAGCTACTTCGCAAGGGCTCAACGTTGGAGCTACGTGGTTCGCGCAGCGCATCCCGCTACTTTCCGCAGCCTGTTTAGCGCCACGCAAATTGGATTTCTGGTGAACTTCACGGTACCGTTCCGTGTTGGCGAAGTAGTCCGCGGTTACGTGTTGGCACGCCTGACGAAACTCCCGTTCGCCCAGTGTGTATCTATGGTCGGTCTGGACCGGGTGAGTGACCTGTTCGCCCTCCTGGTCGTGCTTTTCATCGCCGTGGCTTCCTTCCCAAGTGACAAGAGCGTTGCAATCGCTGCGGGAGTCTTCAACAATGCTGATCCTTTTGTTGTGACGAGCACCCTGCTGCGTCCAGCCGCGACAAGCTTGACCGTCTTCCTCTGCGTTGTCTCTTTGGTTCTCGTAGTTCTGTATATGAATCAGACCTTCGTTTTGTGCCTTATAGACATTTGTGCGGGTATGATATCTAAGCGACTAGGGGGGCGACTCCAGAGACTCTTTCTGAACTTTGCGGCGGGAATGCACGTCTTTCGGTCAGCGGCGGAACTTGCGAAATCGGCATGTTTTTCACTCTTGACTTAGGCTGGCGGCATTCTCTCGACAGCCGCAGTGCTGACCGCATTCTCCATAGATTTCCCTTGGTTTACTCCTTTCCTTGTGCTGGCCATGGTGGCAGTATTCATAAGTGTTCCTGTCACTCCAGGGGTGGTAGGTCAATATCACATCCCGATTGTAGCATGTTTGCTGTTGGCGATACCTGGGATGGAACCCTCCGAGGCAAAAGCTGTTGCAATTGTTGCCCACATACTCTGCCTGATCCCAATTGCGGTACTCGGAGTCTTCTGCCTGTTCTGATAGAGGCTCAGCTTGCTTGATCTTGCTCGCCGCAGTGTCCAGTCGCGAGTCCAAAAGTCTCTCTAGGGCCATGAGTGAGAAAGCCCCTGTAGAACAGACCAAGAAGCCTACAGGCAACTGCTGCTGCTCTCCAGTCTGTTTCTCGAAAGTGGAAGCCGTCAGCCACCCACCCGAAGTGCGTTGGACGGAGGTGCTAATATGATACCGCAAAAACGAACGGTGGTAACACACAATTGTCAAAACAGACGAGCTCCCCTGAAAACTACAAGCTCTCGCGCGGGAACTGATACTTCTCCCAATGCGCCCTTGTTGGCGAGAATGATGCATCTAGGCGGAAGTGCCTAGCCTGAGTTTCCGCTTTATGGATTTTTCGCAGGGGGTGTTTTCGGTAAGTGT
>CAZGCA010000052.1:41700-43880 GCA_964524145.1 uncultured bacterium | reverse complement strand
TGTACCGGCATCATGGCGCCGACAGCCCCAGGCGTTGTTGCCGCGTTCGAGAACCGGTTCAACGTACGAGTGATTGAAGGCTACGGTTCGGTCGAAGGCGGGGGCGTTACGACAAACCGGGACGGCAAAGGCGGGTCAATAGGGAAACCTCGTCCCGACCTCGAGGTCAAGATAGTTGACGACGACGGCAACGAGGTGGGACCGTACGAGGTGGGCGAGATTATTCACCGGCGCACGTCGGGCGAACCCATTACCGTCGAGTACTACAAGATGCCGGAACAATCGGCGGCAAAGATGCGCGGCGGCTGGTGCCACAGTTACGACCTCGCGTACAAAGACGATGACGGCTACTTCTATTTTGCCGATAGAAAGCTGGATGTGATTAGGAAAGACGGCAAACAGATACTTGCATCGGCGATTGAAGCGGTTGTCTTTCAACACGACAGTGTCGCGGAATGCGCTGCTTTCGGTGTTCCGTCTGGACCTCAGGAAGACGAGATCAAGCTCTGTGTAATTCTCGAAGAGGGCAAATCGCTCGAACCCGAAGCGCTGCTCGGGTTCTGTCAGGAACGGCTGGACCCCGACATGGTTCCGAGATACATCCAGTTCAAAGACAGCTTTCCCAGAGGCTCACGGGCAAAGGTACAGAAGAACAAGCTTCGGGCAGAGGGCGTCACGGAAGAGACATGGGATAGCGCAAAGGCTGCGCGTCATGGTAGGTGTGTATGAATGCTCCTATGAAGACATCGAGGTACAACAGGTTTGTGCGTGTGCCGGACGAGGACCGGTACCTTATGTTCAACGGGCTGACGACTGCACTGATCAGTTTGGACACGGAGCTCTTTGAAAAGACCCAGGGCGTGATATCCGCTGCCATTGAGGGTCGCCACATCCCGGACGACGCTGAAACCCAGGACATCCACAAGATGCTCGTCGATGGGCGGTTCATCGTGCCCGGTTCGGTCGACGAGTTGGCTCTGCTCAAAGTGCGGTACCAGGTTTCCCGCTGCAACGACCCGTTGGCACTCACCATCCTGCCGACGCTCGCGTGCAACCTGGCGTGCACGTACTGTTACGAACGGCCCCGCAAGGAGTCCATGACGAAGGATACCATCGAAGCCGTTTGCGCGTTCGTGGAAGAGCGGGCGAAGCGCGAACGGATCAAGTCGTTCAACGTGAGCTGGTACGGAGGCGAACCGTTGCTCGCGGCCTCGACCATATGGGAGTTGTCGCAGAGGTTCCTCGAACTCGGCGAGAAACACAGTTTCCGCTACAATGCGGGGATAACCACAAATGGGACGCTCCTGACTAAGGAGGTCGTTGACAACCTGCTGCGGTACAAGGTGAAGCGCATGCAGGTGACGTTGGACGGGCCCAAAGAAGTCCACGACGCGCGCAGACCGTTGAAGGGCGGGAAGGAGTCCAGTTTCGATGCCATAATGTCCGGGCTTGCGAATGTCATAGGCAAGATGAACATCTCCGTCCGCATCAATACCGACAAGAAAAACGCCGGAGCGTCTCTTGACCTTCTGCGGCTATTCGATGAGAAAGGATGGTTGGGCGAGGACAAGAAGTTTCATCCGTACATGGCGTCGGTCAGCAAGCTCACCGAAGCTTGTGCGGGCGTCGTGCCGGACTGCTGCACCATTGACGATTTTTTCGACCTGTCGCTCGACTTCTGCAAGGCGTGTGCAGGATACGGCATCCCTATCAAGACGAACATCCTGTACCATTTCCCCGTTACTGTCAAGTACAACTGCGGCGCTATCGCTCTCAACACGATGGTCGTCAACCCGTCCGGGGCAATCCACAAGTGCGGCTTGACAGTGAGCGAGGAGAGCGAAAGCCTGGGGAATGTCAGGGAGCCGATGGACCTTGTGAACCCGAACCTGCTCAAATGGATGAGCTTCGACCCGTTCGATGTCGAGGGATGCCGGGAATGCGAGTTTCTGCCCATCTGTCTCGGCGCGTGCCCCAAACGCACCATCGAGGGCGAAGACCCCACACAGAGCAACTCCTGCAAGTACATCAAACGGAATATCGACACCATCCTGCTCCTGCACGGAACGTAGGTGATGTCCGGTTCCGAACGTAGCTTGGACGTCTCGTCCAAGAAGAAGGAACTTGGGCAAGATGCCCAAGCTACGGATCAGGCCCTTGGGCAAGATGCCCAAGCTACG
>CAZGCA010000052.1:0-41600 GCA_964524145.1 uncultured bacterium | reverse complement strand
CTTGGGCAAGATGCCCAAGCTACGAAAGCGGCCCTTGGGCAAGATGCCCAAGCTATGGTACAGAAACGGCAGGGTGCATTCCTGCCGCACTGGACACGGGAAGGCGGAACGTACTTCGTCACCTTCCGCCTGGCAGACTCGCTGCCACAATCCGTGCTCAAGGCGTGGCTCAACGAGCGGGACGCCATCGTTCGGCGTGCCAAAGCAGAGAAGCGGCCCCTTTCTCGCGCCGAAGAGGATCGACTGCACAGGTTGTATTCAGAAAGGGTTGAAAGATACCTCGACGCGGGCCATGGGTCGAGCAGTCTGGCCAGAGACGACGTCGCTGCCTTAGTGGCCGGGGCGTTAAGATACTTCGATCGAGACCGTTATCACTTGTATGCGTGGTGCGTTATGCCAAAGCACCGTACACGCGGTGTTCCGCCCTCTGGACGAGCATTCTCTCCCGGATATTCTGCATAGTTGGAAATCGTACACTGCTAAGAAAGCAAACCGCATTGTCGGACGACGAGGCGAGTACTGGCAGCAGGAGTACTACGACCACATCATTCGCGACGAGGCGGACTTTGTTCGCAATGTTCAATACACGGTCAACAACCCGGTAGCCGTGGGTCTGGAAAACTGGAGATGGGTAGGGAGTAGCTTTGACACGGACCGCGGCTTGGACGTCTTGTCCGAGAATCAGAATCGTAGCTTGGACGTCTCGTCCAAGAAGAAGGAACTTGGGCAAGATGCCCAAGCTACGGATCAGGACTTTGGGCAGGATGCCCAAGCTACGGGGCTAGAGTAGGGAGAAACTCGTTGATCTCGTGATCGATGATTTCGAGCTTTGCTCGGATCATATCTGCTCCGTGCGAGAAGTTGTGGTCGCCGCCGTAGTAGAAGTCCAGCCGCATATCGGATTCCATGACGGGTAACGCCTCGGTGGCGTTTGCCTTCTCGTCCAGCAGCACCTCCCGCCACCTTTCGTAATCTCGGCGGGCGTCGGCAATCTGGTGTTCTGTCCTGGACTCTTGAGCCGCAAACGCCAGGAGCCGGTCGCGCAATTGGCAGGATTCGTAGAAGTTCGCTTCGGTTCGAGCGGTATGGTAGAACCACCGAACAGGGGAATCTTCCGCGTCGAACATCAGGCGGCATCGTTCCGGCACCAGAGGTCGCGCCGCAGCCATCTCGTCGGCCGCGAGTCTGAGCAGCTCTTCCATCCGGCGATAGTACATTCCAAAGACCGGCACGTTGCCTGTGGGTGACGTGACGAAGGTCGGTTCGAGCTTCAGGCCGTCCGCATCGACGATCTCCGCGTGGAACAGGTAGCGACCATAGAACACCTCGGGCAGCTTCGCGTCAGGGTCGGCGCACATTGGTTGCGCGGGCCCCAAATAGTAAGGACCGGTATAGTACGACGGGAGTTCCGGCGAGAAGTCGATCGCGTCCGAGACGTGTTTCCAGGCGTTGCGCACGTGCGGGCCGGCCCGCTCACCGGCCAGCCGGGCAGCGAACCGTTGTAGGAGTTGCTCTTTGTCGGGCACAGGATCCCACCACACGAACTTGTTGATCTCTGCCGCGCTGGTACCGTAACAAGGTCGAAACGCCGGGAACACCCACGCGCCGTCCGCGCCGCACGATGCAAGCGCCTCGGCACGTGCAACCCACCGGTCCATGCACGGGATATGCGGCAGGCGCGGCGCCTCGAATCCCAGCTCAGGCTCGCTTTTCATGTAGATCGAGATACCCGCCGCCTTGCACGCCTCGACTTGTCGTATCGCGCGGTCGCCCGGCCCGATGAGGTCGATGCTGTAATCCCAGATGTGCTTGTTTACCCCGTCGGGTTTCTGCACGTACTCGTCCTTCTCTATCTCGGTGAAGATGCCGACACCGGGCCTCAGCCGCTCGATAAGCGCCGACTGCGCGTCGTCGGCCGACCAGACGTGCTCGGCGGAATACGGCCATGCGATAACTTCGGCGCGCGGGTTTATCTTCCGTACTTCTTCCGCCAGATAGTTGCAGAGGTTTGAGACCACGGTCTCGGCGCCGAGGGCCTCGCATCGTTTGCAGTTCGTATGGCCTTTCTTCACGCCATAGGGTCTCATGAAGCAGTGGTAGAACCCTTCGCCGCCGATGATGAGCACGAGACCGTCCAGTTTGGGGTCGGCGCGAAAGATGCCCCGGACGCTTTCGCGCAGGTACCGCCGGACGAGCGGGTGTTCCGTACACAACACATACTCGCCGTCGGCCTTCCATGTAAGCGCGCCGCGTATCTCCGGATGTGCGACAAACACGGGATCGTCTTTTGGAAACTTCTGCCGCGTGTTGATGAAGCAGTAGGTTTTGAGACCGTACCGACGCGCCTCCTCGGCCGCTTTCGCTCCCGCTTCGAGGCTGCCTGCCTGCCGCCTGCCGGTGAGTTCGGGGATAGCGTCGGACGTTGACAACGCGTGAAGACTGCCGCCACCGACAAAGGCTGCGTTGTATCCCATAAAGACCACGTCGCGGTACGATCCGAGGTTCGGGACCGCGCCGAGCCGCACCCTCAACCGCGGCCTGTACACTTGTTCTCCAACCGTCAGGATAGGCGCCATGCGGAATCCGATTAGATCGACGAGCTTGACGATGCCGTCCCGCAAGCCTGCCGAGTCCCGGCCATGAACCCTTACTCTCCCCGGTGTTACTGTGACGGTAAAACTCTCGGGCACCTCCGCGTCGCCGCCACCCGGCGCGACCAAGACAACGGCACGTTCCAGAGCCCGATCCAGTTCGGCTGGCGTCTTCTTTTCGACGGGAAGCTTCAACCCCATCCGCCGGTCCAGGAAATCCACGAAATGGTTGGCCATACGTTCGGACAAGGGATCGGCGTCGGCGGCGATGACTATCCGCCACGTCTTGTCAATCGCGACTTCGCCCTGACCGGCCCGTGCATTAGGGTCGCGGCTGAACCGCGAGAAGTAATCCTTCGAGAGAACCGAATACGGACTCGCCTCGTAGGCCTTTCTCGACTCCGCACCAAGTCGAGATCCCAGTTCCGCGAGTGTCTCCGCCGCGTTCGCATCACTTGCCAAAGGGTTATGCATAGCGAAACTCACAAAAAACGAAAGCAGGACAGTCCGCGTCGTGCATGCCATGGTACGAGACCTCCCGAGCAGATGCGCCGTACACCACCTTAGTGCCACCACGTTGCCACGCTACCTCTCTTCTTCTTGTTTGATGAGCCACACCTCGCATAGCCTCGACTGGACCCGCCAGTTCAGGTGCGGTTCAAAAGGCACGTCGAACGTTAGCACGATGGTTCCGTCTTTGTAAAGCTGTCGGGGAACAGGGAACTCCTTGAGCTCGCCGATCTCCTTTCCGTCCACCACGGGCTGCACCCGAACGCCGTTGACGTGTAACAAGCATTCGCCGAATCCTGTCGTGCGCACCATGTATGTCGCCTCGGGATCGAGCGCGTCGTATCGCAAACCCAGCGGCCAGTCCATCTTGCTCGGCCACGACTGGCGCACCCGGCTTCTACCGCTGTCCCACCACATGAAGTCCGGATTCGGGTTTCGTTCCATATTCGGGTCTGTGTTGACTCCTTCACCCCGGATCACGTGGGGCGATTTCGCCACGTTCCCTATGTCGTCATAGAAGCTGCCCGGTCCCGGAGTCTCCCATCTGCACAGCATGTCCAAGTGCGCGAGTTTCTCCGCGTCCGACGTCATCGCTCGCGCCTTCGCGATCTCGTCCTCCAACCACCATCGGTTATTGAGCGGGTAATCGAGATAGTCAAGGACCGCGCCGCGTTCCGAGCCGCTTGCATGATACTTCTCCACGCTGGTTTGCAGAGCGACGGACTGGAACAAGGCGTCGCAAAGCTCGACGACACGGGTGCGAATCTGTTGCCGACAGGGTTCCGTTTCAGCCCGTTTCAATACAGCGAGCGCCTTGTCCATCGACGCTTCAGGGCCGAGTGTTTCCGCCTCCGCCAGCGCAGCGTTCGCTTCCTGTTCCAGTTGCGTTTCATAGATCAACCGGTGCCGCGTATACGCGTCGTAGTACGCTCGCATCAAACACAGCTGCCAACGCCAGTTGTCCCGCAATCCGGGCGATTCCGTTTCGAGCGCCTGCCAGAGGGCCAGGGTGGCGTCGACGCCGCCGTTGGTGGCGAGCGCCCCTTCCCAGTTGCGTTCGAGCGCGAAGATGCCGTCAGCCGCTTTCTCGACCACTTCCGGCCCGAAGAACAGGCGACAGTATTCGATGATCACGCTTCGAACGTCGGTTGCCGGGTTCCACCCCAAAGCGCTCCAGACCGTCTTGTTCACGTCGTCATTGACGCCGTCGGAATACGTGAGAAAGCCGTCCGTATACGGTGCGAAATGGTTGTGTACGCATGCGTAATACAGCGGTTGCGGGTTGATCGGTTCGCGGCCCAGCGTGTAGGCAAACGCGGGGTCCAACCACGGCACGGGATACTGACACCGCACCGTGTGGGTGATGTCGGGATAATGGCGCAACCCATATCGTTTGGGCAGCCGCGCACGCGTTTCCGGGATAGGTGGGCTTGACGGTCCTGCGACGACACCGCCCATCCAGTCTGGTTCGTGTTCTGCGAGCCAGCGATAGAAGTAATCCACCCGCTCATCGTTGAAACCCTGCAGCGAAATCCAGATTCTTGCCTGCGGATGGTGTTTCGCAAGCCGTTTGGACAAGTCTTCGAGAAACGGCATGACCAGTTTCGGGTGGTTGTTCCCAGGGTCGCCACCCGGGAAAAACACTGCATCGAGACGCGGGCACTTAGCATAGAACGCTTCGTGCTCGTCCAGGTGCGCGGCCCGAAGCTCGGCGTCATTCAGGTCGACCGTGGCGGGCGTCCATACCCAGTAGTCGATGTCATAACGTTCGCAGATGGCACCCAGCTCTCGGTTCATCTCCCGCCGTGTAACCTTCATGACGGGGCTGTGGGACTCATCTTCAAATGGGATGTTTTCAATACAGTTTGCGCCAAAGAACGCCAGTTCCCGGATGTACTGCTCGTAGTGCGCGGGATCCCAGGCGTCGTAGGAGTTTGCCCGCGCGCGGTAGCCGAGCTGGTGTCCCCGGATGGGATACGCGGGCGCGGTCACAAGGTTAAGGGCTTTGAAAAGGTGCGCAGATCCATCATCCCAATCGAGGTTGCGCAGCACGCGACCCACGCCATACAGGGCACCTCGCGGGTCCGACCCGACAATCCACACAACGGTTCCGGGTTCAGACGTATCAGTTGCGATCCCGTACCCATCGGGTTTTGTCGTGCGCAAACGCTTGGGCACAGCTTTTCCGTGCAACGTCTCGTCCGCGCCGGAGGTTACGGCAATTGCAGGACCGCCTTTCGGCCAGTTGGTGGAAACGGGCCATCGGATCCCGGTGCGTTTCTCCACCTCCTCAGCCAGCACGGTGGCCGCTGTTTGCTCCGCCACAGGTGCACTGTTCCCGCGGACCACTATAGTGGCGTTCGTGAGATCGATCCCGTCAGCAGCAGCGTACGGTGTCAGCCACGCACCAATTGTGAGTAAGATCGAGGCTGCGCCAATAACACAGCAGATCTTGCGAGCTCGTAACACCATCGTTCGCCCTCCTGTTTGACGCTGATTCCCAATGGAATCACGGCCCGTTACTCACAGGTTGAGACGGGTCACATACCCTACAATGTCCATCCCTGACGGTACTCTCTGCGGAGGTGGTCGTTCGCCTCGGTCACGTTGGTGATCCGCATGTTCGTGCCGTTCCAGTCGAGTTTCTTGCCCGTGCGCAGCGCCACATTACCCAGCAAGACGACCTCGGTCACCATGCCTGCGAAATCGAAATTCGCGCCGGCCGGTTCGCCGCCTTTGCATGCTCTGAACCACTCCTGGAAATGCCCGATCGACCGGGGCAGCGTTTTGGGCGGCGGCTGGTACTCTTGCATCCTCGATGCCGGTATCAGGCTGCCGTCCAATATCTTGCCGTTGTCGCCCACGTACAGCGTGCCGCCTTCGCCCAGTTCCCCCTCGAGTTCGTCCGGCCGACGCGGTTTCAACCCGCCGTCGTACCATGTCAGCTTCAGCGGCGGCATATCCCCGCGTGCAGGAAACTGGTAGTTCACTACGGAGCCTGAAGGGAAGGTATCCTCGAACACCGCGGTCGAGCTGGCCCCGACGCTTGTCGGGTGTTCCAGTTTCAACACCTTGAAGATCGGATGGAACGCGTGGCAGCCCATGTCGCCGAGCGCGCCCGTGCCGAAGTCCCACCAACCGCGCCACCTGAATGGGTGGTAGATGCGGTTGTAAGGCCGATCGGGGGCCGGACCGAGCCAGAGGTCCCAGTCGAGCGAATCGGGTACGGGATGCACTTGCTTAGGCCGTTCGATTCCCTGAGGCCAGATGGGTCTATTGGTCCAGACATGGACTTCGCGCACCGGACCGATGGCCCCGTCCCAGACCCACTCGGACAGATCCCGTACCCCGTCACCGGCTTGACCGCCGTTACCCATTTGCGTGGCGACGTTCGCTTCACGGGCGGCCTCGGCGAGCTTGCGCGACTCGTAGACCGAATGAGTCAGCGGTTTCTCGCAGTAGACGTGCTTGCCCATCTTGATCGCCCACATGGCCGCCACGGCGTGTGTATGGTCCGGCGTGGCGATCACGACCGCGTCGATCTCCTTCTGCTTGTCCAGCATCTTCCGGAAATCTTTGTATCGTTTGGCGTCGGGGAATTGCTTGAACGTCTCCGCCGCTTTGCGCCAGTCCACGTCGCAGAGCGCGACAATGTTATGTCTCCGGCAGTTCTCCATATCCCCTTTGCCCTGACCGCCTATCCCGATGCCGGCTATATTCAGCTTTTCGCTCGGCGGGGTTTGGCGGGGACCTCCCAGCACGTGCCGGGGGACAACGCTGCACGAACCCAGTACTGTCGCTGCCGTAACAGTGCCGCCCAGGAACTCGCGCCGGGAAAGCTTCTTGGTGGTCTTCTTGTGGTTCCTCATGATTCTCAATTCCCTCCTTCTTGCTGTCAAATGCTGGTGATGAGGAAAACGAAACCCATTCTACACAGGAGTGTCGTCCCCGTCAATGGTCTGTTGGCACCACCTACGGTTCGAGGAACGGTTGCACCTCGACGAAGTTGAACGCTGTCTCCTGGCCGACGGGGCCTTCGGGATCGTCCGGGCTTGCCCAATCCGATATGACAAGCCTTGCGGTGCGGTCCTTGGGCCGGAACACAACACGGTGGAAGTTGAAATATGCCGGATGGTTCCGGTTGAAGGGCTCGACCTCGTGGGAGTAGCAGCTGGGGTAGGGGAACTGGAAACAATAGTCGTCCAATCGTTCCGCGCCGTCGACGCTGATGTTTAGCGCAAGTGCCTGTTTCGTATCGAGCTGCCCGATATCGGCAGAGATCAGCTTCACGGAATAGAGCCGACCGGGGTCGAGCGACCGGATGGTCTGGCGCACGCGGTTGGGTTCTTTCGTCGACCGTTTCATCCAGCAGGACTTGTCGCCTACAGCGGTCTTCGGGTACCGGCCCTGCAACCAGCTGAACCCGCTCATCCGTTTAGCGTCGATACTGTTTGTTTCGGCAGGCTCGACGCGCCAGCCCTCCAGTCCGTCGGCGAAATCCGGGTTGTCGAGATGAGGCAGCACGTACGGGTCGGTGATCAGCCGGGTGCGGTTCCCCTCGATGCAATAGTGCCGGAACAGCTTGTGCGCCCAGCGTATCGATTCCTCGTCGGCGTACGCGGCCATATACTCCATGATCCCGTACAAGCCCCAGAACGTGGGCTCGGTGGCAAGCAGCTGGAACTGCATGTCGAGGAAGACGTGGTAGTCGACGCCCGGATTCAGGTTGAGCGATTCGGGCGGCGCGCTCAGGTAGCCGAGACAGATTACCATGTGACGCTCGACGCCCGGCATAAGCTCTTTCCATTGTGCGAACGGGTGCTGCATCTCGCGCACCATGCGCCGGCGCGCGTTTTCGGGGGTCGACTCTTCGCGCAGGTATTTCTCCCACGAGAACAGGTGCCCGAGTTCGGTGAGAAGACGGCTGAACTCGAGGCTTGGCTGCTGTTTGAACAGGTCGCCGCACCATGCGTAAAACGTCTTGCCGCGGAAACCCGGATTCGCGTCGAGCCGGCGGACAGCGTCACCCCACGCCTTGTAATGCTCGATGCCCGACCAGAGGAACTCGTCCACCATAATACCGCCGAACCCGGGTTCGGTAACGCCGGCGTTGTTCGCCCAATAGTCGTAGACGTCGTCGGTGGCGGGAGCTTCCTTGCTGCTCAGCCCCGGCAAGCCCGCGTTCGATATCCACTTGCGTCCTTCGCGCAGCCACTGGTCGAACTCGGTCGGCGGAACCGCGCTGCGCGTTATCAGCGTGTTGACGTGCGGCAGAACGTGGCGTTCGACATATGCCCAATCGTACGGGGGGAACGCGGCGATATGCCGCGAACTGGGGTAGTAACAGAACGCGATCTCGGGCATGGTCCGGATAGCAAGTTGTGCGGGCAAGTCCACCTGGACCCGGATCGTGTGCTCGCCTTCGCCGAGACGCTGCATCGCTTCAAACGTGCCGGTATCCGGGTTCCGCCTCCACACAAGCGGCTCGGTTCTGTCGTCGAGTATAGCTTCAGGTAAAGAGTCTTGGGCGTCGCCTCTCCCTGAGATCGAAATGAACACCCACCCGTCACGAGGGTTTGCAAACGAATGGCTGGCCGGCCCTGATTCCTTGATGCTCACACTCAGCAACTCCGTGACGAAGTTGTTGAGCACGTTCAGGGATGCATACTCGCCGGGCCAGATCGCGCGCGCGTCCCATTCCACGTCCAGCGACGCGACTACGCCTGCGATTGGCTCGCCCTCTGGGTTCTCCGCGGCAACCTCGATCCGGTACGCCGACCCGGCTTTTGCGTCGGGAACTTCAAACGACACGGCCGCATCGTTCTCGTCGGACGCGAGCTGCACAGCGCGTTTCGCGATGATGAGTTTGCTGCCACGTCGGAACAACGCTGCACGAAGCGTCGTCTCGGGCCGTTCGTTGCCGAGCCCGGTCAGGTCGACGTCAACCGTGAGTTTGTTGTTTTCGAAGTCGGGGTAACATGCTGCGAACGACTCGAGAGGCAGTTGTGCAGGGTCCGTGGTAAGCGCGCACGGCAGCCGCCACAACCCGCCGCTCGCACCCCAATCGTAACACCGGATGGCAATGAGGTTCGTCTCGCCGAACCGAATCCTGGAACTCAACTCGGCGATGAGAGGTGTCGAGTTGACGCTCAGTTCCGTGTCGTCGCCGTAAGCGTTGACACGCTCGCCGTTGCAGAACACCACGCACGCGTCGTTCACGCCGCCAAGAACCAGCCACGCCTTCTCTCCCCGCCACGACGCCGGCACATCCACCCATCGCCGGTACCACGCGTACCCGTCCACGTCGGGAAACCCCTGATCCTCCCAGCGTTTGCCTGCCTCCAACACGGCCCAACCATCGTCAGAGCAGGTCGAAGTATGCCATCCCTCGGCAACACCCACGTTCTCCGTGTCCGCCCGAAACCGCCACCCCGACCTCAGCTCAATCCGGCTCTTAGCCGCCTCGGCGAAAGCGAAATGCGCCAACAACGTATAGGTGAGTAAGGCGAGACTCAAACGTGTCAGGATGTGTCTACTCTGCATCGAATTCCAGCTCCCGTGTTTGGCTCTTGTGTCGTCCTCATTGGGGAAGCATCTCCCCTTCGGACTCTTTCTGACAGCATACCACACGCTTGCTAACTGCTACAATGACGGTGTACAATTCTTAATCGTTCAACAATCCAATGAAGACGTACCTGTAAGGCGCTATGGATATCAAGGAACACGACAAGCAGGCTTTCACCCACCAGGCGATCCAAGCTATAACGACACCTCGAAGTCCCGCAGGGACGGTTGAGAATAGCCCAGGAGTTCACTCCTGGGAATCGGTGTGATGCAATGGCCTTTAGTCCCGTAGGGACGGCTGAACCCATTTCTTGAGGTCAAAGTCTTTCAGCCGTCCCTACGGGACTCGAGATATTGGGGTATGCACTTAATCCCAGGAATAAATTCCTGGGCCATTATCGTTCGTCCCTGCGGGACTTTGCAAAGACCTTCCGGGCGACTCCCGGCTGCTAGAGTTCTCGTCGACTCAGCCATTAGCTGAACGATTGAGGACAATTGCTTGGTTGACGGCAATTACCGCAATGATCGAACGACAGCGGAGACATCGCACAATGATCGTAGCGAAGAAAGGAGTAGGCACATTATGGTGAAGACGGTGTTTCGTCTGATTTCGCTTGTTGCATTCCTGTTCTGCATCAGCATATCGGGTTCGTCGGAAGCTGCCGAAGTAACGCTTGTCCGGGACGGGAAACCCGAAGCGACGATCGTTGTTGCAGAACATCCCACGCCCGCGGCGAACCTAGCTGCTCTCGAACTGCAGTATCACATCGAAAAAATCACCGGGGCGGTTCTGCCGATTGAAACGGACCGGGCAGAGGTACGGAGCGGTGCCCGCATCCTCGTCGGCGAAAGTGCTGCAACCAGAAAGCTCGGCCTGAAAGGTGCGGACTTTGAACCGCAGGAGTATCTCATCCGCTTTCTGCCCGATACGATTGTCCTGATCGGTCGCGATTGGCAGGACACCGAGGAGAACCGTAACGAAGCGGGCCGCGGCACCAACTACTACACGCTGCAGGACGCGCGGCACACCGTCGAGTACCTCAATGCGACCAGCCGCACGTGCGAAGGCGAAGCCGAAGGAATACCGCTCACGCTGCCGGGTCTGTTCGACGACCAGGGAACCTGTTACGCGGCATACGATTTCCTCGAACGGTTCTGCGACGTCCGCTGGTACGGGCCGACGCAGCTCAACATCGTGCTCCCAAGACGTGCGACCCTTACCATCATGGGCGACGAGATCCGCCGGTCCCCGGCGATGAAACACCGGGAAGGTCTCGGCGGAGGATGGCCTATCGTCAAAGCTCAATGGAACAACCCCAACCAGGACGAACTGAACCTGTACTGGCGGCGGTTGCGCATTGGCGGCGAGAAGTGGGCCGGCAACCATTCGTTCCGCAGCTATTACGACAGATTCCTGCGAGAAAACCCCGACAACCCGGAACTGTTCGAAGGCGCACGCCCGGACTTCTTTGCACAGGGATGGTCAGAAGGCGAACGGCAGTTCTGTTACACCAACCCGGCGCTGGTCGAGCAGGTGGCCCAGGATGCGCGCGACTATTTCGACGGGAAAGGGCTCAAAGGTCTGCAGCCCGCGATGGGCGACTACTTCGCTGTCGTTCCGATGGACAACGCGAACTGGTGCAAGTGCGACAACTGCCAGGCTGTCCTGGCCAGGGACAAGGATAATAAGAGGGGACTTCATTTCAGCAGCGGGACGGCCAGCCACTACCTGTTCGGGTTCGTCAACGCGATTGCCCGCGAAGTGCGCAAGACACATCCTGACAAGTACATCTCGACGCTGGCGTATCACGTCTACGCGTTCCGGCCTGATGATTTCGAACTCGAACCGAACGTCGCTGTCGCGCCATGCCTCCAGGTGCGCAACTACTGGGGACCCAAGATCAAAGAAAACGATATAGACTTTTACAAGAAGTGGGTCGAGCCGAGAGATCGCCCGATCTACCTCTGGAACTATTACTGTTTCCCGATGGAACCTGCGGTCATACAGGGTTGGAACTGTTTCCCGGGATTCAGCATCCACACGTTCGCCGAGCAGATCAAGATGTATCACAGGGACGGCGTGCGCGGTCTCTTTCTCTGCGGTATAGGCGAACAGGTCGACTATTACATGACGATGAAGATGTACGACGATCCTTCTATCGACGTCGACGAGCTGCTCGACGAGTTCTTCTCGCGCTACTTCGGCGCCGCCTCGAAGCCCATGAAACAGTTCTACCTGCGGATCGAGGAGATCTTCACCAATCCCGACAACTACCCGAAGTCGGTGCGCACGAGAGAGAGACAGTTCCACCAGACCGAGAGGTTCGCGTGGAAGTACCTGGGCACGAAAGAGCGGATGGACGAGCTGGGGGCGCTAATGCGACAGGCGAAGAAACGTGCCGGGACCGAACTCGAAAAGCAGCGTGTCCGTCTCTGGGAAACCGGTGTCTGGGACTACATGCAGGAGGGGTTCGAGAAGTATCACAAGTAGCACTTCCAGGATCAGCTAAACGACAGTGAAGCAGTGCCTCGCTGCGAACTCTGCCTCGCGTGCCCCGGGGCTGGCACGAACGCCAAGGTCGGCCCTACGGGAGGGATCGAGGAGTTGTTTGCGTAGCTTGGCATCCTGCCCATACCACGTTTCGACAACAAGCTCCCTGAAGGGGAGCGATTTGAATAGCCGCAGGTGTAACCTGTGGAACATGGCGAACAAGTAGTCCAACCCTTTCAGGGTTGAATATCGGAACCGGGACCCGGCAGGATGGCGGCCACCGGGATATCGGCAGAGAGAATGAATGCACCGCGCAACAGGTTCATTAACACGCGGTTTCTCGCAGCGGGTGAGTGCATATAAACGGGGGGAGGAAAGCCGCAGGAAGGGGTCTGCGGCTTCCCTTCTATGTTGAAACGTTCTCGACATCCGTGTCTTGAACGGGTATGACTTCCTTCCACAAGAATTTATCGGCATAACTCGGGGGAACTTTAGCGGTTTGCGCGGCATGTGTGCCGCGGATTCCGGCAGGTGACTTCCTTTGCGCTGTCACCTTCGGTTACGTGATCGTTCTCGTGCTCCGTCATCGATTACGCGCACACGATGCACGCGCGTCGAACGTGCCACGGGTCTTTGTCCCGAAGGGACAATTGACAATAGCCCAGCAATTCATTGCTGGGATCGTGAAGGATAATCCCGGTAGTCCCGAAGGGACGGTTGACAATAGCCCAGGAGTTCACTCCTGGGAACGCGGTGCGACGCAACGAGCGTTCAGTCCCGTCGGGACGGCTGAACCCGCTGTTGGAAGGAGAGTGCTTCAGTCGTCCCTATGGGACTCGACTGGCTGGGCGGGGTATGCACTTGATCCCAGGAATGAATTCCTGGGCTACTATCGGTGGTCCCTACGGGACGTCGCGGGATAGGAAAGCCGATGCTAGCGGAGTTTCTTAGGAGCCCGGGCGACACAAAGTATGCCGGCACAACACAACCAGGGCGAGACGCGGTCAAGAGCGCGTGCCAGCTTGAGAGTCCGGCCGCCGATCTGCCACGTTCTGATCTCGGAATAGTCGCCGGTTATGCTCTGTATGTCGGTTATGAGACCGCGGGCTTTTGGCAACCGCAGATCATCGGGGTAGTACGCGAACACCTCGAACCCGCTGCGAGCCAGCAGCCTGGTTATCTCGTGGCGCGAGTAACGGTACTCGTTGAATTCGAGCTGGTACCCGACGAGCCGGCGCTTGATGTTGCGGAGCCGTATCGCCGGGTTCACGAACACTCTCCGAAAGAGATTGTTGTAAGGGACGGCGAGAAAGAACAGCCCGCCCGGCTTGAGTATACGCAGTGTCTCGGCGAAGACCGCTTCGGGGCCGCGCTCGAAGTGTTCGGCTACCCCGACCGATATGACCGCGCCGAACGTGTTGTCCCCGAACGGCGCCGTCTGCACGTCGGCGCACGCCGCAGGCAGCGATTCCGCGAACTGCCTGCCCGCGTCGAGCGCTGCTTCGCTCCTATCCATACCAATAACGTTATACCCGCGGTTGCGAAGATGGGCAACCCAGCGGCCCAGGCCGCAACCGGCGTCGAGCACCGGTTCGCCCGTAGGCAGGTACTCGGTCAAGACCGGCAGGATCAGTTCGTCTTCACAGAGCGCGAAATGATCGGGGATATCTTCCATGAGCCAGAACTGGCTCCAGTCGGAGTCGGGCAGGCTCTTGAAATAGAAGACCTTGAAACTCATCGCTCAACCGTCATCGTGCTGCATCTCGGCCACATACAACACCTGGGCGCAACACAGAAAGGGGGAGATCGCTGTGCAGGCTCGTGCGATAGCGTTGCCGAAACCAGTCAACTCGCAGTTCCTGTCCGGGCGCGCAAATAACCTGTACAGAAACGATCGCGCCCGGCCGCGCATCAGCGGTTCCGACCCGAACAGGTTTATCACGTCAACGTACATGCCCATGTTTTTCGGCGGCCTCAAGTCGTCCGGCACCATCTCGCGTATCGAGAACCCGGAGCGTGTCAGCAGCCGAGTTACCTCGCGCCGGCTGAACCGGTACTCGTGGAAACAGGTGCGTGCACCGCGCACCTTCCTGACGAACATTCTGAGGCTGTGGAGCCTGTTGACGAACACCCTGCGCAACGGACTGTTGTACGGCACTTGAAAGAAGAGCGTGCCGCCGGGCTTGAGCACCCTGACGACCTCTTCGAGCGCGTGCTCGGGTCCTTCCTCGATATGTTCCAGCACGCCGAGCGAGAGTACCGCGTCGAAGCTGTTCTCCCTGAACGGCAACGCTCTCACGTCGCCTTGGACGAGTTCGGCGTTAACATCCTTCGACCGGAGCTGTCGCATCCCGTCCGCGGTCACGTCGAGACCTGTAAGCCGGTAGCCGTTGTGCGCGAAGTAAGCGATCCACCGGCCAAGACCGCAACCCGCTTCGAGTATACGGCCGTCCCTTGGGAGCCACCGTTCGAATGCCGGTACCGTCGTCTCGTACTTGCACAACTCGAGATGTTCGTCGAAGCTTTCCGCACGCCAGTCCTGGCTGAGAACGAGCGGATCCGGCACTTCGAAGTATTCGACCCTGTAACTCATAGTGTCTACGAATCAAGTCCGAGCTTGGCTAACGGCGGCTCTCTTCCCAGGAATCCGTCGACAACACCGCGCATCTTGAGCAACACGCCGCGTGGCTTGCGTCGAACAAGGCTCCTTATCGAACTCCTGATCAAATCATAGCACAGGAACAGCAGGAATTTCAGCCACTGTGAAGCCGTAGCGTGTTTCTTCGCGTAGAGCACGCTGTTTCGGCCGCCGAAATACATGATGGGGCTGTCAGGGCCGCCGCCCGTCGACGCGGAGCCCCGGTGATAAAGGACCGCCGTCGGCACGTACACTACGCGGTACCCCTTGTCACGGGCACGTCTGCACCAGTCGAGGTCTTCGTGGTACGCGAAGAAGGTCTCGTCGAGCAGGCCGACGTCTTCGAGCGCCTCGCGCCGCAGCATAAGAGCGCACCCGACGACGACGTGGACGTCCCGGCACTTCTCGTACTGGCCGCGGTCCTCATCAATCAGTCCTTCAACGGTAACGATGTTCGCGTTGAACGTCTCCCAGGCGTACACGGCCCACAGGGTGTTCGGCCTTTCGGTCCAGAGAACTTTGCCGCCGACTGCCGCAATCCGGTCGTCGCTGGTCGCTTTCCTGACCATTTCGGCAACCATATCGGGTTCGGGGAACGCGTCGTTGTTTAGCAGGATCACGTAGTCACAGCCGGTCCGCAACCCTTCGCGGATACCGACGTTGTTGCCGCCCGCGTACCCGAGGTTAGCCTCGTTTCTGATGATCTTGATTTCGGGAAAATCTTTCTCGACGGCGGCGGTGGGGTTTTCGCGCGAATGGTTGTCCACAAGCATCACCTCGAGGTTCGGGTACTCGATGTTGCAGACCGAATCAAGGCATTTGAGCGTTTCGTCGAGCCTGTCCCAATTGAGCACCACAATGCCTACCTTCGGCGGTTGGGTCTCTGTACGGTCATTGTCTCGGTCGGTTGACACAGGTACGTTCCTCGTGCTCAACGCTTCTCCTCGCGCAGTCCCAACTCCTCGAACGGTATCGGGCGGCCAAGAAACCCGTCCCGGAACCCTCCGAGCCTCAAACGGTAGCCGGCGAGCTCTCGCGTGATTGTGCGGCGCGCGAACCCGGCCGGGATAAACGCTGCCAGGACACAGAACAGCTTGATCCATTGGAATATGTTGGCGTGTCTTTTCGCATAGAGCACGGTGTTGCGAGCGAGCAGGTATCTTTGAGGACTCACGTACTGTGCTCCGCCGCCGGTGCTTGCGGACCCCTTGTGCCACTGGAGCGCCGATGGCACGTAGACAACCCTCATGCCCTGCTGTCGCGCGCATTCGCACCAGTCCACGTCCTCGTGATACGCGAAAAACTCTTCGTCGAGCAGCCCGATCTTCTTCAGGGCCGCCGCGCTCATCATCATCCCGGAGCCGACCACGAACCCGACGTCTTTCTGATCGGCGAAGTCGGTTCTTGGCTGGTTCCATCCCCACACCTTCACGAGCACGTGGCCGTAGACGGCTTTGCCATAGACAGCGTAGATCCTGTCACGGTTGTCGTACTGCAGCACTTTCGGACCCAACGCGGCTATCGAGGGATCGGATTGAGCGGCTCGAACGAGCTCGGTCAGAAACGTCGGATCGACTATGCTGTCGTTATTCAGCAGCACGACATACTCGACACCGCGTTCGAGAAAGTATCTTATGCCAACGTTGTTGCCGCCGGCGTACCCGAGGTTGATGCCGTTGGCGATGATTTTGAGGGAAGGGAACGCGCGCTCGACCGCCGGGACGGGATCGGTCCGGGACCCGTTGTCGACGACAATGGTCTCGTAGTTGCCGTAGTCGAGCTTTGCCACGCTCTCGAGGCATTCGAGCGTGTCGTCGAGGCGGTTCCAGTTGAGGATAATAAGCCCGACCTTCGGTTCAGGACGGTTGGCGGTTTCCACGGCGGTCACATCCGGTCCGGTCTGGGTATACCGAGAATATCCATACCCTTATCGAGCACGAGACCCGTTGCCCAGGCCAACAAAAGGCGCGCGTCACGGACCTGCGATTCATCCACGAGTATGCGGTGTTCGTGGTAGAACTTGTTGAACGCGGAAGCGACCGTCACGAGGTGTTCGGTCAGGATCGACGGCTCGAAGTTGTCGGCAGCCTGCCGCATTCTTCGCGGGAAGTCCGCAAGCAGCTTTATAAGCTTTTGTTCTTCATCGTTGATGAGCACCGAACAGTCGACGCCGGTCGGCGCGTCGAGACCCGACTTGCGGAACACGCTTTTCACGCGCACGTTCGAGTACTGAAGGTACGGGCCGGTCTCGCCCTCGAAACTGAGTATCTCGTCCCAGCTGAACACCACGTCTTTCGTGCGGCGGCTGTCGAGATCGGCGAAGACGACCGCGCCTAGAGCCACCTGTTCCGCGACCTCGTCCTTGTTGTCGAGGTTCGGGTTCTTCTCCTCGACGGCGGTCCGGGCGCGAGACTTTGCTTCGGCCAGGACATCTTCGAGCAGCAGCACGGTCCCTTCGCGGGTGGACATCCTGGCGTCGGCGAACCGTACGTGGCCGAACTCGACGTGGGTGCAATCCCCGGCCCACTCGTACCCCATCAGTTCGAGCACCTTGAACACCTGTTGGAAATGGAGTTTCTGCGGCGAACCGACAACGTAGAGCATCTTGTCGAAGTCGTACGTGCGTTTGCGGTACAGAGCCGCGCAGATGTCCCGCGTGGCGTAGAGCGTCGAGCCGTCCTGCTTGAGCAGCATGCACGGCGGCAGGTCGTACTCTGCGAGATCGACGATAGTCGCGCCTTCGCTGGGCTTGGCCAGCCCTTTGGCTTCTATCTCTCGCAACGTATCGGGTATCTTGTCGTTATAGAACGCCTCGCCCGCGAACGAATCGAACGCGACGCCGAGCCTGTTATAAATCCGGCCGAACTCGGCCAGGCTCATCTCGCGGAACTGTTCCCACAACTCCGTGGCGTCGCCGTCGCCCTGTTCGAGCTTCCGGAACCAGTCGCGCGCTTCGTCATCGAGCGGTTCATTGGTTTCAGCCTCTTTATGGAAACGGACGTAGAGGTCGAGCAGGTGCTGTATTGGCTCGCGTTCGAGCTGTTCCGGGTCGCCCCACAGCTTGTATGCGGTGATGAGCTTGCCGAACTGCGTGCCCCAATCGCCGAGATGGTTGATGCGAACGACCTCGTAACCGAGCCGGCTGTACAGTTTGTGCAGCGCGTTGCCGATGACGGTCGAGCGCAGGTGTCCTATACCGAACGGCTTGGCGATATTCGGCGACGAGAAATCTATGACAACCGTTCTCCGGTCTCCTCGAGACACCGGCTCGTCGCCGTAGCGGTCTTTGTCTTCCCACATCCTCTCGAGCGACAGCTTCGCAAACTTCGCAGGTTCGACTTTGAAATTGACGTAAGGGCCGGCTGACGAAACGCCCGCAAAATACTCGCCCGGATCGATGCGCCCGGCGATATCGACCGCTATCTTGGGCGGCGCGGTTCGCCGTTCTTTCGCGAGCGGGAAACACGGGAACGCCAGGTCGGCGTCAACGCCGGGCGGCGGCGTCTCCGCGAGACCGCGCGCTTGTTCGCGGTCCATTTCAGCGGCCTGCGCAAAAAGCTCTATCGCCTTTTCTCTGAATTCGTCCATCACATAGCTCTCAGCAGGTTGAATACGGTCTTGGCCAGGTACCTCGGGCTCATGAGGATGTTCGAATACGTCTGGTTTGCCAGCGGGCAGGCGCAGTTTCCCGCGCGGACGTACTCCCTGACTTCGCGAGCCTGTTGTGAATGCCACACTTTCTGGAAATCATAGTCGTTCTCCCGCAGCGTGCCGAGCGGCTTGTCGTACCCGAGCACGCAGCACGGCCACAGTTCGCCATAGGGGTTGAGGTGCGCGTTGGTGATGCCGCCATAACAAGGAAGCACCTGACGTTTCTCGCGCATGATCCGGACTGCGAGATCGTAGTAGACCAGCCGCAGCGATTCGGCCGCGCGCGTGAGCCGCCGTTTGGTGCGCATGCGTTCGCGTGTCGCGTTCGCGAACGACGCTATTGCACGTTCGTAGCTCTCGAGGTCGGGCGTGATACCGTCGCCGCGGTTGAAAAACTCCGCCCGCTCCTCGGCTATCTCGCTTCTGTAGCTTTCGACCCCGAGCGTCTTCACAAACTCCGCCAGCTCGTCGAGCCGGTCTATGTTGTCCTTCGAAACCACTGTCCCAACCTCAACGTGGAGGTTCGCGTAATCCGCGCAAAGCTCCTTGAGCATCTCGACGGTCCTTATCACCTTGTCGAAGTTGCCGCGCACACCGCGTATCTCGTCGTGCAGCGCGCCGACGCCGTCGAGCGACGGCTTGACGGTCAGCGGCACCTCGTAGTTCCTGGCGCGCAACCCTTCAAGCATCTTCTTGACGTCCGCGACCACCTTCTCGGGCTGGAGCGCGTTCGTGGGCAAATGGATGATCTCCGGCGTCAGATGTTGCGCGCCGAGAGCGACGATCTCGCTGATGTCTTCTCTCAGGAACGGCTCGCCGCCCGAGATGTTGAGAAACCCCACATGGCCCGTGCTCGCGAAGATCCGCTCGATCTCGTCCAGGGACAACTCATCGGATTCCTTCTCGGGATGTTCGCGGTAGTAGCGCCATATCTTACATGTTCTGCACCGCGATTGGCAACGGTTCGTCACCGAGAATGTCAGGGTGATAGGGTTGGGCGGGTTCGAGAGACCGTGCCGGGCGAGTTTGAACCCGATGTACTCGGGCGGCAATTCGACAAATCGTTTCCAGAGTTTCAGATTACGCTCACCTTCCAACAGTTGGCGTCCTCTCAGAACCGGTGTCTTTGCGACTATCGCTGCCGGGCCTTTTCAGACAGGATCACCATCGAGCCTGAGAATATCAAGTTTACCAACGGTATTTTACCCAAAATGCTGTCGAAAGGCGAGAGAAATCTTGCGAAATCGAAGTTTATCAAGCGCCGGCCACGTATCCGAAACCCTTCGTTTACGAGCATTTTCTGGAACTTGATGACGCCGAACACCTTTTGGTTCTCGCTGATGAACCGGCTCTTCTTCTTGGCGGGCGTGGTGTGCGAGTAGTAGACGTACGGGTTCCAGCCGTTCGTCTCGATGCTCAACAGCAACCCGCCGGGCTTGAGAACACGCCGGATATCGCGGAGCACCGGGCGCGGGTCGGGAAAATGGTGGAGCGTTTGGTTGTGGGCAACGAGTGCAAGCGACTCATTCCGAAACGGCAACAACTCGGCATCGCACGCGACCGTCGGCACGCCCGGCGCCCTTGTCGCGGCGACGTCACGCAGGATCTCGTACACGAGGTCCGCGCCGACCGGTTTCAGACCGCGTTTGCCGAGCTCGTTCGAGAGTCCCATGCTGCCGCAACCGAGATCGAGCACCGGCCCCGCAATGCTGTCCCCGACGTCACCGTCCAGCAACGTCAACGCGCGGCCGAACTTCGCGGAGTCCCAGCCTGACGTACGAAACTCGGGGCCTTCCGCAGCCAGCTTGGCGAGGGACGCTTCACGTTCGGCGGACTTGTCTTGTACGGAACTGGTTTGCCTATTGGGCACTACCGGTACTCCCTTGAGTCACCTCGTTGGCCAGCTCGATAAGAATCTCGACGTACTTGTCCCAGCTCTGTTGTCCGGCCCTCGCGACGGCTGCCCGCTCGAACTCCGTTTGCTTGTCTTCTTTGAAGAACCTGACTATCGCGTTGGCGAGTTCCTGCGGGTGCTCCGGCGGGACCAGGTATCCTGTCGCACCGTCGTCGACGGCGTCGGGCAACCCGCCGACCGAGGTCGCCACGACGGCCCGACCAAAGCAGTTCGCCATCGGCACTATCCCGCTTTGCGACGCTTTCACGTACGGCAGCACGACGAGATCCGCAGCGGCGAAGTAGTCCGGAACGTCTTCGTTCGCCACGTAACGGTCAATGATGGTGACGTTGTCGGATATCTTCATCCGGTTTATCTGTTCGAGAGCGGTTTCTTTGCCCTTCCAGAACTCGCCGACTACGAGCAGGTGTGCCGGAACGGAGCGCAGGACCAGCGGAAGCGCGTCGAGCAAGTGCGAAAGACCTTTGTACGGTCTGACAAAACCGAAGAACAGAAGCACGTTTCCCTCGATGCCGAGCTTGCGTTTCGCCTCGTCGCGGGAGATTGAGGGAGCCTCGGCAGGCCGAAACGGCGGAAGGAATGCCGTGCGTACCGCGGCCTTCGGCAGCAGCGCGCGCAACGTTTCGGCATCTCTCCGGGAATGGGCAAGCACCCCGTCGGCAAGGCCGAGCACATGCCGCGCTACTGCTCTGCCAAACGCCCGCCGCTCGTGCTCCTCGACATTGTGGCATAGTGCCAGAACCCTGACGTCCTTGTCTTTCTTGACAGAGCGTATGATCGAACGGAATGCCGGGGCGTGGAAGATGACCCACCATGGAAAGACAACGAGATCGGGATGGCATCGGCGAACCGATGCAGCGCATCGCCACCATGTCGTCGGGAACAGCGAGTCGAGAACGGGTTCCGAGTCGCCGGGCTCCGCCACGAGAGGGCTCAGCTCCTTGTCGGTCCTGCCGGGAAACAGCCATTGCGGGTACTGTCTCTTGAACGTGAAGAACTTGACATCGTGCTTCTTGCGCAGCGCGGCGCACAGAAGCGTTGTGTGATGCGCTATACCGCCGCGAAACGGATATGTCGGCCCTATAAGCGCTATCTTCACGGCAACACCTCGCATACGACGGGGGAGGGGTTCAAATCTGCTCCTACGGCACCCAGTACCGAAGTAAGCGGCATCTGCCTTCGATAGTGTAGCCTTCAAGCCCGGCGGGAACCAGCGCGGTCTGTGCACGACGCAACGTTTGGGACGGAACCGCGCCGGAAGACTCGAGAACCGGTTCGCCCTCAACAACGAAGACGATGTGGAACGACCCGCCGTCGAGCTTCTGTTCGAGCTTTCCGCTGTCAACCTCAACGAGTTCAGCCTCGAAGTACTTGCAGCTGCAAAGCAGTTTGTGTGCGTTGCCGTCTCTTGTTGTGACCTCCGGAACAATCTTGCCCGGCGGCGGAGCGCCGAAATCGATCGTCGCAACCGCTTTATCGATGTGCAGCTCGCGCTTCGTACCGTCGGACATCACTCGGCCGTAATCGTATACGCGATACGTTAGGTCGGAGTTCTGCTGAATCTCGGCCACTACTATCCCATCGCCGATTGTGTGGACCGTGCCCGGCATGATAGCGAACGCGTCGCCCTCGTTGACCTCGACCATGTTGAGCAACGGTTCGAGCGTCTCGGTCTCTATGCCGTCCCTGAACTGGTCCTCGGTAACGCCTTGCTTGAGCCCGAAAACCATCTGAGGGTTGCCTTCGCTGTGGAGCACGTACCACATCTCGGCCTTGCCGACGTCCGGCTCGTTGAACCTGAGCGCCGCCTCGTCGTCCGGATGCGTCTGGATGGAGAGCCAGTCGTGGGCATCGAGCAGCTTGAACAGCAGAGGGAAAAGACCCCCGGGCGTTTTGCGGGCTCGTCTGCCGAGCAACGCTTCGCCCCACTGTTCCATCACTTCGTGGAGGGTCTGTCCGGCGAGCGGCCCGTTACCCACAACGCTCACAACTGCGGGGACCGTTTTCCCTTCATCCGAGACGTTCCAGTAATCCGAGACTTCCCACGATTCGCCGATCTTGACGCCGTCGGGGATAGGTTTGCCGAACTTCCGCCCCAACATATCGCCGCCCCAGGGTTTCTCGAGAAATATCTCCTCGATTTCCTTGAATGTAAGAGGATATATGCGTTCCATCTCAACGGCTTCCTTCTATCGCCGGCATGTCTCGTTCCTAACATCATAACGGCTCTTATCACCTATATCAAGCGCCCGACGGACCGTTTGGGTTGTTGTTCTCGTTCCCACGGTCCTCCGTGGGAATGCATATCGCCCTACCAGTCCAGGCAGACATCCAACAGCTCATCGCGCCTTGTAAGTATGGGCGTTCCCACGGGGACCGTGGGAACGAGCGTATGTGAAGCTATGTAACATCTCAGCCGGATAGAGACTGGCGCATGGCGCAGGATCTTTCCGAACCGCAGAGACAGGAGGAAGCGGCAGTAGAGTTAGGGAACGTCGCCTAAGGCCTTTCTCGACGCGCGGCGGCGCGTAGCGTCGTCCGCTGTATGTTGTTATCACACACTACCGCGACATTTCTTTGCAAACTTGCGCAACAGGGCTTTGAGATCGATGCCGACACCTCCAACAGTTGGCCGGAGGATTACTGCATCAAGGAACGCGCCCTTGAGGCCCGCCCGATCCTCGCTCGCAACGGCGAAGTTCGCGAGCGGTTGCCTTGCCTTGATGTCCTTGAAAACGCCGTCGATGAGTATGGCAACGTCGGTCGCCGTCTTGCAGTGATCGCGGAGGGGAATCAGCACCAGGTGATCGCGTTCACGATTCCAGGCGCCTCGCATCTGTGCGAAGTGCGACGGATGCTTGTTCGTGATTAGAACGGCGGGCAGGAGGTCGTCGGCTTTCCTCCCGTTAATCCCGTGCCAGGACAGGACCTCGTCGTTGAACTCATTTCCAAGCCCGAGTAGCACTGCAGCGTCGTGCCGTGAAGCGGTATCGGCCATCCGGTCAAAATTGTCGCGGAGCGCTCGACCCAGAGGTTCGTCCCACCCGTAGTCGAGCAGATAGACGTAATACCCTCGACCCGCTTCGGCGGGCAGTTCAGCTAGCGAATGGATCTTGAGGCCCATGGTCCTCCCTTGCGCCATGAGTTGCGGCGCGAAGCGCCGTCCGCTGCAACCAGTTGTTAGCTGCTCTTCACTTTCTGGCGCTCACGTCAAACTCGTACAACTCCTTTTTCGAATTGCGTTTCCGAATGCGGGTGATGCGTACGTTCCTGAACCCTGCCTCCGCCAGCATGTCGGCAAAAAGTCGTTCGACCGGTACAAGCGTGTTGTAGAACCTTGAGTTACCGACAACATAGTGAACCATACCACCCGGGGCGATTACGTTCACAACATCACGAATGTGGCACCACATGTCTTCAAAGTACTTGGCGACGTAATTGGACAAAAGGGCACCGCTCTTGCCATCGGCATCCCGTATTCTCGACAGAATCGTGTCCAAGTAACTTGGGCAGAAACCGTCAGATGATCGTTGCCATTCCCCAAGCCTGCTGGTCGCGATCCCCCAAGTGCCACCAATTGCGGACCAGTCCATATCGCCCGCGTCCCGAGCGTTTTTCAGGTACCCCAGCCAGTACATGTAGGGGCGCAACTCACGTATGTATGACATTCGATTAGGATAGGGTGGTGATGTTATGAGCAAATCGTACACGCCGGAAAGAATCCGCGATACCGAACGCGAGTCGCCTGCAATCACCCTTCCAGTGCCAGCGGGATTGTCCGAAGCCGAATCGAGAACTTGCTGTCCCTCAGCGAGAGCGCAATAGGCAAGGTCAGGTTCGATATCGAATAGTAGCCCCTGCCCTTTCTGTGAATGACTCGTGTCCACCTTGTCTTTGAAGGACATCGACTGATGGTTGAATGCGGCATTGGAGAGCTTGATCAGAAGACGGCAGAAGACTACCAACAGCAGAAGCCGGGTGGCGTCTTCCTCGCAGGCAGTCTCATCCAATGCTGCTTTGAACTTCGTAAGGAAGTTGAGCGGCTCTACGTCCCACCATCTTTGTATGTTATGCATTGGAGGCGGGGTCACACCCTTGCTGTTTTCGCGAATTGCTTGGGAGATCAGCTTAGGCAGAGCTTCGCTGGCCGCGCGAACGGCAGCAGGACCGTACGTGCCAAGTTTGGCGTTCCCCAACCAAGTAAGGAAGGGATTTATTTCCACACCGGTACCCGTGTCGCCGGAATAGGCGGCGCAAAGAGGGGTGGTGGCGGTCCCAGAAAAGGGATCAAGAACTCGAATTCCCCGATCGGAAGCCGCCAGAATTCCGGAGACAAGTTTGACAGAGTACGCAGGGGTGAGACGAAGCCAGCCATGCCTCCCGTGGTATCGGTTGAGCTTAAAGGTGAGGTCGGCGTTTTGTCGATCCGATCGTGTGTGCTGAATGCGACTCATGACGGTGTCAGGAGTGCCGTGAGCACGGCCTCCACCTCCTTCTTGAGTGCAGGACTATTACGCTGGAAGAAACCGGCGAGATCATATCCCACGACGTCCTTACAGAAGCTATAGAAGGATTCGTGGGGAGACGGGTTGTCTATTAATCCTGTGAGTAGTACCCACCTTTCGTTGCGGTAACGCTGCGCGATGTCTTCGTCTATCTGGAGTGACAGGATTCCCACACAAGGCAGTAGGCCCTTCGTGTAGGCTGTAGCGGCATTGGCGATATCGGCATTCTGTCGTTTAGAGTCTTTACTCTTATACCCCTGTCTGATCTCAAAAACGATGCCCTGGAGGGTCTTGGCAACGGCAGAATCGACATCGATTCGGCGGGCGGCGTTGCGTATCCAAGATCGAACGCAACGCCTGCGAGCAGTATCTGCGACGCTCGAAACAGGAATACGCGCGTCAAGGTGAAGCTTCCGCGCTTTCCCGCCCGTGCGTGGTACGGTGTAGGACCACCTCACGTCTTCATCGCTGAGGCCAAGGTGGTCCTGTAGGATACGTCTGAACAGAAACTCGCAGCCTATTCCGATCTGGCGGTAAACGCTGGTCATGCCACCTGCGGCCTTGTGAGCGGCGTACATGAGGGGATTGTCAAGCCCAAGCCAGTTGTAGAAGGGATCGGCTCTATAGATACGCTGGAACTCGTCCAGTCGGTAGCCTGCCTTTCCGCCGTGGCCAAGCTTTGGCTGGTATTTGGCACAGACCTGGATGTACCCTGTCAGGATGGCCAAGTAGTCTTTATCGTTCGATTCGCTCACCAAACACCTCGCATCGTTGTTCTCTTGCAGCTAACCAGTTGCGCTTCAGCCGCACGCAATTGTTTGACAACCGCTTGCTCTTGTTCTGAACCTTCCTGCGGCAGAAATGGTTCCATAAAGCACCTTCATCTCGTCCCATGGGCCACCTTGTACTCAGGGAAGACTACAGCAGCCGTGTTTAGAATTTCCTTGCGCCGCACCCAATTTCGACTTTTTTCGACGGCGCGTTTTGTCACCAAATCAACGTCACGCTTAAGAAGAGCTTGAAGTTCCTGTTGCATTCTAATGTGGTCGAGCAAACTCCAATCTGCGTCGTCATCAAAAGTCACAATGACATCAATATCGCTCTCTGAATTGAAATCAGGGCGCAACGCAGAGCCAAATACCGCCAATTCCTGAATCTTCCAGCGTTGGCAGAATTCGGTAATCTCGGGCATCGGAAGAATTCCCCGCAAATCATTCATCTCACGATTACCTCATGCCTTGACACAGTGCCGCCCGACAATGATTAGACTGATCCGCACAAGATGCCTTCGGGTTTCCTGTCGAAGCCCCTATGAACCCTGTCGATTCAATGGCTTGCTGGCCATTCAGGTACTCGTTGGTCCACAGGGAACGAGGCCAAGCACAGGCGCAAGAAAGCCCGCCCGAATCGAGTGTTGTTTAGGAGTCGACATTACTCTACGGTTCCCCGCTTACCGATATCTAACATCCACGAGATCGAAAGCCCTCCTACGCTGGTTTTCAAGCGTGAGTTTACCACCCACCCGCCTGCACGTCAAGCGTTTTTGTTAGCCATTTGTAACCCTTCAGGGATGGAGGGAATCTCGTGAGAGAAGAGCGGCCTGTTGCCCACAACGCTCACGATAGCGGGGACGGTATTACCTTCGTCCGAGACGTGGCACTTCCCACGACTCGCCAATCTTGACGCCGTCGGGGATAGGTTTGCCGAACTTCCGCCCCAACATATCGCCGCCCCAGGGTTTCTCGAGAAATATCTCCTCGATTTCCTTGAATGTAAGAGGATATATGCGTTCCATCTCAACGGCTTCCTTCTATCGCCGGCATGTTAAGAAACGGCCCATAATGCTAACCTTGCCAGCACCCCTCGCTGCTAACATGATAACGGCTCTTATCCTTACATATCAAGCATTACCGCCAGAGGGTGGCGGCGGAACGGCAATCTGTGATAGGATAGACGATATGTCACACGGGCGGCACGTGTTGTAGAACAAAGGACGGAGGACATGGCAAAGAGCAAAGTCTATTTTGTGGGTGCGAACAACCTGAAACCGAAAACGACGCTGAAGCTGTTTGCGGCTGGCGGCATGGACAAGACTATCGGTAAGGGGGATACCGTCGCCTTGAAGATACATTTTGGCGAGGCGGGCAATTTCACGCACATCCGTCCGGAGGTGGCACGAAAATGGGTTGACGCCGTGAAGACGCGGGAGGCGTACCCGTTCCTGACCGACACGAACACTCTATACAAGCACAAACGGTGCAACTTTTTCGATCATCTTCAGACCGCTGCAAGCCACGGATTCACCATGGAGGCGATGGGTTGCCCGATAATCATCGCCGACGGGTTCAATCACTGGGCGACTCCGGTCGAGGTGGATCCTTGTCTCAGGTTGCCGACCGTCAAGGTCGCGCAAGCAATTCACGACGCGGACGCCATGATAGTGCTGACTCATGTCACGCTGCACCATGACATCGGTTTTGGCGGCTCGATAAAGAACGTCGGGATGGGGTGCGTTGATAAAGAGACGAAGATGCGCTCGCACTGCACCGAGTCAGCCAAAGTCAAGTACTCCGAGGACAAATGCATTCAATGTGGTACGTGCGTCGACCTTTGCCCGGGCGGCGCTCTCACCCGGGATGGCGAGAAGATCGCCTATGACCGGGAGAAGTGTGTTGCGTGCGGCGATTGTGTCGCGTACTGTCCTTCGGGCGCGTTACGGGTTGGATGGGGCAAGCAGATAGGCGATGTGCACAAGGCGCTGCTGGACTCCGTCAAGGGCACACTCTCGACGTTCAAACCGGGCCACGTTCTCTACGTCAACGTGATGTGGGACGTAACGGTTGGCTGCGACTGTGGCGCGTCGTCCATGGTGTTCATGCCGAACCTGGGTGTCATGGTTTCGTCGGACATACTTGCCGTTGACAAGGCGACCTGCGACTTGCTGCGCGATACGGCGGGGCTGCCCGGAACCGGTCTTGATGCGGGCCAGGAGAAAGTCAGCGCGGTACACAAACGCATAAACATGGACGATTTCTGGACGCTGTGCGAACGTGCCGGGGTGGGGAATCCGGACTATGATCTCATCACGCCCTGAACCGGTTGGGAGTGTGTAGCGAACGCTTCAGGTGACCATGCGAGGTGTGAACCGAGGCCTGTTATGGTAGTAAGTTCGGACCGGGAGAACCCGCCTTCGCAGCGTGTCGAGCAACCGCTTCAAGTGGCCTTCATCTTCCCCCGGTTTACGGGTCCGTACGGGCCGGAACGGCTGTTGCTCCGCCTTGCTCGAGGGCTTGCGGAACGCGGTCACAAGGTTGACATATACACGCCGCGATTCTCGCCCGATTGCGCCCATTTGAAACACGAGCGGGTGCGTATCGTCGAGCTTGGCGCCGGGGAAGTCTCCGACTCGGCAAAGGCGGCCTTTCTCGACCTGCTGGCCATGCCGCGCGTTGCGCTTCGGTTTCGCGGACGGTACGACATAGTCCATGCGATGAACTGGCAGTCGGCGCTTGGCGGCTATCTCGTGACGAGGTTTCGAAGAAAGGGCCGCCCGGCAGGGTTTGTGTATGGGTGTAACGAACCCCCGCGCGTGGTCTATGATCTGCGCGACGAGTTTCTTGCCGACCGGTCGTGGTTCGGGCGAACGTTCGCGCGGCTCGTGTTGAAGCTCGTCGAGGTGTGCGACAGGTTCTGTACGAAACGGGCCGGCCTGATCGTTACCTGCGGCGAGTGGGCCGCCGGGGAGGTCAGGCGGCTGTATGGGCGCGATGCGGAGGTGATAATCCCGGGAGTGGAGGTTGCCCGGTTCACTGGGTGGACCCGGTCCGAGGCGCGTGCAAGGCTCGGACTTCCCGAGGATGCAGCGGTCTTTCTGTCGGTTTCAAAACTTCACCGACGCAAGCAGGTCGACAGAGCAATCGAGATATACTCGCGACACGCCGGCGAGAGATCGCGGTTCATCATTCTGGGCGACGGACCCGACGAACAGCGGTTGCGTGACCTTGCTGCCGGCAGCGGAGTAGGCTCGATCGAGTTTAAAGGACGCGTATCGGATGATGAGGTCGCGCTTCACTATGCTGCGGCGGACTATCTGATATTCGTTGCCAAGAACGAGCCCTACGGGATGGTTCCCGTTGAGGCCGCGGTATCGGGGTGTTGGGTTATTACGGACGGCGGCGGCGGGTTTGCCATGCGCATTCCCGAGTTTACTGTCAGCCCCGAACAGGAGTTGCCGCAGTCGCTGCCTCCGGCTTCTGGACGGGATTGGGCTGAGCTGTCGTGGGACAGGCACGTCGAAGCTGTCGAGAAGATATACCGGGCGCTCTGCACGGCGAGAGAGAGCAGCCATGCCGACTGAGAAACCGAGAGTTGCGGCGGTTGTGCTCAACTGGAACACTGCGGAGGAAACCATCGAGTGTGTGCGCAGTCTCGAAGCGTCCGAGTATTCGCCGGTAGACACAATTGTTGTCGATAACGCGTCCAAAAACGACTCGGTGGGGCGGCTGAGAGAGGAGTTGGGCGATCTCGAGCTTATCTGCAACCCCACCAACCTGGGATACGCAGGGGGCAACAACGTCGGGATCAGGAGAGCCATCGAGATTGGAGCCGACTATGTTCTCATCGTCAACAGCGACGTTACCGTCGCACCCGACACGATTGGCAAGCTTGTGAATACCGCCGGGGAGACGGACCGTATCGCTGCGGTCGGCCCGGCGGTATTCTGGAAAAAGACCCCGGAAGTTCTGTTTGCGGCATATGGCAAGGTCGATTTTTCCGAGGCGATAGTGAAGCTTGTTGGTGCGAACTCGACCGATGTTGCGCGGTTCGGGTCTGAGCCACGAGAGGTCGATTGGGTGGTGGGCTGCGCCGTTCTCCTGTCAAACGAGGCGCTGAACGAGGTCGGGCTGTTCGACGAAGAGTTTTTCGCGTACCATGAGGAAGCCGATTGGTGCGTGCGGGCGAAAAAGCGCGGGTTTAAGGTGGTCTTCGTTCCGGGTGCGAAGGTGTTGCACGTCGGCCAGGCTGCAACCGGCGGTGCGAAGTACGCCAGCGCCAAGAGGTACTTCGTCGGTCGCAACAGCGTGCTCTTCGCTCGGAAACACGCCTCCTGTCTACAGTGGTGCAAGTTCCTCGCTTGTTTCAGCGTCTCATTGCCTCTGGCCTACCTGCGCGAGCTTCCACGAGGCCAGTCGAAAGGCGCAATACTCAAGTTGCAGGGCTTTATTGACGGACTTCGTGGTCGAAAGCCTCCTCTCGAGAAGTTGGGGTTGCTCTAGTAGAGATGATCTCCACATGTTGCAGTTCCATAACAGGTCGGTAGCTGGCCAAACGCATGTGCTCAAAAGATGCGTAATTGTGTTAAGCTTAGCTATATTTAGCTGCGTTTGGCTTGTTTATGCTTCTAGCGGCGTCGCGCAGCCGTTCGGAGAAGCACTCAAGCTCGAAGGAGGGGAAAGCTCCGGGATCTTCATTTGGGAAGAAGCAGAACGTCCGCCGCAGTACGTGGAGGTGGTGCTTCGCAACACGAGCGGGAAGACCCTGAGGCAGATCGAGTTGGCGGTAACCGGTGAGACGTTTCGTTCCGTTGAGCCGGTTCGCATTGAGAGATTGCGGCGTTCGGAATCGCGTGAGGTGCGCGTTCCAATCAAGACAATTGCGGACGTGTCCGAGTCCGACCGGTTGTCGGGAACGATAGAGGTGAACGTGGACGACAGGACGATCTCTTCGTCGGTTGAGGTGAAGGTGCGGCGTCGAGACGATACGACGTTTGACGACGTGCGCGGGTTTCGCGTCTTCTCTGCGGACCTGCACTGCTATTCTTCGGTTGGTGGCGGCACGTTAACGCCGCGCGAACGTATATGGGAAGCCTGGGAAGACGGTATTGACATACTGGCCATAACAGACGAAAACGCTGTCGATGCGTACGACCAGGCTAAAGAGACCGCCGCCGAGTGCGGGATACTCCTGTTGCGAGGGCAGAAGCTCACAGGGTTGACGTATCGTTCCTCGGGCCATTTCATCGTCCTCGGCGGGTCGGGTGAACCGGTGGCGTCGAAGATGCCGCTCGACGATTTCAGGAAGGTCTTCCAGGAGATAGGTCGGCAAGACACGGTTGTTATCTGGGCGCACCCATCGATGGGCAGGGACAAGGGCGACGAGTCTCTTGACCTCAAGCCAAACACGTTATGGGCGGTGTTGGAGAATTTGCTCGACGGCGCCGAGATAAAGAACGCCGGGGTAGGGGACCGGTGGGGCGCCGTCTTGCACAAAGGCTCGTGGATGTATCCCCAGGCAATGGACTGGTACTACGAGAATAATCTTGCCGTCATCGCAAGCAGCGGAGCGCGCGGTCCTGCACGACAGGGCGACAAGCTCAGGCCGAGGACGTTGTTGTTGGCGGATCATGCGACATGGCCGGAGATCAAGGATGCAATAGAGCGAGGCCGTACGGTGGCGGTTTTCGATGAGATGTTCTGGGGCGACAGGAGATGGGTGTCGCCGCTTCTGAAGAGTCTGGTCGAACTGCCTGCGGGCGTGATTCCCGGCAAACCGATTGTGCTTGGGAGCCGGTGCAAGCTGCCGTTGACGTTGAGGTTTGCCTCGCTGACGGGCACGGTCTTCTTCACAGACGCGAGCTACGACCTGCCTGCCGGCGGGACTGTCGAGGTTCCCACTATTTACGTTGCGGCCGGGGAGATGCCCGACCTGGTGCGGATAGAGGTGACGGTGCTCAACGCGTTCGTGCAAGCAGACCGCAACGCATCGTTTGTCGTAGAGATGGCGTTGCGGGGCGTGCGAGGCGTGATAGTCAGATGAGCGGGTTCATACCGGGCAGACCTTCATCGAAGGATGACAATCGATAAGATGGTTGACCTGGCGAGGATGATGCACGTACACTAGGCGCGAGAGAGACTCGTTGTAATCGAAGAGGGACAAAAATGCCATGCCGGAGTTCGCCGAAACACTGCAGGGAATAGCAGATAACGTCGAGAAGGTGGTCATCGGCAAGCGCCCGACAATAGTGCTTGCGATGGCGTCGTTGCTGTGCGAGGGACACTTGCTGCTCGAAGACGTGCCGGGGGTTGCCAAGACGATGCTCGCACGCGCCATCGCGAAATCGATCGGCGCCACGTTCAGCAGGATACAGTGTACGCCGGACCTCCTGCCGACCGACGTCACCGGCGTGTCCATCTTCAACCAGAAGACCCTCGAGTTCGAGTTTCGGCAGGGACCGATCTTCTCCCAGATGGTGTTGGCCGACGAGATAAACCGTGCGACACCGCGCACTCAGGCCGCGATGCTCGAGGCGATGGCTGAAGGCCAGGTGACCGTTGACGGTGTGAGCCGGGCGCTGGTACGACCGTTCATGGTTATTGCCACTCAGAACCCCATCGAGCACGAAGGCACGTTCCCACTGCCCGAAGCTCAGCTTGACAGGTTTCTGATGAGGTTGTCGATTGGCTACCCCACAATGCATCACGAGCTCGAGATGCTCGAACGGGTCCGGCTGCGCCATCCGATAGACGATTTGGAGCAGGTTGCTCAGCCCGACGACCTGTTCCGGATGCAGCAGGTGGTCCGCGAAGTGTTCGTTCACCAGAAGGTGCGCGACTACGTTCTGCGAATCATGAACGAGACGCGCAGAAACATCCACCTTGCGCTTGGTGCAAGCCCGCGCGCATCGATCAACCTGTTCAAGGCGTCCCAGTCTCTCGCAGCGTTGAACGGGCGCGGGTACGTGATACCGGACGACGTCAAGGCGCTGGTGGGTCCCGTGCTCGAACATCGCGTGATCGTCAACCCGGAAAGCCGTCTGCGCCGCATGACCGCGTCGAGCATACTGAGAGAGATGATGCAGCAGGTGCCTGCGCCGGTCGCGACCGGCGGCTGGGGCAAAACATGATCTCGCATCACCGCGCGTGACACCGTTCCCCTATGAAGATAGACTATGACGAGGTTGCTCGGGACTACGATACGCACCGTTCGGGCGATATCGAAACCGTCAGGCTGATCACTGAACGTTGCTGCGTCCGGGCACGTTCGCGTGTGCTCGATGGAGGGTGCGGTACCGGCAATTACGCGCTGCTTCTGAACCGGTTGACAGGCGCTGCGACGGTTGGGCTCGACCGATCGGCCGGGATGTTGGAGAAGGCCCGCGCGAAACAGCCGTTGTTCCGCTGGGTGCAGGGCGATCTGCGTGCTATGCCGTTCAGGTCCCGGTCGTTCGATCTGGTGTACTGTCTGTACGTGCTCCACCATGTATCGGACGATCTGGACGCGTTCTGCGAGGAGATGTGCCGTGTGCTCGATCGGGGGAACCTGCTGTTGATCTCGACACCGAGGTACCAGATCGAGAAACACCCGTTGAACCAGTTCTTTCCAAGCTTTGGACAAATCGATCTGCAGCGGTTCCCGACGGACGACGACGTGGTTCGCGCGATGACCGGTGCGGGATTCGCGAACGTAAAGATCACTGAGACCGTTGCTCCGGAACCGCTCGTGCTCGACCGCGACTACTACGAGCGTGTCGCAGCGAAATGGATATCAACGTTGCGGCTCATCCCCGAGAGCGAGTTTCGCGACGGCCTGACAGCGATGCGCGAAGTGTTGGCCGGGGACGAGCCGTTTATCGCGCGCGATTACCGTTTCAAGAGAGCGATCTTCACCGGCTCCAAAGAATAGCGCCAGCGAACCGAAACCGTAGACAACAGGCTATTGGGCATCCTGCTCTGGAACCGCCTTGCGACGGGTCCCAATGAACGATTCCAGTTCGTCCCGTGAGACCTTGCCGTCGGAATCGCCGTCCATTCTGTCAAACAGGGCGTCGGGGATGCGCATAGCGCTTCCTCCCGCCTCATCGCGCGTGATCGCTCCGTCGCCATTCGTGTCCGCTCGACTCCACCTTTCAACGAACGCGCCCCGACCGCGCCGGCCGCCCCCATCTCGTCCACGCGCGATCACTTTCCCAATCTCTTCTTTGGTTATCTCGCCGTCCTCGTCAAGGTCAAGCTGTTTCATCAGTTCCGGCGGAAGACTGGCCGACGCGGCACTGATCTCTTCCGCGGTGATCTTGCCGTCGCCGTTCTTGTCGACCTCCTTGAGCTTGTTCGACAACTCGAGCAGGCGGGATTGCCGTTCGGGAGCAGCCTGCAAACGTTGCGACGCCAGTTGCTCGACCTCATCGTTGGTGATGAAGCCGTCGCCGTTCTTGTCGACTCGGCTGAAGAACCCGTCAGCCCCCACACGCATCGTCTTCGAAAGCTCCTCGAGGGAGACACGTCCGTCGTCGTCTGCGTCCGCTTGTTTGATGCGGTCGGATAGCGATCCTAACCCCGGGGCCCCCGCTCCCCACCGTTCTCGAGCCTTCGCCCACCTGCCTGCCGGCCCCGCGACGGCGCGGACTTCCGCCAGCGACAGTGCGCCGTCTTTGTCGGTATCCGCGTTCTTGGCGACCTGTTTCGCGGCATTCGATTCGACTGCTGCAACCTCTTCTTTCGACAGTTTGCCGTCGGCGTTGGCGTCAGCGCAGACAAGCTCGACGAGCGGGTTGACGACTGCGCCGTCCCGTTTCGGTTCTGCACGTATCTCTTCCGCGAAGGCTTTGAACTCTTTCGCTGTTATCGTCATATCGCCGTTCTTATCCGCCTTCGATACCTGTGTGCTCATGAGAATTGGCTGCGCGTTCTTGATCTCATCATGCGCAATTATGCCGTCGTCGTTCGTGTCCAGCGATCTCAGCCGCAAGAAAAGCATCAGGCTGCCTGACGGTCTCTGGTACGGCGCGGGACGCGGCCTCTGAGACATTTCAGGCAGTTCATCTGCGCTCAACCGTCCGTCTCCGTTGGCGTCCATTCGCTCAAAGACGCGCACCAAACCGCGCCGACCCGAGTCTTCGAGTTCCTTCTTGGTGAGAAACCCGTCCTTATCCGTATCGACCCGCTGGAGGAGCCGGCTCATCGCGCCGCCTCCCTGTGCTCGTGCAACATGCGAATGCACAAGCGTCACGGTCAACCCAACCAGGACTACTACAACCAGATACCTGCTTTTCATCTCTCGATCTCCTTCAGAATAATCAACCGATTCGTCACGAACCGCTCATGGTCTTTCCTTCTATTATAACACGGCGGAGGGTCGGTGGTTCCTTGACTTCGGCGATGGCGGGCAGGATAGGGGAGTGGCTACCCTTTCATGCCGGTTGTTGCTATGCCGCGGATGAACGCGCGCTGGCCGAACGCGTAGAGAACGAGCACGGGCAGCATAACAAGCAACGAGGCAGCCATGAGCAGGTGCCAGTCGGATGCCCTCATAGCAGCACACTTTGCACCGGCGGGTCTTGCGGTATCCAATCGGTTTCGATTCAAGACGGTTGGCTTTTGCGCGCGATTCTGTTATCTTTTGGGGTAACGAACGCCGGGTTGGGACTGCTGATGGAGATCAGATGGGAGTCGTAGCGGAGTTTTTCGAGAAAGCAGTAACGGTTGTGTGGGGTCCTCCCTTGATCATGCTCTCGATCGGGGCCGGGCTGTTTCTGACGATATGGAACCGCGGCATACAGTTCCGCAAGTTCGGGCACGCCATCCAGGTGATACGCGGCAAGTACGACCGTCCGGACCAGGCGGGCGAGCTGTCGCATTTCCAGGCGTTGTGTACGGCGCTGTCCGCCACCATCGGGCTGGGCAACATCGCTGGTGTCGCCGTCGCGATCAGCACGGGCGGCCCGGGAGCACTGTTCTGGATGTGGCTCGTGGCGTGTGTCGGTATGGCAACGAAGTTTACCACGTGCACGCTGGCCATAAAGTATCGCAAGGTTGCGCCTGACGGTTCGACGCACGGCGGCCCCATGCACTACATCGAGCAGGGGCTCGGCAAGAAATGGAAACCGCTCGCTTTGACGTTCGCGTCGTTCGGGGCGATTTCGGCGTTTGGCGGCGGCAACATGTTCCAGTCAAACCAGACGGCGCTCGCGCTATCGACAAACTTCGGGGTGCCGACGTGGGTGTCTGCAATCGTGTTGGGAGTTCTCGTGGCGCTCGTGATCGTTGGCGGTATCAAGCGAATAGGACATGTTGCGGGCACGCTCGTGCCCTTCATGTGCGTCGTCTACGTGTTGGGTGCACTCTTCGTTATTCTGACGCACATCCTGGAGCTGCCGTCGGTTTTCGCGTTCATAGTGAAGGACGCGTTCACGGGCGATGCCGTGGCGGGTGGCGCGTTCGGCACCGTGATCCATCAAGGCGTTAAGCGGGCGGTTTTCTCGAACGAGGCGGGACTTGGCTCGGCGCCGATAGCGCACGCGACCGCGAAGACGGACGAACCGATACGGGAAGGCGTCGTGGCGATGATCGGTCCGTTCGTGGACACCATCGTTGTGTGTACGATGACGGCGATGGTGATCATCATCACGGACGCGTGGAAGAGTTCGGGTGTTGCAGGGGCAACGCTGACGACACTCGCATTCGACTCCGCCATAACGGGTTTCGGCAGGTACATAGTGACGATAGGTATCGCGACGTTCGCGTTCTCGACCATGATAAGCTGGTCGTACTACGGCCAACAATGCGTGGAATACCTGTTCGGGGAATGGATGGTGCTCCCGTACAAGATACTCTATGTGGTTGCGGTTTCGTTCGGCGCGGTATGGACGTTTACACCAATACTGAATTTCTCGGACACCGTCTTCGGCTTGATGATAATCCCGAACCTTATTGGCACGTTCGGCATGGTCCGCAGGGTTTCGTCCATGAGAAGAGACTATTTCGAGCGGATGAAGATCGACGCGGAAGGAGGAGAGAGATGAACGAACAACAGCGCTACGACACTGTGCCGCCGCCGGTTCCCGTCGAGCAGCGCAGTGGATGTTTCACCTGGCCGAGATTCCTTCTCGGTTGCCTGGTGATAATGGTCCTGAGTTGCGGCGGCGTTGCGGGGTTTGTGTGGTTTGGGTACCAATACTTTATGAAGACGGTATTCTCTGAGGAACCGATGGTGATAGAGATGGTGACCGTCAGCCCGGATGAGGCTGCCCAGGTCATGGCGAAGATCGAATCGCTCACCAAACGGCTTGACGAAGATGGCGTCGCGGATCTCGTGCTCGACGAGCGCGAGATAAACGTGCTTGTGCTGACAGGCGACCCGAAGCTGGCCGACAGTATCGAGGGGTTTCGGATCGATACCGAGGAGGACAGAGCGCACGTGCAGCTGTCTTTGCGAGTCCCGTTCGAGGAGACAACGCGCTATTTCAACATCGATTTTCGCGGTAAGGTATCGATCGACGACGGTCACGTTGTCGCCGTCGTGGACGAAGCCACAGTAAACAACATTGTGGTTCCAGAAATGTTCAGCGAGGGCATAACCGACCAGCTTGACATGAACCTCAGGCAGAATCCGGACGTGCGCAAAACGCTCGACCAAATCGAGCGGTTTGAGATCAAAGAGGGCAAAGCGTTCCTGCGAATACGGAAGAAGCCGTCCCGGGCAACGAGCGTTAGCGAGGACCAGACAAACCTCGCAGCGTGAGTGCTCACGGGCGGAAGCCAATATGAAACCTAAAATCTAAAACTGACAATGCAAAATTAACCCGGGATTTGAGATCCTTCCGATTTCAGGGTCCAGTTGACGTAGGAGGATGTCTGGAGCGCGTTATTGTAAGCACCTGATCCGGCCTTGCCACATCAGTGCCCCGATGCCGTCATTGCGAGGAGCGAAGCGACGTGGCAATCTCGTTTGTGAAGAGTCAGTGCCACTTGAGAGACTGCCATGCTCCCCTGCGGTCGCTCGCAATGGCGGGGAAGAGGCGAACAGTATCTCGGTCCACCCTAATCAGCGAAGGACCGGAGTTGGAACGTCCAATTCCGCCGTTTTGCGTTGTCGGTTGTCAGTTTCGGATTTTGCATTGCCCTATTGTTGACAGGGATTGGGGGTGATGGCCATGAAGGTTGGCATTATCGGATTTGCGCGGTCGGGCAAGACCACCGTCTTTGATGTGTTGACGGGCGGTCATGCTGAAACGGGCGGGTACGGTGGGAAACGCGACGCGCATCTGGGCGTGATCAAAGTGCCCGACGAGAGGCTTGACAAGCTGGCCGAGATCTTCAAGCCGGATAAGGTCAACCACACTGAGCTGAGCTTTGTGGACGTTGCACGAACCGATCTTGGAAACGAGGAGCGTCCGCTCGACCAGAATGCCATGAACGCGCTGCGCAACTCGGATGCGCTGGCACATGTTGTCCGGGCGTTTGAAGCGCCGGCAGTGCTGCATCCGCGCGGGAGCGTCGACCCGCCGCGCGACGTCAAGGATATGGAAACGGAACTGGTGATAACCGACCTTGCGATTGTCGAGAAACGGCTCGCAACCATGGACAAGGAACACCAGGGTGGTCTCGAACACATCGTGATCGAGAAGTGCAAGGCTCATCTCGATGAGGACAAACCGTTGCGCACCCTCGAGATGACCGCGCAACAGGAACACGAGATTGCCGGGTTCCAGTTCCTGAGCCGCAAACCGCAGGTTGCACTGATCAACATCGGCGAGGAGTCGATAGGGAAGGAAAACCTGGGGCCGGTCCAGGAATTTGCCGCGCAAACGAGTGTCGGTGTGTTGGACATGTGCGGCAAGGTCGAGATGGAGGTTGCCGAGCTGCCCGATGACGAGCAGCGCGAGTTTCTCGACGCGATGGGAATCTCCGAGCCGGCCCGCGACCGGTTCATACGGCTGGTGTACGACACGATGCACCTTGTCTCGTTCTTCACTGTTGTGGGTCCCGAAATGCGAGCGTGGACCGTCACGGCCGGCACGAACGCTGTCGCCGCTGCGGGACACGTGCACACTGACATGGAACGAGGGTTCATCCGCGCCGAGGCCGTCTCGTACGACGATTTCATCGAGTGCGGCGGCACGATGGCTGCCGCCAAGGAGGCCGGCAAACTGCAGGTTCACGGCAAGGATTACGTCGTCCAGGACGGCGACATAATCCATTTCCGGTTCAACGTCTAGTTCGGGTTTCTCACCAGATGGATGGTGAAGGCTATTGATGTATAGAGGTGGCACTACGTTACGGGTCAAGATGAGTGATTCTCCTTTAAGCAAACTGTCTTGTTTCTGTCGTCGGGACCAACGCAGCCGCATGACAGCCAATCGCCACAGAGGCGCAACAACACCGGTACGTCCCGCAGGGACGGCTGAGAATAGCCCAGGAGTTCACTCCTGGGAGAGCGGTGTGACGCAACGAGTGTTTAGTCCCGTAGGGACGGCTGAACCCGCTGTTGGGTCGAGCTTCTTTCAGTCGTCCCTACGGGACTCGACTGGCTGGGAGGGGTGTGCACTTGATCCCAGGAATGAATTCCTGGGCTATTATCGGTCGTCCCCTACGGGACGGATTCCGATAAGGAAGCTGAATCATGTGGCAAGTGTCTTGTTCTCGAAAGTTCTTTCGGTGAGAAAACCGGGCTAGGCAAGCACATCATGGTCGAGGACACGTCTCTTCCGTTGGAAATCAAGGGTCTGACTCTGGACGAACTCCAGGAAGCCATGCGCACCGCGGGCTTCCCCGCGTATCGTGCGGCGCAGATTGCAGGTTGGGTGTATGAGAATGGCGTTGGGTCGTACGAAGAGATGACCAACCTGCCGAAAGAGCTTCGTTCGTGGCTCAAACAAAACACCAGGCTCAACGTGCTCGAGCTGTTCGGCGAACAGAAGTCGCACGACGGCACGGCCAAGTTCTTGTTCGGCCTGCACGACGGCAACGCCGTCGAGACCGCGTTGATACCGGAAGGCAAACGGAACACTGTCTGCATTTCGACACAGGTAGGGTGCGCGATGGGATGCCTGTTCTGCGCAAGCGGCAAAGGCGGTCTGGTGCGGGACCTGACTCCTGCGGAGATAGTCGATCAGGTACTGCAGGTGCGCAGGCTGACGGGCTCGAAGCTCGTTACAAATATAGTCTTCATGGGAATAGGCGAGCCGCTGGCCAACTATAACGCCACGGTTCGCGCGCTCAAGATATTTCGGGCGAAGTACGGGCTCGGCAAGTCGCCGCGACGGATCACGCTGTCGACGGTCGGGCTGCCCGACCGCATTCGCCGGCTGGTTGCGGACCGCGTCTTTGTCAAACTCGCTCTCTCGCTCCACGCGCCTGATGATGCGACAAGAGCACGTCTTGTGCCTGCCGGCAAGAGATACCCTATCGACGAGATCATGTCGGCATGCCAGGACTACGCCGCTGCCTCGGGATACCCGCTGACGCTCGAATACGTGATGCTCGACGGCGTCAACGACACCGTGAAGACGGCGCGCACCCTTGCGCGGATCGCCAAGAAGCTCGACGCAAAGGTGAACCTTATCCTGATGAACCCGTTTCCGGACGCCGCGTTCGAACCGTCGTCGCGCGAGACGGTTCTCGAGTTTCAGAAGGTTCTGCGGTCCAAAGGCGTGCTGGCGTTCATACGCAAGTCCAAGGGAGCGGACATAGATGCTGCCTGCGGCCAGTTGCGGAGCTCGCGGGCTAAGCGAGCCGGTTGAGCACTTCGATGCCCCGGCGTAACGTGTCGTCGTCCGCTGCGTACGATATCCTGAAATGGGTGTTGCGTTCCGAGAAGACGTTGCCCGGTATGATGAGCACGTTGTTCTCTATGGCGAGCGGAACGAACCGGTCCGCGTCGCCTCCCGGAGCTTCCGGAAAGATGTAGAACGCGCCGCCGGGTTTGACGACGTTGAACTTCTCTTTGAGACCGTCGTATATCATGTCGCGTTTGCGCCGGTACGCCTCGATCTTCTCCGAGACATCCTGTTTCAGCGCGACGATACCCGCCTTCTGTGCGAATGACGGCGCGCAGACAAACGAGTATTGCTGGAGCACGGTCATCTGCTTGATGATCTCCGCCGGGCCCGCTGCGAACCCGACGCGCCAACCGGTCATGGCCGCGAGTTTGGACAACCCGTGCAGCACGAGCACGCGGTCGTGGAACTGGGCGATGCAGTGCGGTTTCATATCGTACGAGAACTGTTCGTATATCTCGTCCGAGATGACCAGAAGGTTGTGTCTCTGCGCAAACTCGGCAACGGTTCTCAGCTCGTCCTCGCTCATGACGTGGCCGGTGGGGTTGGTCGGCGAGTTGATCATGATCGCTTTCGTTCGGTCGGATACGGCCCGTTCGAGTTCCTCGGCCCGGGTGACGAAGTCGGGATATGTCGAGAAGAAGACGGGTGTCGCGCCGACGATTCTGATAAGGTGCGGGTACATCACGAAATACGGGTCCGGGACAAGCACCTCGTCGCCCGGCTCGAACAACACCATGAACGAGAGCAGTATCCCGCCCGACGCGCCCGAGGTTACCAGCGTGTTCTCGAGCTCGACGCCGAACCGCTGTTTGTAGTAGTCTTTGAACGCGTCGTGGAGTTCCGGGATGCCCTGCGTGACCGTGTACCGGTTAAACCCGGCCTGTATCTGGCGCACGGCCTCCTCTTTCACCGGGTCGGGTACATCGAAATCCGGCTGGCCGATGCTCAGGTTTATCGGGTTCTCGAGATTCGCGGCAAGCTCGAACACCTTCCTGATACCCGACGAGTCTATCAGTGACATCCGTTTCGCTATCATGAGATCACTCCGTCAGCAAGGGTTCACACGATCCGGTTGATGTTGCCGCGACTATACCACGCGATAATCTCCCGGTCAACTGGCAGCGATCACAGAACATCCCCCAAAAAATTCGCAGCTTGATGGCGTTTCAGGTGGGGAAT
>CAZGCA010000051.1:0-44350 GCA_964524145.1 uncultured bacterium | reverse complement strand
GTTTGTGTTGATCCGAAGTCCCATTTACATGTTCCTCCTTGAAGTTGTCACCACCACTGGCATCCTTGCCAGGGTGGACCTACAACAATGGCGATGCGATCGAGCCCTCCCTCTCCATGCGCCTCCGCACACGTCGAGCGATACGCTCTACCCGCTGTGTGGCGTGTGTACTCTTTGGCCCGCATTCTCTGACGGTTGGCAGGCCAGAAATACAATACGCCCCGGACCGAATCTTTTCGCAACAGATAACGCTCCCATCAAGCACGCGGATCCCATCGCGTCGTGGAGACACTCGCCGCTCGGCGAGAACCTCCGCCCGGCTTAACTGCGTCGTACTACCCGCCAGTGTGAAGCTCAGACGATCTCCAGAGACCGCTGATCACCTCATCCCGGCCGTGTCGATCACCCCCTTTCCTCACGTAGGTCTCTTGTTCTGCTTGAAACTCGCCCTACTTGTCATCCTCAAGTTATCCATACAAGACCAACTGCTAGACACAGGAAGACCCCGGACTGAATCGTTTGTAACCCTTGACGACGCGCTCCCATCATGCTTTTCCCATCGCATCAGCCCCTGCCTTACGGCAGTGCCCGGGCCCGTTCCTATGCTACATGCACGTTATACAGGCATAAGCCTCCTTCTCTTGCTCGACAGGTATCGCTGTACCCGTTACAGCCAAGTGAGTGAACCATGGCCCTGCCCCGTGGCGATGCGGCACAATGTCCGGACCCGTGGCGCCGGCCGTTACGGCAGACGCCGGCCTGTGGGCTTAAGCGCCGAACATCTCGTCTTTCACTACTCATTGCGCGCGTCGCCTACGTTACCCGATCAAGTTGAGGGCCATCTGGGGCACCATGTTGGCCTGGGCCAGCATCGACACACCTGCAGACAGCAGTATCTGGTTACGCGTAAACTCCACCGTCTCGAGCGCCATGTCAGCGTCACGAATTGCGCTCTCAGATGCAGACGCGTTCTCCTCCTGTATTGAGAGCGTCGAGATGGTGAATTCGAGCCTGTTCTGTGTTGCGCCAAGTCCCGACCTGATGCCGTTGACCAGCGAGATAGCAGAGTCGATCTGCTGCAACGCGGTCGAGGCATTTGCGGCCGAGCTCACCGCAAACCCCGTATTGATTTGCAGGTCGGCACTGTCGGCTCCGTTGACGGTGACGTTCATCGTCTGACCTATCTCGGCACCCACCTGGAGCGTGATGGTGCTTACGGCACTGAGCAGAACGACACCGTTGAACTCGGTGTTCAACGCTATTGTGTCAATCTGCTCCATGAGCTGGGTAACCTCAGCCTGTATTGACAAACGGTTCTCGTCACTGAGTGTACCGCTTGCCGACTGGACAGCCAGCTCGCGCATCCGCTGAAGCATGTTCGTGGTTTCTGCCAGCGCACCTTCAGCAGTCTGCACCAGCGATATGCCGTCCTGACCGTTGCGTTGCGCCACTCGCGAACCCGTGATCTGGGATCGCAAGCTCTCGGCGATCGCCAACCCGGCAGCGTCATCAGCGGCCCTGTTAATCCGCAAGCCGCTCGACAACTTCTGCAACGACTTGTTCAGCCGCAGAGTTGTCCTGCTCAACTGCCTGTGGGCGTTCATCGCCGGCACATTGGTGTTGATCCTCAAACCCATTGCGTTTATCCTCCTTGAATTTTCGCCTCCGCATCCTTGCGTCGGCACACACTACTCCTGCTAACTTACGTGCTGGGACATCCCACGGCGTGAAGACGCGAACCACTGGAGACTCCACGCCTATCGTGGTTATCGACAAATCTCTGGAAAACTTTAGAGGGTTTCTTTCAATGCGGCGAGGTTCGCTCTGGCATCCGCGTTACGCGGATCCAGTGACAGGCAGGTCTTGAAGGCGGCGAGAGAACCACGCAGGTCGTTGAGCGCGATCCTGGCTACGCCTAGGTTGTTCCAGTACCGCGCAACGGACTCATCGAGCTTCGTCGCGGTCTCGAAGAGACTTCCGGACACATCAATATTGCCGTCGCTGAACTCTAGCTCTCCCAACGTGTTAGCGATTACGGCACTGTCGGGATGCGCTTCCCGCAGACGCGAAAGAATCGTCCGCCCGGCGCTCGTGACTCCCCCTGAAACGCACATGTTGGCGAACCTCAAACCGGCCTCGTCGAGGTTTGGCGCTCCGTCAAGAGCCTCACCGTAAGCGTTTGCGGCGTCGAGGTATCTGCCCGCCGTCTCCAACGCCACGGCCCTGATATAGAGCCCCTGATGGATCATCGGGTCAAGGGTTAGAGCCGCATCTATCTCCGTCAGCGCGTCGCGGCCGCGCCCAAGCGCAAGATATGTTGTTGCGAGGTTCCTGCGGGTTTGCAGGTTTTCGGGCGCACTATCGCGCGCCCTCGAGTACAATTCCGCGGCGGCAGCATGGTCGCCGTTATCATAACATATTGCAGCCAGGTTGTTTAAGACTATTGCCGAATCTGGTTCAAGCCGCAGAGCGTCGCGATAACATCGTTCCGCGCTCTCCGTGTCGCCCAACTCACGATACTGGTTGCCGAGTTCGAAGTGCGATTTGGCGTCGTCGGGATGCTCGCGTACCTTGCGAATACCGAGATCGAGGTAATAAGAGCGTTTGCGATCGAGCTCGCCCGGGTTCTGCGCTTTCCCGTAATGATGTACCTGGACGTCGCAAAGCACTCGCTCTATGGCCTTCTCGATAAGAGAGTCGCGCACGAGTTCGTGTATCCTGCCGCGAAACTCGATCCCCGGTTCGTTGGGGAACAGGCGCACCTTGACCGACGGATGCCAACCGGGAAACCCCTGTGCCTCCGGCGATTCCGGGTCGCACCGGGTCCACCCGTCGAGCCTGTCGTCAAAACCGTAGTTGCGAGTCGTCATACGGTACGCCACACGTCTGTCCGCATCCGCGAGTTCCCTCAACTTCCGGGCATCGCCTTCGGAGAGCCGTTCATCGGCGTCGAGAACGAGCACCCACTCGCCCGTAGCAAGGTGCAGAGACTCGTTTCGCGCAGCGCTGAAGTCATCGCACCATTCGAAGTGGCCGACCTTCGCGCCAAACCGTTCGGCAACGCTCACCGTATCGTCCTGCGATCCGGTGTCCACGACAACGATCTCGTCAACCACGGAGCGGACGCTCGAGAGACACTCGGCCAGCCGCTCTCCTTCGTCACGAACGATCATTGCCAGTGAGAGTTTCGGCTTGTTCATCGTAAACAACGCCTGCCGGTCGCGGACAGCATTCTAGAATCGTATCTCATAGCCGATGCAGAGATGCGGCTCGAGCGGGTGTTTCTCGATGATTTCGTGCGTGCCCTTGACCTCTTCGAAAACCTCCGGCACACATGCGCAGTAAAGGTACTCGCACCCTATCGAACGCACCTTCAGGTAGTCCACTATGTCCTGGGTGGGTTTCATCCGGAACCGGTAGTGCCGGTTGATCTCCTTCATACCATGGCGACCGTAGTACTTCTGCGCGCGCGGTTCCTGCGACCAGAACTCGAGCCGGTGCACCCCTTTAGCCAGCATTCGGTCTTTGGCTCCCTCGGTGAGTTTGACGCCTATCTCCATCCCGGCATACTCCGGCAGGCGGCCGAACTCGAGCACGTATCCTCCGATGCTGTCTTTCAGGAGACATATCGCACCGGGCTCGCTCTCGATTTCCACGTCCATCAGCCCGACGATCTTCTCGTCGATAGTAGCCACGATCCTTATTGAATCATGAGTATAGACTGGCCTTTGCTGGATCGAATAATTCCACGAGTGCGATATCGAGAGTATGACGGCGTGCACGCGCATCCACTCTTGCTCATCCTCGTCGCGGTAGTCTCTTATAACGATCTCGTTCACGTCACCTCTCCCTCCGTGTCGCTCTCCGTAGTCCCATGCAACATCTTCTCGACGGCTTTCGCGTTAGCGGCGGCAGACTCCAACCAGGGCGACAGCTTCAACACACGAGACAGTAGCTTTGCGCTCTGTTCCGGATACCCAGAGACAGCTAGAACGGCCGCCAGATCGTTGAGCAGCAGATCGTTGGCGGGATTCTGTTTGGCGGCCGATTTCAGGCTATCGATCGCGGCGGCCGTCTCACCCCTCTCGGCCAGCTCAGCGGCCTCGATCCTGCTGTCCAGAGATCGTAACCTCACGTGCGCTGCCTTCCAGCCGGGTTCGAGATCGAGCGCCCGCCGGTAAGCGTCCCGTGCCGCGTCCACCCGGTTCAGGTACTCGTACGCCTTTGCGAGATGCAACCACGCGAGCGGTTTGTCCGTGTTGGCGTTGAGAACACCTTCGAGCCGTTCCGCAGCCTGACCCACATTTCCGTGCTTGAGCTGAAGCGCTGCAAAGTTTACAGCCAGGTCATCGCTGAAGCTGATTCTGTCGCGTTCCAACGATGCCAGGGCTTCGGCAGCCTCCCGGTAGGTGCCCTTTATGAACGCCATCTCGACAAGCCCCTCGACACCCATGACCAGGTACGGCGAGAGCGCCAACGATTTTTGAAACGCGTCGAGCGCCTCGTCGTAGTGGCCGAGGTCTTTGAGCTGTCTTCCAAGCTCGGCCGCCGCCTTCGCATCCTCCGGATCGTCGGAGATCTTGAGCTGACCCAGCTTCAGGTAGAGCTGCGCCTTCTGGTCGAGCCGCTTCTCTGAAACAAGCTTCCCGTAATGGTGTATCAGGACGGGCAAAGAAGCTATGCGGCCACGCGATCTGATCACCGACCCGTTGGCCGTCTCGTGTACCCTGTGCTCGAAGTAGTAGCCCGCGTCGCGCCGCCACGCTCTTACGAGAGGGCTTGGCACGTAACCGGGACAACCTCTCGCCTCCTCGAGTTCATCACGCACGGGAATAAGGTTGAGCATGTGAGTTGACTGGACGTATGTTGCCTGGACGAGTTCGATGGCGTCGTAATCGCCACACGCCATGATCGCCGCCAGAAACGGGAAGTCGCGTGTAGAAACGACCTCGTCGGCGTCGAGGATAAGCACCCAATCGCACCGCGCATGCTTGAGCGACTCGTTGCGTGCCGCGGCAAAATCGTCCTGCCACTCGTAGAAACGAACCTGCGCACCCGACTCACGGGCGATCTCAGGCGTGCGGTCGGTCGAGCCCGTGTCCAGTATGACGATCTCGTCCATGAGCGGTTTCATAGCCCGTAGACATTCGGGCAGGATGTCCTCCTCGTTCTTTACGATCATCAGAAGCGAAACCGTCGGCCTCGCGAGCTCCGCCGCGCCTACCTTCACAATGTTGCGTTCCCTGTCCACCTGGACCATGCGGGTCAGCATCGCTTCCAGTTCGGGCTGCTCCGCGTCCAGCAACAGCGAGCGCAACCAGTGCCTGAACGTGTCGACGTCCCGGTTCATCTTCTTGCTCAGATCGCCGAGTTCGCGCCACGACCGGGCCCGGTCCGCCATCGCGAAGAGCGGGTTTGTGCACAGAGATGCTTCCCAGACCGCAGCGGTCTCCTCGGACCGGTTCTCGCCGGAAAGCAGCGAGATGAGTTCCTGCTGGGCTTCGGTACACATCGGTTCCGACAATATCGCTTTCCGATATGCTTCCTCTGCAGAGTCGATGTCGCCGGCGCGAGCGCACGCGCGCCCCAGGTCAAGCCACGCTGAGCAGTCTTCATCAACCAGCGAAACCACCCTTTGCGCAGCGTTTCTCGCGTCGCCGTAACGTTCCTGGCGCATGGCTATCTCACACAGCGCCCGACACGACTCGAACTCAAGAACGCGGCCTAGTGTCGCCCCGGCTTGGTCGGCGTCACCCATGGCACCGAGGCAGGCGGCAACCTCGCAGGCCAGTTTCGTTCGATAATCGGGCTCGAGGACAAGCACTGACGGCGACACAGACGCAGGCATCTTGGACTCGAGCACCTTCTCGAACCACCGGCGCGCCCGACCGAGCTTTCCGGCTCGAAGATGGATCATGCCCGCGTTGAATGCCGTCAACCGGTCGTGTTCGCCTTCCTCAACAGCATTGCATATTGCGGCGGCAGCTTCCGGAAACCGTTCAGCAGAGGCCAGCGTAACGCCAAGGTTGTTCCAAGCTGTCGCGGCGCTACGGTCGAGCTGTCTGAAAACGTCCGCGGCAGCATCGCTGTTGCCCTGATAATGGAGCGCTATCCCCTGAGCGAGCAAGCGTTCATCGATGCCGGACGACTCGGTTCCGGGCCGCTCCGCCGCCGGCGCGGCGTTCTGTTCGAGCAGATCCAGCAACGCCAGTGCGCGTGATTCGTAGGAGAACGTCTGCTCGGCGACCTCGCGTGCCGCTTGGGCTATCGTGTCTCGTTTCTCGGAATGTGTCAGGTAATCTTCGAGAACCTCTTCGAGCGTCTCCGGCTCGTATTCGATGACGTGTTTGCCTGCTTCGAGCGGCCACGGTTTGGCCGCCAGGAACCCTCGCGGCACGAGCACCGCGCGTCCGCACGCTAATGCCTCGACCACCGCGCTCTCGATCCCGTCGAACTCCGCTCCAAACACCACAAGACGCGAGCGGTTGTAGGCACGAGCGGCGTCGCGACCGACGACGCCCTGCAGCAAGTTGACACGGATGCCACGCTGGGACATAGCCACAAGCGTCTCGGCGGTCCATTCACGAGACCTCCGTTTTGCAGGCTCCAGCATCCCAACGAAGGTCACATCGTAAGCCTTGAGGATCTGTATCGGGTGGCTGACCTCGGGATCGTAGCCGGTGCAAGGATGAATGACGACGGTGTCGGCGGCAACACTTCGGAACGCATCTGCGGCTCGTTTGTCCTCGACGACCACCAACTCGAAAAGCCGGCTCAACTCTGCGTACAGGCGAAAGTCTGCCCGCCAGTCGGTACAGATAAGTGCTTTGGGCACGTCCAGTTCAGTCAAGCCCGAAGAAGCGTATCGCGCTCCGCTGAAATGGACGAGAACCGGCGGTTCCTCTTCATCGAGCGCTTGGGATATCAGTAGCTCAACGTCTGAACCCGAAGGCGGGACTTCACGCGCAACGACGACCTTGCATCGTGCCGATACCGCAGGCGACAGACGAAACGCCTTCACATAGTGATGGCCTAGCGACATCGGATCGTCAGCGTTACAGATTGCTATCAGCGTCTTTGTCACGCTACGAAGGCATGTTTCCCCAACCAGAATCCTTACCAGGTGCGTTGCACAATTATACCACAGCAGCGACTATTGCTTCACCTTTCTTGTCGTTGAAAGACCGCTCCGAAAGCTGTAAAATAGTATATCGGTGAGAGATCTGTCTGTTATGCTATTAAAGGGCTGGAATTAGGGATATGCGGGTTCGCACCAAGAGCGAGGTATCGGGAATTGTGCAGGGAGTCGGTTTCAGGCCGTTCGTGTACCGGCTCGCGACCGAACGGGACCTCTGCGGCCGCGTCAGGAACACCGAGAGCGGCGTCGAGATCGAGGCGGAAGGCGAAGACGATGCTGTGCGCGACTTCCTATCACGTCTCGTCGCCGACAAACCGCCCCTCGCCGTGATTACCAGGATCGACACGCGCGAGGTACCGCCTGTCAACGCTCAGGGGTTCGTCATCGAGCCGAGCCGGGCGGGGGATGCGCGGCGCACGTTGATTTCTCCGGACATCTGCGTCTGCGACGACTGTCTGCGGGAGCTTTTCGACCCGGAGGACAGACGGTACCGGTATCCATTCATCAACTGCACAAACTGCGGCCCCCGGTTTACCATCGTTCAGGACATACCTTATGACCGCCCGAACACGACGATGAAACCGTTCGTGATGTGCGGCCAATGCCAAGCCGAGTACGACGACCCCGCGGACAGGCGGTTCCACGCCCAGCCGAACGCCTGCTGGGAGTGCGGACCATCGCTGGCACTTGTCGATGCAGACGGGGAAGAAGTACCGGTGTCAGACCCTATCCTCGAGGTGGCCCGGATGCTGAGAGACGGGCTCATCGTCGCGGTCAAGGGCTTGGGCGGATTCCACCTGGCTGTCGACGCGACAAACGATGAGGCGGTCGCGCGGCTCAGGGCCAGGAAGAAACGCGACGAGAAACCGTTTGCCGTCATGTCGCCCGACATCGCCGCGCTCGAGAAGTACGTCGAGCTCAGCGACGCCGAGAGAAACGCCGTTGGCTCGCTCCAACGACCGATCCTGCTGGCGAAGAAGAAAGACCCGTCGCCAATCTCGGGCATGGTCGCGCCGTCTCGAAGAGAACACGGCGTGATGCTGCCCTACACCCCGGTCCATTACCTCTTGCTGCAAGAGGGGTTTCTCGCGCTGGTGATGACCAGCGGCAACATAAGCGACGAGCCGATCACCTACGAAAACGATGAGGCGCGGGCACGGCTCGACGGGATTGCGGACTACTTTCTTGTCCACAACAGAAAGATACACGTCAAATGCGACGACTCGGTGATGCGGGTGTCGAGGAACGAGCCGGTTCAGTTGCGCCGGTCGCGAGGTCATGCGCCACGACCCGTATTCCTCGAGTTGGAGTTACCCCAGGTGCTCGCATGCGGTGCCGAGTTAAAGAACGCCATCTGCCTGACAAAAGGGGCTGAAGCCTTCCCGAGCCAGCATATCGGCGACGTGAAGAACCTCGAGACGTACGAACACTTCATCTCTGCGCTCGAGCATTTCGAACGCATACTCGATATACATCCCGAAATCATCGCGTTCGACATGCATCCGGATTACCTTTGCGTGCCGGCAAACTTCGGCGTCCTCGAGCAGGAACGATACAAGGATCTTAAACATGTTGCGGTTCAACACCACCATGCACATATAGCAGGTTGTATGGCCGAGCGCGGGCTCGACGGCGAGGTCATCGGGCTGGCCATGGACGGCACGGGCTACGGTCCGGACGACGCGATCTGGGGCGGCGAGGTGCTGGTGGCGGACCTTCGCGACTACCAACGAGTGGGACACCTCGACTACGTCCCACTACCGGGTGGAGACGCTGCCGCCCAGGAACCATGGCGCATGGCGGTCAGCTACCTCTACTCATGTTTCGGGCGTGACCTGTTCGAGATGTCCCTCGACGTCGTCAAACGAATCGGTCTCGGGGAGGTGCGGTTTCTCGTCGCCATGATCGAGAGAGGGGTCAATTCTCCCAAAACGTCCAGTTGCGGCAGGTTGTTCGACGCGGTTGCCGCGCTGCTCGGCGTACGCGACGTGATGTCGTACGAAGGGCAGGCAGCGTGCGAGCTGGAATGGATCGCCGACCCGACCCAGACCGAACCTTACGAGTTCGCGATACGAGACACCGAGACGGACAAGTTCGTCATCTCGGTACAGCCGACAATAGAACGCATAGTGGAAGAGATCCGCGCCGGGAAAGACGATTCAACGATTGCAGGCAGGTTCCACGCAACGCTGGCCAGGGCGTTCGCGGACGCCTGCGCGAGAGTGAGAGAGCTTACCGGGCTCCAACGCGTCGTGCTTAGCGGCGGCTGTTTCCAGAACTCGATACTGACTGGCAAAGCGGTTGCCGCGCTGGCCGAACGCGGTTTCGCAGTCTACACACACCGCGCCGTGCCGCCCAACGACGGCGGCGTAAGCCTCGGCCAGGCGGTGGTTGCGGGTTTGAGCGAATGAAGAAGGAGAGTATTGCATGTGTTTAGCTGTCCCCATGAAATTGATAGAGGTGAGTGGTGAGTCCGGCGTCGCGGAAAGCGGCGGGGTTACCGTCCCTGTCGCGCTGCAACTGCTCGACAACCCGAAGGAGGGCGATTACGTGATCGTGCACGCCGGTTTCGCCATCCAGACTATCGACACCGAGGAAGCACAGGAACGGCTCAAGCTGTTTGCCGAGATGGCGGAGATGGCGGAAGACAATGACGACTGACGCATGCGGACTCAAAACCTCCGAGAAGGTGGACCTTCTGTCCCGTAAGATCCGCGAAGACTGCGCGAGGCTCGGGCCGGTTACGCTCATGGAAGTCTGCGGGACACACACCATGGCCATCCACAGGCACGGCATCCACAGCCTTCTGCCGCAGAACGTGCGGCTCATCTCGGGTCCCGGATGTCCCGTCTGCGTCATGCCGACACAATTCATGGATGAAGCGATCGAGCTTGCCCGCCGGCCCGATGTGGTGGTGACGACGTTCGGCGACATGATGCGGGTGCCGGGGTCCCACTCGACCCTCGACGCTGAACGGGCCTCCGGCGCGAATGTGCGGCTTGTTTACTCGGCGCTCGATTCGTTGTCGGTGGCCGAGGAATCTCCCGAATCCCAGGTGGTGTTCCTGGCGGTGGGCTTCGAGACGACGGCCCCAACGGTCGCCGCTACGGTGCTCGAGGCAAAACGCCGAGGCATCGACAACTTCGCCATCCTGCCCGGCAACCGGCTGGTGCCGCCGGCGCTGCGCGCGTTGCTGGACGACGATGACGTTCGTGTTGACGGATTCATGCTTCCCGGCCACGTAAGCGTCATCATAGGTTCCGATGTGTATGGTTTCGTCGCAACCGAATACCATGTGCCGTCCGCGATAGCCGGGTTCGACCCGGAAGACATCATGATGGCGATCTCGTCCCTTGTCGAAATGCTCGCAGCCGGCAGGGCGGAGGTGGCGAACTGCTACCGGCGCGTCGTCCGGGCCGACGGCAACATCAAGGCAAGGCAGGCGATGGACGACGTCTTCGAGACCTCGGACGGAGGGTGGCGCGGGCTCGGCGACATGCCGGGTAGCGCGCTCGTGCCGCGAGAAAAGTATAAAGACTGCGACGCACGAGCCAGGTTCGATCTTTCCGAGGTCCGCGCAGCACCCGATCCGCCGGGCTGTCTCTGCGGGTCGGTTCTGCGCGGCATCGTTACGCCGCCGGAGTGTCCACTCTTCGCGAAGCGATGTGTGCCGGAATCGCCGGTAGGCCCGTGCATGGTGTCGTCGGAGGGCACGTGCGCAGCCTACTACAAGTACAGGCAACGAGATGACGCCTGACGACCGGAAGATACGGCTCGGCCACGGCAGCGGCGGGAAGCTGACCCGTGCTCTCGTGAACGAGGTCTTCGTCGACCGGCTCTCGAATCCGATGCTGGCCGAGCTGGACGATTCCGCCAAGCTCGAAAGCGGCGGCGGACGGCTGGCCTTCACGACGGACGGCTTTGTCGTCACACCCTACATCTTTCCCGGCGGCGACATAGGCAAACTGTCGGTCTGCGGCACCGTAAACGATCTCGCTGTCGCGGGTGCCGAGCCGAAGTATCTCTCATACTCGCTGATCATCGAGGAAGGATTCAGTCTGGCCGACCTCGAACGAATCGTTGACTCCACCGCTTCGGCGTGCGAAGAAGCCGGCGTCAAGATCGTCACGGGCGACACCAAGGTTGTCGCACGAGGCAACGCAGACGGCATATTTGTGACCACGGCGGGGGTTGGTGTGTTGCCCGACAACCTCTCGCTCGGTGTGCGTACCATTCAGCCTGGGGACGTGGTGCTCATCAACGGCGGCATAGGCGAACATGCGGTATCGGTGCTGTTGGCAAGAAACGAGTTTCAGGTGGCCGCGGAAGTGCTCAGCGATTGCGCGCCGCTCAACTCGTTGACGTGTGCGGTCCTCAAGGCCGGGCAACAGGTCCGGTTCATGCGGGATGCAACGCGCGGCGGTCTGGCAACGGTCCTCGCGGAGATAGCGATCGGGGCCGACGTGGCAATAGAGATCGATGAAGACTCCGTTCCGATCCGGCCCGAAGTCAGGTCGGTCTGCGACCTTCTCGGTTTCGACCCCCTGTACCTTGCCAACGAAGGCAAGCTGGTCGTAATCGTAGCACAAGATGGGGCCGAACAAGTCCTCTCGGCGATGAGAGCTACAAAATACGGGGCAGAATCGGCTATAATCGGGCGCGTGATAGGGAAGCCGCAGGGCAAGGTTCTGCTGAGAACAGAGGCGGGAGGGACGCGCGTGATCGATATGCTCGTCGCGGACCAGCTCCCCAGAATATGCTGAGGCTGAGGTGAGTCGTTGAAGATCGGAGATGCAGCATTTCTGCCGGAGAGGAGATGCCATGGTGGTTAAGCAGGTGTTCGTGAATCATCTTGTAGCTAACGCGACGGTGAACGACTCGTTTCTCCTGACGAAAAAGGAACTGAGGAGCGGACCTCGCGGGGGACCGTTTCTGCTGCTGAGTCTGGCGGACCGGACAGGGGAGATCGATGCGATCATGTGGAACAAGGCTGACGCGGTGGCCAGGGTGGTTGAAGAGGGAGACATTGTCACGGCCCGCGGAACAATAGGAATCTACCAGGACAGGCTTCAATTCCGGGCAGACTCGATAGAGAAAGTCCCCAGAGAAGACGTGAAGATCGAGGACTATGTGTACGTGCTCGAAAACCGCGATGCGCTGTTGTCCAAGCTGCGCGACCTGCTGGGCTCGATCGAGAACGAATGGCTTGCGCGGTTGACCCGGCTCTTCCTGGATGACAAGTCATTCATCGAGAAGTTCACCACAACACCTGCCGGCAAGAAGTGGCATCATCCGTATATCGGAGGATTGCTGGAGCATACGTACGAGGTCGTCTGCATTTGCGCGAAGATGGCCGAGCTGTATTCCGAGATCGATCGCGACCTGCTGCTCTCCGCTGCCTTCCTGCACGATATAGGCAAGATCCATGAGATGGCGGCGGCCGATGCCATTCGCTACACCGATGAGGGCAAACTGCTCGGGCACATAGTCATGGGCACACAGATGGCGCTCGACAAGATGCGCCAGATAGAAGAATTCCCGGACAGCCTCAGGCTGCAGATAGAACACGCCATACTAAGCCACCAGGGGGAGTACGAGCAGGCGAGTCCCGTGCTGCCAAAGACGCTCGAGGCGTGTGTGCTCTATCACGCCGACAACCTTGACGCGCAAACCAATGCGTTTGTAGGGGTGATCGAGCGAACGCAGGAACGCTCGGACGCCTGGAGCGAATACCTACCCATTATAGGCAGACAGATATGGACCAAAGGCGGGGTCGTGCGTAACGAGGACGAGCTGTGATGGGGACGGCACTGGGAATGTAGGGAAAGACGGGTTCTGCGTGGAGAGGAGGAAGATGACCATTCCCTCTTCCTCCTGCAGAGACCAACAGACTACTCCCGATCTCTCTTTTGGGAGAGGGTTGGGGTGAGGGCATCATGAGAAGGAGAGACGCAGTAGTCGGGAACATCCCCGTTCAGTCTTGGGCGATAACCGCTCTGCTGGCACTCATCTTGTTGCTGATTGAATTGGGCTGTGTGCGCGGTAGAGTCACCGAACCGGTCGAGCCTCGCCGAAGCAGAACCGTTCTGGATGTCGCGTGCGCTGCCGACGGCGGCACAGATTCCGTGTCCCGTCTCGCCTTCGGGTTCGGATACCAGCTCCTCGAGGGCGACTCCGACGCGGGCCGCTCGGCATGGGTCGACGCGGACCGGATCGTGGTCGAGCTGTCCGGGTTGCTGCCCAACAGGCGGTACCTTGTAGCCCTTGAAGTTGCCGAAGAGCTGCGACCGTATCTCGTACAACAGGTCGGCGTTGACGGAAAGACCTGTGCCGAACAGTGGTACGGGGAGCTTCTGGGCATCGACCTTGCCCCGGACACCCATGCGGACGGCGCGGTAACGCTCGAGCTTGTCGCACAAAACAGTTGCGCTATCCTTTCGGCCCTCAGGCTGGTCGAGGAGCCGCGCACCTTTCCCGTTCAGCCGGTGGATATGAGCCGGACCGAGCTTGCTCCGACCCTCTCTGTCGCAGAGAAGATCAGCCGCGTGGAAAGCGGCGGCATGATCGAGGTGCGTGTTAACGCTCAGGAAACCGTTGGCAGGCTCAACCGTGTTTGGGAGGGTGTTTCGGGCTCCACAAAACGTATGGCCGAGTTGGGCGTACGGTCCGTGCGGCTTGGAGGTCGCGCGCCCCTGCTCCGCGCGCTGGCCGACGTATCGTCGCCCCGGTGGGACGACGTCAGACGGGAGGTTGACCTTGCGAGATCGATCGGTGCTCGCCCAATGGTTTGCTTCGGAATGACACCGCCCGAACTGGCAGACCTGTCTCGCTTACTGACCACGGGACCGGGCGCGTCGCCAAGGGGAAATCCTCTCTCCGGCACGGCGCCGCCTGCCAGCCTCAGAGGATGGACAACGCTGGCATCGGATCTTATTAACTGCTGCGGTGCCGGCGCGGTTGAGTACTTCGAGCCGTGGGACAGGCCGGACAACGCATATTCATGGGCCGGAACGCGAGAGGAGTATTTCGAGCTCTACTGCTCCGCGGCAAAAGCGTTGCGCGGTTCCGTCCCTCAGCTGGGGGGGCCATCGGCAGCGATCTTTGAACCAGTATGGATATCACAGTTTCTCAATGCCGTTCGGGAATCGGGCGCTCCGTTGGATTTCTTGTCGTGGCATGAGCAGACCTCGCGACCCAAACAGATAGTCGCCCGGGCTCAGCTTGCGAGACAGCTTCTGGCGGAAGCAGGCCTGCCGGAGACCATCCCGTTGATAATCGACGGGTGGTCCTACCCAGGTCGCACGGAAGACACACGGTTCGACACGGAGTTCTGCGCGTCATTTGCTGCGGCGATGATATCAGCAATGGAAGATGCGGGCGTCCATCTTGCCATCTACGATCAGGCATACGACATCCCCGACCTCGGCGTGAGAAACGGGTTGCTCCTGTACGATGGCAAGACACCAAAACCACTCTACAACGTGTTCCGAATGTTCAGCTTCCTGGGCGACACGCGGGTTGATTGTGAGTCGTCGTCGGACGGCTTCGGGATCGGCTCCCTGGCGGCTGCGGGAGACGAGGAAGTGTGCGTGATACTCTGGTGGTGGCTCGACGGCAACGGTGCCGAGCGCGCCATGGCTCCCGTGCAGTTGATGGTGGAAGGACTTCCGGACAAGCCCAGCTACCGCTGGGAGATGTACGCCGTTGACGACAAGGACTCGAACTTCGCAGCCGGCACCGACCGGCGTGAGCTGACGGTTGCGGCACGCGGACAGCTCGAGCCGTATGCGCGCCACTTTGTGCTGAACATCTCCCTGCCCCTTTACGGCACGCAGATGGTCAGGTTGATCCCCAACGAGTGAGGTCGGTTGATGCCACTGGAACGCAGAAGACTCGGCCGCACGGGGGTCGAGGTCTGCCCGATCGGTCTGGGCGGCATTGCGACGATGAAGACCAGCGTCGAGGACGCCTATAGAACGATGAAGACCGCGCTCGATCTCGGAGTCGACTTCGTCGATACAGGCCAGGGATACGGCGACAGCCAGCAGAAGATAGGCGCGATTCTGCACACGCTCGGGTGCAGGACCGAGGTGTTTATCGCAACGAAATCGGCCGTACGGAGCCGCAAGAAAATGCTCGCGGCCATCGACGAGAGTCTCGAGGCCCTGAAAACCGACTACATCGATCTCTACCAGTTCCACGTGCTGCTCAGCCCCGAAGATTACGATCAGCGCGTGAACAACGGCGTGCTCGACGCACTCTGCGAGAGTCGCGAGAGGGGCAAGGTCCGGTTTCTCGGCGTCACGGGCCACCATTTCGGTGCATTGCGACATGCCCTCGAAAGCTTTCCGTTCGACACGGTACAGGTAGCCTACAACATGGGCTGCGAACGTGCCGAGACGGAGGTATTTGCCACGGCGCGCGAGAAAGACGCCGGGATAATCGCGATGAAACCGCTGGCCGGCGGGTTCCTCGTCAACCCGAAATCCGCTACCGGAACCCCAAAACCAGGGGCCGAAGCAATGACCGCACAACGGGCGCTCGAGTTTGTTCTCTCGTGCGACGACGTGTCAGTCGCAATACCCGGGATGGCATCTCCCGAGGAGGTCCGCGAGAACTTCGCCGTTCGTACTGTCTCGTTGTCTACCGCCGAACGAAACGCGATGGTCGAAGAGACGATGCGTTTCGTCGGGGAAAGCTTCTGTCGCGGTTGCACGTACTGCATGCCGTGTACGGCAAACGAGTGGCGGTTTATGATCCCCGAGATACTGCGTCTCGAAGGCTGGTACACTCGTTACGGGTACGAGGAATGGGCCAGGGCACAGTACGCCAAACAGAAGGTCAACGCGTCTGCATGCCAGAAATGCGGCGATTGCGAACCGCGATGTCCGTACGGTATCCCGATACGCGACCGGCTGGCCCGCGCTCACGAGATCCTCAGCTCATGAACCCCGACAGATTACATGGCTATGCACAGACCAGCGACTGGCCCGGAGGAAGCCTTTATGGATAGAGACACTATATTTGGGTGTGTTGTTATCGTTGCCGCCTTGGGGTTCATCACGTACCTGGTGCTCTGGAGCCGGCGGACGATTGACCGAATAGCCGAGAGCGGTCTTCACACGGCTCGCGAGATTGTGAGGGAACTGCGCCGTGAAGGATGAGCCCGGCGTATCCGCGGAACTGTCCCGCGAACTGACCCTTTTCCACATCACGATGATGGGATTGGGCATGATGATCGGCGCGGGCGTCTTCATAGGCATCGGCATATCGATTCGCGAGGTCGGTCCGGGCGGCGTGGTGCTTACGTTCGCGCTCAACGGCGTTATCGCGCTGTTTACAGCGATGAGCTTTGCCGAGCTGAGCTCCGCCATACCGCGTGCCGGCGGCGCGTACAACTTCGCGCGAATAGGTTTCGGGCGGGGAACAAGCTTCCTTGCCGGCTGGATGGAATGGCTCGCATCGAGCGTCGCGGGCAGTTTGTACGCGGTGGTGTTTGCCACGTACACGCTGGATTTCTTCTACCAGCTTCAGTTGCTGACCTGGCTACCCGTTCCCATAGACGTCGCCAGACGGATCGTCGCGATCGCGGTTGCTGCCTTGTTCATCTATATAAACTACCGTGGCGCGTCCGAGACGGGCAAGGTGGGCGCGTTGTTCACCCTCGGCCAAATGCTTTTTGTCCTTTCTATCGCGGTCGTCGGCATAGTCGTTGCCATCACAGACCCTTCCCGCTTGCAGAACTTCAAGCCGTTCATGCCGCACGGCTGGTCCAGACTGTTCGTTACCATGGGGTTCACCTATGTCGCCTTCGAAGGGTTCGAGGTCATCGCCCAGGCCGGCGACGAGGCTATCGATCCAAAGCGCAACATTCCAAAGGCGATGCTCTACTCAGTCTACATAGCCGCACTCACCTACGTTGCGGTCTCATTTGCCACCGTGGTCGCGGTAAAAGCAGGCTCGCCCGGAGTGGAGGGCGCTCCCTGGGAATGGATCGGCGGGTTCGGCGACACGGGGTTCGGCAAAGCGGTCTCGAAACTGATGCCGACCGAGTTCCTGGGCGCGTTCCTGGTAACGCTGGCGGTGATCTTCTCGTCGACATCCGCACTGAACGCCACGATATACTCGGCGACCCGAGCTTCGTACGCTCTCGGTCGCGACGCCATGCTGCCGCCGGTGTTCTCGAAGATCTCGAGAAAACGAAACACGCCGTGGGGCGCGCTTGCGTTCACGAGCGGGATCGTTCTCTTCGTCGCCGGACTGCTTCCGACGGAGGACGTCGCGTCGTGCGCAAGCATGATGTTCCTGTTCCTCTTCTTCCTGGTAAACCTGTGTGTGATACGGATACGCAGCAACATGGGTGACGAGCTGGCCTACGGGTTCATGATGCCGCTCTTTCCGCTGTTCCCGATTCTGGCGATTGTCTGCCAGGTCGTCCTTGCAGTGAACCTTCATGCAATGAGCAAGGTCGCGTGGGTGTTGGGACCCGCGTGGGTTGCCGCCGGCGGGCTGATATACCTGTTCTACTCGAAATCCCGCGCCATAACCACCGCAGACGAAATACTCATATTTGAGGAAGAGAAAGCACCGGTGGGCGACGAGTACCGCGTGATGGTTGCCGTCGCGAATCCCGCAAATGCCTTGGAGTTGGTGCGGAACACATACAAGCTGTGCGGTGCCAAGCAAGCGCGCGTTGAGCTGCTCCACATGGTCGAGGTGCCCGATCAGGTTCCGCTGACCGACGCAGAACAGATTATGAAGTATATGTTGGACGGCAAAGAAGGGGTTGTCGAGGCGATGCTTTATCTCCAGCCGCTCTTTCCCATCAGCACGACGCTGCGGTATTGTCGCAACATGGCGCGCGGTATTGTCGCCGCTATCCGGGAGAAGAAGATCAACATGCTCATCATGGGATGGCACGGGCAGCCGGAAGCGCACGAGTTCCATCTGGGCAGCACGGTCGATCCCATCATTGAACGCTCACCGTGCAACGTCGTCATCTTCAAGGACTGCGGCAACCGCAAATTCCACCACATCCTCGTCCCTCTTGCAGGTGGGCCGAACGGCGCGTTTGCCCTCGAGGTGGCCAGCATTCTCGCAGAGAAAGAGGATAGCGAGATAGTCGCTTTCACGGTGGGCAGCGACAGGACACGGTTCGATATCCAGGCATTCGTCGACGAGCATCAATCGCGTCTTTACCTGCCCCGCGAACAGGTCCGCACGAAGGTGGTTGACGCGCGCAACGTCGTTGAAGCCATTCTCGAAGAAACCGAGAACTACGATCTTATCGTGGTTGGTGCTACACGCGAACCGTTGATCAACCAGATCACGAGAGGGTCGATCCCTGAAACCGTGGCCCGCACATGCGAAAAGCCGCTCGTTATGGTCAAAGCGTCCGGCGGTGTCAGATCCTGGATTAAACGATGGGTGTGACTCAGGTTGGATCTGCCATTGCCTCATGTTCCGGTCTTGACATACCGCCCGTTCTGCGCCACAATGGGGATGGAAGCTCGTCGATGACTGAATGCCGCGGGCTTCGTCGAAGGATGCATGCGGTGCTTGTATAGCTGAGTACAGACATGGATTCAATGGAGATAAGCGATGAAGAAACCGATAAGCCGGCGTGAATTCGTTACGGTGAGTTCGAGGATCGCCGTGGGCGCGGCCGTGGCCGGATGTGCCTGCGGTTTTCTGCAGTCGAAAGACGAGTGCTGCGCTCAAGAAACGGCCAAGGTGGCGCGCCCGGATCCGAGCGCGGTGCTAAACTACAACCCGAACGTGGAGTACCGCAGGCTGGGCAAAACAGGTTTGTGGATCTCTGCCATGAGCCTCGGCGGCCACTGGAAGAACCGGGAGGGCGGCCGGTACTGGGACATCTTCGACAAGGACAAGGTGCCCGCCGACGCACGGGCCAACCGGGAAGCGGCGGTTGCCCAGGCGGTCGAGTCCGGGCTCAACTATCTCGATCTCACCACACCCGCCGAAGCGTGCGTCTACGGTGAGGCGTTCAAATCGCTCGGCGTGAAGATGCACGTCGGCTACTCGGACCACATCCTGTGCATGCGCAACCCGAACAACCGGACGCACGAGAAGCTCATGCTCGAGATAGACGAGGGGCTGCGCCGGTTGCAGATGGACACGATGACCATCTGGCGGCCGCAGGCGGTGATGGACAACGCGATGCGCAAGGACGGCGGCCATACCGACGACGAGATGAAGGTCGTTGTCGAGACGTTTCATAAGGCCAGAGAGCAAGGCAAAGTGCAACATCTCGGGATATCGTCGCACGACCGACAGTTCCTGATGCACCTCATGCGCAGCTTCCCCGAGTTCGAGATGATGATATTCCCGGTCACACTGGGTACCGAGGCCGCGCCGACGGGCAGCATATTCGACCTTGCGGGCGAGAGCAACGTCGGCACGGTGACGATCAAACCCTATGCGGGAGGCAGCCTGTTCCGGAGGCCGAACAGGCAGGCCAACCAGCTCGGGGCGGACCTCAGCGACCACGAGATCGCGCGGCTCGTGATCAGGAAGATCACCGAGAACCGGAATATCACGGCCACCATCCCCGGTATGACTCTGCCCGAGGAGATACGAAACAACGCGGCCGCGGTCGCCGACCGGAAGAAGCTGACCCACGCCGAGCGAGCGACCGTTGCCCGGTACGCTAAAGTGACGATGGCCAACCTGCCGCATGACTACGCGTGGCTGCGCAACTGGCAGTGCGCATGATGCCGCCACACAGGGAGGACGACTGATGAACCGAAGACTTGCAGTGTGCATGTACATCGTTGTTGCCGTGTTCCTGTGCTGTCAGTGCAAGAACACGGACCTCAAGCTAGAGCCCGAACTCTTCAACGGCCGCGACCTCACCGGCTGGAAACAGATCGGAAACGCCAAGTGGGTCGTCGAGGATGGCGTCCTTATCGGAACACAGGACGAACGGGGCCGGCCCGGCGATCTCATCACCGAAACCGAGTGGGACAATTTCCGGCTCGTGATCGTGTTCAAGATGGTCTTCCCGGGCAACTCCGGCGTCTGGTTCCGCAAACCGGAAGGCGAGCTCGGGTACCAGATGGACATACTCGAGGGGCACCCGGAATCCATGACCGGCGGCATCTGGTCGGGCGGGTTCCTCTCGATCAACAAGGACGAATCGACCTTCAACCGCGACGGCTGGAACGAGGTCGAGATCGTCGCCACGGGCAACCACATCCAGGTAACGCTCAATGGGACCGGGGTTGCGGACATTACCGACGACAAGTTCTCGCGCGGCACCATCGGGTTCCAGGTACACGCGGGCGACGAGTTCCGCAACATGAAGATCATGGTCAAGAAGGTCTCGATCACACCTCTCTAGCCCGCTTTTCTCACCGGAGGTCGTGACGAAACGCCGGAGATGCCTATGGATACAAGGAGCGCGACCGAGGCCATCACAGGCGTACCTGAACGGTACGTCGAGAAGGCCGACCGAGTGCGACGCAGTAGACATGGGCAAATCCGGTGTTGCAGTAGAGCTGTGGTGAGAAATGCGGGCTGGGATCGACGTTCGGCAGCGTGGTTCATCGGGAAAGCGGTAATCCGAGAATGAAGCAGCGCGGATGGAATGCGGCGAGAAAGTCTGCACCGACCGCCACGGCAACCATGAGATAGAAGGTCGCGAAGCCGATCCCTTGTGGAACTGAAGACGCTGGGCCGGAGCTCCGCGTTGCTGCAAACCAAGGAATTAGTCCCGTCCCAATTCCAGCGCAGAACACGGTCATTTTCTCTTATTAACCAAACCTCTCCCATGCCCATGGAGTAGAACTTCGAAGTGCCAAAGTGTAATGGTCGTTTCCGGGCACTCGCTGTAAAACTGGATTTATTGCAGCCAATACGATGAGATGCGAAGTGAGGGAAAACGACGAAAGGCTCTTGACAACAACTGCATTATGCGCTAATGTGATGAATAGGGTTATGGGCTCGTCACGAAAGCCACGGGTTTCATTAGGAGTCCATAGATCGAAGTCCTTTGTGAAGTGGCGTCGTTGATGGGGTGCAAGCGACAAGCTCTGGGGCTCGCATAATGAAGGTTGCATTTCAGACAATTCTTTGGGGTCCTCGGTTGGTGCGTTGGATCGAGGTTTTCCAGACCATCCATGAATTGGGCTACGAAGGTGTTGAGATTGCTCAGGCTCCGTCCACGTTGCCGAAGGCGAGCGAGATGCAGGCAGTACTGAAGGAACTGGGGCTCGAATTTGTAGGGTTGGTGGGTGGGAGACTCTCCGAGCGCATCGAGTACTGCCGAGACTACCGTCCAACCTACCTGTATATCGAGGACTGGGAGGAAAGCACCTGCCGGCGAGCGGTGGATGAGGGATATACGCTTGCTCTTCACCCTCATATGTACAAGCGCGTCCACCGTCTTGAAATGGCATCGCAACTGCTCGAGGAACATGCGCAGTTGAAGTTCCTGCCCGATACGGCACATCTATTCATAGCAGGTGACGATCCCGCTGAGGCAATCAAGAGACTCGCTGACCGGCTGATTGGCATTCACTTGAAAGACTGGACACCCGTTTACGGTCGTTCCTTCCACCGGTATGCGCGAGGATTTGGTGAGCTTGGCGCTGGCGTTGTTGACCTGTCTGCTGTCTTGGAAGCGGTCCGGGAAGCAGCGTTCGACGGGTGGCTGGTAGTGGAGCAGGACTGCACTCCGACCGACCCGCATACCAGTGCCCAGTCGTCCGCAAGGTGGTTGCGCGATCATGGTGTCCCGGTACGGAAACGTCCGCGCTCCAAATGTGCATCCACACTAACACTAGTGGAGCCCCAAGCCTCCTGTCCGCCGGAGAAACTCGCTCAATTCATGGATGCCTTGATGCATGTCAGGCAGCACAGTGTCCGCTCTTTCTGCAAGACGCTTGCTGAGGTTATCGGTAAGCTTGTGGTGAACTGCAAGCTCGTTAAGGTTTGGGAACACTGTCCGGGTGAGGGCCTCCTGGGCTTGCTCTCCGAATGGCCGGGGAGTCCGCAGCCGAGCACGACTTCTGTGGTGCGTTGCACCGAGGTGCTCAGCGGTATTACTGTTCAAGCCCAAATGGTTTCCCATTTCGACTTGGAGCGTTCCTATGGCGCCCACCAATTCGCACACCCTGAACTCATCGAAGACCTTGGCGTTTCCAGGATGATATCAATTCCTGTCCAGAACACGTATAACCCGAATCATGTGGAGTTGGTCGTCAATCTGTTTCTGACAGAATCAGCACCAGCACCGCCTTCCGATCTGGACTTAAAGAAGTGCGCTGAATACGTCGCCAAAACGTACGAGACATTACTGGAAGATGTGTGCCAAGCCGCAGCAGCAAGAGTCAACCTAGCAGTGTCCCGCACCGCAGAAGTTGATGATTTCCTTGATGAAGCTGTCCGCGACATCCAGCGCGTGCTAAACTGCGAAGCTGTCACTATTCTCCTTGTTAACGAAACTGGCAAGAGCCTCGAACCGAGAGCCACAACTGGTCTAACTTGGGATCCAAGCCTCCCACCTGAGGAGCACTTCTACAGATTGGGTGAAGGTATAACTGGCAACGTCTGGAAGCAGGGTGAGCCGCTTGTCACTCTCGATGCCAAGATGGAGCCTGAGTGGCGGGGGAAGAGTCTGGAGACACAGAAATCCGACAAGAATATGTGTTTGTTTGTTCCGCTTACGGACTCCCACGGACACGTCATCGGAGTAATCAGATGTGTCAATAAGCGAGCAGATCGAGCCCCTATGGGGCCAAACATGTTCCTGGGGAGCGATGTGTCAGTCGTTGACGCCATCGGGCAAGCTGTGGTCCCACACCTCTCTGTCTGCCTGGTAACTGAACGGCGTGCGAAGACGCTTAGCAGGCTGACCCACGAGCTCAAAGCGCCGCTGGCGACAATACGTGGTGCCGCGGAGTTTATCCAGAGGGAGAGTCAGGCCAGAGGCTTTGAGTTCAGCTACCCTTACGCTGACGACATATGTTCGTGGCACGATCTAACAAGACGTCTACTCGCCAATGTTGATTTCTTTAGGTACCACGTCGAGAAGCTGCAATTAAGACCTGAGCAAACCTATCTTCTTAGAGACATTTTCGCACCCGCCAAGAACCAGATTGGGCCACTTCTGCGCGAACGCAGTTTCTCAAGTCGGCGAATCTCTGACGACGGTTTCCGCCAGATACCTTACCTGTGGGTAGACAGAAGCCAAATTCGGCAGGTTTTCTTCAATCTCTTAGGCAACTCTGTGAAGTACGCTTACAACGACCCCGCGGCGTTTCAGGTTGAGGTAGCAACCCAGGATACGGGTGCAGGCTACGAAATCCTCTTCAGGGATTGGGGACCAGGCATTACGGACGGTTGGGACGAGGCGATCTTTGAGGAAGGGGTTCGCGGGCCAAATTCTGAACAGAGCAATGTGTCGGGCGACGGTTTGGGGCTATGGGTTGTGAGGGAAATCATTACTGCACACGGAGGTACCATTGCACTCAGCAACTGTGGGCAGCCCACCGAATTCCGAATCCTACTTCCGCATGGTTTGGCAAGAGCATAGCGTAACAGACTAGGAGATCAGAAATGCCCGTTGTTCTCGTCATTGATGACGACATAGAACCAATGAAGTACTACGTGATGGCTCTCGAGAAGAGCGGATTCGATGTTGTGCAGAAGAGAGATCCGGACGAAGCGATAGACTATCTCGCGGGTTCAGATGACCCAGAGCCGAACATCGTCATTTTGGACATCATGATACCACCTGGCAAACGCTACGCACACAATCCTGAGTGCGACAAAGGACTTCGTACAGGCCTCTTGCTTTACCCTGAGTTGCGAAGGTTTTGTCGTGAGACGCCGTTCATCGTGCTCACCAATCTGCGAAACCCGCAAACGATGGACGACTTCAAGAATGTCGCGCCTGATGTTCCCACCTACGAAAAAAACCTTACTCCTCCCTTCGAGCTTGTGGATATAGTCAACGAAATGTTAGAAAGAAGCCACTCTCCGTGAAGGGTGTGGGGACGTATGCTATGTGCAACATCAAGTCGACTTGGGACGTCGTCAAGACGTTGTGGGATATGACAAGAACCGTGGCCCCGGGATTGAGGCGGCTTTATCGGTTAAGGCGCAGTCCTTGGATCATACTCGTGAGAAAGGGGGCCGGCAAGCTCGGGACGCCTGCGGCAGAAGTGCAGAGGCTGCTCGAAGCCTTCGATCAACCGGCGTTCTACGTCGCGGAGGCACATCATCCACTCCTAAACGAGATCCGGCGATCACTGTGGGCCGTGCATCAACGCCTGGATGAAATGGCGCTGTTGGCAGAGGCCGACGGAGATGGCGACGTGGCGCGACGTTGTTGGGCGCTTGGACAAGTGGGACAACGGTGCGGACTTTACGCTCTGCCTGTCGTACGGTCTATTGCCGACTCGCTGAGAAGCCCGGAAGATGTCAAGGCCGCGGCGGAGAGGGCAATCGAAGAGATAAGGGGGCGTTTTTCGGAAGGGTAACCGCAAGAGTGACCCAGGAGATCCGGTTTCGGGACAGCCGGGGCTCTCGTGAGCGGCCTCCGCAGGATCGCGGACCGTCAAGACTCCGCTCATACCGGGACGCAGACTCTGTCTGTAGTGCCATCTTCGCGCAAATCCATCCTTCCAGCATCACGTGATCAAGAAATCAGATGCCCATCATGATCAAAGCTACTTCAAGAATCCTTACCGACCAGCCGATCAATCCCCGCCAAGGTATTTCAGAAGCTTCGTGACCGGCAGGGTGTTGATCACGTCACTTGGCTCGAGCCAGCCGCGGCGGGCCATCATCACGCCGAACCGCATCATGTCCAGCTCGGGTATGACATGCGCGTCGGTTCCAATGACGATCTTTACCCCGAGCTCTTTCGCACGGCGCAGATGGACGTCGTTGAGATCCAGCCGGAGGTAGTGGGCGTTAAGCTCGAGCGCGGTACCTGTCTCGGTAGCCGCCTTGAACACCGTTTCCCAGTCCGCATCAACAGGCTCTCTCCGGCCGATAAGCCTCCCGGTAGGATGGGATACGGCGTCAACGTGTTCGCTCTCCATGGCTTTGCAGATCCTGGCGGTCATCTTGTTCTTCGGTTGCTTGAACGAGCTGTGTACAGCCGCGATGACGAAGTCCAGCTCGCCCAGAATCTCGTCGGACAGGTCGAGCTTTCCATCGGCGAGCATGTCCATTTCGGTTCCCGCGAGCAACCGGACGCCTTTCGTCTTTCGATTGACCGACCGGATCTCGGCCATCTGTTTCACGAGATCCTTCTCGGAGAGGCCGTTGGCGATGGTCAGCGATTTCGAGTGGTCGGTAATGCAGAGGTACCGGTAGCCGCGCCGGTTCGCCTCGGTTGCGAGCTCGGCGACGGTGTGTTTGCCGTCGCTCCACGTGCTGTGGACGTGCAAGTCGCCTTTGATATCGTCCAGCGTCACAAGGGTCGGCAGCGTGCCTTTTATGGCCGCATCCACTTCGCCGATACCCTCGCGCATCTCGGGCGGAATCAGCGGCAGGTCAAGCGCCGCGTACACATCTTCCTCGGTCTCGCCGGCAACCTTCTCGCCGCTCTTCTCGTCGAACACACCGTACTCGTTCAGTTTGAGGCCGCGTTTGGCTGCCATCTCGCGGAGCTGTATGTTATGCGGTTTCGACCCGGTGAAATACTGCAGCGCGGCTCCGAAACTCTCTTGTGGGACGACCCGAACATCAACCTGCACCCCTGAGTCCGTGCGCACGCTCGATTTCGTGTCTCCTTTAGCCTGGACCGTCTCGACATGCGGCAGCGAGACAAACCGGTCCATCACCTTTTGCGGATTGGTCGCCACGACGAGAATGTCGATATCACCGACCGTCTCCTTACCCCGTCGCACGCTTCCAGCACCTACGACATGGCGGACTCCTTTGACCTTCTTCAACGCGGCCGCAATATCATCGGCCAGCGGCACCGCCTTGCCCAATAGCATTCTGCCGGCCCTCTTCTTGAGCATCGCGAGACCACGCAGAATGTTCTCCTCGGTCTTGGCACCCATCCCCGGCAGGTCCCGTATGGTGCCGGCCTTAGCAGCCTCTTCGAGCTGTTCGATGGATTCCACATTCAACTTGTCATACAGCAGCTTGACCTTCTTCGGTCCCAGGTCCGGCACCTCGAGCATATCGAGCAAACCCGGCGGTATGGACCCTTTCTCACGTTCGTAATACTCGAGTTTGCCCGTGCTCAACAGCTCGTCGATCTTCTTCGCTATCGCTTCCCCTATCCCATCGATCTCTCTCAGCTCTCCCCGCTCGCTGATCGCCGACAGCTCCTCGCCGAGCTCCTTTATCACGCCCGACACCTTCTGATACGCGCGAATCTTGAACGGGTTCTCACCCTTGATGGCGAGTATGTCGGCGATCTCGTCGAATATAGATGCAATCTCTCGGTTGTTCATAAGTTAATTGACCGCCTGGACGCGAAACCTGGAAGGCCCGTTTGCTCTACCTGTAATGCTTCACGCGCGTCGTCTTTGTGAGACCGGTGTAGCTCACTTCAAGGATTGTCGTATTGCCTTCCGCAACCCACAGCTGACACGAAGTGGCGCCAAACCGTTTCTGCAGCTGGCGCACGGTATTTGACCCCAGCATTTCCAGGTCATTCTGCGACAGATCCCGTATCTTCCTCGTCACATACACCGTCATGAAAACCCTGCTCACCTCGAGACCGCTGACGGAGCCCGGACAGAAGTTGTGCCATATTTGGTACATGCCTTGACCGAACTCGCGTTCCTCTCGTGTCTTGGCATTTATCAGCCCCGGATTTCCCGCAACAATCCCGCTTTGCTTGTAGCTCTCGATGTCCGGCGCACGCTCCCTGCCGGCATACCACACTATCGTACCGCTGAATACGGCGGCTGCGATGACCGCGACTACGCCACCCATGACCAGTTTCTGGGTCCGCTTCTTCTGCTTCTCGCGCAGCAGCTTCTTGAGCACGAAGTAGTCTTGAAGGAGGTAAGGACGCAGTCCGCCGTTGCGAAGCTCCGCGTCTGCCCCCTCGCGGTGCGGCGCCTCGATCACCCCGCTCTTCTTCAGGCCCTTCTGGTCGTACGCTTTGTAGTAGAAGGTGCGCATGGCAGGCACCACTCCCCGTTCTCGCCAAAGACAGTCGATCTCGGTCTCGTTCCTCGACTGTCACGGCAGGAACAACGTGCCGGGTGTGCCCGTATCCATCTCAGTGAAAACATCTGCATCAGGCACCCCCTTCGGCACATGCCGCGTTTCCCGCTGCCTATCCTAACACCGGACAGTCCCCGAGTCAACGGGAAGGAAGATGGAGCACCCGCGGTGTAGTGCTCATGCCCCGATTGGATCTCCCATGTCCCGCCCGGTTGCAGTGATTCTTGAATAGTGGAACCGCCCCCCGGCTCTGGTGCCGACTGCCTTCTCCGTCCCCTTGGATACCTTCTACTGTGTACCGTTTGCCGTTCCCGCGCTGTCGTCCCCCTGGAAGTCGCTCCCGAACAATCCAACCACAAAGTCCCAAAGCTCGAGAGGCCGGAACGTGAAACCGCCGTCGATGAATATGAGCGAGCCGTGACCGCCAATGTCGTACTTGCCGCGGTCCGTCTCGGGTGATATCGTTTCCGGCTTGTCCTTAAACAGTCCGCGAGCCGCGTCCTCAACGGACTCGGGATCTCCTTCCCAGTTGCAGCAGGTACGTCTCTGTGCGCCCGCAAAGGCCTCGACCGTGCCCGCAACCGGTTTCATCTCCACCATGCGCATGGCCACATAACCTGGTATGTACTCGCAGTAGTCATTCTGGTACCAGATGCCGCCCGTGCGACCCACCGTACCGATCTTCAAGCCCTCAAAACTCCCGAGTCCTACGCCGAAATAGTCCGTCACCTTCGCGTTGCCTTCAAAACCGTAGCCCACCCCGACGTCACATGACGCGATGTCCATGAAGTCGCCACCGCGATCGGCCATATATCCGCCCACGCCGCCCGTTGTTGCACAACCCGCACCTACCACCACGGCAATCGCCAAACAGAACATCCTTCTCATTTCCCGGTTCCTTCCTTGCCTTCCAACCGCAGTTCAATCCCCTATATTCTACATTCTATCGTCACGTGCCATCTTGCGACGAATTCGATCGAGACGGTGCTCGAGCTCTGGTTTAGTGCTGCCCACAACCCGGTCCGCGTCCTGCGACGCCGCTGTCTGCACTATACCAGCAATCTCGTCGCAGAGCAACCTTGCTCGATCGAGGTCTCGCGTTCGGTGCTCGTAGTGTTTTGCCAGTTCGATACGCGGTACTATCTCGTCGGGGAAATCCTGGAGCAACAACCGCCACGCAGATTCAGCCTCATCCCAGCGGTGGAGCCTTTTCAACGAGTACGCCCGGATATACGCGCAACGTCTGAGGACTTGCCGCGCCGGAGACATCTCGAGGGCCCGCCCCGCACAGAACAGACTCTCCTCGAACCGTTTCTGTTTGAAGTAGAGTTTGCCAAGGCTGTACAGGTCCGCGGGATCAATGTCGCGCTCGTCCTCGTAGCCCGAAACGGCATTACACGCTAGCTGCGCGAGCCCGACAAGCGAGAGCACGTCCTGGCAGTTGTGGTAGAAGACGCGTGCCAACGGCCGCGCGTCGCGTGACCGCACGTAGTCAAAATAGAGTTGCGGAATCTGGCTGCTCGGCACGTCGCCCTCGCGCGTGACGCCGAGCACGAGGGCCTCGACGTTGCCCAGACTGCAGTCGCCGATGCGTTCCTTCCAGAGGCGTCGTACGGCGTGCAGCAGATCGAAGTGCGGCAGGTCGGCAAGCTTCGAGCGGAGCCGCGCCGTTATGAACCGTGTCTGCAAGAGCGGAATGTCGAAGGTTTTCCCGTTGAAACTCACCGCTGCAGAGGCGTTCTTGACGTGCTCGGCGAAGTGGTGCAGCATCGCCTCTTCCTCGTGATAGTCCCGCATGAAGAGCTGTCGTACAACGAAGCCGCCTTCCTCGAACATGCCGAACCCTATGAGAAACGCGTACGTTCCCGTGCCGCCCGCAAGCCCCGTCGTCTCTGTGTCCAGATACATCGCCGCCCCGAGGTCGAACTCTCCCAACTCCGGACTGTTGGCGGCTACCGAGATTGCACTGGCCGGTAAGGAGAGCGCCGATCCAAGCACGGCGTCACCGTGCCCGTGGTCCAACGGAAACCGCGTCTCCTTGACAAACAACGTTCCCTTGCGACTCTTGACGACGGTACCGTCGACCACTCGATCGATCTCATGAAGACCGCGTCGACACTCATCGTCATACACGCGTTTCTTCTTGCGCAGCTCGGTGCCTGTGGTCAGCCCGTCTATCTCGCGCAGGTAACTTTTGATATCCATGGCTGTCATGTGCCGGGTTGCTCTTTGGGAGAGACAGGAACAGCAGGCGTTTCACGTCGTGCGTCGCCAGGACCCAGCACGCCGGCGATCAGCCGCAGCGCGCCTTCCTTGCCTCGTTTACCAACCTCGAGGGTGGGCCCGACGCACGACGGGCACCCGTAAGCGCATTCGCAGTTCTCGATGAGATCCCTCGCCGCTCGCATGAATTCGTCCTGGGAGACGAATATCTTGTGGCTGAAACCGACCCCGCCGGGATAGCTGTCGTAAATGTGGATGGTGGGCCTGTCGCTGAACGGCGACCGAACCATGGCGTACGCGCGGATATCTCTCGGGTCGCACATGATCTGAATGGGCGCGACGTTTACCAGAACGTTGGCGAGCGAGTGAAGGCTTTCGCCGAGGTCCACGCCGTTACGCGAAATCTCCTGCTCGACATCCTCGCCGAACTCTATCCAGTAGCTCGTTGTGTGCATCTCCTGCTCGTCCAGATGAATTTCGCCGACACCGACATTCTCGTGTGTGCCGAACTTCACCTTCTTGTACATCGTCGGGAGCCACGTCACGCTGACCTCGCCCTCGTGTTTGCTCGCCGCCCCGGCTGGTTCGCTCCGCGCAACGCTCAGCACTTTGACCTCCGTCTTGAGCTGGGCGTCGGTGAAGTAGTCGGCATCCACCTGGGCCGCATACGCTTTCTTATCGTCGAGATCGAGCCGCTCGATGCTGTACTGTTTGCCCTCGTGAAGGTAGATAGCGCCTTCGTGGACAAGCAGCGGCGCGCTCGGGTAGTCGACCTCGCCTATCACCCGCGCTTGGTCGGTCGTATCGATGATGACAACGTTCTCCGGCGATGCCGTACGCAGGCTCACACCCTCGGCCGGGTACGTCTGGCTCATCCAGTGCCATTTCCCGTCGACGTGGCGCAACACGCCCTGCTCTTCAAGATAGCTCAGTATCTCCGCCGTCGAGTTCGCATCGAGACCGAAACCTTCCCCGTCGACAAACGGCAGCTCGAACGCAGCGCACTTGAGATGGCTCGCGAGGATTATAAGGTTGTTCGGGTTGACAATACCGTGCTCCGGCGACTGGCCGAAGAAATACTGGGGATGGTTCACGATATACTGGTCGAGCGGCGCGCTCGACGCGACCAGCACGGCCACCGAGACGTCCGTACGGCGACCGGCACGACCGGCCTGCTGCCACGTGCTCGCTATCGATCCCGAATAACCCGCCATCACACATGCGTCGAGCGAGCCGATATCGATCCCGAGTTCGAGCGCGTTGGTGCTGACAACGGCCATTATGTCGCCGTCCCGCAATCCCTTCTCGATCTCGCGCCGTTCGAGCGGAAGGTAGCCGCCGCGATACCCGCGAACAAGCCCCTTGCTCTTGCGGGCACGGCTCGCGGCCTTCTTGAGATAGGTCAGCAGTATCTCGACGCGCAACCTGCTGCGCGCAAACACTATCGTCTGGGTGTCTCCGGTGAAGAACTTGGCCGCTATCTTGCTCGATTCCGATACGTACGACCTCCTGATCCCGAGCTGCCGGTTCACTATCGGCGGGTTGTACAGAATGAAATGCTTTTCGCCCGACGGCGCCCCGTTATCGTCAACAAGCGTGGTCTTCTTCTCAACGATCTGCTCCGCCAGCTCGAGCGGGTTCGCTATCGTCGCCGAACACATGATGAACTGCGGGTTCGAGCCGTAGAAGTCGCAAATCCGTTTCAGCCGCCGCACGACGTTGGCGAGATGGCTCCCAAACACGCCGCGATAATGGTGGATCTCGTCTATGACGACGTACTTCAGGTTCTCGAACAGCTTTATCCAGATCGTGTGGTGCGGCAGGATGCCCGTATGAAGCATGTCCGGGTTTGTCACAACGATATGGCCCGCGCTGCGTATCGCTTTCCGGGCCGAGACGGGCGTGTCGCCGTCGAACGTAAACGCGCCTATCTGCAGGTCCACACCGTTTATTATCACGTTAAGCTCGTCGAGCTGGTCCTGCGAGAGCGCCTTGGTCGGGAATATGTAGAGCGCACGAACGTTGTTGTCGCGGACGATAGCGTCCAGCACGGGCACGTTGTAGCAGATGGTCTTGCCCGACGCCGTGGGCGTGACGACGACAACGTCCTCGCCGGCGTGGACCGACTCGATCGCCTGGCGCTGATGCGTATACAGGTCGTTGACGTGCAGCTTGCGCAACCCCTCGATTATCCTCGGATGGACGAAATCCGGGAAGCCCGCAAACCGGGCCGGCCGTGGCGGGATGACCCGCCACTCGGTGATATGGCTGGCTATAGACTTGTCGTCGCGCAGATAGTCAAGGGTTTGTTCAACGTTCATCTCAGGCCAGTTCCATCCTCGAAAGAAGTATAGCAGCGTCCCGCCAACCCTGTCAACGACACACCACTGGGCGGAAACGTATCATGTTATGTGTAAGGCGGCGTTTGATAGTGTACAATCCATTGCTGACGGAATAGAAAGTGTATTTCTCCATCTCTGTAGATGGTTAATAGGGGGAGAGATAGTGGCAACAGTTCAAGATATCGAAAAGGCAGTAGCCAGTCTGTGGCCCGAAGAGCTCGAGAAGTCTAGAGCCTGGTTCCAGGTTTTCGACGCGGCGGCATGGGACAAACAGTTTGAAGAGGATGCGAAGTCAGGGAAGCTCGATAAGGTTGTCGAACAGGCGTTGTCGGATTTCGACAGAGGGGACTTCAAGGAGTTGTGAGGCATTTCTCCAGTCCCTCATTCTGGGATTGCTATGATAAGCCGCCACGTCATGTTCAGAAGTTGGCGGACAAGAACTTCTCCTTGCTCAAAGAACGTTCAGAGCATCCGTCTCTTCATCTCAAAAAGGCCGGCAGGTATTGGTCAGCAAGAGTAGGCATCAGACATCGCGCCTTGGCTGTCGAAGTAGAGGAATGACTGCTGTGGTTCTGGATCGGCACCCACGCAGATTACGACAAACTGGCAAGGTGAACGCCTGACAAGCCCGCGGTTGAATAAATGGTAACAACGGGTCAACGGGGACAGGTGCCATGTGATCACCGCACCCGTTTATCCTGATTCCCGATATACCCGACCAATGATTGGCTACCGCGCAAGCGGCCTTACTTGTGGGTGCATCCCAGTGTTTGATAGTGTATAATCCATTTGAGCGCTGGTACGGCAGATTGTGCTGCGATGTGGCCGGGAGTTGAGCACTATGAAAACGATTGAAGAGGTCACCGTGGTTTCCGACCAAGACCGGCGGCTCTTGCTCGAGGTCAAGCGGACAATCCGTGAGTCTCTCCCAACCGCTGAGGTGCTGCTTTACGGCAGCGTCGCAAGAGGCACGCAGGAGCCGGAATCGGACTATGACATTCTTGTCTTAACCGATGATGCTTTGTCCAGAGAAGAGGAGAGGGCGGTAGACAACGCGATTTACGAACTGGAACTGGCCCACGGAGTGGTACTCTCCACCATCTACCATTCGATAGAAGAGTGGAATCGTCATCCCGCTATGCCGTTTCATGTCAGAGTCGAAAGCGAAGGTATCGTTTTGTGAACCCGGAAATCGTTGGGTACGTCCGCTACCGCCTCGAACAGTCTGAGGAAAGTCTCGAGGTGGCAAGACTCAGCCTCGAGAACGGTCATCTTCGAAGCGCCGTGAACCGGGTGTACTACGCCTGTTTCTACGCAGTGTCCGCGCTCTTGCTGTGTGAAGGTTTCCGCTCCTCCAAACACGCCGGCATCCGCGCTCTATTCGACCGCCATTGGATAAAGCCTGGCAGATTACCCGTCGAAATGGCTCAGTTTTATAGGGACCTTCTCAAGTACAGGCACCAAGGTGATTACGAACACCTGGTGTCTTTCGCACACGACGAAGTCGAAGCGTGGTTCGAGGAGGCACGTGCCTTCGTCGCGCGGATTTCGCAGGAAATCGAGCAACTGCTGCAAGGGGCCACGGAGGGACTGAAGGAATAAGTGGGGACGGCTGTCCCCAGTTGCAGTCCGGACGCGTGGTGGGAGTGTGAGCTGAATGCGACAGACTGAGAAGGCCAAGGAATCCCTTAAGGTCGCGGAAAGGGTGTTTCTCCTTTTCTCTATCAACATGTATATGTTTAGCTTGATAGCTGTAATCCTGCCAAGTAACCGCTCAATACTACCTAACGAGGCTGCTATCCTGCTCGGCGAGGAACTGATTGTCCCAGGTGTTTTCCACGACGTATTTACCGGGGTCCTTATTGCGGCAGGGGGGTGCATATGCTTGTTGAACATTCTCAGGTTGTACAAGGGGTATAGAGCGCAAAGGGAATTCGGCTCAGGAGTGCACAACCTTCCGGCGAGGTCGCACATGGCTGGATTGTTCGAGTCTTGGCCCTCGTGACGTTGGTGCGCAGCATTGTGCTGATCCTTGGCGTTAGTGTAGCTCTGCACGCGCTCTTAAGCAGAGCTCTAAGGGTGGGATTGATCGTAGTCATAGCCGCCTGTATGGTCGGCAACGTTCCCGCGGGCTCCGATTTCTACACGCGAAGCTACGAAGGACCGCGCGGCTTTGTCGGAGAATTGTTGCGGCGTGACATCCTCGCAAAGCGCCGAAACATGTGGTTCATGTCTAGTGTAATGTTGGCCTTTGGTATCTTCGTCATAGTAAGCGCAAATGGCTGGGAGACCCACAAGACTGTGGCTACTCTGGCTGCTGTCGCAGCGATCTTTCTGTATTCCATTTGGACAGCAGCTCTCAGCGATCCTTCAAGAGATGCGACAAGCGTGCCGCGCTTTGGGAAGGACAGTCGCCATCTGCCCTGATTACCGCGCAAGCGGCCCTACCCGTGGACACAAGGCGATCGTGGTTCTACTCCGACAGCGGTGGAAGAAAGCTTTCACGAATACGGCCACATATCCCTTTTCCCAACGTGCTCGTGCTTCGTGCTCGTACTCGTAATCGTAATCGAGCCCAACCCCCCCACCCGACAGATTCTGGATTCAATGGGATTCAATGGAAACACCTGCCATTGATGCTCGATGGCGCGTGATCGGGTTATGCAGGATCGTCCCCGCACCGCGCAACGTCATCTCGCGTTGCGAACAACCTCACGCCACTTTGCCGGGTCTCTGCCGGGATCTCTGTCGAACAGTGCCACAAGACCTTCATGGCTCGTGTTGCTCAGCACGGGGTTCTCATTTCCCAGGCCCTCAATCAGGATCTGGACACCACTCGCGTTGCCCAACTCGCCCAGCGAAGCCGCAGCGAAGATCCGTACCGAAACAATGTTGTCTTCGAGCAGGTTGACCAAAGAGCGTATCGCCGACGTATCCCCTATCTCGCCGAGCGCCCACGCAGCGTTGGCCCGCACGTCGGGACTGATATCGTCGAGCATCGCAACGAGCTTCTCGACCGACGGCGCCGACTTTCTGCGACCCAGCTCCCACGCCGCCGTCGCGCGCAGCTTTGGCTCGTCCGCACCCAGGACGGCTTCCAGCTCGGCCACCGTCAGCTCGCCCAAATCCTCCGGCCTTTCCGCAAGCCTGCGTGCGGCTTCCCATGTATCGAGCCGGCGCAGGTTCTCGATAGCAGGCACGTAGTTTGGGTCGATTGCCAGCGACTGTTGCCACGCGGCTCGCGCCTCGTCGTTTTTTCCCTGTGAAACGAGCAGGGAACCAAGGTTTATGTGCGCTTCCTTGAGTTCAGGGTTGAGCTCGATAGCCTTCTGATGTTCCGCCAGCGACTGCTGCACCATCCCCAGATGGCGGTAGACGAGCCCGAGGTTGTTGTGTGCAAGCTCGTCCGCCGGATCTATTTCCACGGCTTCTTCGAGCAACCGTCGCGCGATGTCGTTGCGCCCGAACCCGTTGTAGATCGACCCAAGATTCACGCGGGCTCGTACGTTGTCCGGGGCAAGCTCGATGATCGTCTGATACCTTTCTATCGCCGACTCGACCCTGCCGGTTCTGAACAGGTGCAGCGCCAACTCCTCGTTGACCGTAACGTCTTCCGGATGCTGTTTGACGGTCTTTGTCCAGAGACTGAGGTCGTTACGGTAGTCCAGGTTCCTGACGGAAGTCCGTATTGCGAGGAGCAGACACAAGGCCGTGCCGACCGACATAACCACACGTTTGGCGTCCTCGCCTCTCGTTCGGCACACTCCCGAGTAGAGCGCGTCGAACGCAACGCCAGCCAGCAAACAAATACCGACCGACGACAGATACAGACACCTCTCGGCCATCGTTCCCGCCGGTTCCACGACCAGCGCCGGCAGAATCGAAACCGCAGACCACGCGACGGCGAACGGAACGAGCCCCCCTTTACGTAACGAGTATCGCCATCCCGCAACGAGCACGACTACGACCGCCAGCGACAGAATCGCCGCCGGCAAACCGGGCGAAACCGCCGGGTGGTGTATTGTGAGTCTGAACGGCCACAAGAGCAGAACCAGGTACCGAACACCAGAGACTACCGTCGCCGCCAGAGCTGTTATCAACCCAAACGAGGTCGCCTCGCCTTGCGGTCCCGCGTGATGCAGCACCGTCAACCGTAACAACAGACAACCCGCTGCCGCCACCAGGTACGGTACCTGCCATCTCCAGAGCGGTCGATCCTCCCGGGAACCGTTCTCACGAAACGACACCGTCCAGGCCAGCAGCAGGATCGGCACGACAAACCCCGTCTCGCTCGAAAAGACGGCCAGCACCATCGCGACAACCGAGCACGCCAGCATTACCGTCCGGCGAAACCCGCCGGCGGTCCTCGCCATGATTCGCAGAATCACGCAGAGTAGACCGAACACGCCCGCGAGCACCTCGGGCCGGCCGCTTATCCACGCGACCGATTCCGTGTGGACGGGATGCACCGCGAACAGCACTCCGGCGGCAAGCGCCGCCACACGGCGCCCGGTCAACAGCAACACGAGCCAGTAGACGAGCAACGCCGCTCCGGCGTGCAGCAGCACGTTTGTCAGATGGTAGCCGTACGGCAGAAATCCCCAGAAATAGTGGTCCAACGCAAGCGAAAACGTCGTCACAGGCTGGAGCCGCATATAGTCGGGAACGGGCTCCCCGGCAGGCACCCGCTCGGCGCTGAAGAGGTTCCCAAGGCTTCTGATAACGGGGTTCTGGACCACAAGGGGAACGTCGTCCCAGACAAACTGGTTCGGGATTGCCGTCGCGTACGACAGCAAGGCCGCAACTGCAACCGCAAGAAGTATCAGGTAGCGCCTGTGCATGGTCAACATGGTAGCGAAGCCGACAACATCGAATCAAGCTCTCTGCTTTTCCGGGGTGTAGCAAGGGTGCGGTACGAACACATTCGAGTTACGTGTTGCCCGGCGGCACGCTACCGTCTCCGCCGAAACTGGTCGTAGAAGACCGCGGCGATGATGACCGCGCCGATCGCTATCTTCTGCCAGAACGCGTCCACGTCGAGCAGGTTGCACCCGTTGCGCAAAACGGCCATGATTGCCGCGCCGACAAGCGTGCCTGCGATGGTGCCCTCGCCGCCCATGAGGCTCGCGCCGCCGATGACGGCTGCCGCGATGGCGTGAAGCTCGTACCCCTCTCCCGCCGTCGGCTGGCCGGAGACCAGTCGCGAAGCAAGCATCACACCGGCTATCCCCGCAAGCAGGCCGCACAGGCTGAACGCGAGCGTCGTGTACCAATCGACATTGATGCCCGAGAGACGGGCGGACTCCTTGTTGCCGCCAATCGCGTAGACGTACCTGCCGAGACGCGCGTACCTGAGCATCACGTGAACCGCGACGGCTACCACAACCACCACCAGCACAGGTGTGGGGATGCCGCCGGCTATTCGTTCGCCAAGAAACCTGAACTCTGTCGGCAGCCCGGAGACAGCGCCGCCGCCGGTAAGGATCATGGTGGCGCCACGCGCTATCCCCATCATCCCGAGCGTGGTTATGAACGGCGGGATCTTGCCCTTCGAAGTAATAAGCCCGTTCAGGAACCCGCAGAACAGCCCCGTGGTTATGCCGAACGCGATGGACAGCCACATGTTGACGCCCGACGCCATCGCCAGTGCCGCGACCACACCCGAGAGCGCCATCACCGAACCTATCGAAAGGTCGATGCCGCCGCAGATGATCACCACCGTCTGGCCGATGGCCAGGATGGCGATGTCGGCCTGCTGCATGCCTATGTTGGTGAAGTTGCCCAGCGTGAGAAAGCTGCGCGAGAGCATCGCGAGCACGCCGCACATCACTATCAACGCTATGCCGGACGCAAACCGCTGCAGAAACGCGCGAACCGGTCGCCGATCCCGAGAAGGCCCGTCCCCGGCGCTCATTCCGCTGTTGCCCGTCTCTGCATTCATCCTGGCTTAAACGGCGCGTGCCGCACGTTTCCCTTGCTCAACCTCGGCCGCTGGATTCGACGGCAGTATAGCAAACCTCGATACCATGATCAACGGAATCGCCCGATTGGGGACTGGCGTATCACGCGTCTTGTATGATATGATTACGGTGCGAGAGCCGGTTCGATACGTCATCTTTGGGTGGAAAAGGAATGGTGAACCTGAAAAGAAACATACTTCAATCGCTGGCTATCATGTTCACGTGCCTTGCCGTCACGGCGGCCGCTCAGGAGGTGAAAGAGGCGAACCCGCCCGTTGACGGGAACTTCGACTGGCGGGGCTACCGAGTTCACTACCAGCGCGTCGGACCGCGTATTCACGAGGCTACAAAAGCAACGGACGCCATCATACTGCTCCACGGTTTCGGCACGTCAACCTACACGTGGCGGCACAACATCACCTGGATCGGTACCAGCCGCCGCATCTACTCGATCGACCTGCTCGGGTTCGGCAAGTCCGACAAGCCCGAGATAACCTACTCGCCGCAGGTGTGGGCGAACCTGGTGAACGAGTTTATGATCGCCAGGCATATAAAGAAGGTGTCCTTGATAGGCCATTCGCTCGGCGGGCTTGTCGCATGCCGGGTCGCGTTGAAGTTTCCCGAAAAGCTCGACCGGCTCGTGCTCGTCGCTCCCATGGGGTTGAGGCCCGTGAGCCAAACGCCCTGGCGGATCAGCCTCACCCCGGTGCTTGGCAGCCTGCTCACCCGGTTTGCGTTCGACAAGGAGCAGGTCGAGGAATCGTTGCGCGAGGATCTCTACTTCGACCCGACGCTGGTCGGCAAGAACGACGTCGAAGCGTACTGGAAACCGTACTCGTCCGCGCAGGCACGGAAAGTCCTGGCCCAGGTTGTGCGCTCGAGCGAGCTGTGGACGCTGGCGGGCGAGCTGGACCGGATCGCGGTGCCCACCCTGATAATCTGGGGCGACAAGGACAAGATGCTGGACGTGGCCCAGGCGGCAGCGTTCCACAAACAGATTCCCGACGCGAAATTCATAATCCTCCCTGCGTGCGGCCATCTTCCACACGAAGAACGCCCCGAAGACGTCAACAAAGGAATCCGCGCATTTCTCGGTCTTTGAGGAGTACACATCACATCAGCTGCCGAAAGGCTGCAAGACAAGGGGCATGCTCCGTCGCGCGACTCACGGAAACGACTCCCCGCTCACCGTCGTTGCGAGGAGCGAGGAACGAGCGACGTGGCAATCTCGACCGACCCCAGGCCTTTGCCGACAATGAGATCACCACGCCCCGCTCGAGCGGGGCTCGCGATGACGGGTGAAAGCGAGGCAATGAACAAACGACCATGTAACGTTGTGAAGCTCGGCACGCTCGAGTACCGTGCCGCACACGACCGCCAGCTCGATGCGCTCGAGAAGCAGTTCGACGGTTCCGACGCCGACACGTTGTTTCTCGTCGAGCATCCGCCGGTGATAACCCTTGGCCGCGCTTCGAGCCCCGCGCACCTGCTCGTATCGCGCGAGTTTCTTCGCGGCAAAGGGATAGACGTCGTCGAGACCGACCGCGGCGGCGACGTCACGTACCACGGCCCGGGCCAGCTGGTGGCATACCCGATCATGAACCTTGCCTATCATCGGCAGGACGTCGGCTGGTACCTGCGCACGCTCGAACACGTTGTCATCGAGACGCTGAACTGCTTCGGCCTGGAAGCAGGGCGCATTCCGGGACTGACAGGCGTCTGGGTTGACGGGAAGAAGGTCGCGGCAATAGGAATCGCGCTACGCCGATGGGTCACGTATCACGGGCTGGCGCTGAACGTATCGCCCGAGATGTCGCACTACAACCACATCGTTCCGTGCGGCATTGCCGACCGGCCCGTCAGCTCTATGTCCCAACTCGCAGGCCGAGAGATACCGCTCGCCGAGGTCGAGACACAGTTTGTCAGCACCTTCGCAGAAGCGTTCGACGTCGAGAGTTCGTAGTTCCGGCTTCAGTCGGTCCGGATATTCCACTCCTTCCTCTCCCGCCTCAAACAAACGGGACACGATTGCAGGCAAGATGCCTGCGCTACGCTGGATTGTTGCTTGCGCGGAAACGATCTGTGGCATGTACCGCGGCAGCGGTTGTACACAACTAGCCACGGGTTGCGTTCCGGCGCTACCCGTGGTGGAGATGAGCTGACAACGGACAATGGAGAATGCAGCAGCCTGGAGCCTCTAGTCCGGGTCGTGACCTCACGCCAGCCCTCTCACGCTGGGAGAGGGTAGCACGTGCGGAAGCGGGAGGCGGTGTGGTGTTGGCGGGTTCGATTGCGACCAGGAGCATGGAGACTGGGGGGAATCGGGACAATGTTGCGGGACAGAAGTAGGGTGTCGAGCAGCGCGTCTGCTTGATTTAGCGGGGGTTATAGGGTAAGATCTGACCCGGCAGAGGGAGGTGTACGGTACTATGGACATAGATCAGGTGCTCGAAGCGATGAGCGAACGATCCGCGTCGGACGTCTATCTCAAGTGCGGATCGTCGCCCGTGCTGAGAGTGAACGGTATGCTGGAACCGCTGGACGCGCCGGCGCTGACGGACGACGACCTGGAACGGTTTGCGGGCGCGCTCATGACCGAGCACCAGCAGCGAAAATTTGACGACGACCCGGATTTGGACGTTGCGTACACCGCGAAAAACGGGAGCCGGTACCGGGTGAACTCGTTTCGTCAGCAGGGTCATCTCGGGTTTGTGATCCGGTTGGTGCGTGTCGAGGATTTGAGTTTCCAGTCGCTCAACCTGCCGGACGTGGTGCGCGAGTTTGCGGAACTGCGGCGCGGTCTGGTCATCATCACCGGTGCGACGGGAAGCGGGAAGTCGACGACGCTCGCGGCGATGATCAACCACATAAACAACAGCTTTCGTAAGCATATCATGACGATAGAGGACCCCATCGAGTATATCCACGACGACAAGCTGAGCATAATCAACCAGCGCGAGGTCGGTTTCGACACGAACAGTTTCGGCGACGCGCTCAAACACGTTGTGCGCCAGAGCCCCGACGTGATACTGATCGGGGAGATGCGCGATCTCGAGACGATGATAACGGCGCTCTCGGCGGCTCAGACGGGCCACCTGGTGCTGAGCACGATGCACACAATCGATACGGCGCAGACACTCGACAGGATCATCAACTATTTCCCGGAACATCTCAAGGCGCAGATACGGCTCGAGCTGGCGGCGTGTCTCGAGGGTGTTGTGTGCATGCGGTTGTTGCGGAGACGGTCGGAGCCCGGCCGCGTGCCCGCGCTCGAGATCATGCGTGCGAGCCCGTTGGTGCGCAAGCTGTTGTTCTCGGGGGAGACGTGGCGCATCCCGGAAGTCATCAAGAACGGTCGCCAGTTGGGGATGCAGACGTTCAACCAGGCCCTGATTGCTCTGTACCAGGAAGGAGCGGTGAGTTTCGACGACGCGCTGGCTGCGTCAACGAACCCCGAAGAGTTCAAACTTAACGCACAAGGAATGTACACCGGTGTCGACTCGATCCGCGAGGCGTAAAGCGTGCCGGTAACCGTAGTCGAGGAAATGGTCGAGCCTACGGGCAGACCGAGGGAGACGAGCACGATTACGAGCACGAGCACGGAATGAGATCGGTGACGTGAGGTCTTTTTGGTCCCTGGTATCTGTGAAACGGTCGGAGGAATTGATACTTGCTTGATATAAAGGAGCTTTTCGATCTTGTTGCGAGCCGCGGGGCGTCTGACCTGCTTTTGACGATGGGCGCGCCTCCGATGGTGCGAGTTGACGGCAAGCTGTACCGTACGAAGTACGACATTCTCACGCAGGAAGAGACGAAACGGATCGTGTACAGCGTTCTGACCGACAAGCAGAAGAGGCAGTACGAGGAAGATAGAGAGCTGGACTTCTCGCTCGGCGTAAGCAAGAAGTACCGGTACCGCGTGAACGTGTACCAGCAGAAAGGGTGCGTGGCGGCGGCGTTCCGGCCGATACCCGAGGAGATACCGTCGCTCGAGGAGCTGGGGGTTCCAAAGGTTGTCTCGCAGCTGGCGTTCCGGCCGCAGGGGTTGGTCCTGGTGACGGGCCCGACAGGCCACGGCAAGACGACGACGCAGGCGTCGGTGATCGACCTGATAAACAACAACAAAGAGTGTCATATCATCACTATCGAGGACCCCATCGAGTACGTCCACAACCACAAGCGTAGCATCGTCGACCAGCGTGAGGTCGGCGAAGACACCGAGACGTTCCAAACGGGTCTGAAGTTTATTCTCAGGCAGGATCCCGATGTGATACTTGTCGGCGAGATGCGCGACCTGCCCACGATGGAGGCGGCGCTCACGGCGGCTGAGACGGGCCACCTGGTGCTTGCGACGCTGCACACGAACGATGCCGTGCAGACCGTAGACCGGGTGATAGACGTCTTTCCGGCCCACCAACAACAGCAGATACGGTTCCAGTTGTCGATGTGCCTGCTGGCGGTGGTATCGCAACGGTTGCTGCCGCGCGCAGAAGGAACCGGGCGGGTGTTGGCGGTCGAGATCATGCGGTCCAACGCGGCAGTGGCGAACCTGATCCGCGAGAACAAGACGCACCAGATGTACAGCGTTATCGAGACGCACGCCAAGGACGGGATGGTGACGATGGACTCGTACATAAAGGAGCTCTACCTGTCGGGGATCGTCTCGTACGACGACGCCATCAACAACGTGAAGAATCCCCAGGTCATAATGAACGCGTGAGCGGTTTCCAATGCAGATGATAGCCTTTGTATTCATAGGGGGGTTGCTTTTTGTCGGTGGGATTGCGTCAGCAGCCGCGAACCTGACCGGCCGGGGTGTCTCGGACGAACGCGGGCTGCGCGGGTGCCTGGGGTTTCTGCTGGTTCTCGGGCTGTTTGTCGCGTTGTGGTACTCTGCCCCGCAAGGGTCGGATATCCTGCGGCTGTTGGTGACGCTTGTCTGCGGAATCCTTTACGCGCCGTTCGTTGCCGGGTTGTTTGCCCGGACGGCGGTGGACAGTTTTGCCGTCCACGACGCGAAAGTCCAGCAGGGGTACAGCATAGCCGAGCGGCACGAACAGGACGATAACTTCGACGCGGCGGAAGGCGAGTACAAGAAGACCATATCCGAGAATCCGGAGAACGTGGGCGCCCGATTGCGGCTTGCCGAGATGTACTATCGGGCCGAGAACTACGAGAAGGCGGCTAACATGTTCGACCACATCCGCCGGCTCGGGGGCCAGAAGATCGACGAGACACAGTGGTGTACGGCAACGAACCGGTTGGTGGATATCTGCGTTACGAAGCTCGACGACCGGAAACGTGCCGTCAAGGCGCTCGAACAGCTTGTCCACCGGTATCCGGACAGCGATTACGCGAAGTTCGCCAAGAGACGGCTGCAAGGGCTCGCCGGTAAGGGCTGATCCGCAGGTTGCACCTGCGGCTATTCATGCTCCCTTTCAGGAAGCATCTTCCCCGTGGCTTGGGCATCTTGCCCAAGAACCACATGGGCGTCGAGAGTTTGTAGTTCCGGCTTCAGCCGGTCCGAATATGCGCCCTCAATTCTCCGCCTCAAGGCGCGACTACGAACGGGAGGCGGCCATCTTCTCTACCGATGTGGCGGCGGGTTCCGTCGCCCCATACATACCCGTCTTTCCCGGGAAAGACGGAGAGGGGCTCAGGGATGTGCGGGTAATCGGGAGGGCCTTCCGGACGTGCTTCACGGCCGTTCGGCGAAGAGGCTCGTGGTGACGGACTGTATCCAGCCGGACGTGATGTCGGTGTCGTTTATCACGCTGTAGAAGTAGTCGCCTTGCTCGACGAAGGGTTTCAGCGTGGTCAGGGTTGACACGATATCGTCCGGAACGATCCCGTACCCGCGCAACCGCCAGTTGACCTCGAGCGTGTCCATCAGCGCGGCGACGGATTCCGGCCCGTTCGACTGGAGGTGCGACATGAGGAATATTCCCGCGCCGACAAGGTCGCCGTGGAGCACGTGCGTGCCGACCGTGCGTTCGAAGTTGTAGGCGATAAAATGTTCGCTCCCCTCTTCGGGCCTCGAGTTGCCCCATGTTTCGCAGAGGTCCACCTCGCGACGGTACAGGTCGACGAGCGTATCGATACCGTCTTTGCTGACGGCGGCAACGTCGGGCGCGGCGGCTTCGAGGTCGGCGAAGATCCGGCGTGATTCGCCGGCCACCTCGTCCGAGTAGCGTTCGTCGATCTTCTCGGCAGCAAGCTTCCAGTCGAAAAGCGCGGTGTGTATCGAGAGGATGTCGCCGCTGCCGGCACGGTTGAGCGATTTCGGCGCTGATTGTATGAGATCGTAGTCCACGACGACCGACTGCGGGACGACCTGGCCGACATACCGTACGGCGCGGTCTTCGCGTACAGCGATCTGTGGCGTGAAACACGCGTCGACTGAGACGATCGACGGCACGAGCACGAGCGGGACGCCGCGTTTCCAGGCAACGTATTTCGCCATGTCGAGCGCCGTGCCGCCCCCGAGCCCGATTACCGTCTTGCACTGCGGCAGGTCC
>CAZGCA010000050.1:0-45802 GCA_964524145.1 uncultured bacterium | reverse complement strand
AACTCCAGGCCCAGGAATAAATTCCTGGGCTACTATCGGTCGTTCCCTACGGGACTGTGGATGGCTAACTCTGCGTAGGGCGGTAAGGCATTCCCGGGTTTTTCTCAATCGTCCCTCCGGGACTTGGCGGTGTTGGGGGCACGTCTGATCCCAGGAATGAATTCCTGGGCTATTTTCGGTCGTCCCTCCGGGACTCAACGTTGGCACGATGCGTTTGTGTCATTATGGACGTTTCCTGCGGGACTTGACGTTGGTGGGTGCAGCTGGGGTGTTTTCGGCCGTCCCTCCGGGACTGTGGATGGTGGTTCCGTGTAGAGGTCAAATCTTGATGGCCTGTACTGGAACCAAAGCCTCAGCGGGTGAGGTTGAGGCCGATTTGGAGTTCGGCGGTTTTGCTGAGGTTCTCGATTCGTTTGCCGTTGCGCAGCCGGCATCCGATGACGGTTACTGCGCGGGCGCGTTCCTCGATGATGATCTGTGTTTTCTTGCGTTCGAAGAAGTCGCAACTGTTGATAAGCGCTACGCCGCCTTTGACGCGGATGCACGGTGCGGCGGGGTCGGCCCGGCCCCATCCGGCGAAATGGCACGCGTTGAGCGTGACGGTGTTGCGGCCGTCCACAATGACCTGCTCGTTGGTCTCGGGGACGGGCCAGAACCCTGAGTTGGTAAACTTGACGGGCCCTACGTTCTTCGGGCCAACGATCACGGTCCCCATAATCTGAGCGTTCTCGAACGCGACGCCGGCGTGGCTCTGGCACGAGTCGACCTGGACGGCGACAGGGCAGATGTCGGCGCCGCACTGTGTAAGCACGACGTTGGGGTCGCCGGCCTCGGTCCGGATAAAGTGGAACCCTATCTTGGGGAATATGCAGAAACAGTCGCGCATGTATTCCCAGTCGGTCTTGCCGATCAGGAACCCGACGAAGTTTTGCTTGAGGTACTCGATAGTGTTCCAGTTGGCGCTGGGATGGTCGGCGCGGCCCCAACTGTGCGGGTTGAAATGGACGTTTTCGATCCGGCCGATATCGGTGCATTTGTCCACGAAAACGCCTATCTTGAGCGGTTGCCCGAAGACGTTGCTGATGTAATGTAGCTCGTTGGGGTGGGTGCCGAAATCGATGCCTTTGTACGGGTTGACCAGCGTGACGTTGATCACGGAACCGTGCATGCCTTTGCCCTGGATGCACCACGGGTACGGTTGGATAGATTCGCCGTTCTGTTCGGGATAGAATATCGTGAGCCCGCGGACGCCGCTGCTTTGGTGGAGAAGAATTAGCGGCGGACCGTCTTCGTTGCCTTTGTTGCCGGTCGCGTGGAGGATCGTGCCTTTGCCGATATCGGCGTGGTGCGGCGCGTCCCAGACGCCGCGCAGCGTCACTCCCTGCGGTACAGACAAGGAGCCGGCGATGAGATAGGTGCCTGCGGGAGCGAAGACGATTCCGCCTTTCGGAGCGGCCGCGTCCAGTGCCGCCTGGAACGCCGCGGTGTCATCGGTTGTCCCGCCGGCGTTCGCGCCGTAATCGAGGACGCACGTGGTCCACAGCTCGGGAGGCGCGTCTTTCCCGACTGCAACCGGTTGCGGTGCGGCTACGAGCATGGCCAGACACAAGACAGCTGTTCTTACCGTGAGAACTCGCATCGTTGCTCCTCTCGAGGTTATCTCGGCCAGAGGCGTGATACAAGCCACCTGCGATACGGTTTAAGCTCTCCCGCCGCCGCCTGGCGAAGGCCGGTCTTACGGCTCTCTACGAATCTCGCGTCCGCACGGAGCCTAGAGCGACCACCCCTGGCGGTACTCGCGCTTGACCCACTGGTTGGCTTCGTCGACGTTGGTGACCTTCATGTTGGCCGCGTCCCAATACAGCTTTTCGCCAACGCGCCCCGCGAGGTTGCCGAGCAGCACGATCTCGGTGATCGGCCCGGCATCGTCGAAGTTCGAGCAGGCCGGCTCGCCGCCCTTGCACGCCTGGATCCAGTCCCGATGATGGTCCCTGCGTGGTATCCGCGGAATGATCTCGGCGGGCATCTCGTACTCCTTCATCTTCGACGCGGGCAGCAGCCTGGGATTCCCGCCGTACTCGCCGGCACAGATGATCCCCTTGTCGCCGATGAACATCGAGCCGTTGTTGCCGTCGCCGATCTTTTCGTCGGCGGGCACCTCGGGCGGCCGTGGGGGCAGCTTGCCGCCGTCGTACCAGTACATGGTGAGCGCAGGCATATCACCCCGGGCCGGGAACTCGTACCGGATGATCGCCCATTTCGGCGCGGTCTCGTCGTTCCGCGGCGACGAGTCGACGAGCTCGACGCTTATCGGCGGACACAGCTTCAACGCCCAGTTCGCCGGGTCCATGATGTGGCAACCCATATCGCCGAGCGACCCGCAACCGAAATCCCACCAGCCGCGCCACTTGAACGGGTGGTACGCGGGATGGTAGGGCCGTTCGGGAGCCGGACCGATCCAGACGTCCCAATCGAGCGTGTCGGGCACGCGCGGGGTAGACGAAGGCCTGTCGATACCCTGGGGCCACACGGGCCTGTTGGTCCAGATGTGGGCCTCGCGCACGGGACCGATCGCGCCGGACCAGACCATCTCGCATATCTGGCGAACGCCATTGCCGGAGTGGCCCTGGTTGCCCATCTGTGTTGCGAGGTTGTACTTCCTCGCGGTTTCGGCGAGCACACGTGCTTCGTAGATCGAGTGTGTCAACGGTTTCTCGACATAGGCGTGTTTGCCGAGCTGCATCGCCGCCATGGCAGCGACAGCGTGCGAGTGGTCGGGCGTGGCGACGACGACAGCGTCGATGTTCTTTGCTTCCTTGTCGAGCATCTTGCGGAAATCCTGGTAGAACCTGGCCTTTGGCCAGCGTTTCCGCGATTCCACAGCCTGGTTCTCGTCAACGTCGCAGAGTGCAACGATGTTCTCGCTCCTGACACCTCTCAGATCGCCGTTAGCGCGACCGCCTGCACCGATGCCCGCGATGTTGAGCTTCTCGTTGGGCGAAGTGTAGCCCGGACCACCGAGCACATACCTGGGAACGATGCTGAACGAGGCCACACCTCCAGCAGTACCACCCAGGAAACTGCGCCGTGAGATCTTCTTCTTCATAGCATCCCCTTTCCGAACTCTATGGTTGCGTTACTCCAACCGTTCAACATTATCACTGGCAGTTGTAGTATATAACATAGCACCGGGAACGTCAACAACCCTTTCGACCAAGGTTGCTGACCGATCGGACGGCGCAGGTACCGGCGCTTTTTCTTGCTGTTTGGGTTGCGATTGTTCTAGAATTGGACGCGGGATAACCGGAGATGAGAAGGAGGCTGGAATGACTGCTCTTATGTTGCCCATTTCGATGGCTTTGGGGTTGGCGGTTGGAGAACCGGGATTTGTCTCGGCACAACCGGTTTGGCCCGAAGGGAGAGAGACCGAAAAGAACATTCTCGTGGGGTTTCGTGCAGAGTTTGAAGCGCCGAAGAACGACCGCGTGGTCTTACGGGTCGCCGCCTCGACGCTGTATCGCGCGTTCGCAAACGGCACGTTCTGCGGCCACGGGCCGGCATGCGGCCCGCACGGGTATTTCCGGGTTGATGAATGGGACCTGACGGGCGGCCTTCGGTCCGGTAAGAATCTGGTCGCGATCGAGGTTGCCGGGTACAACGTCAACAGCTTCTACCTGCTCGATCAACCGTCTTTTCTTCAGGCGGAGGTGGTCGCCAACGGGAGGGTCCTGGCGTCGACCGCGGGGGACGGGACGGGTTTTGTCGCGGCCATGATGAAGGAGCGCGTGCAGAAGGTGCAGCGGTACAGTTTCCAGCGGCCGTTCTCCGAGGTGTACCGGCTCGCGCCGGGCCATGCTAGGTGGCGCAACGATATCTCCGCACCGTTTGAGGCGGTCTCCTGTTCGGTTCTTCCCGAGAAGGAACTTCTTCCGCGGCGGGTGCCATACCCGCGTTTCTCTCTGCGGCAGCCGGTGTGGGATGTGTCTTCGGGAACGGTCGAGACCGGCAAGAAGGTCGGGCGGCTCTGGAAAGACCGGTCGCTCACGGGTATCGGTCCGAAGCTGGGCGGGTTTCCCGAGACCGATCTCGATGTCATCCCGTCAATCGAGCTGCAGCAGGTGGGGTGGGTGCGGGACGCTGAGATCGATCAACCGTTTGCGCCGGAGACAGGAGTCCATCTCGCAGAGAAGTCGTACCACGTCATCGACTTCGGCACGAACCTGACGGGATTCCTGGGCGCGAAGATAACGTGCCGGAAGAAGACGCGGCTTTTCCTTCTATTCGACGAAATCCTCTCGAAGGGTGACGTTGATTTCAAGCGGTTGGGCTGCGTCAACATCGTGGCGTATGAGATGGTGAAAGGAACGTATGCGGTTGAATCGTTCGAGCCCTACACGCTTCGGTACTTGAATCTGGTTGTTCTCGATGGCGACTGCGACGTCGAGGGCATCTACCTTCGCGAGTACGTGAATCCCGACGTGTGGGAGGCACAGTTCGCGTCGAGCGACGACCGTCTCAACCAGCTCTTTGCCGCCGGCCGGGAGACGTTCTGCCAGAACGCGGTGGACGTCTTCATGGATTGCCCGTCGCGTGAGAGAGCGGGCTGGCTCTGCGACAGCTTCTTCACGTCGCGATCGGCATACGCCCTGTGCAACGATACGTCGGTCGAGAAGAACTTCTACGAGAACTTCCTGTTGCCCGACCGGTTTGAGCACATTCCCGAAGGCATGTTGCCGATGTGTTACCCTGCCGACCACTACGACGGTGTGTTTATCCCGAACTGGGCGCTCTGGTTTGTCGTCCAGCTCGAAGAGTATCTCGCGCGAAGCGGCGACCGGGAGCTTGTTGACGCGCTGAAGCCAAAGGTAATGAAGCTCTTCGACTACTTCGAGCCGTTCGCGAACGAAGACGGCCTCCTGGAGAAGCTCGAGAGCTGGGTGTTTGTTGAATGGTCGAAGGCGAACGAGTTCGTTCAGCACGTCAACTACCCGACGAACATGCTGTACGCGGCCGCATTGGCAGCGGCCGGCAGAATGTACGGTCTGCCGGAGGTGTCGTCCGAGGCGGAACGGTTGCGCGACGTGATCCGCGGCCAGTCGTTCGACGGCGAGTTCTTCGTTGACAACGCGGTGAGGAAAGACGGGAAGCTGGAGGTGACGCGGAACCGGAGCGAGGTATGCCAGTACTTTGCGTTTTTCTTCGACGTCGCCACTCCGGAAACGCACGAATCGCTGTGGCGGGTGTTGTGCGAGCAGTTCGGGCCGGAACGGAAGGAGACGAAGGCGTACCCGGAGATACACGCTGCGAACGCGTTCGTCGGGAACATGCTGCGGTTGGAGATTCTGTCCCGTTACGGTCGCTGTCAACAGATACTCGACGAGTCGGTTGCGTATCTCCTGTACATGGCGGATCGGACCGGAACGCTCTGGGAGAACGTCGGCGACTACGCGAGCTGCAACCACGGGTTCGCGTCGCACATCGTACACACACTGTATCGCGACGTTCTGGGAGTTTACCGGATCGACCCCGTGGGCAGGGTCGTGCAGCTCCGGTTCAGCGATCTTCGCCCGGACTGGTGTGAAGGACGTATTCCCGTGGCCGGCGGCGGTGTGTCTCTCAGGTGGTGGAAAGAAGCCGGCGCGATCTGTTACCGCGCGAACGTCCCCGCCGGTTACACCGTGCGTGTCGACAACGTCAGCGGCAAGAAGCTGGTCAGACGACCGTAGCCCGCAAGGCACGGCATTTTGCCGTCAATTTGCTGCGTTGACAAGAGTGACGGGCTCTGCTAAGATTCGTGTGTTCCATAGTGTGGGCCGATCTAGTCGGCGTTCCCGAAATGCATGTTCTGACTCGTTTACTTGAAGAGGCGCTCCCATGAAAGTTACGGTTATCGGCGCAGGCAGTTCTTACACACCGGAACTGGTCGAGGGCTTTCTCGATCGGCACGACGAGTTGCCTGTTTCCGAGTTATGGCTCACGGATATCGACGGCGAGCGGCTTGCGACGGTTGGGTCTCTTGCAGAACGTATGGCTGAGCGTTCGGGTGCTGGCGTCTCGGTGAAGCGTTCGACCGACATTGAGGAGTCGGTTGCCGACGCCTCCTACATCGTCACGCAGATCCGGGTCGGCGGAAGCCAGGCGAGGATACGCGACGAGAAGCTGGGGTTCCGCAACGGGATCATCGGGCAGGAGACGACGGGCGTTGGCGGGTTTGCCTGTGCATTACGAACGGTGCCGATCGTTCTTGCAATGGCTCGCGCGATAGAACGGTGTGCGCCGGATGCGTTCGTCATCAACTTCACCAACCCGAGCGGCATTATAACGGAAGCGTTGCTGCGGTACGGCAACGTCAAGGTTATCGGGCTGTGCAACGCGCCGATCAACATGATCATGGAGATCGCCAAAGCGGCAGGGGTATCGCGCCAGCAGGTCGGGCTGGACTACGTGGGGCTCAACCATCTGTCGTGGATACGCGGGGTCAGCGTCGACGGGACCGACATCACGGAAGCTGCGAGGCAAGGATACCTCGACCATCTTGAAACCGAGGAGGAAGGCGCAGCGAGGGAAGCGCTGGCGCGGTTCGTCGAGACGACGGGCCTGATGCCGAACGGGTATCTACGATATTACTATGCGACCCAGGAGGTGTTTGCGGAACAGAACGCGAAGGACAAGACGCGCGGCGAAGAGGTCGTCGAGATCGAGCGGGAGCTGATCGCGAAGTACGCCGACCCCGATCTGACTGAGAAACCCGCCGAGTTGATGAAGCGGGGCGGCGCGTTCTACTCGACGGCGGCAGTCGATGTCATGGCGTCCATCCAGCAGAACAAAGGCGACGAACAGATCGTTATCGCGCGTAACGGCATCTCGATCCCGTGCCTGCCGGCGGAGTGCTCGGTCGAAGTCCCGTGCCGGATCGACAGGGACGGCGCGCAGCCGGGAGAATGCGGCGACGTAGAACCGGAGATACGCGGGCTCATGCAGGTGGTGAAGGCATACGAAGAGCTGACCGTAAATGCCGCGGTCGAAAGAGACAGGGACGCGGCGTTGATGGCGATGGTGACGCATCCGCTCATGCCGGGTATAGAGCGGTGCCGCGAGATACTTGACGAGCTGTTGGAGATAAACAAGGAGTTCTTGGTGGGGTGGTGAACGATGGATAAAGCAGTGGTAAAGACAACGATGCCGGGGATGGCCCCGCCGCAGTGCGGCAAGGTGCGCGACATATACGACCTGGGCGACACGCTGATGATCGTGGCCACCGACAGGATATCAACGTTCGACGTCGTTCTGCCGACGGGAATACCGGACAAGGGCAAGGTGCTGACAGCGATGTCGCTCCACTGGTTCGGGCTTACGAAAGAGATTGTAAGCAACCATCTCGTCTCGGCGGATATCGACTCGTTCCCGGTAGATTTCGGCGGGAACGAGGACGAGTTTCGCGGTCGGAGCATGCTTGTGAAGAAGGCGACGCCGTTTCCGGTCGAGTGTGTCGCGCGCGGGTATCTCGCGGGTTCGGGCTGGCGCGAATACAGCGAATCGGGTAGTGTGTGCGGTATCGATCTGCCGGCGGGGCTCGAAGAATCCAGCAAGCTGCCCGAACCGATCTTCACACCGGCCACGAAAGCGACTTCGGGTCACGACATCAACATCAGCGAGCAGGAAGCGGCAGGTATCGTTGCCCCGGAGGTGCTTGCCGAGATCAAAAGGATAACGCTCAACGTGTACGGGTTCGCGGCGGGGTACGCAGAAGAGCGAGGGGTGATTATTGCCGACACGAAGTTCGAGTTCGGCATGTGCGGCGGCGACATGCTTCTTATTGACGAGGTGCTCACGCCGGACTCGTCGCGGTTCTGGCCGCGCCTCGAGTACGAGCCCGGCCGGTCCCAGGACAGTTTCGACAAGCAGTACGTGCGCGACTATATGGAGAGCACCGGCTGGGACAAGGCATCGGCCCCGCCGGAGCTGCCCGATGAGGTGGTCGCGAAGACGCGCGAAAAGTACCTCGAAGCGTATTGCATCATCACCGGGAAGGACGAGTTGGAGTGATGGGTGAGACCGATCGCGAGAAGCTTACCTACAAGGCCGCCGGGGTCGATATAGACGCGGCCGCCGAGGCGACCCGGCATATCGGCGAGTTGGTGCGGAGCACGTTCAACAGCAACGTTCTGCGGGACATAGGCACGTTCGGAGCGATGTACAGGCTCGACGAACCGGCGGACTCGGAGCCGGTTCTTGTATCGAGCGTCGACGGCGTGGGCACGAAGCTCAAAGTAGCGTTCATGACGGGCCGGCACGATACCGTCGGGATCGATCTTGTTGCTCACTGTGTGAACGACATACTTGTGCAGGCCGCGAGACCGCTCTTCTTCCTGGACTACTTCGCAACAAGCAACCTCGATCCCGGTGTTGCCGAAAGCGTTGTCTCGGGTCTGGTCGAGGGGTGCAAACGCGCGGGCTGCGCGCTGATAGGCGGCGAGATAGCGGAGCTGCCGGGGTTCTACAACGAAGGCGAATACGATCTCGCCGGGTGCATAGTCGGTGTCGTGAGTCGAGACAAGATAGTCGACGGGTCGACCGTCGAGAAAGGCGACGCGATTGTCGGGCTGGCGTCGAGCGGGCTGCACACCAACGGTTACTCGCTGGCGCGGCGGATAGTGTTCGACGTATGCAGGATGCAGCCGGATGACGTGATTGATGGATGCGGCAGATCTGCCGCGGACGAGCTGCTCGAGCCGCACAGATGTTACGCGCAACCGGTCCAACCGCTGCTGGGCGAGCGCTCCGTACGCGGCATGGCGCACATTACCGGCGGCGGTATCACCGACAACCTTCCCCGCTCGCTTCCGAAAGGGCTCGGCGCGCGGATAGAACGAGGCCGGTGGCGCGTGCCGCCGATATTCGAGTTCCTGCAACAGAAGGGCAACGTTGACGAGTCGGAGATGTACCGCACATTCAACATGGGTGTCGGCTACATCCTGGTTGTGCCGGCGGAAGAGTCCGACAGGGTGTGCGCCGGGTTGAAGAGCTGCGACGTGGATGCGCGGGTCATAGGCGCGGTGACAGACGAATGGGAGGGCGTACGGTACGTCTAACACGATGGCACGAAGAATAGAGGTGACGACGAAACGCGGTGTCCCGGACTCGGGTGGCGAGGACGTCCGGCGGCGGGTGATCGAGGATCTGGGTATCCCTGTCGAATCGGTGCATACGGTCGAGGTGTACACCATCGACATGGATCTGACGGACGACGAATCCGAGCTGCTGCGGCGCGAGCTTTTCACCGATCCGATCACACAAGACTCGCTGGTCGGCTGCGGTATAGCCGAAGACTACTCGTGGCTTGTCGAGGTGGGGTTCCTGCCGGGCGTGACGGACAACGTCGGCAAATCGGCTGCTGAGGGCATCTCGGACACGCTCCGTCGCCCGCTCGACCCCGGCGAGACCGTCTTCACGTCGCGGCAGTACGCTCTCAAAGGCGACCTCGGCAAAGACCAGGTTGAGAAGATCGCGAGCGGTCTTCTAGCAAACGAACTTATCGAGCGGTGGGCGATACGCGAACGGAGCGATACAGACGAATCACCGCTTCTCGGGCTTCCGATAGTCGAGCTCGGTCCGCCGCCGGGCATGGAACCCGTGGACCTCGAGCTCGATGATGCCGGGCTGGCGGCGCTGAGCCGGGAGCGGACCCTCGCGCTCGAGCTGGCCGAGCTGCACGCCATTCGCGACTACTACCGGCGGGAGGATATGCGTCGCGAACGCGAGAAGATGGGGCTGCCGTTGACGGCCACGGACGTCGAACTTGAGGCGCTCGCGCAGACCTGGTCCGAACACTGCAAACACAAGATATTCAACGCCCGCATTTCGTACAGCGAGGATTCGGGCGCTCCGGAGGTGATTGACAGCATATTCAAGACCTATATCAGGGGGAGCACGGAAGAGATAGGCAAACGTGTCGGCTGGCTGCTCTCCGTCTTCCACGACAACGCCGGCGTCATACAGTTCGACAACAGCTGGAGCGTCGTGATGAAGGTCGAGACGCACAACAGTCCCAGCGCGCTCGACCCGTACGGCGGTGCGGTAACGGGCATTGTCGGCGTGAACAGGGACCCGCTGGGCACCGGGATGGGCTCGAAGCTCATCTTCAACGTGGACACGTTCTGTTTTGCGCCGCCGGACTACTCGAAACCGTTGCCGCCGCGGCTGCTGCATCCCCGGCGCGTGATCCGCGGCGTGCACCGGGGTGTGAAGGACGGGGCGAACCAGAGCGGTATACCCGACGTCAACGGCGCGATACTCTTCGACGAACGGTACCTCGGCAAGCCGCTGGTATTCTGCGGAACGGGCGGCATCATGCCGGCGGAGGTCAACGGCAAACCATCGCATATGAAGACGGCCTCGCCCGGCGACCAGATCGTCATGGTCGGCGGCCGGATCGGCAAGGACGGGATCCACGGCGCGACCTTCTCGTCTGAAGAGCTGCACGGCGGCTCCCCTGCGACGGCGGTACAGATCGGCGACCCGATAACGCAGAAGAAGATGGTGGACCTGCTGCTCGAAGCCCGTGACCGCGGTCTGTACACGTGCATAACGGACAACGGTGCGGGCGGGCTGTCCTCGTCGGTCGGCGAGATGGCGCAGTTCTCCGGCGGCTGCGAGCTTCATCTCGAGAAGGCGCCGCTCAAGTACGCGGGTCTCGCGCCCTGGGAGATACTTCTTTCCGAGGCGCAGGAGCGCATGACGATAGCCGTGCCGCCCGAGAAGCTCGACGAGTTCATGGAACTCGCGCAGCGCAGGAGCGTCGAGGCGACCGTTCTCGGCCGTTACACCGACAGCGGCACGTTCCATGTGCTCTACGACGGCAAGACCGTGGCCTGCCTGGAGATGGAGTTTCTGCACGAAGGTCTGCCGACGATGGACCTGGAGGCCCGGTGGAAACAGCCTGAGTTCGCCGAACCCGAGTTTGGGCAGCCGGACGATCTCGGCGCGGCGCTGAAGTCGGTGCTCGGCAACCTGAACGTGTGCAGCAAGGAGTACTTTGTGCGGCAGTACGACCACGAGGTGCAGGGAACCAGCGTGCTGAAACCGTTCCAGGGCGTCGAGAACGACGGGCCGGGCGATGCCGCGATACAAACGCCCGTGCTCGGGTCGACCCGAGGTCTGGTCGTCGCCTGCGGTATCTGTCCGAAGTACAGCGATATCGACACGTACCATATGATGGCGTGCGCGATAGACGAAGCCGTGCGCAACGTGATCTGTGTCGGCGGCCGGATGGGCATGATCGCCGGGCTCGACAACTTCTGCTGGCCCGACCCGGTCCAGTCCGAGAAGACGCCCGACGGCAGGTACAAGCTTGCGCAGCTGGTGCGATCGTGCCGGGCTCTCTACGACTACTGCACCGCCTACGACCTGCCGTGCATCTCCGGCAAGGACAGCATGAAGAACGACTACAAGATCGGCGACCACAAGATATCGATACCGCCGACGGTGCTGTTCTCGGCGCTGGGAGTTATCGAGGACGCCACAAAAGGTGTCTCGATGGACGTCAAGAACGCGGGCGATATCGTCTACGTGCTCGGTGAGACCAGAGCGGAGCTCGGCGGGAGCGAATACTTCGCCATGAAAGGCTTCGTCGGGAACAGCGTGCCGACGGTAGACGCGGAACGTGCCCGGAAACGGTACGAAGCGCTGAGCAATGCTATGGAGGAAGGGCTGATCGCGTCGTGCCACGATGCGTCGGACGGCGGGCTCGGTGTCGCGTTGGCCGAGTCGGCGTTCGCCGGCGGGCTCGGCATGAAGATAGACCTGCGCGAGGTGCCCGGTGATGTTGACCGCGACGACTACCTGCTCTTCTCGGAATCGCAGAGCCGGTTCGTGGTCACGGTTCGGCCCGAAAACCGGGAGCGGTTCGAGCAGATCATGGGTGATACCGGTTGCGCGGCAGTTGGCGAAGTGACGGGAGGGACGCGGTTCGATGTTATCGGTCTCGGCGGCACGGAGATCATTGCGTCGGAGATCGCAGAACTCAAGGAGGCGTGGCAGTCGCCGTTACGATGGTAAGTTTCACTTAGACCCGGTGGAGTGAGATGATGGCAAAGACGAAGACACTTGTGTTGACGGGATTCGGGATCAACTGCGATTACGAAACGCAGCATGCGTTCGAGCTTGCGGGCGCCGAAGCGCACAGGGTCCACCTCAACGACGTTCTCGGCGACAAGAACGTGCTTACCCGGTACAACGTGCTCGCGTTCCCGGGGGGGTTCTCGTTCGGCGACGACATCGCTTCCGGCAAGGTGATGGCGAACCGCATGAGATACGGGCTTGGAGACGAGATCAAATCGTTCGTGGCGGACGGCAAGCTCATCATAGGCATCTGCAACGGATTCCAGATACTTGTGAAGATGGGCATTCTCCCGGGGCTCGACGGCGATTTCAAACAGCAGGTGACCCTGACGTTCAACGATTCGGGAAAGTTCGAGGACAGGTGGGTCTATCTGAAGGCGGAACCGAACACGCGTTGTGTCTTCACCCGAGGGGTCGAATCGCTCTACCTTCCTATTCGCCACGGGGAGGGCAAGTTTGCGCCCGCGGATGACGAACTGCTGAACCGTCTCGAGAAGGAGGGTTGTCTGACCTACCGGTATGTCGACGAGAAAGGGAACCTCGCAGGGTACCCGTACAATCCGAACGGATCAGTCGCCAATATCGCCGGCATATGCGATCCGACCGGGAGAGTATTCGGCATGATGCCGCATCCCGAAGCCTATCTGTACCGCACCAACCACCCGCGCTGGACACGGGAAGAGTTGCCCGAAGAAGGCATGGGCCTGCAGGTGTTTCGCAACGCGGTTGCCTACGTCGAATCCAATTTGTGACGCAGGCTGCCAGGCTGCAAATCGGGCTAGTTGATGGGTTGTTCGACGAAGATATCGTCGCGCGTATTAATCTGTGTGTCGGGCCCGCAACTGTAGACGTAATAAATGTTGTTCGGGCGGTTGAGTTGGAACCCGTAGGGAGTGTTCCACGCGTCGACCGTGACATCGGCGCTCCACCGGGACCGCAGATACTCCCTCATAAACGTTGCGAATCCGGGCTGGTCTACGCGGCAGTCAGGGGGATATCTGCCCTCCATCACCTCGTACATCTCGACCGCGGCAGCTATTTGCCTGACGTCCGCCGAGGTCTTAATTGCGCGCACTTTGTCCAAAAGCGACCCGCTGCTGAGCACGAAATAGGTTCTCGCCGCCAAATTCAGCAGGATTAAAAGCAAGACCAGTTTGACGAAGATCTTCATCAACCGGTTGTTCCCTTGCGCTTGTCTCCCCTATCCTGAGTCTTCTGAGGCTCCGCATTGGGTCTACGGGCTATTGTGCCGCACGCGGAAACGATGTCAGCCAACGCCAGGTCGAGCTTTCTGGGCAGTTCCTCCTCCGACAACCCGGTGTAGAGTATTGCAGCAGCGTCGCGGGCTTTAGCGGCGATCTCATCGGCTGCATGCCTGTCTTCGTCGGCCTTCTCACGCAGTGTTTCACGGAGCACGTTGATCTCTTCGGCGAGGTCTTTCAGCTTGTCCTTCTTTCTCAGTCTCAGATGAGTCTCCAGATCGCCTCCTGCTATCCCTTTGAGCGATTTCTTGATATGGAACGAGGCGCCTGCAATGCGATGAGATGCGAGCACAGCCCATACAACGGCCACGGCAAGAAGCGCTATCAGCATCCACAAGAACAGAATAAGCAAGTCTTCGCTCAACAGCGATTGCGCCTCTGCACCGGTCGGCGAAAGGCTTCCCTCGAGGGGGAGAATGGACTGTTGCACCTTGTATGGTCCGGCCTTATACAGGAAGAGGCACGCGAACAGGAGGCCTATTATCACGGCCGATATCGCAACGAGCACTACATATCCGAGGACATGTCCACCCTGGAAGCGAAGGTCGACGATGTACTTTCTTCGCTTGTTTCGTTGTTTCATGGTGTGTCTCCCACTACTACCAGGTTCTTCTCTTGGTAAGCCGCCGCCTCTAGCCTCTCCCACGTTGGAATGTACGTTGCCCAAGTCTACACCTGCCCGGCCCGTTTTTCAAGTCTGATCATGCCAACAGAATGAGGAGTTGCTGCGCCGGTTGAGGTGGCTACATGAGGCCGCGTTCTTTGAGGCTGACTATCGTGCCGTCGCCGAAGACGACATGGTCGAGCACGTTGATGCCGAGTATTTCGCCGGCCTGCACGAGCCGCCGCGTTATCGCGACGTCTTCCTTGCTGGGTTTCGGGTCGCCGCTGGGATGGTTGTGTATGAGGATAACGGCGGCAGCGCTTGCCGCTATTGCCGGGCGGAAACATTCTCTCGGATGCACAACGCTGTTGTCGAGCGAGCCGACGGAGATCTCCTCGACTCGGATAAGCTGGTTCTTGGTGGTGAGCAAGAGCACGCGGAAATGTTCCTCATCGAGCACTTTGCACTCGCTCATGAGAAGTGATGAGACGTCGTTCGCGTTGCGAATCACGGGTCGTTCGGCTTCGGTGAAAGCGGCGAGCCGGCGGCCCAGCTCGAGCGCAGCCTTGATCTCGATCGCCTTCACCTCGCCGACGCCCTTGATCTCGCACAGTTCCTCGATGCTCGCCTTGGCAAGCTTGCGCACGTCGCCGAACTCTGCAAGCACTTTGCGGGCAAGATCTTGCGCGCCCAGCGTGCGGCTGCCTGTGCGGAAGAGAATCGCCAGTAACTCGGACGATTTCAGGTTCTCGGCTCCCACCTTCTTGAGCCGTTCCCGGGGCCGCTCTTCCGGGGGGAGTTCCCGGACGTACATGCCGCTGGGTTCGTCAGCCATCACTGCCTCCTCGCGAATATCCCGCGTACCGTGCCGGCACAATCGGTTACAGGTTCGCTCTCCTTGAACGCTGTCGTTGCCCTCAGTATCTCGCATGCATCATCGTACTGGTTTGCTGCGAGCTCGATGCAGACCGCGCCGCCACCGATCAGGTATTCCGGGGCGTGTTCAACGATGGGCCGGACACTATCGAGACCACCCTCGCCGGCATAGAGCGCTTCGGGCGGCTCGTATTCCCTGATTTCGGGCGCAAGCACGGCCATTTCGTCATCGCGTACGTAGGGCGGGTTGGAGACCACCAGCGAGACTTTGCCTTGAAGGCTATCGCCGGCAAAAGCTGTATAGAGGTCGCCGTGCCTCAACTCAACGCGGTCCGGGACGTCGTTTAGCTCGATGTTGCGCGCGGCGATCTTCAACGCTGGAGCCGAGGTGTCCGAGGCGTATACGCGAGCGCTCGAAACGTAGTGTGCGACTGCGACCGCGATACACCCGGAGCCGGTGCCGAGGTCGATAATGATCGGCTCGCCCGGAGTCGTCTCGAGAAACGATATCGAGCGTTCGACGATCGATTCGGTTTCCGGTCTTGGTATGAGCACGTCCCGCGTCACCTGGAAGTCCAAGGACATGAACTCTTTATGACCGGTGATGTAGGCCAGTGGTTCGCGACGTGCCCGCCGGTCGACCAGTTCCTGGAACCTCTCATGTGCATGGACTTCAATGTCCGCGCTGAGTTCCGAAAACAGTCTTGAACGGTCAGTACCGATGGCGTGCGCCAGCAACAGTTCCGCGTCCAGTCGGGGTTCGTCCACTCCCGAGACCTTCAGGAGCTCCGCTGCCCAGGCAAGTTCCGCGGCCACCGAAGTAGACGGTGTAGCGGGCGCGCGCTTCATCACGATATGTCCCCTCTTCGGCTTCAGAGATGTCGTATCCCGTCCCAGATCCTGACACATTCGCACCACAATTTCAACCAGGATTTGTCGTCGTCGTGGATGGATCGCCTGTGTGGAACGCGCTTGACAAACCGGGACCGGGATGGCAAGCTCCAGAGAAGAATAGTCACTATTAACAGTGAGTGATGCAGAGATGTCAGCGGCGGTCGATAGAACGGTTCTTGACGAGCTTCACGCGACATACAACCGGAGGCGGTTTGTTCACCCGGATCCGCTGGAGTTCCTGTATGATTACGACGACCCGGTCGACCGCGAAATAGTGGGCCTTGTGGCTTCGTCACTTGCATACGGAAGGGTAGCCCAGATACTGAGAAGTGTCTCGTCGGTTCTCGATCGCATGCCGTCGCCGTCGGTTTTCCTGCGATGTGTGTCCCGGGGCTCGTTGCGGAAGACATTCGCGGATTTCAAGCACAGGTTCACGACCGGCGAGGAGCTTGCGGCTATGTTGTATGGTGCGAAACACGCTATCGAGAGATACGGTTCCCTGCGGGAGTGTTTTGCGGCGAACCTGGACGAAGACGACGATACGGTGCTTCCGGCGCTTTCGGCTCTTGTGGATGAGGTGAGATCGGCGGCCGGCGGGCAGTTGGGCTCTCTCCTGCCTTCGCCGCGAGGAGGCAGCGCCTGCAAGAGGCTGAATCTGTTCCTGCGCTGGATGGTACGTAGTGACGAGGTGGACCCGGGAGGATGGCATGATGTCCCGGCTTCGAAGCTGATAGTCCCGCTCGATACGCACATGCACAGGATTTGCCTGGGGCTTAGGCTGACAGAGCGAAAGCAGGCCACTATGCGCGCCGCAATCGAGATAACAACGGCGTTCAGGAAGATCTCGCCGGAGGATCCGGTTCGGTACGACTTTGCGCTCACTCGTCTCGGGATCCGTGACGACACGGACCTGGGCGAGTTTCTAGTACGGTGCAGATCTCTGTTAGCGGCGGGAGCTACGTAAACAAGGGGGTTTCATACCACAAGAGAGTGTGCTATATTCAAGGAAAGAAGGAATGGGGGCGCCCGTTGGGCCACGTTTAGAAGAGAAAGACAAAGCGAACCGGAAATGAGTTCCATCGGAGAGCTGCTGGATCAGAAAGGGTTCTTGAACACGCTGTTCGAGTCGATCCCGTGCGGCGTACTTGTGGTTGACCGTGACAGACGGGTACAGCGAATAAACAAGGTGTTGGAGCAGACTTTTGGGATCTCTCGGGGGGAGGTTGTCGATAAGCGTGGTGGCGAGGCTCTCAGGTGCGTTCATGCGTCAGAGAGTCCGGACGGCTGCGGTTTTGCCGACTATTGCCAGACCTGCCGAGTTCGAAACACGGCACTGGAAGCGCTTGCCGGAACGCGAGTACACCGGAACAAGGCAGAGGTTCAACTGACGGTCGATGGGAAGGCTCGCGACCTCGTGCTTCTTGTCAGCGCTGCTCCCATCGACTACGAGGGGGAACGGTTTGCTATCATTGTTCTTGAAGACATAACCGAATTGAACCGTCTTCGTCGGCGCCTGGAGACAGAGCAGAGCTTTAGCCGGATTGTGGGCCAGGATGCAAAGATGTTGGAGCTGTTCGAGACAATAAGGGAGGTCTCGAGAGTCAGCGCTCCCGTCCTGATTCATGGGGAAAGCGGCACCGGCAAGGAACTTGTTGCCGCAGCGATTCACAACGAAGGTCCGCGTGCCGAGAGGCTTTTCGTGCCCGTCAACTGCAGCGCTCTGCCGGAGGGGCTGTTGGAGAGCGAGCTTTTCGGGCACGTTCGAGGAGCGTTCACGGGAGCGATTCGGGACAAGAAGGGCCGGTTCGAACTGGCCAACGGGGGAACGATATTCCTGGACGAGGTGGGAGACCTGAGCCCTGCGATGCAGGTGAAGCTCCTGCGGGTCCTTCAGGAAGGGACGTTCGAGCGCGTCGGGGCAGAGGAAACGGTCAGGGTTGACGTACGGGTTGTGAGCGCGACAAACAAGGATCTTCGTCGGGAGGTAGCCGCCGGCCGGTTTCGGAAAGACCTGTTCTACAGGTTGTGCGTTGTCCCTATCACGCTCCCGCCTTTGCGGGAACGACGTACCGATATTCCCTTTTTGGCCGAGCACATCCTCAAACAGGCGACGGCGGAGATGGACCGGGAGGACGTCACACTATCGCCGCAAGTGCTCGATCTGTTGCTGGACTATGACTGGCCCGGCAACATACGGGAACTGCAGAACGTGTTTCAATATGCCCTGGTGAAATGCAGAGGCACGGTCCTGGAAGTGGAGCATCTGCCTCCGACGCTCTCGAGCGAGCGGGTGCCGGCAGAAAAGCCTCGCAAGAGGGTTCGAAAGCGCAAACTCAACGCTGACACTGTGCGGCGCGCGCTTGATGAAACCAACGGCAACAAGGTAGAAGCCGCCCGCAGACTGGGCGTCGCGCGTGCGACTCTCTACCGCTTCCTCAACGACAGCGCCATCTCCCTTTCTTAACTACTTGACCTGGCGTCTCACTGTCTCATTTGAGCGCAAGTGTATCACGTGTGGTAAGTGAGACACGCACAGATACTCTGATCGGCTGGATTAGGTGGCGACAAGGCATTGACCTTCAATGACATACGAAAACACGCGCATCAAGCTCGTGTTTCTCTTATTTGTCTTGCGCGTCGGTCACTGTCTCATTAGCGTCACTCTTATGAGACAGCCGGGAACGGTCCAGGGGCAGCGGGTCCATGTGTAACAAGCTTCTGCAAAACAGCTTACGTTTCGGCTGTATCAGTTGGCACGTCATCTGCTTTATGAGGTCGCGGAATGAGATGGTGGTTAGTTAAGACGTGAGTGCAAGGAGGATTGTTGATGACTCACGAGTGCAACGAGAACATCAGGAAGGCACTACGAATGGCCACCGACTTGATGATTCTGGCAGACAATGGTGAAATGGCCATGCAGGATGACGGGTGCGGGGTGTTGTACGGCGTGGTTCGCGACTGCGCCTACAAGATACGCGCAGAAGCCGAACGCGAACGGGAAGCTCACAAAGGGAAAGGAATTTGGGACAAACCTTATTCTAACCAAGATAGTATGAAAACGAAGGAGAAGGAAAGATGGAGCTGAAGGGGTCGAAAACGGAAAGGAACCTTCTGACGGCGTTTGCGGGAGAGTCGCAAGCCAGGAACCGGTACACCTACTTCGCCAGCCAGGCCAAGAAGGCTGGGTTCGTGCAGATTGCCGACATTTTCACCGAGACTGCTGACCAGGAGAAGGAACACGCGAAGCGGTTCTTCAAACAGCTCGAAGGAGGCGAAGTAGAGATTCAAGCAGCGTTCCCTGCGGGCGTCATAGGCACGACGGCAGAGAACCTGAAGGCGAGTGCAGGCGGGGAGCACTACGAGTGGGAAGAGATGTACCCCGGCTTTGCCAAGATCGCCGAACAAGAGGGGTTTGATGAGATCGCCGGGATATTCAGGTCAATCGCGGTGGCCGAGAGACAACACGAGAAACGGTATCTGGGTCTCTTGGCAAATGTTGAGGCCGGGACGGTGTTCAAGAAGGACAAGCCCGTCGTGTGGCGGTGTCGCAACTGCGGTTACCTGCACGAAGGCACCGAAGCGCCTGAAATTTGTCCAGCTTGCGCGCATCCGCAAGCTCATTTCGAGCTTCTGGCGGAGAACTGGTAGGGTGGAAGTCCGATCAAGAAAGGTCTGCTAGGTAGTTCTGTTACAGGGAGCCGGATAAGGAGGATGAGAAAATGACACAACGGCAACAAGTATACAAATGTGAGGTATGCGGGAACATCGTCGAGATGCTTCACGAGGGTCAAGGAAGCCTCGTATGCTGCGGCCAGCCGATGAAGCTCTACGAAGAGAACACGGTTGACGCGGCTCAGGAGAAGCACGTGCCCGTCGTCGAGAAGACGGCCACCGGCGTGAAGGTCAAGGTTGGCAGCGTAGCACATCCCATGGAGGAGAAACACTACATCGAGTGGATCGAGGTGATAGCCGACGGCAAGGTCTACCGCCAGTTCCTGAAACCGGGCGACGCGCCTGAAGCGACGTTCGAGATCGCGGCCGAGCAGGTGACGGCACGCGAATACTGCAACCTGCACGGATTATGGAAGGGGTGATCTCGATGCTCAGCGAGAAGATGCAGGAAGCATTGAACGACCAACTGGACGCCGAGCTGTACTCAGCGTACCTGTACCTGTCGATGTCCGCTTACTTTGAGTCGCTGAACCTGGGCGGTTTTGCGAACTGGATGAAGGTGCAGGCGCAGGAGGAAACGGTGCATGCGATGAAGTTCCACGCTTACACCAACGAACGCGGCGGCCGGGTGAAGCTCGGTGCTGTGGAAGCGCCGCCTTGGGAATGGGATTCCCCGCTGGCGGTGTTCGAGGCTGCGTACCAGCACGAACAGAAGGTGACCGGTTTGATCAACGACCTGGTCAAGATAGCAAAAGGCGAGAATGACCATGCCACGGAGATATTCCTCCAGTGGTTCGTCACCGAGCAGGTCGAGGAAGAGGCGAGCGCCGACGCGGTGGTACAGCAGCTCAAGCTTATCGGCGATGCGCCCGGTGGGCTGTTCATGCTCGACCGCGAGTTGGGCCAGCGGGTATTCACGCCACCAACGACGACAGAAGGCGGAGCAGGATAGACGGCGAGAAGGAGGACAGTACCAGTGAGTAAGACAACCGATAACCTGAGTGCTGCGTTTGCTGGCGAAAGCCAGGCCAACCGCAAGTATCTGGCCTTTGCCAAGAAGGCGGATAAGGAAGGACATTCCCAGGTGGCAAAGCTGTTTCGGGCAGCCGCCGCTGCAGAGACAGTCCACGCTCATAATCACCTGAGAACGATGGGCCGGATAGGCGACACTGCCGAGAACCTGAAGCAAGCGGTCGAGGGCGAGCACTACGAGTTTCAGTCAATGTACCCGGCGTTTATCAAGGATGCCGAAGAGGAAGGAAACGAACAGGCGAAGTGGACGTTCGATGTAGCGAACAAGGTTGAACAGATCCACCACGGACTGTACACAGAGGCGCTCAAAGCCGTAGAAGACGGCGATGAGATACCCGGGAAACACTATTATGTATGCCAGGTGTGCGGAAACACAGTGGAAGGCGCCGCGCCGGACAAATGCCCGATATGCGGTGCTGCCAAATCACGGTTCACGAAGGTGGATTAGCGGGAAACAACAATAGAGAGACGAGGTAGCGAGGCGTTCGTAGGCTCGCGTATGGAGGGCGAGACAATGAAGAGTAAGAGAATATCAACGACAGGCGTGCTCCTGGTGCTTCTTGTCTGTGGCACGGCATACGCCGCCGGGAGCTTCACGGATTTTGCGCTCGATGATCTCGAGGGCAACGATGTCTCCACGAAAACGCTTCGCCAGGAGAAAGTGCTCGTGGTGAAGCTCGGCACGACGTGGTGCGGTTGGTGTCAGAGAGAGACTCAGGAGCTGCTCGAACTACGCGAAGAGTTTGACTCGAGCGACTTGGCCATCGTCGAAGTGTATATCGAGGAGGATGCGGGAACGGTCGCAGCGAAAGCCAATGCTCTGCCGTTCACGATACTCCTGGACGGGTCTGGTCGCGTGGCGAACAGCTACAATGTCACAGGCATCCCCGTGCTGCTTGTTGTCGATCCGAAAGGCGAGATCACGTATCGGGGCAACTTCACCCCGTATGCAACGCTGGTGAGCGAAGTGAAGGCTGCGCTTGCGGCTCGCGAGGCCAAACCTTCGCCAAAATCGACGGCCGGCAAGGCGCAGACGGTGTGCCCGGTGATGGGCGGCGTGATCGACAAGAGCGTCTTCGCCGATTACAAGGGCCAGAGAGTCTACTTCTGCTGTCCGGGCTGCAAGGGAACGTTCGAGAAAGACCCGGAGGCGTATCTCAAGAAGATGGCTGACGGGGGTGTGACGCCTGAGAAGGTGGCGGTCGTCTGCACCGGATGCGGCCAGATCAAGGGCTCGGCGAACTGCTGCAAACCGGGACAGGCAACGTGCGCGAAGTGTGGGCTCGTCAAAGGGTCGCCCGGCTGCTGCAAAGTCACGAAGGGCAGCAAGGAGACAATCGAGATCTGCACGGCGTGCGGGTGCATCAAAGGCTCGCAGGACTGCGCCGCTAATTGCTGCGGGACCAAGGCGACCTGTGCGAAGTGCCAGCGCGTGGCAGGATCGCCTGGGTGCTGCAAGTCGGATACCCAGCTTGCGCAAGGGGATCTTTGTCCGAACTGCGGTTTCAAGAAAGGATCCGCAGATTGCTGTAAACTCCAGGGAAAAGAGCTGTGCGAGAAGTGCGGCCTCGTGAAGGGTTCGCCCGGGTGCTGCAAGATAACCTAACCCGACGGGGCCGGGGCGGAAAGGTAGAAGAAGACATGCTTGGTTCCGCCCTGCATTGGCCCCAATGAGCAGGAGCGAGGAGACGTCATGATAGCGGTGCGAGCATATCGGGTTTCGGCGGTCTTTGTGCTGGCTGTTTCAGTGCTCTGGCTGTTGAACGCGAATGCAGAGGAGTTCACTGTTGCGAGCACCGTCGAGCCGTCCGAGGCGCGATCCGGCGAGACAGTCGCTCTCGAGGTGAGCTTCACGATCGGAGAGGGGATCTATCTCTACAGAGACAAATTGTCATTTGCCTGGGAACGGCTCGATGGTGTGTCGCCGGGTCAGTTGGAGCTTCCGTCCGCCACGAAGACGATCCCCGACCCGCTGGACGACCAGGGGCTTGCAGTCAGCGAAGTCTACGATGGCTCAGTAACGGTGAAGGTGCCTCTGACCGTCACCGCTGGCCCGGGCACGAAAGCGGTCGTCCGGGGTGTAGTGAAGTACCAGGGCTGCACGGATACGTATTGTTTCCGGCCGATGAAGGAGGCCCTGTCGTTCGAGATACCTGTAAGTGGTACATCTGCGGTGGCCGGTGCGGGAAATCACTCCTCCACGCAACCCGCACCGGCTGGACCGCCCCGGACCGAAACCGATCGAGGTCTTCTACTGCGGTTGGTGATGGCGTTCGGTACCGGGATACTGATAAGCCTGACACCGTGCGTGTATCCGATGATTCCGATAACGGCAGCGATCATCGGGGGCGTTCGCAAACCGGGCGACGGTCGGGGGAGCATCGCAAACGCGTTGTCGCGTAGTGTGGCGTACGTTTTGGGGCTCGCAATTGTGTACGCCATGCTCGGCGTGCTGACTGCGACGTTAGGCGGCGCGTTCTCGCGATGGCTGAAGACAGCGTGGGTGCTCGTACCGGTCGCGTCCGTATTCGTCTTGTTTGCGCTCAGCATGTTCGAGGTAATCACAATCCAGACGCCCGCTTTCCTCCGGAACCGGCTCACGGTCAGAGGGAGCGGCAAGAGTGTTGGCCGCGCGTTTCTGTTCGGCATCGTGGCAGGTTTTGTGGCGACGCCTTGCACTGCAGCTCCTCTTGCGGGCATACTGACATTCATAGCGACCACGGGCAACCGTGTGCTGGGCTTCTGGATGCTGTTTGCACTGGCGTGGGGCATGGGTGTAGTCCTTATCGTAGTTGGCACGTTCTCGGGCAGCGTTCTGCCGAAGGCCGGCCCGTGGATGGTGTGGCTCAAAAAGCTCTTCGGGTTCATCATGCTGTGGGCAGGAGCGTTCTTTCTCCAACCGGTCGTAGGAGTTGAGGCGTACCGCGTTGTCTCCTCCTTCATAATAGTGGCGGGAGTGGTGTTTCTGGGCGGACTCGATACTTTGACCGACACAAGCGGCTTTGCCGACCGTCTCAAGCGGGTAGTCGGCATTATCGTGATCATACTTGCCGCAATGTCGTTCGCCAATTCGGCGGGCTCGCTGGTAGGAATCAGGTTTGGCGGTGCCCCGGACGTTGGCGAGGCCGACCGAGGCCCGTTTGTGCCGGCCGATTCGCGTGCGCTGAATAAGGCTCTCAGTTCGGGCAGGCCGACGGTAGTGGAGTTCTACGCCGAATGGTGCGTGTTATGCAAGAAGCTTGAGAAGAGGACGCTGACGGACTCCACTGTCGTCGAAGCACTCTCGAACATGAATGCGCTGAAAGTGGATATCGACCTGCATCCTCAGCTTCAGAAAGAGTACAATGTTGTCGGACCACCGACTCTCCTGTTCTTCGACGCCAAAGGGCGGGAGCATCGCGAGTCGCGCATCACGGGCGTAGTTGGACCCGATGAGGTGGTGGCGGGCATAAGGGAGATCGCGCTTCAAACGCGCGGTTAGACGACACGGGACAAACCAGGAGAACAAGAATATGGGAATGGACAGAAAGGACGTAATGGAAACGGCCATCCAGCTCGAACGCGACGGCCGGAAGTTCTACCATAACGCTGCTGAGAAAGCCTCGAACGATATTGCACGACAGATGTTCGAGTCCCTGGCTGAGGACGAGGTGCGGCACATCGAGTGGCTCGAAAGCGTGTCGCCGGGAGAGAACACGGCGGGGAGCGTAAACAGGGCGCTCTACGGCCGGCTGAGGGGCATATTCAAGGACGCGCCGGAAACCGTGATGAAGGCGGCTGCGTCGTGCGAAGACGACATCAACGCGATGCGGTTGGCTATCGAGATGGAGGAGAAATCGGCGGCCGCGTATGCCACGTGGGCAGAGGAGAGCGAGGCCGACGACGTGCGCGAGCTGTGCGAGATGCTCGCAGACGTGGAACGATTTCACCGTGAGCTTATCGAGAACTCGATGGAGTATCTTCAGCATCCTGGAGACTGGTTTATGGTCGAGGAAGGCTGGCATTTTGACGGAGGATGATGCGGGTGGTTCAGCGAGAGCCTGGCACACACGTCGATAGCCATTACAAACGCTAGGGATCGAAGGATGGAAAAGACGGGCTTCAACATACTCATCGGCGGAGAAGCAGGTCAGGGGTTGGTGACCATTGGCCAGATACTTGCCAAGACCCTTGTCCGGAGCGGATACTCGATTGTTGTCACCCAGAGCTATGAGTCGCGCATCCGCGGGGGGCACAACACGTTCGCGGTACGCCTGAGTCCTGATGAGATCGTCGGTCCGCAGGAACCGGTCGATCTCCTGGTTGCACTTAACGCGGAGACGGTTGCCCTGCACAGGAACGAGCTTGCCGACCAGGGACGCATTCTCGTTGACGAGGAATGCGAGACCGCCGACGATTCGTGTATCAGAGTGCCGTTCAAGGCGCTGGCCTCGGACAAATTCTCTAATGTGGCCGCTTTGGGAGTTGCGGGGTCTCTAATAGGGCTCGATGACAAGCTGATCGGCACGGTGATGCACGAGTTCTTCGGGAAGAAGGACACGCAGGTTGCGGAAGAAAACGACCGCGTGCTCTCGGAAGCATATCGCTGGTCGGCCGATCAGCCGGTCTCGATTCGAAAACCGGCTCCGGTCACGAACCCGCGGCCGCGTCTCATGATGAACGGGAACGAAGCCATCGCATTGGGAGCGATCTCAGCCGGGTTGCGGTTCTGCTCGTTTTACCCAATGACCCCGGCGACCTCAATCGTCCTCAACCTGACGGCCAAAGCGAAAAGGATGGGGCTAATCGTGGAGCAGGCCGAGGACGAGATTGCCGCGATAAACATGGCAATAGGCGCGTCGTTTGCGGGTGCTCCCAGCATGGTTGCGACGTCGGGCGGCGGGTATGCGTTGATGACCGAAGGAGTAAGCCTGGCCGGGATGACCGAGACGCCGGTGGTGGTGGTGGTGGCACAACGCCCCGGTCCGGCTACCGGGCTGCCCACTCGAACGGAACAGGGCGATCTCGAGTTCGTTCTGCACGGAGGCCACGGCGAGTTTCCGCGGGCTATTCTGACGCCGGGCACGGTCGAGGAGTGCTTTCACCTGACGCGCAAGGCGTTCGAGGTTGCAGAACGTTACCAGAGCCCTGTATTCGTGTTGACGGACCAGTTTCTTGCAGACTCGTATAGATCCGTCGAGCCGTTCGATATAGACAACCTGGCTTCTGTCAGCGCCGGTGCTGATTCGTCCGGCATTCCTGTCCCTTACCGTCGGTTTGCATTGACCGACGACGGCGTTTCGCCCCGGTTGCTGCCGGGGATGAGCGAGCATCTCGTTCTGGCCGACAGCGACGAGCACACCGAGGACGGCCACATCACCGAAGATCTCACGGTACGAAACTTGATGGTTGAAAAGCGGCTGAGAAAAGGGGACGGGATTCGCCGGGACGCGATGCCGCCCGAAATGCAAGGCGAGGGAAAGCCTGACCTTCTGCTGGTCTCGTGGGGCTCGAGCAAGGGGCCCGTGTCGGAGGCTGCGTCCAGAGTGAAGGACGACGGGGAGAACGTTGCGACGCTTCACTTCTCGCAGGTCTGGCCGCTGGTTCCGGATCAGTTCCTGGGGCGTTTGCAGGAGGCTCGAGAAGTGGCGTGTGTGGAGGGAAACGCGACGGGGCAGCTGGCGGGACTGATTCGTCGCGAGACGGGGTTCACCATTGAGAAACGTGTGCTTCGTTACGACGGGTTGCCGCTCACGCCGGAATGGATTCTCCGGGAGTTGAAGCGGTGACGGAAGGGTAACTTGATATGGCAACCATAGACGATTACGGCACGTACGAGACGGCATGGTGTCCGGGTTGCGGGAATTTCCCTATCCTTAACGCCGTCAAGCAGGCGCTTGTTGCGAGCGAGCTTGCGCCGAACCGCGTCCTGTTTGTTTCGGGTATCGGCCAGGCCGCAAAAGCGCCACACTACTTGAACGCCAACGTGTTTAACGGGCTGCACGGCAGGTCGCTGCCGGTGGCTACCGGAGCGAAGCTTGCCAACCCGGAGCTGACCGTCATCGTTGAGAGCGGCGACGGGTGCAATTACGGCGAAGGAGGAAACCATTTTCTGGCTGCCGTGCGCCGCAACGTTGACGTGACACTGTTGGTGCACGACAACCGCATCTACGGTCTGACCAAGGGACAGGCCAGTCCGACATCCGACGAAGGGTTTGTTACGAAAGCCCAGCCGGACGGCGTGGCGTCCGCTCCGTTTAACCCCGTGGGTGTCGCCGTCGCGATGCAGGCAGGCTTTGTTGCGCGCGGTTTCTCCGGGATGGTGGACCACCTCTCGGGGCTCATTCAGCAGGCAATAGCTCATAGAGGGCTCTCGCTTGTTGACGTGCTCCAACCGTGTGTGTCGTTCAACAAGGTCAACACGTTTGCCTGGTACAAAGAACGGTGTTACGAACTGCCTGCGACGCACGATCCGACTGACTGGGAAACAGCCATGAAGACGGCCTACGAATGGGGTGACCGCATTCCGCTCGGAATCATCTACCGGAACGAGAGAAAGGCTTTCGACGAGCGGTTCCCTGTGCTGTCGACGGGAACGCTGGTTGGTAGAGACGTCGACCGGGCGGAGTTGCTGAAGGTAATGGAAGGATACAGATAGACGGATGGACGGACTGAAGGACGCATACTATCAAGCCTATCTCGGAGAAGCGAAAGCGGCGCTGAGGCTGAACATCTACGCCGAGAAAGCCGAAGACGAAGGGTACCCCCAAATTGCCAGACTGTTCCGCGCGATAGCGTTGTCCGAGTCGATCCACGGTGAGCGCTGCCTGCGTACGCTCAAGGAGGTCGGGACGACTGAGGAGAATCTGGCAGCCAGCTTGGAGTCGGAAACCAAGGTTGCGGGCGTCGCCTATGACAACTTCATCAAGCAGGCGAGCGAAGAGGGGGATGAACCGGCTGTGACGATCTTCAGTCAGGCTCGTGACGTTGAGGAGACGCACGCCAAGCTGTACAAGGAAGCGATGGGCCATTTGATGGAGGAGCGGGAGACCACGTACTACGTCTGCAAGGTGTGCGGGTTCGTCTCGGACGGCATTCTGCCGGACGAGTGTCCGATATGTGGTGCAGGGAAAGAGCAGTTTGTTGAACAGTAGGCGACATGACAACGAATAGGCGGCAGGTGTTTACAGGAGGCAAGGCGAGCCGCACAGGGAGTCGGCTCGCCTTGCCGAGACCATAGGAGGAGAGAACGATGCCGGATTTTGGGAACTCTTTTTCAGGGAAGGCTTCGGACCGCAAGCTTACGAAAGAGGAGCTTGTCAGGGCGATACGGTTTCTGGTTGCCGCCGAGTACGAGGCAGTCCAACTGTACATGCAGCTTGCGGAATCCATTGAGGACGAGCTGGCGAAGGCAGTCCTTGTTGACATCGCCGACGAGGAGCGCGTCCACGCAGGAGAGTTCCTTCGCCTACTCCACCATCTGGCTCCAGACGAGCAGAAGTTTTATGAGGAGGGCGCGAAAGAGGTCGAGGAAGAGATGGACGAGCTAGGTATCAAGTAGGAGCCTCGCCCCGATGGTAATGGCGGATTTCGTAACAGGAGGAGACCATGACATTCAGTTCAGTAAACGAGCTTCTGGATTTCGCGATTAGCAAGGAAGAGGCAGCCGCGAAGTTCTACACGGAGTTAGCGGGTAAGATGGACAAACCGTATATGCGCACGGTCTTCGAGGAGTTTGCGCGTGAGGAGGCCGGGCACAAGAAGAAGCTGCTGGAGATCAAGAGCGGAGAACTGCTGCTGCCTGTAGCCGCAAAGGTTGCGGACCTCAAGATAACGGAACACGTCACGGAGGTCACGCCTACACCCGAGCTCGATTACCAGCAGGCGCTCATCCTGGCCATGAAGCAGGAGAAGGCCGCGTTCAAACTGTATAACGATCTCGCCGAGACGGCCGGCGACGATAGTCTTCGCGCAACCCTGTTGGGTCTTGCACAGGAGGAGGCCAAACACAAGTTGCGGTTTGAGATAGAGTACGACGAGTGTTTCCTGACCGAAAACTGATCCGAGCCACGACCGGAGAATACGGTAGACGGTAGACAGTAGACGGGATCTTGGCGGCGGGAGCAGGTAGAATGTAGGGGGGATGGAGCCTTGTGCTTGGAAGGAACGAGATTGAACGATCAATGTCGTATGAACAGACTGTTTTGGGGCCGTTATTTCGGCGCATCACATACCGTCTTTCACTCCATGAGAAGGCTATGTCAAGAGCCGGCGTGGTCTTCTCATAAGGTGAGAGACAGGAACGACGGAAGCTTGGGAACGGTAATAAAGGGAGGTTGAAATGGAAGAACGAACGGGAATTGTGACTATGAAAGGCAACCCCCTGACCTTGATCGGCACCGAGGTGAAGGTTGGCGATGAGGCGCCGGAGTGCGAGCTGCTTGACAACGGCCTGTTGCCGGTCGCGCTCTCATCGTTCCGTGGCAAGGTGTGCGTTATCTCGTCAGTACCGTCGCTCGACACGCCGGTCTGCGATATCGAGACGCGCCGGTTCAACGAAGAGGCCGGCACACTCGGTTCGGATGTTGTGGTACTCACGGTGAGCATGGACCTGCCGTTCGCGCAGCAACGCTGGTGTGGCGCTGCGGGCGTAACGAACGTGCAAACGCTCTCGGACCATCGCGACGCTTCGTTCGGCAGGTCATACGGCGTGCTGATCAAGGAGCTGCGTCTGCTGGCCCGGGCGGTGTTTGTGGTTGACCGGGGTGGCACCATCCAGTACATCCAGGTGGTTAACGAGATAGCTGAAGAACCGGACTATGAGTCGGTACTGGCCGCGGTCAACAAGTTGGTGTGACTGCGTCTACGCAGCGGCTCACAATCGAGATAGGAACGGCTAGCCCATGAAAGGATACGTGCGGATACTCGTCGCCGCGGTGGTGCTTTTGCTATGCTCCGCGGCGGTGTATTGGGTTCACTACTTGGTGTTCCACGATTCGCATCACATCTTCATCTATTTGCTGGGCGACATCGCGTTTGTGCCGATCGAGGTGCTCCTCGTCGTGATCATTATCGAACGCATGCTGGCGCGGCACGAGAAACAGCAAATGCTGCAGAAGCTCAATATGGTTGTGGGCGTGTTTTTCGCCGAACTGGGCACGGGATTGCTGGGCGTTCTGACACGGTGCGTCACTAACGTGGATAAACTACAGTCACATCTGGCCATAAGCGACAGTTGGTCGGCAAGAGACTACAAAAGATCTCTAGCCGTCGCGGGCTCGTTTGATTATCAGGTCGACCCAACGCGATTGGATCTCGATGCCCTTCGGCAGAAGCTCGAAAACAAACGCAGCCTGCTCGTGAACCTGCTCGTGAGTCCGACATTGCAGGAGCACGAGCGGTTTGCCGATCTGCTCTGGTCGGTCGCGCACTTGTTGGAGGAACTCGCGGCACGGGACTCGCTTCACGAGCTGCCGGAGACCGACCTGGACCATATAGCGAACGACGTGCGACGGGTGTATTTGTCGTTGACAGTCGAATGGCTGTTCTACTGTCAACATCTCCACAGAGCGTACCCGTACATCTTTTCGATTGTCGTCAGGACTCATCCGCTGCAGGAAACCCCGTGCGCGGTGGTTACCTAGAAAGAAAGGCTGAACAAAGAAGGAGGCTAATATGAACGTAGTGTTTAACGCAGACGAGATATTCGAGGTCGCGGAACAAATCGAGCGGAACGGAGCCGGGTTCTATCGCAAAGCAGCGGAGTCGTCGGCTTTGGTCCGGGCGCGCGAGCTCCTGCTCGACCTGGCTGAGCAGGAGGACGAGCACGAGAAGACGTTCGCGGCGATGCGAGCGGAACTGTCACAGGCGGAGAAAGAAGCCACGGCATTCGATCCGGACAATCAGGCTGTTCTATACCTGCGTGCAATAGCTGATGGCCGGGTGTTTGATGTCAAGTCGGACCCGTCAAAACGTTTGACGGGCAGAGAGTCGATTGAGGACATTCTCCAGACAGCCATTGGGTTGGAGAAAGACTCGATCGTATTTTACATCGGGATCAAGGAGTTGGTTCCACCGATGCTGGGTCGGGACAGGCTGGACGAGATCATTGCAGAGGAAATGAGTCACATCGTCACGTTGACAGAGCAGATGAACGCGTCCGCGGGATAAGGGATATTCGTAAACATCAAGGCAGGTCGTCACGCTCGGGCAAGTGACCAATGCCGAGCCGGAGTTGACGGAGCAGAGATGGAATACAATGTCGGTGCGGCACTGCTGCTGACGGCAGCTGCGGGGCTCTCGACAACGATCGGGAGCGTAATCGGGTTGGCGGTTCGCAAACCCGGACCTCGGTTCCTGGGTTTCACGCTCGGGTTTTCAGCGGGCGTGATGATACTTGTTTCGTTTGTCGAGCTTCTTCCGCTGAGCATCGAGTCGATAGGGTTTCTAGCGGCTCACGCGGCGTTTTTTCTTGGGATGGCGGTGATGTTTCTCATCGATTTCCTCGTGCCGCACGAGTATATGGGCCTGCACGACCATCCAGACGGCGCGCCGGAAAGCAGGTTGATGCGTACAGGGGTGCTGGTCGCGTTTGGCGTGGGCATTCACAACTTCCCGGAAGGTATGGCCACCTTTGCAGGAGCGCTTGAAGACACGCGTCTCGGTGTTGCCATCGCCGTTGCGATAGCCATTCACAACATCCCCGAGGGGGTGGCGGTCTCGGCGCCGGTCTATGCGGCTACGGGCAGTCGGGGCAAAGCCTTCATGTGGTCGTTTCTTTCCGGCGTGAGCGAACCAGCAGGAGCTGCGCTGGCGGCACTGGTGCTCTTGCCGTTCTTGAGTCCCGCTGTGCTAGGCTGGGTGCTCGCCGGGGTCGCGGGAGTGATGGTGTGTATCTCGATCGACGAACTCGTTCCTGCAGCCAAGAGTTTCGGCAGCGAGCACACGCCAATCCTTGGAGCGATATTCGGCATGCTGGTGATGGCGGCAAGCCTGTGGATGTTGGGAACGGGCTAGCAGATGTGGACGTGATGGTGTTGGATTTGCGAAAGGAGGCAACAATGACACAGATAGGACTTTGCTTACTGCTGCTGGCGGTGGTTGCGGCGATGTCGACGTCGGCATTCGCCCATTGTGAGGTCCCGTGCGGCATCTACGACGACGAGATGCGGTGCGAGATGATAGCGGAGCATATCACGACGATCGAGAAAGCGATGCAGCAGATCGAGACTTTGTCGAATGACGGCGAGGTCAACTTCAACCAGCTTGTGCGGTGGATCAACAACAAGGAGCACCACGCTACCGAGCTCCAGCACATCGTCACTCAGTATTTCATGACCCAGCGCATCAAGCCGGCTGATGAAGGCGATGCGAAGGCGTACAAAGATTACGTGGACAAGCTGACGCTGCTGCACGGTATGGTGGTCCACGCGATGAAGGCGAAACAGACCACTGACCTCGAGCACGTTGAGACGCTACGGTCGCTGCTGGACAAGTTCAAGACGGCGTATTTCGGCAAATAGTAACAGCGGCCGGCGCAGGCCTCGACAGGAACGTAGGAGACTGCCATTGTTTCCAAGAATCAAGCGGGCAGAGCTCTTGGCCTGCGCCGTTGCGGTACTGCTTGTGAGCGCAACTATAGAGCGTCCCGGGTCGGAGATTGAGAATGTGAAGAGTACCGAGCACACCAACAAGCTGGTCAACGAGACGAGCCCGTACCTTCTTCAGCACGCGCACAATCCCGTTGACTGGTACCCGTGGTCGATGGAGGCGCTCGAACGCGCGAAACGCGAAGACAAACCGATATTCCTCTCGATAGGCTATTCAGCCTGCCACTGGTGCCACGTGATGGAACGCGAGTCGTTCGAGAACGAAGCGATTGCAGCTATCATGAACGAGCACTTCGTCTGTATCAAGGTGGACCGTGAGGAGCGGCCCGATCTTGACGAGATATACATGAACGCCGTACAGATGATGACCGGCAGCGGGGGGTGGCCGTTGAACGTGTTCTTGACACCCGACTTGAAACCTTTTTACGGCGGGACGTACTTCCCTCCAGAAAATGGGCGGGGGATGCCGGCTTTCCCGAGGGTGCTGCTCTCGGTGGCGGAGACGTACCGGGAGAAACGTCAGGACGTGGAACGGAGCGCAACGAATATCACTGAGGCGATCACGACCGCGTTGCAGGGACCGGCCGAAGCAAAGACCGACTTGCTCGATGAACGCATTATCGAGCGTGCGGCAAACCAGTTGCGCGGAGAGTTCGATACCCAGTGGGGCGGGTTTTCGATAGCGCCCAAGTTCCCGCCGAGCGCGTCGATCAGCCTGTTGCTGCGACACCATCGTCGTACGGGCGACGCGTACGCTCTGGATATGGCGACGACAACGCTCGACAGAATGGCGTATGGCGGCATGTACGACCAGCTCGGCGGCGGGTTCCACCGGTACGCGGTCGACAGGGAATGGCTGGTACCGCACTTCGAGAAGATGCTGTATGACAACGCTCAACTTGCCGAAGTCTATATCGAAGCGTACCAGTTGACCGGGAAGCCGCTCTACCTCCGTATTGCAGGCGAGACGCTGGATTATGTGCTGCGCGAGATGACGGACGATACCGGCGGGTTCCACTCGGCGCAGGATGCCGACAGCGAAGGCGAGGAAGGCAAGTATTACGTTTGGACCTTGGAAGAGGTCAACGAGATACTCGGGTCGGAAGACGGAGCGCTATTTTCGAGATACTACGGCGTCACGGATGAAGGCAATTTCGAAGGGTGCAACATCCTTCATGTGCCTCGGGACCCGGAGGTGTTTGCTGAACAGGCGGGTGTCGGGCTGGAAGAGTTGGCCCGTCGGCTTGACGGAATGGGCCGGAAACTTCTTGCGGTCAGAGCAGACCGTGTGCCGCCCGGCAAGGACGACAAGATACTTGCGGACTGGAACGGGCTGATGATATCGGCGTTCGCCAGGGGAGCGCGGGTTCTCGATAGCAAGACCTACCGCACGGCTGCTGAACGTGCCGCGGCGTTTGTTCTCGGGAGCATGAGGACGAACGGTCGGCTGCAGCACACGTATCGGTCCGGCAGCGGCACCGTTGATGCTCTGCTCGACGACTATGCTTTCCTTATTATGGCTCTGCTGGACCTCTACGAGGCGACGTTCGACGTGGCGTGGGTTGAGGAGGCCACTGATCTTGCCGAAGAGATGGTACGGCTGTTCTGGGACGCGGACGGAGGCGGGTTCTACACGACGCCGGCAGGCAAGGCCGACGTGCTCGTGCGCAGCAAAGGCGCGTACGACAGTGCCGTCCCATCGGGAAATTCCGTCGCCGTGCATGCGCTGCTCAGGCTCGCGAGACTCACCGATAAGAAGGAGTATTCGGAGAAGGCCGAGAAAACGCTGCAGGTGTTTAGTTCCGCGATGGATCGGTCCCCGCGTGCGTTCGTCCGCCTGCTCGGTTCGCTTGATTTCTACCTCGGTCCGAGACAGGAGGTAGTGGTTGTCGGTGACAGTGAAGATGCCGCCACGAGGCGGTTGCTGGAGCTGGTGTACAGATCGTATCTGCCGAACACGCTCGTGGCGCAGGTTGATCCTGCCGCCGACGCTGCCGTTGCCAAAGCAATACCGCTTCTCAGTGGGAAGAAGCTGGTCGATGGCAAGCCCGCGGCTTACGTATGTCGAGGAACCGTGTGTTATCGTCCCGTGACTTCGGTGAATCAGTTGAGGGAGAAACTTGTTCAGGAATAGACGTATGATATGAGCTTCGTAATGTCGTTGACGTGAGCAGGAGCCAGGAGGCACTTCAAATGAGCAAAGGATTTAACGCTGTCAAGGTAAGCGATCATGTATATTGGGTAGGGGCGGTTGATTGGGCGGTTCGCGATTTTCACGGATATATCGCACAACGCGGCTCGACGTACAACGCGTATCTTGTCATGGCGGATAAGCTCACGCTGATCGACACCGTCAAAGCGCCGTTCCGGGACGAGCTGTTGTCGCGCATCGCGTCGGTAGTCGATCCCGCACAGATACGCTATGTCGTCTCGAACCATTCCGAGATGGATCACTCGGGTGCGTTGCCGCAGATAATCGAGGCGGTGAAACCCGAGAAGGTGTTTGCGTCTGTAATGGGAGCCAAAGCGCTGGGCGAGCATTTCCATCCGGCGTGGGAGGTTGTGCCCGTCAAGGACGGCGAAAGCATCAGCCTCGGGAACATGAACCTGACGTTCCTGGAGACACGCATGCTTCACTGGCCGGACAGTATGGTGAGCTATTTGGCCGAGGACAAGCTCCTCTTCTCCCAGGACGGCTTCGGGATGCACCTCGCCACGAGCGAACGGTTCGCCGATCAGATTGACGATGACATTCTGGAGTATGAAGGTGCAAAGTACTTCGCCAACATTCTGCTGCTGTATGCTCCGCTCGTCACCAAGCTCTTGGCGAGAATCGGCGAGTTGGGGATACCGATCGATGTCATAGCGCCGGACCACGGCCCCATCTGGCGGGATGATATCGAGACGATTCTCGCGTTCTATGGCATTTGGGCGGAGCAGACACCGACGAAGAAGGCCGTGGTGGTGTACGACACCATGTGGAACAGCACCGCCTTGATGGCCCGGGCGATTGCCGACGGAATTAGCGAAGGCGGCGCGAGCGTCAAGCTGCTGCCGATGCGGGCGAGCCGTCGCGACGAGGTGCCGCCTGAACTGCTCGACGCCGGCGCGCTGCTCGTAGGTTCCCCCACCATCAACAACAACATGTTCCCTACGGTGGCTGACATATTGACCTATCTCAAGGGGTTAAAGCCCAAGAACCTCATCGGGGCGGCGTTCGGTTCATACGGCTGGAGCGGCGAGGCTGTCGGACAAGTCGAGGACGTGCTCCGTGCGATGAACATCGATCTTGTCGCCGATGGAATGAAGGTTAGGTACGTCCCGGACAGTGCAGCGCTCGAGCAGTGCCACGCCTTCGGAGTGGAGGTGGCCCGGAAGCTGGCGGAGAAGTGCAGTGGATAGGCTCGGAGATACGGAGATTGCCATTTCAAGGAGCGGTGTGACAGATGTCATCGAAGAATAAGAAGAGAACAAAGAGTTCCGAAGCCGGTACGCCCAAGGATCGGCTCCCGGAGATGGCTGATGCGCTGGTACAGAGCAGCATGTCGATCGATGCTATGACCCATATAACGGCGCGTGAGTTGCCGAGCAAGTCGCGTGTCACCGAGGTGTTGGATGACCTGATGGACGTGCTATATCTGGGGTATTTCTCGTCGCGGAACGTGTCGGAAGCGAACCTCGAGTTTTATGTGGGCAACAAGCTTGACCGTCTCTTCGAGCAGCTGTCGGAACTCATCGCCAAGAGCGTCAGGCACGAGTGCCGCAAAGGAACCGATGTATGTGACCAGTGCCGTCTGCGCGGTGAGATGGAGACCATAGCGTTCTTCGAGAAACTGCCGGAGGTTCGGGAGATACTCCGGGAAGACATGCAAGCGGCGTACGAAGGAGATCCGGCCGCACGAAGTCTGGACGAGATAATATTCAGTTACCCGTGCACGTACGCGATCACGGTGTACCGTATTGCGCACGAGCTGCATATGCAGTCGATCCCGTTGATCCCGCGTATGATGACCGAGCACGCGCACAGCGTGACCGGTATAGACATCCATCCGGGAGCGACGATCGGCCGGGCGTTCTTCATCGACCACGGCACCGGCGTGGTTATCGGGGAGACCTGCGAGATAGGTAATAACGTCAAGATATACCAGGGTGTGACGCTCGGGGCCAAGAGCTTCCCTCGGGACGAGAAAGGCAACATTATCCGCGACCAGAAGCGGCATCCCACTCTCGAGGACGATGTGGTGGTTTATTCCGGAGCCACAATACTCGGGGGCGACGTGGTGATCGGTCGCGGCGCGTCAATAGGCGGTAACGTGTGGCTGACCGAGTCGGTCCCGCCGGGTGTGCAGGTCGTTCTCGAGGCACCCGGCCTGAAATATATGGACGCGAAAGAGGTTCACCGGCCGACACCCGAGACACCCAGAAAGATACCGCAGCCAAAACCCACGTACTGTCCCAACCCCAACTGTCCGAATGCCAAGCTCACGAAGGACGCCGATTCGTGAGCAGCTTGTGAATCCATAGGATTTTGCGCCCGCCAACGCCCGAGCCACGCTTGCGCACCTTCCTTTTCCAGGCTCATTCGATGTCGGAGAAGAGGTCCGTGGTCAGGTATCGCTCGCCTGTATCCGGCAGGATAGCCACTATCAGCCTGCCATCGTTCTCGGGTCGGCGCGCGACTTCCAGCGCGGCCCACGCCGCAGCGCCAGAGGAGATGCCTGCAAGTATCCCCTCCTTGCGTGCGAGCGCGCGTGCGGTACTCACGGCGTCCTGCGTCTCGACCCGGATGACCTCATCGATTATGTCCCGGTTCAAGACCTCCGGGACGAATCCCGCCCCAATGCCTTGAAGCTTGTGGGGTCCGGGATCCCCGCCGGACAGCACGGGCGACCCAGCAGGCTCAACCGCGACAGCCTTGAACGACGGTTTGCGTTCCTTGATCGCTTCGGCCACTCCCGTAATGGTGCCACCGGTACCCACACCGGCCACAACGATGTCCGCCTCGCCGTCCGTATCCCGCCAGATCTCCTCGGCGGTCGTCGTGCGGTGAATCTCGGGGTTTGCGGGGTTCTTGAACTGCTGAGGAACGAAGTACCTGGGATCCTGCGACGCCAGCTCTTCGGCTTTCTCTATAGCCCCGACCATGCCTTCGCTTGCCGGTGTCAAGATCAATTCGGCACCAAACGCCCGTAGTATCCGACGCCTCTCCTCCGACATGCTTTCGGGCATGGTCAACGTCACCTTGTATCCTCTCGCGGCACCGACGAACGCCAGGGCAATCCCGGTATTGCCGGAGGTCGGTTCGAGAATGATGGTGTCCCTGTTGATCTTACCGTCGCGCTCGGCCGCCTCTATCATTGACAACCCTATACGCTCCTTGACACAAGAAACGGGGTTGAACGATTCCAGCTTGCCCACAACCCTGCCGGGCAAGCCCTCGCCCAAGCGGTTGAGCCGGACGAGAGGCGTGTTGCCGACGAGTTCGGTTACGTCGTTCGCTATCTTCATCTGCCTGTCTCCTTATATCTGGTAGTCCAACTTGAGCGGTCGCGTGTGAATCCCGCACTCCCCGCCGCACTTGCTCGTACCTATCCAGCGACCCGCGCGTTCGTCCGGGCTGGTCGTAATGCGCGTGCACGGCTCGCATCCCAGCGAACGGTACCCCTTGGTGTAAAGCGGGTTCACCGGCACCCCATTGAGCGCCAGGTACTCCCAGACCTCTCGCTCATGCCAGATTAGTATCGGGTTGAGCTTGATGAGATCCTTGTCGCGCTCCTCGATCTCCTGGAAATCCGTCCGGGTTCGCCCTTCCGTACAGCGAAGACCTGTCACCCAGCAGGCAACATTCATCTCCTCTATCGCCCGCCGTGTCGGTTCGACTTTCAGAATGTCGCAACAACGGTCCGGGTCCGTCTCGTACAGCCTCTCGGGAATCGACTCATCATTCCGGTAGACTTCGAGCTCCGGGTAACGCGCCACCGTCTCGTTCATGAAGGCCACCGTCTCCTTCGGCTTGAACCGTGTCGTTACGATGAATCCCCGGATATCCGGGCTGACGCGTTTTGCCAGGTCCCAGACAGCAACCGAATCCTTGCCCAGACTGTTGGCGACAACCAACCTGTTACCATACTCCTCGTACGCCTCGCGAATCAACCCTAGCGAACGGTTGACTTTCTGTGCGAAGTTGAGACCGTCCACCAAGCTCCGTACATCTTCCTGAACTGCGACAAGCGGCATAGCTAATACCTCCTCTGCTTATCGGTATTGCACCAAACAACACCACTGCCGACCTTCCCGACCGAACAAGTCGGGTATGGGCGACAAAAAAAGGCCGCCCCTCCTCAAATCGAGTAGCATGGTACATGGCCGTCAGTTTGACCTCCTTGCTGGTCCAAGAGATCCTTCAGCGTGGTGTTGTCGTATACGCCCGAAATAGCCTTGCGAACCTTCTCCCACATTGGCAAAAAGACGCAATCACCGTGGAGTGGACATTCGTTATCCTGCCTTCCCGTCACACAGCCGACCGGCCCCACAGGCCCCTGCATGAATCGGATCACCTCGCCTACGGTCAACTGCTCCGGCGAACGAACCAGGAAGTACCCGCCCTGGCTGCCCCTGCGCGAGTCGACGAATCCCGCCTGTTTGAGCTGGCTCAGTATTACCTCGAGAAACCGTGGTGGAATTGCCTGAGCTTCGGCAATCTCCGCTATCTTGACGGGTCCGTGGCCGTTTTGCCGCGCAAGCTCGAAGACAGCGCGTAACGCATACTGACACTTCTGATTAACGAGCATACAGCCTCCTTCTCGACTAACTCAATCGGAATTGTAACATATGCCAGGACATTTGTCAAGTGCCGGGAAAAGCTTTCTATCAGTCAACCTTCAGATCGAAAGCCATGACGCTGTCCGGTTCCATTTGGATGTTGACAGTGTCGTTGCGGTCGGCGGTGCGTGTAATCTGGTTTTCGTGTGGGTAAATGCCGTTCAACTGACAGGAGGCGTGTCCCGGCTCGTGCAGCATGACGTCGCGCTCGATGTGCAGCGTCGCCGTCGCTTCTGCTGCGGCAGGGTTTCTGAGAAAGAGCAGCCCTTGCCGGTTTTTGAGATGCATGTAGCCGTACACCTCGTTGTTGAAGGGGTTGCCGAGGATCATCTGGCTTGTGGCGAGTAGTCCAGAGCGCTTCTTGCCCCATGCGAGCGTCTCGGCAAGGAAGTCCAGTTCGTCCTGCGTCATGATCTTCGGGCTGACGTACAGTTCCCAGAGCATGAGCCCGCGCCCGAGATACATCATAACCTGGTTCTTGAAGTCGCGCGTGTCGGCGGTCTCGGTTTTCGCTATCCCGTGGAGCATCATCGAGTGGATGGGAAACGCATACCGGTGGACGGCGTTGTAGACGTCCTTGTCCCGGACATCCCATCCGATCTGGCCGTGGTCGCCGGTGAGCCCCGCACAAATCGCGTCGCAATACATCAGCCACCAGGGGCTGGGCCATGACCCGTTGGTGAAGATGATCGAGATATCCTGCGATTGGCGTCGAACATCCTCGAGCATATCGATCCAGGCGTCGCAGAGCCCGACAAATGCGTACTCGCCGGCCCGGTGGCCGTGGCTCGGGTCTTCGCAGAGGCACCCCTGGAGACCGTCGAACTTCAGGTGGCTCAACTCATACTCACTGACCATTTTACGCACGGAATCGCGGAATCGCCGGTTGTAGTTCGGCGCCTGCAGGCAGAGGTAATAATCGGTGTATTGGCTGCGGGCGGTGCTTCGCTCGAACCCCCGCGCGATTGCGGCCTGCGACCTGCCGCACCCGTTCGTGTGGTTCCCCTGCGGGTTGTACCACAGCCCGAGCCGCGTCCCGAGTCGCGCCGCGCCCTCGGCTATCGTGTCGAACCGGTGCGGGAACTTCCTCGTATCGATGCGCCACAGGTCGTTGACGGTGTCCCATCCGTCGTCAACCACGTACGAATCGAGCCGCAGGCCGTGCTTGTCCACAAGCTGCTCCTTCAGCGTCGCGACGTTGCGCATCACCCGCTTCTCAGTTACCCCTTTGCCCATCGTAAACCACGTGTTGTAGAGCAGAAACGGGCGTAGTCTGGGCCCGCGTATCTCGTCGATGTACCGGAAGAAGCTTCGTGCCGTGCCGCCCGCGGGCGCGACGCCCAGAACAGCCTTTCGGGTGGCGGTGCCTTCTCGGGACGGAGGCAGCCCGCTCTTGTACGCGAGCACGATGGCACCGTCGTCGAGACCGGTCTGCGCGGCGGGATACTCGATCCCGAAGAACAGCGTCTCTGCGTACACAGGCTGGCCGAGCTCGTAGGCGATGACCTGTTGCTGCCAGGCCGAGCTGGCGTCCCGGTCCTTCGGCCACAGCTCGATCTTGGACAACAGCTTCGGGTCGGTCGGGGCAATCTTTTCCAGGACAACCGAGTCTATCACCCGATCAGCGGAAGTGCCCGTTATCGACAGCCATTTGCGCATATAGAACGAGCTGGAGCCGATCTCGTAGTGGACCTCGATGAGAGGGACAGCAGCGTTCGGCGTCTCGCACGCGACCACCAGGTGTGCAGCGTCCGCGTCGGTCTTCGACTTCTCGACCCGCACAACCTTCACGTTGTTGCTGTCGAGCACGTCGCCCGTGCCGTTCCCGGCGACGAGCCTGACGGCGAACTCGATGGAATCCACGGGGTAGTCGATACCGGCAATCCGGTTGCGAATCCGTGTCGTCCGAACCGCCTTGGAATCGATATGCAGGTGCCGTTCCAGCGAGCCGTTGCCGATAACCCATTGCTCGCCGTTCTGCCGAACGAAGGCCGGCTCCGCTCCACAAACGGCCGTGCAGGTAAGAAGAACAATGCCTGAAGCAACCAGAATGCTGAGAACGCGTGTGTCAACGCTCATGACCTGTCCCTCTCCTGCAAGACCGACATGCGCCACCTTGAAACCGGGGGCATTATAGCACGCTATGGCGGCAGATCGAACACAAGCCGTGAGAAGGATGCTTCGGGCGGTGGTGCTCCGGTATCGGCAGGGCTTCCGGGATATTTGGGCTCTTAACGGCGTAACCCGGCCAGGGCGAGCACGAGTTGGGAATATGGTTACGGAGTCTCCTCGTAACCGACGGCGTCGGCGAACTCCTTGGTGACAGGAAACCGGCTCGGGTACTTGAGGAACTCGACGTGGCCGTCGAGGAACAAAACGTTCGAACCGCCGGGAACATGGCTGAATCGCTCGGGCCGGTTGGTCACGAGGTCCCACATAATGGGCACCTCCGAATCGGCGATCGCGCTGGCCGCCGGGTTGTTGATGTCGGTTACCAGGAACCGGTTGATCCCGTCGCGCAGCCGGTAGACGGTATCGCCGCCAATCGCGCTGCCATGGCCGCCCGGGACCGGTGCGTCCTGGTCGAGAACCGGGAGGTCGGGAGTCGTCAGTGCTCCCTGTCCCATCAGATAAAGAAAGAGTTGGACGAATGTCATCTCTCGAGTGAAGACGAACCCGAAATAGTCGTAGGAGGGGTCGTCGATGTTGTACGGGTTTACTTTGCCCTCCCTGTCCGGTACGCCGTCCGCGTCGAGGTCTTCCCGGCCAAATATGCCTGGGTCAGCGGTCGCCTCGTTATCGGACGGACACACGAGCACGGCAACATCGCTCAAGTACTCCGGATACATCGCCCGCCCGTCGAACATTGCCACGAAGTTCGCACGTCCGAGGACCGCTTCCGAATAGACCCCCTCAGCCGGAACGCCCATCACACGCGGGTACCGGCCGTTCCACTCGTCCGCGTACATACGCATGGACAACCCTATCTGTTTAAGATTGTTCTGGCAGGACGCTCTGCGAGCAGCCTCCCGTGCCCGGGCAAGTGCCGGCAGCAGTATGGCCGCGAGTATTCCGATAATGGCTATGACAACGAGAAGCTCTATGAGCGTAAATCCGGTGTGTGCTTTGCGGAATAGCATGATAGCTCCTTTTCTCTCAGTCAGTGTCTTGCCAATTCCCTTCCATAGGCAATACATTGGGCACCAATATACCCCTTCTTGCGGAAGATTGTCAACACAGAAGGAGGATTCGCGTTGCCAATTGGGTGCCTGTCGACAGCGCAACCCGCGAGTCGTCTTGTCATGTCCGTTTCTTGAGCTGATCGAGCAGGACGGCGCCCAGTATGACGCCGCCGATTGCTACCCGCTGCCAGTAATCGGAGACGTGGCAGAGGTTGAGCCCGTTGCGAAGCACCTGGATGATCATGACGCCGACGAACGTGCCCCATATCTTGCCGACACCGCCCATAAGGCTGGTACCGCCGACGACCGTTGACGCGATGACGTCGAGCTCATACATCTCGGCTGCTTTCGGGTCGCCGGCACCGAGCCGGGACGCAAGGACGACGCCGCTCAGCGCGCTGAGGGTGCCTATAATCATGAATACGCGCATCTTGACCCGCCTGACGTCGACCCCGGAGAGTCGCGCGGCCTCCTCGTTGCCGCCGATGGCGTAGACGTACGTGCCGAACCGCGTTTTGCGCAGCACCACCATGCCGATGGCAAATGTCGCGAGCATGATCAGGACGGGTACGGGCACTCTCAGAATGTGACCGCGCCCGATGGCCTTGAACACCTCGGGCTGACCGCCGAACGGCCGGCCTTTGCAGATAATGAACGCGGCACCGCGAAGCGAGCTCATCAGTGCGAGCGTCACGATAAACGGCGCAATGCGGAACCGAGTGATCATGAAACCCGAAAACGCGCCCACCCCGGCTCCGGCTGCCAGGCCGACCAGAACGGATACCGCGTACATCGGCAGGGGAGGCGCGAGGTTCGTCTGCATCAGCCCGCCCACTATAACGCCGACGAACGCCACGAGCGACCCGACCGAGAGGTCTATTCCGCCGACGATTATCACGAACGTCATCCCGACGGCAATGATGCCTATGACGGCTGCCTGGTTGACGGCGTTAACGAAGTTGCCGACCGTCAGGAACGAATCGGCGATGATGGCGAAGACAACGAACTCGATGACCAGTGCAACGACGATACCGTACCGCTCAGCAACCTTCCGTACCAACCGCGCCCCCTCCCGTGGCAAGGTGCATCACTTTTTCCTGGGTCGCCTCGGCGTGGTCGAGCGTGCCGGCAATCACACCCTCGTGCATCACGATTATCCTGTCGCACATCGCCAGGATCTCGGGCAGCTCGCTCGACACCATCACGGCACCCTTGCCTTCGCGGACAAGCTGGTTCATGAGCCGGTATATCTCGGTCTTGGCCCCGACGTCTATACCCCGGGTCGGTTCGTCGAACAGAAGCAGCTTCGATTCGGTGAATAACCATTTGGCAAGCACGACCTTCTGCTGGTTGCCGCCGCTGAGGTTGCGCACGATCTGTTCGATGCTCGGGGTCTTTATCTTGAGCTCGTCTCGATACATCGCCGTCGCTTCGCGCTCGCGCCGCCTGTCGATAAACAAACGTTTCACCAGCGATTTGAGGTTAGCCAGGGTGGTGTTTTCGCGAACAGTCATCCCGAGCACGAGTCCCTGGTTTTTCCGGTCTTCCGTGAGCAGACCGATACCGAGCCGGATCGCCTCTTGCGGAGACCGCACGCGTATGCGTTTTCCTTCCAGGTAGACGTTACCGGCATCCACGGGGTCCGCGCCGAAGAGCGCCCGCAACAGCTCGGTTCTTCTCGCGCCGACAAGCCCGGTGATGCCGAGTATCTCGCCCTTGTAGACGTTGAAGCTGATATCGTGCAGGAACCCCTCGCGCCTCAACCCCTCGACGCGCAGAATCTCGTCGCCACGTTCGAACAGTTCTTTCGGAAACTCCTCTGTCAGGGTCCTGCCGACCATCATCTTGATGACTTCCTCGCGGTTGGTATCGGCGACCTGTCGCGTGTCGACCTTCTTGCCGTCGCGCATGACGGTAACCACGTCGCCGACCTCGAACATCTCCTCCATACGGTGCGATATGTAGATGATACCTATCCCTTCGGTTTTCAATGATCGGATGAGGTTGAAGAGCGCTTCGACTTCCCTGTCGGTGAGCGCTGCGCTCGGTTCGTCCATCACGATTATCTTCGCGTTGAACGAGAGCGCTTTCGCTATCTCGACCATCTGCTGCTCGGCGACGCTCAGCTCGTTTATCTTGCGGCGCACGTCGATGTCGAGCCCTATGCGGGCGAGGAGGCCGCGCGCGTCATCGCGCATCTTGCGCCAGTCAACAAAGGGGACGGGCCGGCGGGTAGGTTCCTTGCCGAGAAAGATGTTTTCGGCGACGCTGAGGAACGGGCTCAGGTTGAACTCCTGGTATATCATGCTTATCCCGAGCTCCTGGGCGTGGTGTGGCGAGGTGATATGCACGGGCGCGCCGTCGAACTCTATCTGTCCGCTGTCCATCGGGATGGCGCCCGAGAGTATCTTCACGAGCGTGGACTTGCCGGCGCCGTTCTCTCCGACAAGCGCGTGTACTTCGCCCGCGTGAAGCTCGAAATCGACCTTGTCGAGCGCTAACACGCCGGGATAGGTCTTGGTGATCTGCTTCATGCGCAACACGGTATGGTTCGTATCGTTACGTTGACCAGCCATCGTTTTCGAGAACCTTCCTCAGCTTTTCCGTTCCGCCGCTTCTGCTTCGAGCGACGCCTTGTCGACTATGCCAACCTCCACGGGTATCCACGGCTCGACCTGATCGCCTTTCAGATGTTTCGCCACGGTGTCGATCGTTTGCCGGCCGATCTTCTCCGGATGCTGAACCACGTCGGCCTTCAGGGCGGTCCCTTTGAGTATGGCTTGGCGCGCTTCGGGCACCGCGTCGTATCCGACTATCAAGATGCGGTTCTGCTTTCCGGCAGCTTCCACGGCCGCGAGCGCACCGAGCGCCGAGTCGTCGTTTATGCCGAAAATGCCGTCCAACTCGGGGTATCCCTGGAGCACGTCCTCGGTGGCGGCCATCGCCCGGTCGCGCACGGCGTACCCGGGCACGTCCGCGACAATCTCTATCTCCGGATACGTTGCTATGACCTCCTTGAACCCCTGGACGCGGGCCTGCACGGACTGTGCTTCCGGGTTGTCTATAATGGCTATCTTGCCCGTGCCGCCGAGCAGCCTGGCAATGTACGTGCCGGCCTCGCGACCGCCCTGGACGTTATCGGACGCGATGTGTGAGACAACCTCGCCGCCGTGGGCCGCTATGTCGGCGGTAAACACCGGCACTCGGGCGGCGTTGGCCTTCTCTATCGTTGCCGCGATACCTTCCGAGTCGGCGGGGCAGATGACTATCGCGTCCACACCGCGGACGAGATAGTTGTCGACATGGTCGGCGTGTTTCGCGAGATCGAACTCCGAGTAGTTGATGAACAGCTTGAACCCGTGCTCGGCGGCCGCATCGCGCATCGCGCGCTCCAGGTCCTGGTAGAAGATATGCTGCTGGGTGAGCAGCGAGACGCCTATCTGAACAGGTTTAGCGCGCTGAGCCGTGCTTGCGGACTGCTCCTTCCCGCACCCCGTCGCCAGAGACAGAACGCCCGCAAGAACGAGCAGAACAGCAACGTCAAAAGTGATTCTCGCCCTTTCCGGTCTCATCGTCACAGCCTCTTATTGCGGTGTGTACCCCTCGAAACGATATCCTATCACACCCGGTCAACCGTGTCAAAACAGAAGTGGGCCGGCGCTGTTGCGGAACGGGTGTCTCACCATCCGGGAACCGGAGCCATTTGCGCTGCTGGTAAGTGTTGTTATGGGAGGATGATGCAAAGCGGTG
>CAZGCA010000049.1:45324-46859 GCA_964524145.1 uncultured bacterium | reverse complement strand
GAGAACCGTCGCACAACGTACGCGTTGCCGCCGCGACGGTCGCCGTATATCGCCGCGAACGGATACTCGTCGGCGAGTGGCACGCCTTCCAGCGTGAACTTGCTGTCGGAGCGCACCCGGACGGTCGCCGCTTCGCCGTCGTGTCCGAGGTACATCGCCTCCTTGTGCCGCAGCCGTTGGACCTCGGACGATATGTTCAGTAGCCGGAAGTTTCTGCGCGCGTCGGAGACCGTGACCGGCTCGAGGGCTTCATACCGCAGGTGCATGAAGTTGCGCAGCTCGTCTGTCTGTGGCAGCTCGAACGTATCGAGCGATGCAAGGATACTCCCGTCCGCCGACCGGTACCTGATGCCGATATCCATCCAGTTTGGGCCGGTACTGCGGTACTCCGTGCCGAGATATTCGAGGTACCGCCACGCTTTCGCGTCCTTGTACCGGAGCATACTGTGTCCGGCGACGTTGTCGTGCTGCGGTTGTCCGGGCCAGAACGGCTGGCTCATGGCGCGCAGGTCGGCGATATCGATGCCCGGCAGTCCACCGAACTTGAACGGAACGTAACAGGTCGTCTCGGTGACGCCGGTCGAGCTGTGGAAGTAGTCCATCCACGCGCCCAGCGAGGAGAACTGTTTGAGCGGGTGGTTTCCCCAGTTCTGGTACAGGTGGCAGCTTGTCAGCCCGCGCCGTTCTCCGCCTGCCAGATGGATCGGGAAATACGTCTCGCTGAACGAAGGGTCGTCGGGGTTATAGAACGGTTCTTCTTTCTCTCCCGAAAAGTTCTTGCTGATTTGCACGGTAACAGGCAGGAGGTCGCCGTCCTCGTCGAGAAGCACGCCGCATTCGACGCTGCCCTTGGCGCCGGTTCGCGTCTCGTGACATATATAGATCTTCCGCGGCGTCTCGTCGTTGTCGACGTCGAACCGAGCGGTCTCGTACCGGTTCGGGTGGTGGTAGAAATGTTCCTGGAACCCGCCGTCGTTGTGCGTGGATACCGTGTAGTGTCCGCGGACGGGATCGTACCCGAGAACGTTGCCCGCCCCGGCCGAAAAGTGTGTCGCTGCAAGCGGATTGCGTTCGGCATCCAGCCACTCCTCGGCGTTCGATGCAGGCAGCAACTCGAAATGGAGCGCGCGCTTCGACCCGGCCTTCCATGCTCCGGGCGCAAGATCCTGATTGACCACAAGCCTGTCACCGAGTACCTCGGAATGAAAGGTTGCGCCCGGATTCGGCGCAGGCCAGAGCAAGTACAGCCGATCGAGATACGCGAACTGCGTCGAGCCGAGCGGCGTGCCGCTTACAGGCATCTTGCGATCTGTGTCGCCCGGAAACAGCCGTGCCGCCTCGAGGACAACCTGTGCCGACTGTATCTCGAGCGATTCTTCGACATGCCAGACCGTCGAAACGTGGACCTTCTCGGGATACGCGTGGAAGATCAGCTCGCCCTTTACCGGCGCGGCGTTGCCACGTTCGTCTGCGAGCTGGACGTCGAGCCAGTGTACCTCGCAGAAGTACGGACCGCGGCGGTACAGGTTGACGCG
>CAZGCA010000049.1:0-45224 GCA_964524145.1 uncultured bacterium | reverse complement strand
CGTCGAGCCAGTGTACCTCGCAGAAGTACGGACCGCGGCGGTACAGGTTGACGCGCGAAGGGTTGCGGGCGTGAGATGTACTGAATCGGCGTCCGTCTTGCTTTGTGAGCGTAAACGCTATGCCGTTCCCCACAAGCGCGTTCTCGTCGCCAACTCGCAGCTCGGTGATAACGTGCCCGCGACCGGTGTCAAGCGAGAAGACGATGCGGTACTGGTGCGCATCGATCTCGAATTCTTGTCGCGTTCCATCGACGTAACGCGCTTCGAGTTTCGGCCGGACGGACACAGGCTGTCGCGTGAAGTCATACATCCACGGGCTCTTGCTTATGGAGTGCTCTGCGGCCAGAACGGTACGAAACGAAACGCCCGACAAGGCCACCAACAAGAGCGCCGCACAAATCACCGGTTTCACGACTGTTCCTCCTGCCCGACGTGATCTCTCACCACAAGACACAGTGTGGTCTGCATGGTATCAGATGCACGGAACACTCGGCAACCAGTGTGCGGATACGAGAGGTTGTTGAAAAGCCGGAGTCACGCAGCCGGTCGCGGCTGCATCGTTGACCGCCGCGTTATCGCTCGGTGAGGGTCTCGTCGACTTTCATGCCGAAGTGGCGCCCGCCCCCCGTCAAATGAACGAGCACCTCGGTCCCCTTCTTTATCTCGGTGACCGAGACCGACCCCCCGCCGGGCTGCACCAGCCGGATGGTTTCGGCGTTCTGCACTATCGTCGATACGGCGCGACCTTCGGCCTCGGCCGTTATCAACATCATCGGCCGTCGCTCGATCTTGCACCGCCCGACATGGGCGGGTTTTGTCCGTCCCTCGCGGTCGACAACGAGCGCCTCGTCCCCCGAACGCAAGTCCGAGAGGTACGCTGTCTTGCCTTTCGGCATGAGCATGTAGGCGTGAACCGCGCCCGCGTTCACACGGAACGGACGGGCCGCAACGTACGGGTTCTCGACCGATTCGGACTGCACGAGAAAAAGGGCGTCGCTCGCGTTGCCGACAAGCATGCCTTCACCCGGCGCCATCTGGCTGCACGTATCCACGCACACCCTATCGCCCATCCCGAGCACCTTCGTGCCGGACACCTTCGCCGCGACAAGCTCGACGGACTCGGACACGCCCTGTACGACCTCGACGCACCGCTTGATCTCGTTCACGTCGTCGGTCGACAGCACCACACCGTCCGCGCCTTTCTCGAGTATCTGGACCGCGGTACGGGCTTCCTCGGCGCTGCTCACCGCCACCATCAACCCCTCTCGTTGCGCCACCAGGTTCTCGACAGGTATAACCGTCCAGTCGCGCATCTCGAGCACTACGACGGCGTCACGCGGCTGATCGAGCACCTTCAGCTCGTCGGCCTTCCCCTTGATCTCGACGACGATCACGTCTTCGCCCAGCTTGAGGTCCCCGTCCTCGGCTACCGTCGAGACCACGCCCAGCTCTTTAGCCTTCGAGCTGTCTCCCGGCTCCAAAACCAGCGCATCGACCCCGCTCTCTATGCTCGCCGTCGCCACGTGCTTCTGCCACGGAGCTATCTTAACCCAGACCTTTTTCATTTGTTCTTCTTGAGAAACTCCTTTGCCTCGTCCCTGGTCGCACCCTGATGTACCATCTTGCCGATCGCCGCGACTATTAGTTCGGGCCTGGGATGCTGGAAAGCGTTTCTACCGATAGACACGCCGCCGGCGCCAGCTTTCAGAGCCCCGGCCACCATTTCAAGCAGGTCGTCATCCGTCTCGGTCTTCTCGCCGCCCGCGATAACCACCGGCACGGGACAACCCGCAACAACTTCCTGGAACGTCTCTGCGCTGCCGGTGTAATTCACCTTCACGAGGTCCGCACCGAGCTCCGCACCCACGCGGGCAGCATGTTTGACGTACTTGACATCATACTCGCTCTCGATCTTGTCGCCGCGCGTGTACACCATCGCGACAAGCGGCATCCCCCACTCGAGGCACGTGCTCGACACGCTGCCGAAATACTCGAGCATGTCCGAATCGGTCGTCGCGCCGAGGTTGACGTGAATGGATACTGCGTCCGCGCCCATTTTGATCGATTCCTCGACCGTGCAGACGGGCACCTTCGCGTTGGGGTCGGGACTCATAATGGTGCTGCCCGACATGTGAATGATAAGCCCCACGTCCTTCCCGTGTTTGCGATGGCCCGCCTGAACAAGACCCTTGTGCAACAGTATGGCATTCGCGCCGCCGTCGACCACCTTGTCGATGGTCGTCTTGATGTCCGCTAGCCCCGGTATAGGCCCCATCGTTATGCCGTGATCCATCGGTATGATTACCGTCAGATGGGACTTTCTGTCCATGATGCGTTCAAGCCGTATCTCTTTGCCTACCATCTCAGAACCCTTTCTCTGCCTCGCGCAGTCCTTGATGTTATCAAGACCGGTTGCTCTGTTACGACTATCATCTACTTCTCTTCCATATCTGTCAGCCTTTGATTGCTCCCTGCTCAAGTATACCACACCCCCTACCCCACTGCAACACCCTGGCAGGCTGAGCCAGCCCTGACGAGTAAAGAGAAAATGAGATGACGCGGGAGGGGCGCACGAACGACAACTGGTGCACAAGCATGTTGGTTTAAGTCCACATCCGCCTTTCGCTCTCGGAAGACGGTCGTATGAAATCTATACTTTGGGTACGATCGCCCCGTGTTTGCGGAGCAATCCGTGGATCTCCTTCAATGGCACCTTGAGAGGGGTTTCATTCTCTTGCGCTGCCAACGCGGCAGTCGCGCCGGCAGCCTGGCCCATGGCCATGCAGGAGGCCTGAACCCGGAGTGCTGAATTGGCCAACTGGTCGCTGCTGGCGCAGCGGCCGGCAACCAGAAAGTTTGCACTTTCTTTCGGGATCAGTGCACGCAACGGGATCGAAGGAATAACTCCTATCTTCAGCTGCTTGGGTTTCACGCCGGCTTTGTCGTGCAGGTCTATTGGGTAGAAAGAGTTGCAGACGGCATCTTCATATCGTCTACCGTCTACATATTCATCAACCGTAACTTCATGCAGGCCATCGATCCGATAAGTTTCCCGGATACTGGTTTCGGGGCACATCGAGTGGATCGTCGTGTCTTCCAGACCGGGCAGCGTGCGGAGGAATCGCAGCATTCTAAGAAGTGTTTCACGTCCATATATATTGGCGGATGTATGCGTTTCAGAAGTCGTTGAATCTGCGCCATGGATATGATTAATAAAAGACGTCCTCTCGGTACTGTAATGACCTATCCTCAGCATTCCTTCGAGATTTCCAAAATACTCTTCTTGCTTGAACTTACCTTCCTGCACAGCTTTGCGATACTCGCGGTTGATGAGATCCATATCCAGTTGGCCGAGATCGTACCCGGCCAACTTTAACATCATAGAGCCGGGCTGACATATTTCTGAACGCACAACGTTGTACCCGGCCATCTGGGCCATCAGTGCGTTTCCGGTACAGTCAACCAATTGCCTGCAGTGAATCGTCGCCTGGGTTCCTTTTCCCACCACATCAACGACCCAATTGCTGCCATCGAAGGTCGCCCCGACGGGAGTTTCATAGTACCTGAGTTGAACTCCGGCATTCAGGCATTTTTCTTCGGCCAAGAGTGCATACAGATATCGATTCACATAGATATGATGTGCGCTGTGACCACGATCCCAATTATTACCGTATGGCTTGGTGAAGTCTGGCAGGCGACCACTGTTCATTTTGACGGTTTCTTCAACCAACTCCCAACCAATGCCTTTGATCACCTGTTTACCATGTGCATGAAACAGACCCGGAAATGAAACACCCCCGGTTGTCGTCGTACCCCCAAGTTGGCTGTCGCACTCGACGAGGGTTGTTTTCGCACCGGCCCGGGCGGCCTGAATGGCCGCAACGATTCCTGCCGGACCACCGCCGACGACGAGGACGTCGACCTTCTTGGTGACGCCGCCATCCACGTCAAATGCAGACGCCTGTTTCTCTTCCGCATCGTCACCAAGCGCGGGGCGCGTTGTGGAAGCGATCGCCAGTCCTGCTCCCGCGGCGCCAAAAACGGAATGCTGAAGAAAGTTTCGCCTGTCCGTTTGTTTGATGTCCTTCATGAGAATCTTCCTATTTATTACGTTGCGGAACGTTCAAATCGGGAATATGTTGTCTTAAACATGCAATCACTCATGTCGCCGACAATCGTCAGTGCCTGCGAATCTACGACACTGTATTTGATTTCCTGCACGGCAGGAAAAACACATGAAACTGAACTTAATCCGCTTAGCTCGGTTCGGGCCGCGCGGCCTTGTATCCGGCGTGCAGCATCGTGCTTAGTTCGTCGACGAGTTCCGCGTTCTCAGGATTGCCCGCGACGTTGTTGTTTTCCTCGGGGTCGGTCTTGTGGTCGTAGAGTTCGCGGGCCTCGACCTTGTTGGTCTTCATGTCCTGCCATTCGGTGTAGCGGTAGCGGTCGGTACGCATCGAGTAGCCCATGACGCGGCCCCGGGGGTATTGGCTGAAGGCGGCCGCTTTCCACGGGCGGTTCGGATCGTCAAGTAGCGGGGCGATGCTGACGCCTTCGAGGTGGTCCGGCTTTTCGATGCCGGCGAGGTCGCAGAGGGTGGGGTAGATGTCGACAAATTCGGTGAGGGCGGGGGTGCGCTGGCCGCGGGCTTTCATGCCGGGGGCGCTGATGATCATGGGAACGTGCGTGTCGAGTTCGAAGTTCGTGTGCTTGCACCACATGGCGTGTTCGCCGAGCTTCCAGCCGTGGTCGCCCCATAGGATGACGATGGTGTTGTCGCGAAGTCCCAGCCGGTCGAGCTCGTCGAGGACGCGGCCGATCATGGCGTCGGTGTAGGAGACGCAGGCGTAGTAGCCGTGGATGAGTTCGCGGGCGAGGTCGTCGGGCACGGGGCCGTTGGTGGGGACGCCGTGGTAGCCGCGGAGTTCGCCCCAGCTCGTGAGTGCCTCATTCGGCGCGCCTTTCGGAAGGAATGGATTGTCCGCGAGGTCGAGTTCCTCGGGGTCGTAGAGATCCCAGTACTTCTTGGGCGCGTTGAAGGGCAGGTGCGGTTTTTTGAAGCCGACGGCCATGAAGAAGGGTTGGTCCCTGAGGCGGTTGAGTTCCGCGATAGCGTGGTCCGCAATCATGCCGTCGGGATAGGCGTCGTCCGCGACGTCCGCGCTTTCGCAGGCAGGCCCCATGCCTTTGCGACTGGCGTTCGGGAACTTTTTGTCGTACGCGCGCACGTGGGCGATGGAGTCCGGATGAAGGTAGCCGCGGCCTTCCCACCCGCCGTCGGGGTGGTAAGCCTCGCGACTCCAACCCGCCTTTTCGTCGCTGCGATGGTGGTAGATCTTGCCCATTGAAACGGTTTCATAGCCGTTCGCCTGGAAATGCTTGTTGAGGGACAACGCATCCGGCACGTGTTTGTAGAGCGGTCCGTTCTTGAAGATCTCGCCCTTGTCCGGACGGTAGCCGCTGAGGAGGCTGGCGCGGGACGCCATGCAGATGGCCTGCTGGCAGTAGGTGCGCTCGAAGAGCAACCCCTCGCGGGCGAGGCGGTCGATGTTGGGAGAATGAATCTTGGTTTGGCCGTAGCACCCGAGTTCGGGGCGCAGGTCATCGACGGCGATGAAGAGGACGTTCGGGCGTATCTTGGCATCGGCCGCGTTGCCGGCGGGCAGCGCGGCGAGCAGGCAGGCGCCGGCGGTTCCAAGGAACTGGCGTCGGTTCATGATGTTGCCCGTCCGTGTAGATGTTCTGAAGCCGACATTTCCCATATGACCGATCCCGTGATGATCACGGGCAAGTCTTTCTCTATTGTAGAGAAGGCCGCTGGCGTTTTCAAGGTCGATTCTGCCACCACCAGCATCCTTCTAGGTCGTTCACTGCGCAATAGTGGCCGTCGGATGCCACCTTCCGCGCTTTTCACGGGAGCTCGGTCGCACCTCCGCATTGGGGCTTGAACTGTTTCCACTTTGGCAAACGCCGCCGTGGTCATGTCGGCACGGTCGCCAGCGGAACGAGACGTGAGATTCGCCGCAGGATGGTTCGGAACAATCGTCGTGGAATGGCCACTTCGGCCATCTGAAACGTGACGTACCGTGTGTGGGCCACAGCCTTGGCGCCAATCTTCACCAGCTTCTCCCGCAGTGTCGTTAACGACCAGTGCTTCACGCTCTGGGGTAGCGCCAGTCTGCGAAGGAAGGTGCCCAGGTTGTGCGCCAAGGCAAACAGTTGCAGCCGCACCTGGTTGGCCGGTAGACGAATCGCATACAGGTAGTCTTCCTCTTCGAGAAAGGTGTAGATGTCTGGATTGGCAAATGCGGCGTCGCCACGGAAGAAGCGGCGGATGTCCGCATCGCGATAGCGGGCCACGATAGGTTCCAACACACTGTGCCAATCGTCGGCGCTGTGCACGTGGCCCTCGCGCAGCAACGCACGCTCCAAGTCGCCGAACTGGTTGAAGCAGAACAACGGATGATAGAAAGTGCAGCCGAAGTGCCCGTTGTACGCGGTGCCCTCTTGCGTACCGTAGGTCTCGCTCACCGAACTATCCATGTCCAGGATCAATTCGCGAAAAGGCTTCCGTTCCCGAACGCGATCAATCCACTGGCCTGACAAGTCCATCAGGCCATCGAGATGAAACGGGTCGGTCAAGACATCAGTCTCGAACCGTCCCATGTGGCTTGTGGAAGCCGCGCTGTGCCGCTTGGCTCGCCCACCAACCACGTGGCGCATCGCAGGATCTACACTCAGCCGGTCAGCGTCATTCGTGTCTTCATAGCCTGCCAACCGACTGAACACAGACTGACGAAATGAGGCCGTGAGCGTGTGTCGCGTGTTCTGTCCGGTACGCCAACAACCCTGCATCACTCGTAACCTTGGAATCATGAAACTCCAGCTTCAGACTGCTGTCAAAACCGACTCGCAACGTCCCATTCTGCGCTTCACCCATTGGATTCCCTGCTGTTTCGTGTTGTCACCCTCAGAACACCCTTTGTCCATAGGGTTAAACGACACCGGCCGATCTCAAGATGACCTTGCCAAATGGGAAATCCGGGTTAAGGATACGATTTGTTCCAACTATTCAAACACATCCTGTCCTCCGTCACTTGAATGGGTATGGCGAGAGATTGTCCGCCTTGACGCCGGCGGTGCGGCTTTGGTATACTTGCTTTTGAGGCGGGGGCGTAGTTCAGTTGGTTCAGAACGCCGGCCTGTCACGCCGGAGGTCGCGAGTTCGAATCTCGTCGCTCCCGCCATATCTGTATCACGTCCCATTGGATCGATCGTGCGGAGGAGCTGTCCCGGCATGAAGTATCTCTTTGGCGACACCGACCTGGCAGCACGAAGGCTTGAAATCGTCGCCGACGTCTTTGCCGAATCGACGAGAGCCTTTGTTGATGACGCGGCGATCGGCCCGACCCGGTTGGCTATCGATCTTGGCTGCGGTCCGGGTTGCTGCACACATTTCCTGGCAAAGCTGCTGGAATGCGATCAGTGGGTCGGTCTCGACAAATCGGAGCGCTTCATATCGCTTGCCCGGAAGACCGAGACAGACAGGGTCTCGTTCCGTCTTCACGATGTTATCGAGGTTCCGTTTCCTGTGGGGCCGGCTGATCTCATCTTCTGCCGGTTTCTGCTCACCCACTTGACAGAGCCGCGAACCGTCGTGACCAACTGGGGAACGCAGCTTCGGCCGGGAGGGGTGCTGTTGATGGAAGAGACCGAGTGGATAGAGACGGACAATCCTGCGTTTGCGACATACCTGGACATTGTTGAGGCCATGCTCGAGCACCAGTCCAACCAACTCTATGTTGGCCGGGTCCTGGACGGTCTGGTGTGTGGTAGGATTCTGAAGAAGCGGATGAGCCGGGTACACCGGTTTCGCGCCACGAACAAGGACGCAGCGACGATGTTCTCGATGAACATCAGAACCTGGAAACACAATCCCTTTGTCAGGACGAACTACTCCGCCGCGCTGATCGGCGAGTTGGAGAAGAACCTGCACACCATCACGAAGACGCCGGGCGATGAGTCAGAGATCGAATGGGGGTTGCGGCAGATCGTGTTCGGCAATTGACCGTGGCCATTACGAAGATTCTTCGCCCGATCCGTGACTAAACCTACGAGCCAGAACGCTTCGTTCCGCATGGACGACTGAAACAGCTTTCCTGGGTTCTTCGCAAGAAGATGTGCCACGACCGTCCTGCTCGGCGTGTTCCGTTTCTACCTCATGGTGGGAGCAGATACGGTCACGTCTCGGGTAAGCACGCGCCAACCCTCACCCCAACCCGCCTGATACGTGCGACTAACCGCCGAGCGTGCTCATGGGAATTGCGCGCGAGCGTGAGTGGCGCAGCGGCTTGAGCGCGGCCGCTTTCGTGAAGGCGTTTTCAATGGCGTCGTCACCCGCGTTTGACCGGAGGAGTGTTCTGAGGTCGACCTCGCCGCCTTCGAACAAGCACGCCACGAGCCTGCCGTCGGAACTCAACCTGAGCCGGTTACAGCTCGCGCAGAATGGAGCCGTTATCGCCGAGATAAACCCCACAGTGCCCGCAGCGTCACGGAGTCGATACGCGGTTGCAGGCCCGCTCGATTCGGGTCGGTCGGTCGGTTCAAGCTTGCCGAACGCTGCCGTCAGGCGCGTCTTGATCTCTTCGCCCGGCACGTATTCCGGCTGCACGACGTTCTCCGGCGCGTTCGACCGCATATGCTCGATGAACCGCACGTGCAGGGGACGATCGAGCGTCAGCCGCGCAAACCGTTCCAACTCGTCTTCATTCACGCCCCGCATCGTGACGACGTTTATCTTGACCGGTTCCAGACCGGCATCCAGCGCTGCGTCGACACCGCGCAGCACGGAGGCGAGCTCGCCGCATCGGGTGATCGCGCGAAACTTCATCTCGTCGAGCGTGTCGAGGCTGATGTTCACTCGCCGCAGGCCCGCGTCGCGCAACGGTCGTGCAGACTCCTCGAGCAGACTCGCGTTCGTGCTCATCGCAAGATCGGTTACCCCCGGTAAGGACGCGATCATAGAGACCAGGTCCACGATACCGGCTCGCACCAGCGGTTCACCGCCCGTCAACCGGAACCGGCTGATCCCGAGACGGACGGCCGCCCGCACCACGTCCGCTATCTCCTCGAACCGGAGAATCTCGTCGTGCGGTTTTGGCGGAACGCCATCCTGCGGCATGCAGTAGGTACACCTGAAGTTGCACCTGTCGGTCACCGATATGCGCAGGTAGTCTATGGTGCGTCCGTGCGGATCAGTCACGTTGGCACGCCTCCGCAGCCTCGAGCGTCGCGGCCATCTCTACCGCACGGTCGTAGTCCTCGCGTGTGTTGATGTTGAAAAACGAAAGCCTGGGCACGGCCAGCTCCGGAATCTCGTGCTCGGTAAGCCGGAGAGTCCTCACATCGTCGAAGAACGAGATGAGCCGCCGTTCTCCCGCGAGCAGCCGCTTCCTGATGGGTTCCAGACAGCGCTTCGAGTAGAACGCGTGCAACGGTTCCATCCCCTCGGATGTCTGCGGGACAACAACATCGGTTCCGCGCAAGTAACCCGCCATAGACCGGACTAGATCGACGTCAACAAATGGCATGTCGCAGCCAACCGCAAACACCCACTCCTCCGTCGCTGCATCCAGACCCGAATAGAGCCCGCCGAGCGCGCAAGGAAACGCATCGCCGACAACGCGATATCCCAACGAGGCAAACTGCTCCTTTTGGTTCGAGCAGACGATAACCTCTGCAAAGGCGGTCTCGAGCTTCCTTGTGGCCAGACCGATGAGAGGGATGTCACCGATCTGCAAGAACGCCTTGTGGCAGCCTATCCGGCTGCTCGAACCGCCCGCGAGGACTATCGCCGTAACGTGGCACAGTTCAGTCATTAAAGAATCCGTCGTTTCTGCCGACAAGGAGCAAAACGCATTGGGTGCCTGCTATTCCCGCGAGGCGAGCATGCCAAAGACAATACTAGCGGCTGACGATGGAAGAGTCAAGCTGTTTCCCCGCCGCGGAATGGAAGGCGGGTGCAGGCGTGCGACACGGCTCGCTTTCTCGCACGGCTGCTCGGTACGGGCACGACGAACGAGCGTATTGCCCCAGAGGACGGGGCACGGCTAGCCCTCGACATGGTTGACTTCTCGAGTGTTTGCGTATATATATAATGGTCGGACTTCTATTGGATTTGCGTCTTGGTGTATTGAAGCAGGTTTATGCAAGGGAGGTTGGTATGCGTCTGGCGAAACGGTTGTTTGGCGTTTGTTTACTCGGGTTCGCAGCTTGTTTTGTTGTTGTTGTGTTAGGATGTGGCCGCAGGGAGATCCCGGCAGATCCGGAAGGATTGCGCAAGCTCAGGGAGGCCGCCAAGCGCCTCAGCATCGAGGCAACTCGAGCCACGCTTGATGCGATACAGATGGAGGTCGCCAAGTTGGCACGCGAAGAGATGCGTCGGTTCAACGAGACCGAGCAGCTTTACAAGAACGACGTGAAATATGAACCGTTCCCGCTGCACCCGTTCAACTGGGGCATGTACCGCAGGAAGTACTTGGTCTACGATACACACAAGATAGTGGATATAATGCGCACCGACTCGTTGATACTCCCGTACCGCGCAATTGTCGAGTACCAGGCAAAGGTGTATGTCACGAGAGAATACACAGATCAGGACAAGAATCCTGAGAAACGGGCGGAGAAAGAAACGCAGTTCAGGCTTGAGCGCCTGCCGTTTGTGAAAACGCTGGAATACAGATTGACGCCGGAGCTTGAATGGGACGGACAACCGAGCAAGGAGTTTGTGCCTTAAGAATCCGGTTCTCGTCGCGGAAGACGGTGACGCCGGGACGACGGATCATCTCGGGTTCGAGGCTTCGGACTTCTCCTTTCGCAGAAACCCCCAGGCTGCCACGAACGTTCTCAGAGCGAGAAGCACGGTGTGTCCGAGAAGCGCACGGCACGGCCGACCGAGGATCACCTGCGGCGCACGGAGAATGCTCAGGTTGACGCTCTGAAACTCAACTCTACTGTTGATGACGGCGTGACGGCGGCAACCTGAGAGCAGCGAGAACACCTTCAGTTCGTAGCTGTCGAACAGAATGACGATGAGATCGAACTTCTCCCGCCGTATGCTTCCCAGCAGTTTTACGCAAGCCGCAAAGTCCCGGACGGGCCGCAGGTCGTCTTTGGGGATCGGGACAATTCCCGATAGACCCTCTCGGACAACGTCATCATCCTGCTTGGAAGGTGGCAGCGCCGCCCAGAGCCTGGACTTGGGGAAGGTCTGGTGCAGCAGCGTCTTGGCCTGCTCGAAGTGGAGTGACGGCGAGTAGTAAAGCAACACCTTCTCCGGATGGGCTGAAGTGGATTGCTTCCCGTTCCCTTGTGCCATCATGTCGAACCGTCCGCTGCAGAGAGCAGCTCGGGGTAGTGCCGTTCGACGATAGCGTCCCAATCGAACAGCGTTTCCGCCCGTTGCCTGCCTTTCCTGCCCATGTCGTGGCGCAGCCGGGCATCGTCCAGAAGCGTTCTGAGCCGTTCGGCGAGCGTCGTCTCGTCGCCGGGTGGAACGAGGAAACCGGTCTCTCCGTCGAGCACTATTGATGCGAGCCCGCCCACACGAGACGCGATAACGGGTCTCCCAACAGCCATTGCCTCAAGGGCAACCATACCGAAGGGCTCTTCCCACAAGCTTGGGACCACGCAGATGTCGGCTTGCGCATAGAGCGATTTGATCTCGGCGTGCGGGCGCCAGCCGACAGCCCGCACGCGGCCGGTGTCGATACGTTCGTCGTCGTGAGTCACCCACACCTCGAAATCGTCGCGTTCGGATTCGAGGATATTCGCCGCGCCGACCAGCGTCGACAACCCCTTGCGCTTGTCGCCCGCGCGACCGACCATCAGCACGTGCTTCACCTGGTCTCGCGCCTTGGTAGGAAGCTCGGAATACTCGAACGCCGAACTCGCAACGCCGCCCGGAACAATATGCACGTTCTGGTGATAGGGCGAGAAGAGCTTTTTGGTGAGCTCGTTGTAGACTATCACCGTGTTCACGGCTTCAAGCGACGACCTGAGAAACTTGTGATAGCCGGGCCGAAACGCCAGGGCGGCGATGAACTCGTGGCTCCAGACGTCGTGCTGCCAGCTCCGGATTCGCGGGCCCATCCCGTCGAGCGCGCACTTCATACAGGTTACGGGCGTTTTTAGATAGTGCGTGGTACACGTCACGCCGTCGCGGAACAGATTGTAATTATACGGACAGAAGATTTCGTAGGTGTAGAACCGTGCCACCAGAAAGTAGTCGCGGAACACATCCATCAGGTACGGCTTGAAAAAGTAGCTGTCGCCCAGAAACACCACGTCTGGTCCAAGCGTGTCGACAGCGCGTTTAAACTTCTTGCTCAGGGTCCACGCGTTGAACTCCAACAACGAGATCGGGATCTTGTGGACCGGAAAGGTGAGCAACGACTCGTCGACCTTGCCCCGTTGCCATGCGTACTTGAACTCAGGCACGAACAGGTGCACTTGGTGGCCCATGCCCACAAGCCGGGTCATTGTCTCCTTGACGTCGGTACACCCTCCGCCGTGAGGCGGCCACGAGAACATGAGGTCCACGACGGCGATTGTCTTTGCTTCGGCTCGGCCGGAAGGCGGTCTGTTCTGGGAAGTGTCAGCCACGGTAGACAGAGAAACTGCCAACCATCTTGCGCTGCGTGACACCGTTGTCGCGCAGCAGGTCCATTATCTGCCATTTCTTATCGCCGGGGATCTGGTAGCACTTGGGCTCGATATCGAGGTCCAAGTGATAGAGAGCGGACCGGAGAATTCCCAATTGAGCAAACAGGTAGACCGTGAACGCCGTCATTCGGAGAGATTTGGTCATGGGCAGGTTGAGTTGTTCGCTCATACGTATCGCCAGTTGTCGCACGGTGAATCTGCCGCTGCAGCGTTGGAACAGCGCGTTGAGGAACCGCCACGCGTCGTACAAACCCTGCGCCAATTCCTCGCGGTTGTTGCGGTGGTCGTAGACTGTGTAGAGCCCGGTCCACGTCGCGAGCAGGTACATGTAGTAGTGATCGGTCGAGAGTTTGTTGATCGTCCTGACGGGCACATCGTCCAGGAGCGAGTTGGGTATGAAGTTTATTCTGTGGTGGTACAGTTCCTCGGGTTCATCGAGCAACACCACGCCGAGCTGTGGGGCCAGCCGCTCGAGTTCGGTACCGGGATATGGTGTCGAGAACTGTCCCATATACAGCGGGAACGTGAACGGGTGAAAATGTTCGTACCAGTGGTAACCCCGTTGCGCCTCGTCAAGAAACTCTTTCTGAAGATAGTATCCCACGATGGACTCGCCCGGATTGAATGCCATGCATGTGTAGAGCGGATACAGCCCCGCCTTCTTCTGGTTCTCGAGCGCAATATAGTTCTCGTCAACCGCCTGGTTCTTCTGGATATGCAGCAACGTGTCCGGGTTGGCGCTTTCGACGCCCACCTCGATACCCACGCAGCCGGATTCTTTCATCAGGCTGAGCAGCTCGGGGTGTCTGTTAAGATGGTCGGATCGGTCGAGCCCTATCCACTTGATGTCGAGTTTGTCATCGATTATCGTCCGGCACAGATCGTCGACGTACTGCGGTTTCAGTGTCATATTGTCATCCCAGAAATGAAAGTAGGATATGCCGTACTGGTCGATAATTGCTTTCATCTCGTCGACGACGTTGCGCGCGGAACGCCACCGCACCTTGCGCTTCCATATCAGCGGCGAGCAGCAGAAGCTGCACTCGTAGGGGCACCCGCGCGACCCCACAATCGGAAGCCGTTCGCCGCCTACGACGTGCAGCGGCATCTTGTATCGCTCGATCGGCAGCAGATGCCATGCGGGGAACGGCAGAGAGTCGAGATCGGCTATGAAGGGTCTCGGCTCCGTTTTCACGATGTCGCCGTCGCGCAGGTATGCTATCCCCTTTATTGAGTCGACCGAACCGCCGTTTTGCAGGGCGTCAACCAACTCATGGAACGTCTCCTCACCTTCGTGCAGGACCGCGTAGTCGGCTACTTGCAGGGCCTCTTCGGGCCAGATCGTCGGATGAACCCCCCCATGCACCACTATCGTCTCGGGACAGTGTGCCTTGATCGCTTTTGTGAGGTTGGCCGCAAACTGAGACTGGACTGTCCAATACCCTATCCCAACGATATCCCATTTGTGCTCGAGTATCTTCGATAGTGTCCGCCAGTATGTCAAGCTCTGGAGCTGGGCGTCGAGAATGCCAACGTTGAGCTCCGGTTTCCTCTCGAGCAGATAGCTCGCAATATACGCCAGGCCGAGCGGGATGATGCGTTTGTGACGCTGGTTTGCCGGGAGCGGCACCTGCACCAGCAGCACGTTGTACCGCGAATCCGCGTCGTCCGGGTGTTGCATCTTCAGGCTCACCGGTCCGCGCTGAGGGTCTTCTTCCGGCAGCGGGAACCTCCGGTAATACCCTCTGCGAAACCTGTGCGCGATCCTGCTCTCCCCGAGAACGCTCGATAGGCCGCTCCCTTTTGCAAACCGCCGCAATGCTTTGAGCGAAGCTCTCTTCAGTCCTTCCAGTGCCACCGTCAGCCTCTCGTTTCCCGCTCCGACCCTAGAGCCGCCGCCATCTTGACCATTATACGCCGTTCTGTTTCTTAACCCTCTACAATCCTACCATACGCCGTTACATCGCTGCAACAGCCTAAGTGCCGTCGGGCAGCAGGACCGATGCTTGTTCAGAAACGCGTCGCCCAACACAGACAGGCAGAGCGTGGGGTAAGCCGTACACCGGTTCCGTTGTTTCTTTACAACCCGCTTCTGCATGAGGATACCTCGTTCCTTCACGTCGCGTCAAGCTTGTCGCACAAACCGCTGCAACTGTTTGCGTTATACTGCCACGTGCCAGCACGACAACCTCTCGGGCAACGCTGTCAGTACCGCAACGCTGTCCGGAAACGCAAAAAAGATCTTGACAAATGTAAAACCGACCACTAGGATAACGAAGGGCCAAGGAGAATATGGTACGAAATGAGGGGCTAGACGGAACGATGAAACTCCTGACGATCGAAGAAACGGCCAAAGTTCTGGGTATCAACCTATTCACGGCGTACCGATACGCTCGGACCGGGAAGATCCCCGCCGTACGAGTCGGGCGCAACTGGCGCGTGATGGAGGAGACGCTCGAGGAATGGCTCAAGAACAAGGCAGGCAAAGACGCGAAACCGTGGCCGCGCCGCAAGGCAAAACCGCCCGAGCCGTCCGGGCGCGACCCACTGGCCAGGGTGATAGGCTGCGTGGGTTCAAGCGCCGAGAGCGATGGGTTGGCGACCGACCAGATGGACCTTCCGTATGAAGGAGACCGAGAGTGAGCCTGTTCATTGACACATCGGGCTGGCTCGCCTTGAGTTCTCGCACGCATCCGCTGCACCGCGAGTGCGTGACGTTGTATGAGATGACGCACCACCTCAGAGAAGCCGCCTACACAAGCGACTACGTGCTCGGCGAAGTGGTCACGTCGTTGTTCAAGAATGCCCACTACGCGGAGGCAAGCAAGTTTGTTGACGGGATCATGGACGCCAGCAGGCTCGGCTACGTCGTGATCGAGCGCGTCACGCCCGAACGGTTCGACAAGGCGTGGGAGTTGCGAACCCAACACCACCACCGACCGGACATCACGTTCACCGAGTTCACCTCGTTCGTCATAATGCAGGAGATGGGCATACAGAAAGTCATGACCACCAACACCCATTTCCAGCGTATCCGGATGGGTTTCGAAAAGGTGCCGTAGAGCGAAGGTAGTGTCCGTCATTTGCAGGGGCTCGAGCGAGCAGGATGTGCGGACGTTCCGTTTCACTAGGGGCCGGGGGAGTACTCAGAACAGCCGGGAACCAGCGGTCAGCGCTCATACCCAATCGAACTTGACACCGGGCAACAGGAAAGAGATAGCTGGAGGCATCAGTCACAGACTTTCGGCGCATGCGGTCCAGCCTCCAGCAACCGTGGTATAATAGTATGAGATCTGGAGATGACAATAAGCCGATTCGAGAAGGTCTGTATAGACCATTCTGAATCACGGCGAGAGGAAGTCAGCGTCGACCGCTTGGCAGGAGGAATACGCGTACTATGAGCACAGACGATATCCTCAAAACTCTCAGGAAACTGAGAGCAGAGATCGAACGGGAGTACCGGGCCGAGATCGAGGGCATCTTCGGCTCCTACGCCCGCGACGAGCAGTGCGATGACAGCGACCTCGATGTGCTGGTCAAGTTCAAGGAGAAAGCCACATTATACGATCTCGTCGGCCTCGGTCAGTTTTTGGAGGACACCTTTCAGTGTAAAGTGGACGTTGTGTCCACACGCGCGCTAAGGGAAGAGATCAAACCGCATGTGCTTCGGGAACTAGTTGCCCCATGAGAGATGTGACCTTGTACCTTAAGGATATTCTTGAATCCATGAACGCAATTGAGGCGTTTGTGGAAGGCATGGATTTCAAGGCTTTCATGCAGGATCTCAAGACAAGGAGTGCCGTCGTTAGGCAGTTGGAAGTCATCGGAGAGGCCGCCAAGAAAGTACCCGATCCCATCCGCCGGAAGAATCCCGGTGTTGCCTGGAGGCAAATGGCCGGCATGAGAGACAGGTTGGTGCATGCGTATTTCGATGTCGATTATGCCATCGTGTGGGACTTGATCAAGGATGTGATTCCTGCTGAGAAACTCGTGATACAGCGGATCATTGACGATTCCGAGGCGAGCGCGGGCTGATGGAGCGCGCCTGCGGTGAGTAGTCGCGACGTCGCCGAATGAGGGCCGAGATGGCGAAACACACCAGAGCCCCGGGGGTTGGGGGCTTCAGGATCGCGGCATTGAACATCGTCGTACTCTTTGTCGTAGCTCCTCTCGCGGCTGCCGACGAAGCTGGCCCGTTCGAGTTCGAGCGGATGTGGCCCACCGTGCAGCAGCCGTGGTATTTCTACGAAAACGAGTACGTTGCCGTCGACCAGTCGGACAACATCTACGTCTCTGACAGGTTCAATAATCGAATCGTCAAGCTTTCGCGCGGTGGACAGCTTGTGACGACATGGGGCAAGTGGACGGAAGCGGGGCCGAATGCTGAGCCGGGCACGTTCTACTGGCCCGGTGGGGTCGCTGTTGATTCGGAGGACAACATCTACGTCGCCGACATCAATCATTCCTGGGTGCAGAAGTTCACTTCCGATGGCGAGTGGCTGGATCTCTGGGGGGAGTCGGGCACGGGCCAGGGCGAACTCAGTAACCCCAGTGACGTGGCGGTGGGGCCGGGTGACGTCGTCTACGTGATTGACTCCGGACACGATCGAATCAAGTACTTCGACAAGAACGGTGAGTACCAGGGGGGATTCGGGAGCGAAGGGAGCGGCGATGGTCAATTCCAAAGCCCCCAGGGCATCGCCGTTGACGCAGGTGGTTACGTGTATCTGGCCGATACCCACAACCATCGGGTACAGAAGTTCACCGCTGCCGGTGTCCATCTACGCACTTGGGGCGAACAGGGATCCGAAGACGCAGAGTTTCTTTGGCCCACCACAATCGCCATCAACAGCGATGGCGACATCTATGTTGCTGACTCGCACAGGGTCCAGAAATTCGACAACGTGGGCACTCATCTCGCAACGATCAGCAGCGACAACCTGCCCGATGATCGCGGCTACAACCTCAGCCCACGAGGTGTCGCGTTTGACAGTGAGGACAACCTCGTCGTCACCAATTTCTCCTCGAGTGCCAGCAGCCGACACATCGACATATTCAACGCCCAGCATGAGTTGCTCTCCGTATGGTGGAGCGGGGGAATGGAGCCGGGCTGGTTCCGGGAGCCGGTTGACGTTGAGATAGACGGCGACGGTGATCTCTATGTAGCCGACAAGGACAACGGACGTATCCAGGAGTTTACGGGGGCCGGGCAGTTTCTTGGCCAGTGGGTTATCGATGAAGAGGTCAGCGGGTACAGACATCGTGTGACCGGCGTCGCCGTCGCGCCCAGCGGTTACATCTACGTGGCCTGCCACGAGAAAGTCTGGAAATACGATTCCGGGATGAACTTCGTCACGAGCTGGGGCGAATACGGGGATGGAAACGGGCAGTTCAGAAACCTGACCGAGCTGGCTGTGGATGAAAACGGGAACGTTTATACTGTCGAGCAGGCCTATCGTAACCCCGGCTACCGCGTCCAGAAGTTCGACGCGAACGGTACCTGGCTGGACACATGGACCGGGGCCGGAACACCGGAGGGAGCGTTCACCCACATTATCACCAGCATAGCCGCCGGCCGAAACGGACACGTCTACCTCACTGACGATACAACCGTTTATCAATTCACCACCGGCGGCACCCTGGTTCGTTCCTGGGGAAGCTATGCTCCAACGGGCGGGCTCTTCTACGACCTCCAGGGTATCGCCGTCGACGTCGACGGATACATCTACCTCGTCGACGATATGCACCGTTTTAACCAGGAAGGCGGACTCGCCATCAAGAAGTTTTCTGCCGACGGGACACAGCTTCTCGCTGCGTGCGCCGAACGAGGCACGGACGTCGGCAAGGTGTTCGAACCGGACGCAATTGCCGTGAACGCACAGGGCAAAGTGTACGTTGCCGACATGGGCAACAACCGCATTCAAGCCTTTCGACCGCAGACCGTCGGGATGAACCGCAAGTCAATCATCGTGGCGGGCGGGGGTCCCTTCCCGGGCAACAACCTCTGGGACGCGACACAGATGTGCGCGAACTTCGCGTACCGGACGCTGGTCCATCAAGGGTTCACGAAGCAGAGCATCTGGTACCTGACGTCGGACCTGGACCTTGACCTGGACAACAACACCGAATACGACGATGTTGACGGTGACGTGACGAACGCCAACCTCGAGTACGCCATCACGACCTGGGCGGCCGACGCCGACGAGTTGGTTGTCTTTGCTACCGACCATGGCGGGAGCGACACGTTTCGCATGAGCGGTACAGGGACGCTGTCCTCGTCCGACCTCGATTCATGGCTCGATACGCTCCAGCAGACGATGCTGGGCAGAGTGATAGTGGTCTATGACGCCTGCGACTCGGGAAGCTTCTGCCCAACCCTGACGCCTCCCGGAGGCAGGGAACGGGCCGTCATAGCCAGCACGTCGCCCGGCGAAAGCGCGTATTTCATCGTGCAGGGCACAATCTCGTTCTCGAACTTCTTCTGGACCAACATCTTCAACGGGCTGGACGTTGCGGGGGCGTTCACCTCCGCCAGCGATGCGATTGCGCAGGCCGTTGGGACGCAGCACCCGCAGATCGACGCCAACGGCGACGGCCAGACCAACCAGGCAGAGGATATCGCACTCGTACAGAGTGTTTTCATCGGCGAGGGGACGGACTTGTACGAAGAGAGACCGGTCATTGACAGCATCTCGGCACCACAAAACATTGCGGACACGAACTCGGCGACGCTCTCGGCTTTCAACGTGACCGATGCGGACGGGATCGAGCGTGTCTGGGCAGTCATCTGGCCGCCGGAGTATGAGCCTGGCTCGTCGGACAGCCCCGTGCTGCAACTTCCGACGATAGACTTCTCGGGAACGACCGGCGACGATTACGAAGCGACCTATCAGGGGTTCAGCATAGAGGGCACGTACCAGATAGCCGTGTACGCCAAGGACCGCGCAGGGAACACATCGCTCCCGAGCCTTACCCAGGTATCCGTGACGAGCCCGCTGGGTCGCAAGGCGGCCATCGTCGCCGGCGGCTCGCAATCGGACTTGCTCTGGCCGGCCGTCGAGAATTGCGCGGGACTGGCGTATGAAACCTTGCGGTTCCAGGGCTACGCGGACAACCGTATCGCGTTCCTGAGTCCCGTGACCGTAGCCGGCGTCGACGGTGCTGCAACGCTCAGCAACCTTGACTACGTGCTCACCGACTGGGCGCCAATCGATACCTACGACTTCGTGCTTTACATGGTGGGCAGCGGCGGCCTCGAGTCTTTCCGGATCAACGATACCGAAACGCTCTCGGCTTCCGTGTTGGACTCTTGGCTGGACGAGTTGCAGCAACACATTCCCGGTACCGTGACCGTTATCTACGACGCGTGCGCGGCCCAGAGCTTTCTGTCCGTGTTGATCCCGCCTCCCGACAAAGAACGTATCGTGATAGCCGGCGCGGGCGAGCTCGAGCAAGCCAGCTTCTTGTCCGAAGGCGACATCTCGTTCTCGAGGTATTTCTGGAGAGCGCTCATAGACGGGGCGAGCGTCGGGGACGCGTTTGTCGACGCCAAGGTCGCTATCGAGTTCACGGGCCGCGGTCAGACAGCCTACCTGGACGACAACGGCAACGGCGTCGGCAACGAAAAGACCGACGGCATGCTGGCAAGAAACAGCACTGTTGGTGTGGGCATCATGCTTGCCGCCGATGATCCCCTTATCGGGTCGATTTGTCCCGAGCAAACGCTAAACGGTGAGACTTCGGCAACCATCTGGGTTGATGAGGTGACCACCACAAGCACGATAGACCTCGTCTGGGCCGTCATAAAGCCGCCCGATTTCGACGCCGGGTATGCCGTTATTCCGATAACGGAGTTGCCGACACTGGAGCTCGTCCACGCGGGCGGCGGCAGGTACGAGGCAACGTATGACGGGTTCGCCGGTTACGGCACCTACAACGTCGCCGTCTATGCCATGGATGAGGACGCCAACGTGTCCGCGGCCAAGGAGACCACGGTACACCAGGCGAACGGCCCGGACATCTATGAAGACGATGATACCTGGGAACAGGGGACATGGCTCGGGATGCTCAGCAAGTTCGGGCCCACGCTGACACACAACTTCCACGATAACGGAGACGAAGACTGGGTCGTGTTCTATGCGCCCGGAGCTGACAAAATCAGCGTTCGCACCTACAATCTCGGGCCGGACTGCGACACCTACGTCGAGCTGTATAACGACGACGGAACGAGACTTGCCGAGGATGACGATGACGGTGGCGGTTGGTCTTCGTACGTGTTCTACCCGCGCGTCGATCAGCCCACTCTCGAGGCCGGGACCTACTACGTCCGGGTGAGATTCTCGCCCTACTCGTCATCACCCACAACCTTTGGCCCGGGCACCTACTACGGGCTGCGTGTCTGGACGGAAACCGGACCGCAGATTCCAGGCGCCCTTATGGGCTTGGTGAAAGATTTGAACACCGGCGCACCGATCCCGAACGCTGAGATTACCGTCGCGAATCTCGGCCTCACGAGTTTCGCCACTGTCGCCTCCCGGACGGCCTCGAACGGCAACTACGTGTTCTCGACTCTGCCGGCGAACGCAGCGTACTCCCTGTCGGTCTCGGCACATGGATACCAGGACCAGACGAGAAGCAACGTTTCGGTACCCATGGGCGGTCTGGCCGAAGAGCATTTTCAACTCACACCTGAAAACGGGCCGAACGAGCCGCCCGTCTGTTCGCCAATCGCTCCGGTGCAGTTCGAGGAAGGCGGAAACGACACCAGCGTCGACCTCGACGAGTATGTGTCAGACCCCGACAACACCGACGCCGAGTTGAGCTGGACATATTCCGGCACGACAAACGTGACGGTATCGATCGATGCGTCTACTCACGTCGTGACGCTTGGTGCCGCCGCAAACTGGCACGGCAGCGAGACGATAACGTTCACCTGCACCGACCCGGGAGGGTTGTGGGACAGCACGGACCTGGATGTAACGGTAAACTCGGTAAACGACGACCCGTGGATCGATCCTACGATACCGGATATGACCGTGCGCGGGCCGGCGGGCCTGACATACGACCTGACACAACACGAACACGATGTCGAGGACAGCGGCACCGATCTGACGTGGTCGGTGGCAAGCATCAAGAGGACGCTGTTCGACGCCGCTATCGACCAGACAACCGACGTGCTTACCATCACGCCCGTGCAGGACGCCGAAGGCATCGACCCTATCAGTCTCACCTTACAGGACAGCGATGGCGCGACCGTCCTGCAATGGGTCACGTTAACGATAACGTGGACTACCGGCTTCGGCGACGTGAACGGCGACGACAACGTCGACGCGCTGGACGTACAGTTCGTGATCAACGCCGCGCTCGGCATGCCCTCCGGCTTCAACTGCGACCTGAACAACGACGGCCAGGTCAACGCGCTCGACATCCAGCTTGTTATCAACGCCGCGTTGGGCATCGGAGTCTGAACGGATTGAGAGCCTCGGTGCAGGGAATGCCGGATAACGGGTTGCTGGCGATAGATGTTGGCGGCGGCACGCAGGATATCCTGCTCTACGAGGAAGGCAAGGATATCGAAGGGAGCGTCAAGCTCGTGCTGCCGTCACAGACGGTTGTTGTCGCGCGACGTGTGCGTGAAGCGACACGCACGGGCCATGCCGTCTGTCTCCTCGGCGGGACAATGGGCGGCGGCGCATCGACACGCGCTGTCCAGGACCATCTCGACGCGGGTTTCGACGTCTTCGCGGAAGAGTCCGCTGCGATGACGTTCGACGACAACCTCGACCGCGTGGGTTCGTGGGGCGTGAAGCTCGTTGACTCCTGTCCCGACGATGCCCTCGAGATACGAACGGGCGACGTCGCGCTCGACGATATCGCGCGGGCCCTATCGCCGTTCGGCCTGACGGTTCCATGCCGGTGCGCGGTCGCGGTCCAGGACCACGGGTACTCGCCGGGATCGAGCAACCGCGGGTTCCGGTTCAGAATGTGGCGCGAGTTCGTCGAGGCGGGCGGCGACCTGCGGCATCTCGTCTACACCGAAGCGCCTGCATCGCTCACCCGAATGGCGTCCGTGCAACGAGACGTTCCCGGCGCGCTGATGATGGATACCGGTGCGGCGGCAGTCTGGGGAAGCCTCGAAGACTCGACCGTTGCCACGCACGCTGCCGGTGGCACGGCTGTTGTCGTAAACGCGGGCAACTCACACACCGTCGGGTTCCTGTTGCGCGACAACCGAGTGCTCGGCGTGTTCGAGCACCACACGTCGATGGTCGACACGGCCAAGCTTGGCAGGCTTGTCGACCGGCTCGCGCGCCGGGAGATAACCAACGCCGAGGTCTTCGACGACGGCGGACACGGGGCGTGCCTCGTTCCGGAAGTCGGCCAACCCTGTAAGGATAAGAAAGACACGTTTGTTGCAGTGACCGGTCCGAAGCGGGCGATGGCGAAATCCCTGGGATATTACGAGGCGGTCCCGCACGGTGACATGATGCTCACGGGCTGTTTCGGGCTGGTCGCGGCGGCAAAAGCCGTCGGATACGTCTAAGACGCGGCCTTGCAGATGCCGCGGGCGTTGCCGGCCAGTATCCGCTGTTTGTCGTCATCGGATATCTCAGCATACAACACCCTGCCAAGCTGGCCGGCGGGCGAGAGAAAGGGCGTATCGCTGCCGAAAACCATCTTCTCGGCACCGACTTCTCTGACGAGCCTTTCGATGAGCCCGTAGGCCGCTTGCGAACCCGCGAAATCGAGCAGAACGTTCTCCTGATCCTTGGCGATGTGAACCGAGTCATCGACGCCGTCAGGACCGCCGCAATGGGCGAGCAGAAACACGACCCGCTCGTGTCTGGCGGCCACATGGGCGAACCTCATCGGGTCGCAGAACCGGCATCCTTTCCAGACATGCACGAGCACCGGCAGACGCTGCGCACGCGCGGCACGCCACACAGGTTCGTAAGCCGGCCCGTCGACGGGATACTCGTGGACGGCGGGGTGCAGCTTGATCATCCTGACTTCCGGCTCCTCGATCAGCCGGTTCAGTTCCTCCTCCACCTCCGAACCGTAATTCGGGTTTGGCGTCGCGTACACCAGAAACCTGCCCGGGAACTCGCGTGCCGCCCGGACGGCATCATCGTTGCCACGCACATAATCCGAGGCCAGGCTGCCGTGCGACGATATCCACGCCTGGGATATGCCGACCCGGTCCATCTCTTCGACCATCGAGGCTGCGTCGTTGCCCGGCACGTGAAAGTTGAAATAGGGACCGAGATGTGCGTGCGCGTCTATGACCTCGAAGTTGTGCAGCCGGTTACTCGCGGTCATCGTTGCTCGAACGCTCCCCTCTCGCGACGTATCCCAACGATCGGAGCTTTCTGCGTGCCTCTTCATCCAGCTCGACCGCCGGCGCCTTGCCGCGTTTCAACTGCTTGTAGAACTCGTCCATCCTGTTCGACAGCGTCTCGACCAGCCTTGGGTTGGAGTCGGCAAGGTTCTCCCGCTCCGGCGGATCGTCAACGCAACGGTACAACTCGTCGCCGTCTTCGGACCTTATCAGTTTCCAACCGTTCCAGATGACAGCGCGTTTGTGCGAATAAAACAGCAGTTCCTCGTCCACCTCGACCCAGACGGTGTCCGAACCGACGGAATCTCCGGGAGGCAGGAGCGGCGTGCCGCGCAGCGCCCCCTTTCTCTCTATCCCGCACACGCTTAGCACTGTCGGCACGACGTCGACCAGAGACGCGTACGCGTCCACGGTCGTGCCGGCTTGCTCGAACTGCTTCTGCCACATAATGAGCGGGACACGTACCACCTCGTCGTAGAGCGTCGGGCCGTGACCGATCTTGCCGCGTTCAAACATCTCCTCGCCGTGGTCGGCTGTGATGATCACCAGCGCGTCATCGAGCAGACCGCGTTTGTCCAACTCGTTCAACAAGTCTCTTATCTGCGTGTCGGCATACGCTATCTCGCCGTCGTACAGAGCGATCACATGCTCTTTGTCCCGTTCCGTCAGCTCAAACTCATCCCGGTATACCGCACCGAAAACGTTTGTGCCGTCTACCTCGCCGCTGTAGTCGGGGTCGAAAACGGTGCGGAACGGTTCCGGCGCTTCGTAGGGGCTGTGCGGGTCCATATAATGAAGGTACATGAACACCGGGCGCGACGTTTCCTCCCTGCCGTCGAACCATTTGAGCGCTGCCGCGTTCAGCTCTTCGGCGTCGACGGCTTTTATCTTCATGGCGAAGTCCAGCAGCTTGCGCGACTTGTTAAGCTCTTCGGCGGAAATCTCCGAGCCTTCCTTGACGAAGAGTTCGAAATGGTCGCAGCCGCGGTCGAAACCGCGTTCGGCTGTCACCAGAGAGTAGTTTGCAGAGAACGCCGCCGTGTCATAGCCCGCTTTGTGCAACCGCTCGGCCAGGCCAACTGCCTTGCGGGCGATAGCCTTGGTTGTATCCGTGGCACCATGCTCTCGGGGGTAAAGCGAGGTGAGCAACGAGGCGGTGGAAGGCAGCGTCCAGGAACTCGGCGCATAGGCGTTCTTGAAAAGGACGCCCTCCCGGGCAAGTTTGTCCATCTCGGGCGAAGTGTTCCGGCCATACCCGTAGCAACCGAGATGGTCTGCACGCATTGTGTCGACCAGCAGAACAATGATGTTCGGCCCTTGGGCCACAGGCCTTCCGGAACAACCGGCCGCAAGCCATAACACCAATGGCACCAGAACCATCCAGCCAATCGCGCGAAACAATTTCTTCATGACGCTCTCGTCGGTTTGCCAATAACCTATCAACACGTGTCCACTGCTCAGTGTACCAGCAGGCACTTCAAGGATCAAGCTGCCGCGCGGCAGAACAGTCTCTGCGGACTAACCCAGCGGTGCTGATAATTGAACTGGGCGGACCGCCGTGGTAGACTGGCGTTCGTTTTATGCAATCATCGTGCTTGGGATTCCGAATGAAACCGGCTGAAAAACATTATCTTGGTGCGTTCTATTTCTTCGCCTTCTTCTTGATGTCGATCGAGTCGACGTTTCTGGCGCTGTACTTCCAGAGCAAAGGGTTGACGGGCAGCGAGACCGGGACGCTGTTGGCGATCGGGCCGATATGCGCGCTCGCGCTGCAGCCCGTATGGGGCCTGGTGGCGGATCTCATCGGGTCTCGGAAGGGCATGCTGACGTTGATCCTGCTGGCGTCGGGTGTCGCGTTCTTTGCAGTCTCGCTGCCGGCGACGTACGGTTGGCTCGTGCTCAGCGTCGCTACATGGGCCGCGTTCGCGACCGCTATCAGGCCGACGACCGATTCCATCACGCTGGCGCACATCGAAGACGCCGGCGGCGAATACGGCAGATTCAGGCTCTGGGGCACGACGGGTTATTCGGTGAGCTGCGTGCTGATAGGCGCCATAATCGACGCGACGTCCATATCGGCCATATTCGCCTACTACTTCGCGTTTGCAGTGCTCGCCGCCCTGATCTCGCGCAGGCTGCCCGAGCAAGCCCGACCGATGCGCGAGCCTCTCGTTCCGGGTCTCAAAGCGCTCGTGCTCAACCGGCGTCTCGCGGCGTTCCTCTCGTTCTTCCTCACTCTCAACATACTCACGGTGGGCGGGTACCTTCTTTTCATCCTCTACATGGAAGGCATGGGCGCGGACAAAGGGCTCATAGGGATCGCTGTCGCGATCGGCGCATGCGTCGAGATTCCCGTATTCTGGGTTGCAGGAAGGCTCCTCAGACGGACCGGCCCGCTTGTACCGCTGGCGGTCGCCGTGCTGCTTTACAGCCTCAGATGGTTGCTCTACTCGATGATCTCGCAACCAGAGCTCGTGCTCTTCGTGCAACCGTTGCACGGCATATGTTTTGCCCTCATATGGACTGCGAGCGTCACGTTCGTCAACGACCAGGCACCGCCGCAGTTGCGTACTACCGGCCAGGCGCTCATAGGGATGGCGTACGGTGTCGCGTCGGTTATCGGCATGCCGCTCGCCGGGAAGCTCAACGACGTCATGGGCGCTCCGGCGGCGTTCCGGCTGTACTCGGCACTGCTGCTGGTCCTGTTTGCCGTGCTTGTGATCGAGATGCGAACGGTGCTCAAGAACAGCCGCGGCGGGGACCGAACCTGAACCGGACGCGTCTCGATTTCGTCGTCCGATCAGAACCGGGCAAGAAGCTGCGAGAGGTTTCTTATGGTGATGTCGGGCACGATGTCGTCGGGCCTCTTGCGGTTGGGATGCCGCTTGAGTACCGATAGCAGCCCGGCGTTCTGCGCGCCGACTATGTCACGTTCAGGATAATCGCCGACGTACGCGGTCTCTTCGGGCGTGGCGCCCAGCTTGTTTAACGCGATCTCGAATATCGCAGGATGCGGTTTCCTGTACCCGACAGCCGACGAGAACACCGTCACGTCGAAGAAACCGTCGATGCCGAACCGTTTCAGGTCCGCTTCGTGAAACTCGGCGGGCCAGATCGTGTTCGATATGATACCCATCCTGATGCCGCGGTCACGTAACGCTTCAAGCGAGTCCTTCGTGTCGTGATACAGGCTTATCTGTTCGGCGACAGGCCGGTAGTGCGCTTCCACAAGCTGCGATACCTCGCGCCCCGACAGATCGATCCCGAACGACGAGCACAGTTCGAGCAGGAAGTCGCCAAGAACCACTTCTTTGCACTTCGCGATCGATGCGTCCCGGGCCTCGCGCCACTGCCCGTTGTATCCTTCGATAAACTCGCTCCGGTCGGGCAGCGAGCCGTCCTTCATGCGCACAAGCTCGTCGTACGTCGCCGCGATGCTCTCGCTTACGAGCTCGGGCCAGGGCCGCGGCTCGAACTCGATCAGCGTGCAGCCCATATCAAACAGTATCGTGTTTATCTTCCTCATTTCTTCTTTCCGGGTTAGGGTCAAGGCGCCTTCGAACGTAACGGAACCACGTACCATGATTGTACCGCGAACGGCACCTCATTGTACAGCGCCGGAGAGAAGAGGCCTTTCGTGCGCTCAGTTCGAGCACGGGCACGACTTTCCGTTGTGCGGTCAGTGCGACAATCCGTTCCTGAGCACAGCTTGTTCAGTGGCACTCGGTACACGTATAATCGTCCGCGGAACAATGTCCCGTTCCGATGCGGCGAGAACGTGAAGAGAGGCTATCGATGGCGTTTGCGAAAGAGGTTGGCGATTGGCTGGACGCGTTCGGCACTCCTTCGGCTCAGTGTCTTGCCGCGCTCCAGTCGGTCTACGGCTCGAGAGACGAGCTCGTCAGCCAACGGCTCGGCAGGTATCTCCGGCTGCTTGAAACGTTCGCGGAACTCCACGGGCCCGACCGGGAGACGATACTCGTTCGCTGCCCGGGCAGGCTCAACCTGCTCGGCCGGCACGTCGACCACCGCGGCGGGTACAACAACTCCATCGCGCTGAACAGAGAAGTGTTGCTCGTTGCCGCACCGCGCGACGACGACCGAGTGACGATGCAGAACGTCGAGCCGGAACAGTTTCCCGCGCGCACGTTCTCAATCAGCGAGGAAGCCGCTCGCGTGGACATTTCCGACTGGGTCGGGTTCATCAACAGCGATGCCGTGACCAGCGCCGTTGCGGAATCGGCCGGCGACTGGTCGAACTACGCCAAGGGCGCCATTCTCAAAACACAATCCGTTTTCCCAAAGAAACCGTTGCGCGGTGCGGATATCGTTGCGTATGGTGACGTGCCGCGCGGCGCGGGGCTCTCGTCGTCCTCCGCGCTCACCGTCGCGGTTGCCGAAGCGATAACGCTGCTCAACGACATCGATCTGTCGCCGGAACAGTTTATCGACGTCTGCGGCGAAGGCGAGTGGTACGTCGGCACGCGCGGGGGCAGCGGCGACCACGCGGCGATGAAGCTGTGCCGGGAAGGCATGCTCCTGCGGATGCGGTTCCTGCCGTTCAAGGTCGTCGAACACGTGCCGTTTCCGCCGGGCTACACCGTCGTCGTCTGCAACTCGCTCGAGACATCGCAGAAAGCCGGACAATCCAAGAACGTCTTCAACAACCGGGTCGCCGCGTACGAGTTCGGCCTGATGTTGTTGCATAACACGTTCCCGGAGGTCGCGGAAACTGTCCGGCACCTGCGCGATCTCTCTCTCGACACACGCGGCCTTGACCTCGAGACGATATACAAGATGATCCGCTCATTGCCCGCGCGGATATCGCGAGCCGACCTGACGAAGGTTCTGCCGGAGCATGCAGACACGCTGGGCGTGATCTTCTCGACCCATGACGAACCGGCAGAAGGGTACGCCGTCCGGGACGTCTGTCTGTACGGTGTTGCCGAATGCCAGCGAAGCAAGGAAGCAGGCGAGCGTCTCAAGGCGGGCGATGTCGCTGCGTTCGGCCAGCTGATGACGACCTCGCACGATGGTGACAGGGTTGTCAGGTTCGACGAGACCGGTGCGGTCCATCCATTTCGTGCCACTGCCACCGACGAGTACCTCGACGGTCTTATCGAACAGCCGGCTCCTCTGTCGGCACAACCCGGCGCCTACTCGTGCAGCACCGAGAAGCTGGATTTTCTGGTCGACGAAGCCCTCCGCGTCGACGGTGTCGTGGGCGCCCAGATGGCCGGGGCCGGTCTCGGCGGCTGCATCATGGCACTCGTCGAAGACAGCTCTGTCCAACCGCTCATGAGCCGTCTCGAGACCCGGTACCGCGACCGGTACGGTGTTGACATCAGCAACGCAATCGAACCCTGCGTTCCCATCCGCGGTTCCGGCCCAATAACGTCCCGTACATAGCCTCGAAACGTGGCTTGGGCATCTTGCCCAAGGTTCTGGGACCGACGGAACCGAGAGTTCGTAGTTCCGCCTTCAGCCGGTCAGGATGCGTCCTTCCATCTTCCGCCTGAAGGCGGGAATACAAACTGGAGACTATTTCAGGAACGCGTTCGTCTTGCCGACCAGCGGGAGAACCTTTGCGTCGATCGACTCCTCGTCTGTGCCGACCTCGGTCTTGAAAAGGAACCAGTGCTCGGTGTACTCGACGGCGCCTCCGTCCGCTGCAAGCGGAGAGAGAGGGCCGAGGCTTTCGACTTCGACTATCGACCCGTCGGTGTAAAACTCGTTGTTGCACCCGAAATCGACGTACGTTGCCTTCGGGTCAAACGGAAACCGTTTCACGAAAAGATCGCCGTTCAGGTAGCTGGCCGCCCATCCCTTCGTGTTTCTGACGCCAACCTTCTGCTTGATGTTCCGGTTCGGATCCTGCTGGAGCTGGACGTATTTCGTGCCCCACGTCCAGCGCGGGTCGGTCATGTCGGTGTAGTGCCACAGCACGAGCGGGCGTGCCGGCAGAAAGTAGTCGGGATGCGGCCGGAACTCCTCCTGCGGGAAGATCGCCCGGTTCTTCTGCGCCATGACGGTGAGACACCAGGGTGCGAGCTCGATCTCCCACGGGTTGTGGTTGATCAGACGGTGCAACATTTTCACGTGGTCCGTGCCGGCGTCGAGCGTCACTTCGATCTCTTTCGAGACGCGGTTGGACTCTTCCATCGGCTGGACGAGCGTGAGCGTCTTGCCGTCCCAGTCGTACTCGACCGGAACGTTGTCGGGCCAGTACGTGCGCGGAGCGACCTCGGGCGCATGCCATAGCCTGTGCCCGCCGTAAGACTTCCACTCTGTGCCGCCGGTCGTGCCCAGCTCGGCCTCGTTCTCGAAGAACATGTTCTGCCCGTTCACGAACCCCATGCGGATAACTCGCGGCCCAACGTCCGTCGTGGCCACAAGTTCCAGCGACCCGTTGCTCAACTTGATACAGTTGTCCCAACCGCCGTACGCCACCTTCTCCATCTTGACCTCCGCACCGTGCGCCAAGCCACAGACCAACGCTAACCCGAGTACCATCACTCCTGCACGCACAACCACACCTCCCGATACTCAATAAACACGTCTTCTGCCGACGCTATCGCTTCTCAGGCAAATGCTACACCGTTCGCCCAATCGTTTTCAACCTTTAAAAGAACCAACCAAATGAACTCTCGCCGATCCGCACCGATCGAGCTGCTCGTGCCCAAGCTGTTGATTTTCCCGTGCTACCAGATTACCATTGGACAACATTGGCTTTGTGGTCTTTCGAAAACTGTTCTGTAATCTGGAGGTGGGGAAGATGGCCAAGATGTTGATTGTGTATTACTCGCGGTCCGGGAACACCGAGAAGATGGCGGAGCTCGTCAAGGAAGGCGCGGAGAGCGCCGGCGCCGAGGTCACGATGAAACGCGCCGAACAGACGTCGCCGGACGAGTTGTTGGAGTATGACGCCATCCTGATGGGGTCGCCCGTGTACTACGGCACGATGGCTGCCGAGCTCAAGAAGCTGCTCGACGAGAGCGTCAAGTTTCACGGCAAGCTGGACGGCAAGGTTGGCGGCGCGTTTGCCTCGTCGGCACAGGTGGGCGGCGGAAACGAAACGACGATTATGGATATAATCAAGGCGCTCATGATACACGGGATGGTGTGCCATGGCGACCCGCAGGGCGACCATTATGGTCCGGTCGCGATAGGCGCGCCCGACGCGCGCAGCATTGACCAGTGCAAACGGTACGGGACGCGGATGGCGAAGCTGACCGACAAGATGACGGGTTGAGGGGGTCAAATGCAGTATAAAGAGGATGTCGATCAGGCAAAGAAACGTATCGAAGCGTGGTGGCACGGGGAGATCATCGACCGGGCGGTTATTGCTGTTACCGCACCTCTCGCCGGCGCGCAGGCGAAACCGTTCGAGTTCGCCGACGACCTTGAAACACATTGGCTTGACGCCGACTATGTCGTCGCGAAACATCAGCACCTCGTCGAGACCACGTTCTACGGCGGGGACGCAATACCGAGTTTGTTTGTCAATCTCGGTCCGGGCAGTCTTGCCGCGATGATGAGCGGGAACGCGGTCCTGGCGTTCGACACCGTGTGGTTCCCGAGATCGGTCGAGAGCCTCGACGAGATACTCTCGCTCGAGATCGACCGCTCGAACAAGTGGTACCGCGCGGTCGAAAGTATCACGACCGAATCCGCACGAGCGGGCAAAGACAAATGGATGACGTCGGTGAGCGACATAGGCGGTGCGGCCGACGTTATTGCGAGCCTGCGCGGAACGAGCGAACTGCTGCTCGACATAGGGGAAAATCCGGGCTCGGTCGTTTCGGTGCGCGACCATGTCGCAAGGCTCTGGATAGAGCTGTACGACGAGCTGTACGCGATAACGCAGGGTGGCCAGGAAGGGTCTACAAGCTGGCTTCTATCGTACGCGCCCGGAACACACTACCCGCTGCAGAACGATTTCAGCGCGATGATATCGCCGCGCACGTTCTCCGAGCTGTTCATGCCGGGCATACGCCGGCTCGCCCAGCATCTCGACCATGTGCTCTACCATCTCGACGGACCGGACGCCATATGCCATCTCGACGCGCTGCTCGACATGCCCGAGCTTGAAGCGATACAGTGGGTGCCGGGCACGGCTGCGCCGCCCATGCCCGAGTGGATCGAGCTGCTCGACCGTATCCAGAAAGGCGGCAAGAGCCTCCACCTCACAGTTGACCCGGAGGAGGTTGAGATACTCATGCAGCACCTGTCGCCGAAGGGGCTGTTCATGGATACGAGCTGTGCCAGCGAGGCGCAGGCGAAGGACCTCATCAAACGTGTCGAACGGTTGACTTCAACCTGACTTGAACGGTACGTCGAGCAGACCGGCCGACCTCTACTTGACGACGCCCTCTTCCCGGAGACTCTTGATCCGGTTGTCGTCGTACCCGAGTTCACGGAGGAGTTCGTCCGTATGTTCACCCAAAGCCGGTGCGGTGCGCCGTATCGTTGCCGGCGTCTTCTCGAAATCGACGGGTATGCCCCAGAGACGGAGACGGCCGATCTTCGAGTGTTGCGCAACGACACTCATACCCATGGCCTCGACTTGTGGATGGTTGAAGAACTCCTCGTACGTCAGAGCGGGCGCACACGGTATCCCCTTATCGACGAGGATCTCGACCCATTCCTCGGTCGTCTTTTCGAGGAAACAGGCCTGCACCTTCTCGTGCAGTTCTCCCTTGTTGGCATAACGGCCTGTATTGCTCTTGTACTTCTCGTCTTCGGCAAGCTCCGGCGCACCGATTCCCTCGCAGAGGCGTTGCCAGAACGCGTCGGTTCCTGCGGCGATGAAGATCACGTCGTCTTTGGTGTCGTAGAAGTTATATGGGTAAATGCCGGGGGCAGCTTCCGGCTCGACGTCCAGTGCTTCAACGAAGAAATGAGGCTGCATGGCCATCGCAGCCTGCAGCAGGGACGTCTCCAGTTTCTGTCCCTGCCCGGTCTTCTCACGATGATAGAGTGCGGCGAGGATCCCGCTGGTACCCAGTAATGCCGCGCCGAAGTCGGTGTATGCCACGCCGGGATACACGCACGCCTTTCTCTGGCAAGAAACGTACTGAACGTGGCGGCGCGCGGAACCGCTCATGGACTGCAAAAGTGGATCGAATGCCGGCAGGGCGCTGTAAGGTCCCCTGGAACCGAAGCCCGCGACGGAACAGTAGATGATGGTGGGATTCACGTTGCGGAGAGTCTCGTAATCGACCCCGAGCTTTTCGGTAACGCCCTGGCGGAAGTTCTCGATAACAATATCGGACTCGCGGACCAGAGCGTAGGCGATCTCCCTGCCGGCGTCGGTACGCAGGTCAACGGCGATACCTCGTTTGCTGCGATTCCATCCTTGGAACAGGCCGCTCTCGCCCGCCAGGAACGGCCCCCACCGTCGTGCCAGGTCGCCGTGGAGCGACTCGACTTTTACCACTTCGGCGCCCATATCGCCCAGCACGGTTCCGGCGTAACTCCCCGAAATGACGCTGCTGAAATCAGTAACTCTAACCCCCGTCAGGGGACCTGACCCCGCAGAGCCGTCTTCTTGATCGTTCATCGCAGATAGCTCCTTCGTAATTGCACGCTCCGCAGAAACCCATCATCTCTCGATTCACACACGGCGGCTGAAACCTGTTTCTCTCTTGCGGGCCACGCCCCCCTCTACTTGAGAGCTTTGAGCTTCTGGGCAACCGCTTCGACGGCAGCGACAGTCTCCGGTTGGTCCTCCCACGCCGTAAACATCTCGGACGTGATCTCCAACGTGTGAGCGGCTTCGCCAATCGTTTGGTATAACCCGCCGATGGTGCAGACCTTGTGAAGACCGCAACTGAAGCACGGTGCTATATTGGTACGGTGCAGCACCGTGCCGACAATATCGACTTCGAACGGCGCGAGCAACCGTTCAAACTGGTCTTTCACCTGCTCGGTAGAACCGCCTCCGGCGATTGCCAACGCAAACGGTTTGCACGCTATGGCGCAGTCAACATGCCGGTAACCGAAAAAACGTTCGCTGAACGCGATCGTTGCCGCGTTTACCGAGCCGAAGTAGACTGGACTGCCCACTACCACCGCGTCGGCCGTCTTGATCGTCTCGTAATAGGGGAGCAAGTCGTCTTCACGTCGGCATACACGTGGTTTACCGCACAACTCGACGCACCCTTTGCATCCTGAATACGTGAGATCCGTCAGTTTCACGAACTCGTACTCGGACCCGGTCCGGTCCAGGATCGCCTTGACCATTCGGTCTACGTTACTTTCCCGGCCGACAACCCCGGCGCTGAATCCTACAATCTTCATGCCCCATCCTCCGTCTTTTGGAAAAGAGACCTTCCGAACCGACATCCGTCCCCCGGAGTATACATCATCAAGGATGTTGTTTATTCATAACAACAAGGATTGCAGCGGCATGAAGAAACTCGCGTTTAGCCCCGCGGCATCTTCGAGCGCCGCGAGTGCCTGATCCGAACGGCCCGCTTCGTTGAGCGCGAGTATCAGTTCATAGCGTGCAGGTAGATAGCTTTCGTGCAACTGGACACACCGATCCAAAACGTTGATACCTTCCTCGATGTTACCCTGCGTCTTGAGCACGTGCGCGAGCCGTACGAAACCTAGTGCATTCTGGCTATGCAGTGTGGTCTCAAGCACGAGGAGTCGTTGGGCCTCTATGTAGTCGCCGGTCTCGCTGAGCTTCTCGGCTCGTCGTACCAGGGATGACCGTCTGGCAACCGTCACGTGTTGTTTCCGGGCCACAACAGTGAAGCTGCCGGCCCATCCATCAGTGGCATAACCGTCGGAGTCTATCCCCGCACATCGTGAAGCATCGAGCAACCCCGTCATCATATGCTCGTCGCACGAGGTTCCCCTAAAAAGAAGCTTGGTCAGGACTGCCGGCTGGCAGCCTGCTTGCTCGATGAGCTGCAGAATCGTTTCGGCAGTGAACAACCGCAGGTGGCTGATATCGAGCGGTCCCGAACCGCTGTACGGGTAGCGACCCTCCAGCAGTTGCGTGAGCAGCGCCACGTGTCCCGCATGAGGCACGCCGCACAGCAAGACGCCACCTTCTCTCAAATAGGTAACGACTTTCCTCGCAGCAGTCCACGGGTTGTAGAGGTGTTCGAGCACCTGAGACACCACCGCCACGTCAAAGTAGCCCGGCGCATAGGGTAACGAATGGCGCTCGATATCCGCGAGGTGTGCGGCATCCAGTCGACGTTGTGCGATGTCTACTGCCGCAGGCACGTTGTCGACCCCAACCCACTCGACCTCCGGATCAAGCTGTTTTACCGCCGCACCCGTCAGCCCTGCGGAACACCCCACGTCGAGCACCTTGAACCCACTGCCCAGACTGGTGACCATCTGCACGACATCCCCGTTGACCGCATCAATAGGGATCGGTATGTCCGGCGGTTCAGCAACGTCACCGTCCAGCGCGCGTTCCCAGTTCGGTTCGAACGGGGGAAGAAATGGCGGCGAGACGTCCTCTATCACCCTGTCTCGCCTGGGCGGGCCCACCACGGGTACAACATAACGCACTCGTGGTAATGACAAGATGAGTTCGGGCCTATCAGGCTCCAATGGTGGGTTGCCAGCCTCCTTGCTCGCCATTGCCAACCGTGTTTCAAAGAACTCCCGCTCTTCTTGTGGCATCGCGTCCCAAGGCGATTCGCGGACTATTCGTAACGTGCCCGCATCGCCGGCGCGGCGCATCGGGACACCTCTCAGCACCGTGCGGTCACCACTTGAAAGGTCGATCAATGCCGCATCCACTCGATACGAATCGCCAGTGGTCTGAGGGTAGATGCAGAAGGATTCAAACTCCATCCACGCTGACTGCACGCCTACTTCTCCCACCAAACTGCCTGCGACATCATCCTGACCCGAGAATTCCCATATGCCGTATTGTAAGCCTCAACTCTGTCCGTATCAAGGACCAATCTAGCTCCCCCAATGATTCGTGCAATCATTCCCAGGTCCGATTTCGTTTCGAGTCCTTCTGAACCGGCGTCCATCTCCCAGGGCATACATCATCAAGGGTGGTGTTACCCATCGCTATCTGACGAGAAACATCAAATCATGAGATTGTATCGGTGCAGGAAAGACAGTGAACTGGTCGGACGGCACAACATTGACAACCACAGTAGTATCGTTTACTCTCTTGCAGAGTGCCGAGTGGATAAGTGACTTGGAGGATTTCCTCATGAAGACGAGATCGTTTCTTATGGTGCTGACCTTTTGCTTTCTCTCGACCATTTCTTTGACCGAATCAGGTGCGCTTGTTGCAGGAGATGTGAACGCTTCGGGCGAAGTGAACGCCCTGGACGTGCAGCTCGTGATCAACGCGGCACTGGGTCTTACGGTCCAGTACGATTGTGACATTGATATCTCTTCGGAAGTGAACGCGGTCGACGTTCAACTCGTCATCAACGCGGCGCTCGGTCTTTCGATAGACGCGGACAGCGACGGGCTATCCGATGCCGCAGAATCTAACCTCAACACGGACCCAGACGACTTCGATACAGACGACGACGGTGTGGGCGACGGGCAGGAGGTGTTGGACGGCACCGATCCCGGGGTTATGGTCAACGATCCGCCCCAGGTCGAGCTGATAGTCGATCTTCCCACCGGCACGGCACCGCACCAGGTGCTGCTCGAAGCTGTTGCTACGGATCCGGAAGGCAGTCCGCTAAGCTACGACTGGGATTTCGGGGATGGGACATCGGATTCGGAAGAGACGCGGGTGCTGCATGCCTACGAGACAGAGGACACCTACACCGTTACGGTGACGGTCTCCGACGGCGATCTGAGCGGCGAGGCGTCCGCTGATGTGACGGTCGGCCCGCTGCCGCAGGAATCGGCCGAGATCGGAACGGAGGGAGGGACCGTAGAAATCGGCGGCTGCACGTTGACCGTCGACCCGGGTCTTGCACCCCAATCGGTACCGTTCAGCCTTACGGAGTTACCGTCGATGGCCCCAACCGCGGCACGGGATCTTGACGAGTCACAGTTTGTCCCCATCGGGCAGGCATATCGTCTCGAGACACCGCTCAAATCGTCTTTGCCAATGACGGTCACCATTTCCTACAATCCGGCCGATATCCCCAACGGATTTGCTGAGGACAACCTCGGCATGATGATCCGATTGATTGGCGTGCCCCAACCAGACCCTGACAGTGACACAGCTCCGGACATTGCGCCTATCGTCAGCTACATTCCTCTACCGGCGTCCCCTGATCCCGGAACAGACACCGTGTCGTTCGAGGTGGTTCATAGAGGAACGTTCCAGCTTGTCGCCATGGCGGAACCGTTGGACGTGGAAGATGTCGTGGTACCGTCCAGTAAGGCGAAAAGCTCGGCGACATTCAAGATAGAGTGGCAGGTGGCACCGACGCTCGGAAAAACGGCATATAAAGCGGCGCTTTACGACTCGATGTCCCGATCGTTTACCATGTACGACGGCCAGAAGGGACTGCCCATTGTGCCGGGTACCGTCAAAGTGATCGTGGGCAACATCGGGACAAACCTGGGCCAGGTCTATACGGGCGATCCCTGGACAGTCTATCTGAGCTACTCGCTGAAGAACGCCGACACGGTCAAGACCACATTCGCTCATGAGTACTTCCACACTATCCACTTCTACAACTCAAATACGGCGTCTACAAGCCAACACTTCAAGCCGGATGCGTGGTTCATCGAAGGAACACCTGACTGGGGCGGAGATGAAACGTACGATAACGTAGTTGAATCGTACTACGGCCCCAAACCGAACCGGTTCAGCATCCCGCTCAACTTTGACAGATACGACGGCGACACTGAGTACCGAACCGTGGCGTTCTGGAAATGGGTCGAATCGAAACAGCCCGGCACTATCGCGAGCATGATCTGGGATCATCGCGGCCGGACGAATGTGCCCCTCGGGAACATGCTCATCGAGACGTCCACGGCAGTGAGCTGGCAGGAGGTATTCCTGGCGCAATTCCCGGCTGTCGAGTTTCTGGACTTCGCGAGCGCGGCGTTGTATTTCAAGGACTTTGACACCGACGAAACGAAGACAAAGGATCTGTGGCACGCCGACTACCTTGGTCCTGCAAACCAGTTGCCCGCATCGCTCGACGACAAAATCACTTTCTCGCAAGGTGCGCCCGGTGACGGAAAAGACAACCCGAAGACTGTCAGATTCTCACTGAAACAGCATCTCACGGTTGCCGCACACAGCTTTAGGTCCGAGACCGAAGGGCCGCACGGGTTCCTCCATGTCAAGTTCCCGCTGACCTTGTCTGATAAGCCCTTGGACGCCATTGTGATCTCGAGCAAAGACGGCGAGACGGTCGCAGCCCAAAAAGCCGAGGACTTTTCGCAGAAGGAGCACGAGGTAACCGTCCCGTTCTATCGAGATCACCGCGCGGTTGTTATGGTGGTCGACCCGCAGTGGAAGCAAGACCCGAACGACACACCAATCAATGTGGACGTGGAAGTCTGGGTCGAGGACCCGTGCGGCGCCTTGCCCGCCAATGTCACGGATGTGAGCACGACCGCTGAGTTGGTCGCAGCGGTCCACGCAGGTTCGAGCACTATACGGCTAGCGGCGGGGACCTACACTCCAGCGGTCCAGACATGGCCGCGGTGCTGGGACAACTACGCCAGTCTCGGTCTTTCCGATCAGACGTTGGTGGGTGCGGGACCTGGTCAGACAATCATCGACATGTCGGGCGCAGGCGCTTGTATCTGGGCGCAGGGTCGCGTAACACTCCGAAACCTGACAGTGATCGAACGGAGCCCATATCTTGCCATACTTGCCGGGAATATAGACGATCTCATCTGCTGCAACATGAACTTGGAGGTAAAGGCCCAGTGTGACGGCCTGTCGTTCGAACCGTGGTATCCGGGATCTAACAGCCTGTACTTGTTCAACTGCAACTGGACGGGGCCGGGCCAAGCCAGCAACTACTCGGGTGTGCTCACGCTCACGCCCAACACGGATAATTACATGAACGTGGTCGTGCAGAACACGACTATGAGCGGGTGGGACATTGCTCTGTCGTACGCGACCGGCGGCACGCTCGGCCCTGTATCGGCCGATATAGACTGCAGCGGGTTCTCGAACAACAGGGTCAACGTAAGCGTGGGGAGCTGCTACTTCCAGGACGGCGCCAACTACTGCGACTACACCGAGCAGTGTCCATCAGGGAACCCGTAGCTCGCTTGCTTACCAACTGCGTGAGCAGTGCTGCTTAACTCGCTTTGTTGCCGGTAACCGGGTCGCCCAGCTGGTATTCATACTCACCTGTGAGTCTGCCCTCGGCGTCCCACTCCCGCCACTTCCCATCACGGTATCCTTCTCTATACTGCCCCTCAGCCTTGATCTCGCCGTTTTCGTGCCAGTCCGAGAATTCCCCGTGTAGTTGGTTCTCCCTGTACTCAAACGCTCGCCATCTCGCCCCATTGCCCTTCCACGTCGTTCTTCTCCCGTGCAGGTTGCCCTCCCGGTAGTCTTGCACGACCCGCATGATGCCGGTTTGATCCCAGCTTATCCATGTTCCATGTTTCTTGCCGTTCTTGTATGCTCCTTCGTCCCTCTTGCTTCCGTTCTTCCACCAGTTTGCCGCCTGCCCGTGAAGTCTCCCCTCTCTCCACACACATTCTGACATCTTGGCTCCGTCAGTGCCCCAGGTGGTCCATGAACCGCTTTCCTTTCCCTGCCGATGATAGCCGGTCTTGAAAACCTTTCCGCCCTCGTACCAATACGTAGCCTCCCCGCTTCGCTCGCCATCCTTCCATTCAACGGCGCTTCTCTTGTGACCGTTCTTGTCCCAGGCGCTCCACAAGCCGCTCTTGCTCCCATGCACGTAGAATCCTTCTTCCTTCTTCGCCCCGTTGAAATCGTAGGCAACCCACCTGCCATGCCTCTTCCCCCGCTCGTACTCGCACTGATTCATCATCTTCCCGTTCTTGTGCCAGTTCGTGAACACACCCTCCAGTTGGCCATCGATGTAATGTCCTTCGCTCCATTTCTCACCTGTCTCGTACCACGTGACATGGAGACCGTCTCTCTTCGTCTCGTCATTCACATACTCGTTTTCGGAGGTGTCAACTTGTACAATCTGAACCGGGCAGATCGTTACATCCTGGGAACACACGGCGAAACCGACTTCCGCGTCCGACGGACCTGCAGAACCAATCAGTTTGTCATCGGGCTTTGAGCCCGCCACGGCTGTCAAGATCACGAGACCGATCAGCAGGGGAGATCGCATGATACTTCCTCCTTACCAGTCTTGGTTGTCCGGTCACATTCGTTCACCCACAAGAATCACTACGGATTATACCTGATTCGCCGGCATTATCCAGCAGACTGCGCGCGACCCGCACCGACTCCCGCGTTTCGGTTCAGTTCTTGCGCAAGCCGAGGAAATCGAGACCGATGGGCTGGCCGGCCTTGAGAGCGGTCAAGGTCAGGTCGTGTGTTCCCGCTTGCAGTTGTTTGAGCTGTGCGCCGAGAACGCGCGATTGAACATGATACGGGGCGAGAAGATCGACGGAGTCTTTGCCATTGAACTCGATATCGTCTCCATCGACAGTGGCGCGGAATGCGCCGGCTTCGGTACAGAGCATGCATGCCAACATAAGCGTGTGATCGCCGGTCTCCTTTGCGGTGACTGCCAGCTTCAGCTTGTTCCCGGCGTTCTCCGGAGTCCAGACCAGCACCCGGCCTCCTTGCCACAGCCCGCCCTCCATGAACCTTGTTTGAGCCGTAGAATCGGCTAGTTCCTCGCACGCATGGAACTCGAACTTGCCTGCGCCGAACCGAGCGGCCGGCTCCCAAGCGGCCGGAAGTTGCGGGTGGCGGAGGTCCTCGTCAGTCAGGGGTATGTGATCGTCCATCAAACCGGGCCTTGCATAGTGATAGCCTATGCGGCCATAGGAGAATCCTTCAGTACGCTCATGACTGAACAGTTCCATGTAGAAGGAAAGGCTGTGCGTGAAAGGAAGAGCGTCGAGCATATGCCAGCGGTAGTTGACGACGAACCTGCGGTTGGCCGGCCCATCATTCCGCGGCTGACCACAGTACGGGAAGACAAAGATATCGTTCGCCGACCATGCATAGTTGAAGTAGTCTTCTGAACCGGTACCGAAGATCGATGGCAGAACGTCGTCGTCCACGAAGATCTTTTCGTCTCCTTCGCCCCACCAGTTCCCCCACGACGTCGGGATGGTGTTCGGGTTGAGGAGCATGACGGCGGTCCCGACATACACGCCTTTGCCACGCCCGAGGAGAAACGGCAGATCCTGGACGCCCATCCTCTGCGCGTTTGACGCTACAAGGTCGTGATCGACACGCCATCGGGCCCGAAAATGCATCGAACGGTCATCTGCCCACGTGTAGTCCAGAGGAAGGGCAGAGCCTGTCACAGACACCTCCTGGTCGCCATGGTTCTCAAAGAGAATGCGAACCGACTCCTTGTACGGCATGACGTAGCGGCAAGTCATTGCGCCGTCCGGGGCCACGGTGAACGGGACGGAACTGTACGGATTGACACCGGGACCCGCGCCGAAAAGATCGCCTATCGGAGACTGAACCTGTCCCCATGGAGAGCCGTCGAACAGTATGTGGACTACCGTCTGTCGCAGAGCAAGGTCAACGTCCGGTGCTTCGACTTTCAAGACCAACCGTTCCAGAGCGCCTGGACCATCGAGTTTCAGCCCGTCCACAACATCGTCAGGCTCGATAGTTGCCGAAATCTCCACCGCCTCCTTTTTGGAGCGATACTCCCAGTTCTCGTCCACATTGGCGAGAGTGGATGCGACCCGGCGGATGCGGTCTGCGTTGGCTGCCACGTCCTCCGGAGAGAACGTCGCCACATCCGAGCCTTCGCCATACTTGCGTAGTTGAATCTCGTAGAAATGCGTTTCTCGATGGTTTCCCGTCCACACGATGCGGCATCTCCGGGCGAACGGAACAGGTGCGTACGAGGCATTACGTTGGTAGAACGTGCCTGTCAGCGTCTCACGCGTCACTCCCGTCCCTTCGAGATACGGATCGTATGGATACAGAAAGAACTCCTCGGCTGGCCCGTCGTATGTCGGCGTCTCGAGACCGTCGAGATACATCCGTATCGTCCCGGAGATCCGAGCCGTCCACAGACGGACGATGGCACCGGGCCCCTCAACGTCGCACATGAGGTATTCGCCGGGCTCATCCTTCCCGGGGACCTTGAGCACAGTTTCGAAATTGGGTTCGGGTTCCTTTCCGAATCCGTCCGAATTGCTGAACCATCCTTTGCCTCCGGGGACTGTGCTTCGGCGGTCATACGAAGAGAATTGAATAGTCTTGAACGCCGGGTTCGGGAAGTAGGTGAGCCGGTGCACATCGATCATTTCGTCAATCAGGCTGCCTGTCGTTACTGTTGCCCCGAACGCTATCGAGCAAAGTCCTATGCAAACAACCAGAATCGTCAGATATCTCATGGCGCTCTCCTTGGCGAAACAGCTTCAGACGCTTCGATAGTGTTTCTCAACATTCATACGCTCAGTCTGCAGGACAATCCTTCGCATCAATCACCAGCGATGTCAACGTGGCGCTCGGCGTCCCGGCCTGTTTGCCAGAGTATACATCATCGGGCGTGACGTTGCCCAGCGCCTCCTGAAAACGCTGGGAGTTGGAGCACGCAACGAGCGCAACGATGTGATCGGCCCCATTCGACGGGATCCTGGTAGGTTAACGAGGAACAAGAATCCGTATGTGCGCGTGTTGCTCCTTAGGAGCTGTCCGCAAAGTACTGTAGCATAGGCCATTACACATCTACAGCGACACGCCAGCCATTTCGTAAGTGCAGGGTAAGTGCCAAAACGATCCGGAAATCGGGGGATTTCGGACGGGTTATGCGTACGCAATTATCCGGATCCGGATAGGCTACTGGCCCGCAGTTGGTTTACACCCTCGAGCGTTTTCGATCAGGCGACGGCCTTGCGCCTTCTACGTTATTGCCTCTCGTACTGCAGCATCCTTGGAGCAGTTGGAAATGAAAGTGATGATGTCTTGGAAAAGGTGCGTTCTAGAGCAACTTGAACCTGAGGCGAGCAGTGTAAAGGACCTCGGCGGAAATCCTCCAAAAGGAGCAGTCTGCTAAACCGCGGATCTGCTTTTCAGATCAATTCGCCATCTTATCAGTCCAACGCAATCATCCAAGTGGACCGAAGAGCCCAACATTGACAAAGAGTGTCGGGTGCCTTACCCTCTTGGGGAACGATGGAGCGTTGAGTAAGTTGGAGGGTTCGTTATGAAGACCAAAGGGTTCGTTTTGTTTGTTGCCTTTTGTGTTGTGTCGTCCGTTTCATCAACCGCGGAAGGGGTGCTTGTCGCGGGCGACGTGAATGTCTCAGGCGAAGTGAACGCGTTGGACGTCCAGGTTGTCATCAACGCCGCACTGGGTCTGTCGGTAGAGCACGATTGTGATATTGACATCTCTTCGGAAGTTGACGCGGTCGACGTCCAACTCGTCATCAACGCGGCCTTGGGTCTTTCGATAGACGCAGACGACGATGGTCTGTGCGACGTGGCTGAGGCGAACCTCGGAACAGACCCGGACGTTGCGGATACAGACGGTGACGGTGTGGGCGACGGTCAGGAGGTGCGCGACGGAACGGATCCGCTTACTCCGACAGCCGAACCGACTGTTGAGTTGACAGCGGACCCGCCGCTGGGCGATGCGCCTCACGAGGTGGTGCTGACGGCGGAGGCGACCGGGTTCACGGGCAACGCTCTTACGTACACGTGGGATTTCGGCGACGGTATTGAGTACGCGGGGCAGGCAAGCGTGTGGCGGATGTTCGAGTCTGAAGACGAGTACGAGGTGACGGTCACGGTCTCGGACGGCGTCTCACAGGCCGCCGACGAGGTGACGGTCACGGTTGAGACGCTGCCCCAGGTCTCCGAAGCGATCGGGTCCGAGGGTGGCGCAGTCACGCTCGCGGACATCAGCGTGGCCGTACCTGCCGACTATCTGCCGGAATCGGTACAGTTCACACTGACCGAGATTCCGTCGCTGACTGTACCGGCGGCGGAGTCGCTGGACGTGTCGCAGTTCCAGTTGTTCGGCGCGGCATACCGGTTCGACACGCCGCTCCGGTCGACCGAACCGCTCACGGTAACGTTCTCGTACGACCCGGCCGATATCCCTGCGGGTTTCACGGCAGAGCACGTTGGTGTGGTAACTCGCGCGGTCGGGCTTGGCGAAGCGCTCGCGGACGCACCCCGAGAGATGCCGCTGATGGAGGCGCGCTATGCGCCCGAACCGGTCACGCCCGGTTCGGAACCCAATACCGTACAGTTCGAGACGTTCCACGGAGGCACATATCAGCTCGTGGCGATGGCGGCACCGCTTGACGTGACGACGTTCGCAGAGGTCCCAAAGACATCCGGGAAGGCGAAGACGGTACCGTCGGTGCGAATCGTACATCTGGACCCGTGGGACGTCGACCCTCAGGGCACGTCGATGGACCAACTGCTGCAGGAAGGGTTTAGCAGGACATATCAAGCGTATGCGGGCCTGGGGTTCCGGCTGCCGCCCGATGAGTTCACGTTCGTCATCCAGCGTGTCAAACCGACGCTGTGGGGTTGGGTGCCCGTGAGCGACTACGGTCGCGTTCACCTCAACGCGCGTACGCCCAGCCAGGAACAGCTCTGGAAAACCATCGCGCACGAGTGCTTCCACGTCATCCAGTTCTACAACTCGAACCCACAGTCAACGCTTACGTATTGGGACGAGATCATATGGCTTCTCGAGGGTTCGGCGGAGTGGGGTTCGGACCAGGTGTTCGACACGATCACCGACATGTACACTGCGGCGACGGCAGCCCGGTTCGAAAAACAGCTTGACGGCCCGCCTTCGGTGAGTTCGGGCTACGACACGGCGGTGTTCTGGAAATGGTTGGAGGAGAAGACGCCGGGCACGCTCAAGAGCATGGTTGACAGGCAGCGCGCGGTCACGACACAGGAGCCGGAGGAGCTGGCGGGCGGGCTTATCGTGCTGCCCAACGAAGAGAGCTACGAGGACGCGCTGCGTGCCGTGCGGACCGATATACCCTTCATGTCGTTTTTCTGCTCGGCGCTGTTCCACAAGGATTTCGACACCAATGAGACGAATACGGGAGAGCTGTGGCATGC
>CAZGCA010000048.1:0-46930 GCA_964524145.1 uncultured bacterium | reverse complement strand
CTTCCTGAGAACATTGGGATGTTGTGCGACGGCAGTGGCTTTGCCGAAAGTGGCCTCTGGAGCGGCCAGCGCGGACAACATCGCTGTGGAAAAGGGCTGCCGCCCGCTCCTCGGCGTGTTGCGATGGGATATGTATTCCGGAAAAGGCGCCACGCAACAACAGGAGCTGGGTTACCTCCCTGGCAAACGAGGCTACCTGAAAGATCCCGAGTGGCATGATCGAGCACCCTTCTTCTGCAGGTTGACCGAGGATGTGGATTGGGTAGAACATCCAGCGCAGGCGGGGCCGCTTTGGTTTAACTATCCCTTCAGCCAGGAGCTGCTCCAAGACTCGATGGATCAGGAGATCCGATATGCCTACGACGCCGGCATCGACTTCTTCATTTATAATGGGCCGGCTCGCAACCTGGTCGCAAAAGCCTATGAGCTCAAGAATAACCTGGATTGCCACGTGGCAAGCAAGATACCGGAAGCTGCAAAGATGAATTTTGTGTGGGCTCTGTATGGGCACAATTCGATTCACTATACGCGCGGCAAAGTGGCCGCCATGATGGATGAAACAATAGCGTACCTGAAAATGGACAATTGGCAGAAGGTGATGTATGATCGCCCTTTGGTCATAGTGCTCCGGCCGGAGAGGTTCCGATCAGACCTGCAAGCCGCGAGCGGCGACAAACGAATGACGGGGGCCGAGTTTGTGGAATACATTCGAGCCCGGGTGAAGGCCGCGAAGCTGAAAAATCCGTACATCGTCGGCGCCGGTGTACCGGCGCGCACCTATGAACAAGCCGGTTCCCTGAAGAAAGACGGCTACGATGCCTTCATGGACTATGCCGGCGGCTATGGGGGAATGGTAGCCGAAAGGGACAGGGGTCCAACTTATGCAGAAGCCACACGAAACCTAATCAACACCTATGAGGGCAAGTTCTTGACCAGTGGCCTCCCCTTCCTTCCTCCGTGCAGCAGCATGCAGTATTCCTGGCCGCGAGCCCGCGACAATGAGACTGGCCAACCCAAGAAGAGATGGTATCACTACCAGTGGCCAAAGGAGGGCGACCTCGCCGCCCGGATAGAAGCCGTCTTTGATTTCGTGGAGGCACATTCGAAAGAATGCGAAGCGCAGGTCGTCACGATGTACTCCTGGAATGAACATTCGGAAGGCGGTGGCCTTTGCCCCACCATGGGCGAATCGCCGGAATACAAACCCGTAACCAAGTGGCTCGATGAAGTTGCGACCGCTTTAGCGGCTTGGCAATATCCGCAAGAATCCAACAAGGCGACGCAATAGAACAGCCAAGAGAAGGAGCACGACATGAACAGACGCACTTTCCTCAGGTCACTTGGAGTGGGCGCCGTTCTTGGCGCGGCAGCTATGGGCCGCGTATATGCCGCCAAAGAGAGGAAACCGAACGTTCTGCTTATCGCGGTGGACGACTTGAACGATTGGATCGGCTGCTACGGCGGCCATCCGCAGACGATTACGCCGAACATGGACCGGTTGGCGAAACGCAGTGTGATCTTTACGAACGCTCACTGCCAGGCACCTATCTGCAACCCGTCCCGGCCGAGCATGATGACAGGCCTGCTGCCGTCGACCACAGGGCACTATTACCTGCAGCCGGATTTCGAGACTGTCGAAACCTACAAGGGCGCTACCACCATGCCTCAATACTTCGCCGGGCAGGGGTACCGCACACTCGGGACCGGCAAGATATTTCACAACGCGTCCGACCACCGGCCGTTCTTCGACGAATATGGTCCTAAAGGGAACTTCGGCCCGGCGCCTAAAAAGAAGATTAGTTATCCTCAGGGCCATCCGCTGTGGGACTGGGGTCCCTTCCCGGAGAAGGACGAAGAGCTTCCGGACCACCAGATAGCGTCGTGGGCGGTCGACCAGCTCAAACGCGATTTCGACCAGCCGTATTTCATGGCGGTGGGATTCTACCGACCGCACGTGCCTATGTACGTGCCACAGAAATGGTTCGATATGCATCCGAGGGAGAACATTATTCTGCCCCCGGTATTCCCCAACGACCGGGCGGACGTGCCAAAATATGGCCGCGACCTGACCGTAGGCGTAACGCCGCCGCCTCACAGTTGGATAATCGAGCATAACGAGTGGGAACATGCCGTCCAGGGATATCTGGCAAGTATAACCTTCGTTGACCATTGTGTGGGCCGCGTGCTGGATGCGCTCGACGCCCGGGGTGATGCCGACAACACGGTCATCGTCTTCTTCAGCGACCACGGGTTCCACATGGGCGAAAAGCAGTATTGGGCGAAACGATCGCTGTGGGATCGCGCTACCAAGGTTCCGATGATGATAGCCGCACCAGGCGTCAAAGGCGATCGGAAGTGCGGCAAACCGGTCGGGCTCATCGATGTCTACAACACATTGGCAGACCTGTGCGGGTTGCCGGAGAACGACCGTCTCGAAGGACAGAGTCTCAGCCCGTTGCTGGAGGATCCGGAAAAGAACTGGCCGCGGCCCGCGCTCACAACATTTGGTCAGAACAACCATGGTTTGCGGTTCGAGAGGTGGCGGTACATTCAATACGCCGACGGCAGTCAGGAACTCTACGACCACGAAAACGATCCCAATGAATGGCATAACCTTGCAGGAGACCCGAAGAATCAGCGTGTTATCGAAGAACTGAAGAAGTGGCTGCCCGAAGTCAATCTGCCTGAATGCCCCGGCACGAGCGGCAGCGGCTGGCAGGCATCTGAGTACGCGCAAGGTAGGGTGAAGAAGCAAGACTTGTTTGTGGAATGAGGATGAAACGGTATGGCAGATAGATCCGTTCTCTCGAGATTGGTGGTGGTATGTGCGGTAGCGGTTTTGGCTGCGGGTGCGGCGGGTGCCGACAACGGTACGCCGCCCAACATCGTGTTCATTCTTGCCGACGATCTGGGCATTATGGACGTGGGTGCATACGCGACGCATCTGACCGGACGAAAACCCGGTGAGCTCTACTATGAGACACCCAACATGGACAGGCTGGCCGAGAAAGGCATCGCCTTTTCCCAGGCCTATGCGAATCAACTTTGTTCGCCTACCCGCGCGGCGATTCTTACAGGACGGATTGCGTCGCGTCTGGGTGTGACGACCGCGACCCCGCGCACCAAGACCTATTACAACGAAGGCATCACACCGCCCGAAGGATACAGTGCGCACGATGCGTTCGGGCACAAAGACAAAATCAGTGAACAGCAGGCGTGGTTGAACGCTCACTCGAACACGGCGGTGTCGCCGGAAATACCCACACTGCCGCAAGTCTTGAAAACCCACGACTGCGCCTATATCGGCAAGTGGCACCTCGGCGGGCACGGCGCCATGGGCCAACAACCGCGCGACCATGGTTTTGAAGAAATCGCCTATTTTGACGCGGGCGGGTCGCGTTACTTCAACTGGCGTACACTCTGGGATAACCGTAAACTCTATTCCAAGAAGATGCCGCAACCCGAGCTCACGATTGGCACGTCGGGTGACCCTACCGACGAAACGTATCTGACCAAAGACCTCACTGTCCAAGCGCAACGGTATCTCCGAGAACGTGCGCAAACTCCTGAAAAACCTTTCTTTCTCTATTTCGCGCATTTTTCAGTGCACACACCGCTACAGGCCGAGAAGGAATATGTCGAACGTTTTGAAGGCAAGGATACCCGCGGTAACGGTGGGCACGACAATCCCACGTACGCAGGGATGGTCAAACACCTGGACGATTCGATCGGCGAGATCATGAAAACGCTCGAGAAAACAGGGCTCGCGAAGAATACACTGGTGGTGTTTTCCTCGGATAACGGCGGTGTGGAGTATACCAATCCGCCTGCTACCGACAACTCCCCCTTCAAAGGCGGCAAGGCGTGTCTCTATGAAGGCGGCGTACGGGTACCCTTGGTCTATTATATGCCCGGCCGGTTCGAGCGCGCATGGTGCGACAGCCCAGTCAATTGCACGGACTTCCTGCCTACCTTTTCCGGCCTCACAGGAAATGATGTACCTGAGGAGATAGACGGTCAGAACATCACGGCGCTGCTTGATAATCCTGAGTCGGACGCACCGGCGAGAACGCTCATCTGGCACTACCCGTTCAACGTCATAGTAAAGCATCCCGACAACGGTCTGCCGCTCACGCCCCACTCGGCGATTCGAGTTGGTGACTACAAGTTGATATGGGACTGGCATGGCAAGCTCGAGCTCTACGACGTGCCCGATGACCCCTACGAACAGAGCGACCTGGCCGCGGCGATGCAGGAAACGACCGACAAGATGTTCCGTGAGTTGCGCGAATGGTTGGAAGAAAACGTCGAAGAGCGGTACTTTCCCCGACGCAACCCGAACTATGATCCGGCAAAGGACGAACGGGGTTACCCGTTCCGGGACCTGAGGGAGAAGAGTCCCGGACAGTGAGATATCGGAAATTCGCAAACGGTTTCGTGAGGTCAACAACTCACCAGGAGGAACGACTGAAGAATGAAGATCCAACTCGTGTCAGTTCTGTTAATGTTACTGGCCCCGGCCGTCCTGCATGCGGCCGATCGACCGAACATCGTACTGATCATATCGGACGACCAGGCATGGACTGACTATGGCTTCATGGGTCACCATGCCATACAAACGCCGAATTTGGACAAGCTGGCCACACAGGGTGCGGTGTTCCGACGGGGATACGTGTCGACGGCTCTCTGCCGACCCTCGTTGATGTCGCTTATAACCGGTCTTTACGCACACCAACACCTGACGACGGGAAACGATCCTGCCGATACGGAAGCTAATCGGCGTCGTTCCGTCGAACGGGGCAAGACCGGCCGCGGACTGCTCATCTCACATATCGACGGTTTGCCCACGTTGCCCAAGATTCTGGGCGAACTGGGTTACCTCAGCCATCAGAGCGGGAAATGGTGGGAAGGCAGTTATAGACGGGGCGGATTTACTCATGGCATGACCCGAGGTTACCCCGAAGATGGCGGCCGGCACGGCGATGACGGGCTAAAGATTGGCCGCGAAGGTATGGATCCGATCTTTGAGTTTATCGATATGGCTGTTGACAGAAAGAAACCGTTCTTTCTATGGTACGCACCGTTCTTGCCGCACACTCCCCATGATCCGCCCGAGCGTATCCTGAAGAAACATCGTAAAGACGGCCGGACTGAACCGGTAGCCAAGTACTACGCTATGTGCGAATGGTTCGATGAGACTTGCGGGCAACTGCTCGACCGGATCGATGAAAAGGGTCTGAACGATAACACCCTGGTGGTCTATGTAACCGACAATGGCTGGATTCAGCTGCCCGATTCCAACGGCTACGCTCCAAGGTCGAAGCGCAGTCCGTACGAGAGCGGCGTGCGCACGCCGATCATGTTCCGGTGGCCCGGTGTAATCAATGTCGCCGAGCAGCCCGAACTATGCAACAGCGTCGACATAATGCCTACGATTCTCGCCGCGGCAGGCGCCGATATACCTGACAACCTTCCTGGATTGAATCTCATGCCTGCGATTCGGGACGGTAAACGTATAGAGCGCGACACGATTTTCGGTGAATCGTTTGCGCACGATATAGCAGATATCGACAAGCCGGAAGCGTCGTTGATATTTCGATGGGTTATAGAAAGAGATTGGAAACTGCTGCTGACCTACGACGGCCGGCTTGGCAAGATGAAGTATCCGCCTACTGACGCGGCCCCACAGCTTTTCGACTTGGAGACAGATCCACACGAGAAGGAAAACCTCGCCGGGAGGCATCCTGAAATTGTGAACCGTCTTTCCAAAAAGATTGCAGATTGGTGGCCGGCCACCGAGCGGAAACAAGGTATAGCGAGTGCACAGACGCTGAGTAATTGACGGCACACTGCTGACGGCTCCACAATGTGTGCCGTCACGTGCAGGGGTCATGAACGGCAAGTATCAGAACCGGTTCGGTGTGGAAGCCAACGAAGACGATCTGTGACCACGATCCGGCCGGGCCGACGCGGCCCATGCAGAGCGTAGTCGATGGCGCCTATCGGAAGAAACATAGCAGAGTTTAGCGGAAAGGGAAAGCATATATGAATGATCCCCATGATGTAGCCGAGGTACAACAGCAGAGCAGTACAGAGTTCGAACGCGAACCTGTACCGGAGAAGGCGCTGCTGGGTTTCAAGAGTTTTATTGGCATGTACGCCGGTGAACACTGTGCCGGCACAGAGTTAATGATCGGGCCGCTGTTTGTGGCGGCAGGGGTCAGTGCGCTCGACGTAGTCGGAGGGCTCATAGTCGGTAATGCGCTGGCGGTTCTGAGCTGGGTGTTTCTGTGCGCGCCCATCGCGACGCGTGCACGGCTGACTCTCTACTACCAACTGGAGAAAATTTGCGGTCGCAACCTCGTTACTCTCTACAATCTGGCCAACGGTATCATGTTCTGTTTCCTGGCAGGAGCCATGATCACCGTCTCGGCAACAGCCGTCGGCGTGTGGTTCGACTTTCCCATGCCGGAACTTAACGATATCTATCCCAACAGTGTCGGATGGGTACTCGCGGTGTTGGCTGTTGGAAGCGTTATCGCGGTCGTAGCCGCTTTTGGCTACAACGCCGTAGCGCGGTTCGCCAACATTGCGTCCCCTTGGATGGTCCTTGTGTTTCTCGTCTTCGGCATCGTGGCCCTCAGACAGTTTATCGTTGAGACGGGTTCGGAAATCAGTTCGGTGGGCGACCTGTGGCGTCTCGCTGACACGGTCATCTGGCGCGGCGGAGAACCTCTACCGGGCAAGATCAAGTTCACGTTCTGGCACGTGACTTTCTTCGCATGGTTCTGCAACATGGCGATGCATATCGGCATGGCTGATTTGAGCGTGTTTCGCTTCGCAAAGAAATCCTGGTACGGCATTGCATCGGCTGCCGGCATGTACGTGGGTCATTGCATGGCCTGGCTCTCGGCGTCAATGCTTTTCGCCCTGCAGTTGTACAAGGCGGGACTGACCTCCGACGCCGCGGTGCGCGCCGCCGCTGAAACAGGAACACTCCCGGCGCCCTTACCCGGACCTCTCGCCTACGGTGCGGCCGGTGTAGCCGGCCTGTTCTGCGTAATCATTGCCGGATGGACGACGGCCAATCCGACCATCTACCGCGCTGGCCTCGCATTCCAGGCCATCTTCCCAAGAAGTTCACGCGTGAAAGTCACCCTTGTCACCGGCTTTATCGCTACACTCGCCGGCATGTTCCCGGCCCTTGCGATGAAACTGTTAGATTTTGTAGCGATTTACGGAATGATCCTCATGCCTATGGGCGCGGTGATTTTTGTGGACTTTTACCTTATGAAGAAATTGGGGCTTCAGTCCAATTACGCATCGCTCAGCCGCAGAACATTTAACTGGGCCGCGGGACTGACGTGGTTCGCGACGATGGGCACATGTGTGCTCCTGGTGAAATACGCCGGGGTACAGATCTTCTTTGTCAGCCTGCCCGGTTGGTTCGTGGCAGCTGTCTTGTACATCGCTATCAGCAAACTCTACCAAGAGAAGATTCAACCAGCGAGGGAGGATGCTCAATAATGAGACTCGTACTGCAAATTATATCCTGGATCGCTCTGGCGATGACGGTTCTCCCGTCTGTAGTCTATTTTTCCGGCAACATGGAACTGGACCGCGTCAAATGGCTTTTGATCTTGGCGAGTGTAGTGTGGTTTGTCGTGACGCCCTTCTGGATGGGCAAGAAAGAACAATCATAACGAATTATGAAGATGCAAAGGGGCGATATGCCGAGTTTGGTGTCGATACCGGCGCGGCCATCGAGGGGTTTGAAGGGATACCCCATATCCCTGCACTGCTGACAGGTTGACGACGTGGGCGGGTTCGAGAGTCCTGACGCCGCTCTGGGGGGTGGCGGTATACAGGCGACGGGCAACTATCCCGGCCAAACCCTTACGATGAACAGGTGACCAGCAAACGGGAGAGATAGAATGAGAAACGTAGTGATCGCAGCGTGTGTGCTGACTTTGTGTGGCTCGTCCCAGGCGATGACGGTCGAAAACCTCAAGTGCGAGTACCTGACCAACCCGCTCGGACTGGATGAAACGGCGCCCAGATTCAGTTGGAGTCTCGAATCCGACGAACGCGGCGCCAAGCAGAACACGTACAGGATTCGGGTCTCCTCAACGCCGGACGGCATCCCCGATTTGTGGGATTCCGGTACCGTTAACAGCAGCGAAACCACAAACATCGTCTACGACGGGAAACCCCTGAAATCTCGACAGCAGTGTTTCTGGACCGTTACCGTCAACAGCGTGACTTCCGATCAGGCTAAATGGACTATGGGTCTTCTTGAATCGGAAGACTGGACCGCCGAGTGGATAAGTTTCAAGGATGACACGCCGCTCTCCGCGACCCGGAAGAAGATGGTTCTTCCGCCTGCGCGCTACTACCGCAAACCTTTTGACTCTGCTCCTGCCGTGAGCCGGGCAACTGTTTACGCCACCGCCTTGGGTGTTTATGAACTTTCCATAAACGGTCAGCCTGTGACCGACCAGATGTTTACTCCCGGCTGGTCAGATTACCGGCAACGAGTATATTACAACACATTCGACGTGACCGACCGAATCAGGAAGGGGCAAAATGTTTTGGCAGCCGCCGTTGCGGATGGATGGTACAGCGGATATGTCGGGTTTGGTCTGCTCTGCGGTTACGGCCCAAACAAAAGCGGCCGGTATTTCTACGGCAAGACGCCCGCGTTGCGCGTTCAGCTGGAAATAGAATACACCGACGGCACAACCAAAACTGTTGTAACCGACAGGAGCTGGAAGACCTCCGAAGGGCCGATTCGTGAATCCGACATGCTCATGGGCGAAGTCTACGACGCCCGGCTTGAGATGCCCGGATGGGACGAGCCTGAATTCGACGACGGGCAATGGCACAGAGCGATTCTCGCGAAGGAAAACGGAAGTCTGAAGGCGCCGTACTATGATAAAGGCGGCGACAGGGAGGTGGAACTCGGATTCGTCGAGCCAGCGATCATCCAGGCCTATTCGTCGGTACCTATCCGGTCTATTGAGACCATTCGTCCGGTAGCAATCACCGAACCAGAACCGGGCGTCTACATTTTCAACATGGGCCAGAACTTCTCGGGGATTGTCGAACTGACTGTCCGGGGCGAACGCGGGAAAGAGGTCCAGATTCGGCACGGCGAGATGTTGCATCAGGACGGTACGCTGATGACGGAGAATCTGAGAAAAGCCCGCGCTACCGACACGTATATTCTAAGAGGTGGCGAAACGGAAACGTGGCGGCCAAAATTCACGTTTCACGGGTTCCAGTTCGTCGAGATCACCGGCCTGCCCAAGAAACCGACCCTCGATACTATCAAGGGCATAGTCATCCACTCCGATACGCCGCTCACCAGTTCGTTCGAATGCTCGGATCCGATGGTTAACCAACTGTTCAGCAATATCGTGTGGACACAACGGTCGAACTTTTTGGAACTGCCTACCGACTGTCCGCAGCGCGACGAACGGTTCGGATGGACCGGCGACGCACAGGCGTACGTCCGTTCCGCCACGTACAACGCCGATGTCGCGGCGTTCTTCACGAAATGGGAACACGACCTTGTCGAATCGCAACGTGAAAATGGTGCGTATCCAGCCTACGCTCCGTTTCCGATGACGCATGGTCCCAGGGGCAAAGCATACGGCACCGCCTGGATGGACGCCGGCATTATCTGCCCGTACACGATATACAAGGTCTACGACGACACAAGAATTATCGAACGAAACCACGAGTCCATGACAAAGTTCATGGACTTCCGCCGCGAAATATCGCCGAGCTTCCAAGGCGTCTTCGTCGGCAACGATTGGGGTGACTGGTTGGCGCTCAACAAAACGCCTATCGAATATATCGATTCTGTGTACTTCGCATATACGTCCGACCTCATGGCCGAGATGGCCGAAGCTGTCGGCAGAAGAGACGACGCGAAGAAGTATACGGACTGGGGCAAACAGATTCGTGCGTTCTTCAACAAGAACTACGTCAACGACGACGGTAGCCTGGCGGTCAACACGCAGACGGCATATGCGCTTGCACTTTTCGTCAATATGCTGCCGCCGGATAAACGCATCCCCGCGGGACAACATCTGGCGAACCTCATAGAAGACAACGACAATCTCATGAGCACCGGGTTTCTCGGCACACGTCCACTGTTGCCTGTCTTGACCGCCACAGGCCATCACGATCTCGCCGTGCGACTACTGCAGAACCGGCGGTACCCGTCCTGGGGGTTTGAAGTCGTCAACGGCGCCACGACCATATGGGAACGGTGGAACAGCTACACAAAAGAGGACGGATTCGTCGCTGGCATGAACTCCTTCAGCCACTACTCATTCGGGGCGGTCTGCGAATGGATGTTCCAGTCTTTGGTCGGTATCGACACCGACGGACCAGGGTACAAACACGTTATACTGCGTCCCGGCCCGCCCGCAGCCGGCAGCAATCCCGATCACGAACCAATCAATTGGGTCAAAGCCGAATACGATTCCATTCGAGGCAAGATCGTTGTTGACTGGAAACAGAATCCCGCGTCTTTCGAATACAAGGTCACCATACCGGTCAACACGACCGCCACGCTCTATCTGCCTGCAACTTCCGCCGATAACGTGACCGAGAGCGGCAACAGCCTGAAGAATGCACATGGCGTTAGCCTGCGTGGCGTGCAGAACGACCGCGTCAAACTATCTCTCGAGTCGGGCACATACCATTTTGTCGCCGGGTGAGCAGTAGAGGACACGGAAATCAGTCGTTATTCATGGGTATAATAACATCATGAAGGCGCTGGTAGTAGTGTTCACCGTCAACGAAAGTGGGACATATGGGCCGCCGAGCTAAGGTAGCATTTTGGAGTTGGTAGCTCCAGTTTGACGGCGCGGGATTCCGTTTGGGAAGGTGGTCATGGACGGAAAGGGAGGTGTGTCCGGTGAAAGGAAAGACGTCTGGCAAGCTCACAATGAGAGTTCATCGATGGGTAGAATCAATCGAGACCCCTCAGTTCCAGGTAATCCATGTGATAGAGAATCGGAGACTTGGACGTCGGCCGAGTTTTCTGACCTTACGGGTATGGTGACTCACTGGCCAGCCCTGTGGGTGAAAACCACGGTAGTACTGACCATCTGCATGGTCGTCATGTCCGCACACCTGCTCCGGTCGGACAGTGGTCAGGCCTATGCAGAGGACTCCGAGGCTTATACCGGTTCAGCGAGTTGTCGTGAATGCCACGAGGAATTCCACGGGCTGTGGGGCACCTCGCACCACGGTCTTGCTATGCAACCGTACACCCCCGATTTGGCCGCGAAGCATCTGACCTCCCAGACGGAAGCCGTCGAGGTCGGCGAGGCAAGCTACACGGCACACGTCGGTGTTAATGAAGGCTATGTGCGGGAGGTGGTGGACGGCGAGCAGAAGGACTATTCCATTCTCCATGTGCTGGGTGGGAAGAACGTCTATTACTTTCTGTGCGAGCTTGAGAGAGGCCGACTCCAGACATTGCCAGTTGCGTACAACGTGCACACTAAGCAGTGGTACGACATGGCGGGCAGCGGCGTTCGTCACTTCTCGGACCGGACGGACGCGCCTTTTCATTGGACTGATCCGCCCTACACGTTCAACACGTCTTGCCACGCTTGCCACGTGAGCCAGTTGTCGACGAATTATGATCTAGCCTCCGACACGTACAGGACCACGTGGAAGGAACCGGGTATCAACTGTGAAACGTGCCACGGCCCGGCATCCGAACACATCCGCGTGTGCCGCGAAGCCCCCGAAGGCTCTGTCCCAAGCGATCTGAGGCTGAAGGTAATCACCCAAGAGCGTGGGTACACGGCTCACCAGGTGAACTCAACGTGCGCGGGGTGTCACGCCAGAATGTCGCCTATGACGAAGTCTCCCGAACTCGGAGAGGATTTCTACGACCACTACGACCTGACGACCTACGAGCACCCTGATTTCTACCCTGATGGTCGCGACTTGGGTGAAAACTACACGTATACGTCCTGGCAGATGAGCCCGTGCGTGAAAGCGGGAGAACTGGACTGCCTGCACTGCCATACGTCCAGCGGACGATACCGTTTCGCGAACCTCGAGAACGCCAACCACGCATGTTTACCTTGTCACGCGCGACGCGTTGAGGAGGCCACGTCTCACACGCACCATGAGTCGGATAGCCACGGGAACCGGTGCGTATCCTGTCATATGCCAACGACCGAATTTGCCGCCATGCGGCGAAGCGACCATTCCATGTGGCCACCCATGCCTGCCGCCACCCTCGCTTTTGGTTCTCCTAACGCATGCAACCTCTGTCATACCGACAAGGAGGCGTCTTGGGCAGACGCGCACGTGCGCGAATGGCACGAAACCGACTATCAGGACGAACCCTTACGGGTAGCTAAGTTCATTGACTCCGCACGCAAACAGGACTGGAAGCGCCTCCCGGAGATGCTGGAGTTTCTCGAGGACAAAGAACACGACGAGACGTTCGCTAATTCGCTCGTGCGACTTCTCCGGGCGTGTCCGGATGGGCGGCAGTGGCCCGTACTCGAGTCGCTGGCGACAAATGACACCTCGCCTTTGGTCCGTGCGAGTGCGGTTACAGCCCTGGGGGATGCACTCACGCCGGAACGCGTGGACATCGTCGTGCGCGCCACGAAGGATCCCTACCGGCTGGTCCGAGTCCGCGCTGCCGCGGCTTTGGCGCCCGTGGCCGGCGAGATGGTGAAGACGGAGAACCAGAAGCACGTCACCGGCGCAAAGGCCGAGTACATGGCCGCTATGACCGCACGGCCCGATGACTGGGCCTCCCATTACAGCCTGGGGATCTACTACGCCAGCCGCGACGACTTCGACAATGCTATCCGTGCGTACGAAACCGCAATCAAACTGAGGCCCGACGCCCTAGCTCCCTATGTCAACGCGTCCCTGGTCTATAACATACTCGAGCGAAACGATGAAGCCGAGGCGATTCTGCGCAGAGCCATACAAGTAGCCCCTGAGACTGCCGCGCCCTACGTCAATCTCGGCATGCTGCTCGGTGAACTCAAACGATTCGACGAAGCAACGGAGGCTTTTGAAGCGGCCTTCAAAGCAGATAAGACATCGGCGGTGGCCGCCTACAACCTTGGGGTCATTGCGGCCCGGTCCAACTTGAACGACGCCATTCTGTGGTGTCGTAGGGCCTACCAACTGCAGCCGGACAACGCCAAATACGGCTACACTCTGGCCTTCTATCTGCGCCAGCACGGCGACATGGCCAGCGCTGTGGATGTGCTCGAGGCAGTGTGCGCTGGTCCAATTGATGATCCAAACGCGTACGTGCTACTCGCCGACATTCACGCGAGCCAGGGTAACATGGAAGCTGCCAAGGAGGTCTACCGGAAGGCTTCTCAAAACGAAATGCTCCCCGAGCAAGCGCGCTTCGAATTCGATGCCCGACTGCAGAGGCTGGAGAGCAAATGATTCGGGAGCGCCGTCCTAAGCAGATCAATCCTGCCGTCGTCGCGACGGGTTACATCAGAGCGGAACCAGGACGGAGTTATCCACGTATCCACAGCTCGGAATAAAAGAAACAGAACCAAAAAGAAAAGAACCACGACGGCGGCGGTTCTGGTACCCTAAGACCATGCCCGGAATCATATAAGGTCGCGGGTTCGAATCCCGCCCCCGCTAGCGCTGACACACAGGAATATGAGGAGGCCGAAACATGTGGATGCGAGGGGAAAGGTCTGCGTAATACGAGCGTCGAAGCTCGGCCAAGAAGTTGTGGGACCGTGATTCCGGTGATAGGAACGCAAGAACTGAGCCCGCAGTCACGAAAACGCGAAGACTCTTCCGCGCGTTTGACACGGGGGGGCATTCTGTTACAATAGACGACATTCCGAGCCTGGAGGTGGTTCCAGGAACACCCAAACGGGAAATCCCGGGTAGAGGAGCAAGGTGCGATGAACCGTCTATTCATAATGAGATCGATTGGCTGGGCTTGCCTGGCGGCTGGCGGGTATCTTGCTTTTCTTGGTGTGACTGGCCCACACGCATGGGCCGCCGGCCCGACGACCTCTGCACTCTGGGGCGAGGGGGGAGAATCCTGGACTCCCGGCGGCCGACTGCCGGACTTCTCCTATGCCGGATATCATCGTGGCGAGCGACCACTGCCGATCCTTCGTCCCGAGACAAGCGTCAAGAAGTTCGGCGCGGTCGGCGACGGTAAGACGGACGATACGGCCGCATTCCAGAAGGCCCTGAGCCAAGCGGCGGGCAAGGTCATCGCGATCCCACCCGGTCGGTACCTGATCACCGATATTCTCGAGATTCACGATTCCGGCACGGTTCTGCAAGGGGCCGGCCCGGAGCGAACGACGATCTACGCCCCGATTCCGTTGGAGAAGATTCGCCCCAATATGGGCGCGACCACCGGTGGGAAGCCAACCTCGAACTACTCCTGGTCCGGCGGCATCATCTGGGCCAAAGGTCGACAGAGCACGAAGGCTCTCGCGCAAGTCACCAGGGCGGCCTTGCGTGGCGAGACGATGCTTCACGTCGATCGACCCGGCAACTTCAAGGTGGGCGATGCCGTCCGCCTCTCTCTCACCGATGACAAGGACAACAGCCTCATCCACCATCTCTACGCGGGAGACCCCGGAGACTTCAGCAACTTGCGTGGAGTGCGAGGGAGCTTGGCTGCGACCGTGCTGGACATTGATCTCCAGAAAGGGACGGTCATTTTGGACCGTCCACTGAAAACCGATGTGCGACTGAAATGGAAGCCGGTCCTGCTTGAGGACGCGAGCAGCGTGGAGGAAATTGGAATTGAAAACCTGACGTTCGAGTTTCCCGTTTCGGACTATGAAGGCCACTTCACCGAACTGGGGCATAACGCAATCGCGCTTGGCGGCGTGCGAAACAGTTGGGTTCGACATGTTACGATTCGCAATGCCGATAGCGGGATGTTCATTGGCGGTAGTAACATTACGCTGGAACGTATCCTTTGGCTGTCGGACCGAGGGCGGCATCGGACTCGAAACAGCAGCGGCCATCACGGCATTACCTTGAGCGGGACCGACCTCCTGCTTACCGATTTCGAGTTTCGCACGAAGTTCATTCACGATATCACGATGACTCGCGGTTCGGCGGGCAACGTCGTTTCGAACGGCCGTGGCGAGGATCTGTGCTTCGATCATCACAAGTACGCCAATCACGCGAACCTGTTCACCGACATCGACGTAGGTGCCGGCAGTAACATCTTCCATTCCGGGGGCGGTGCGAAGCTCGGTCGGCACTGCGGTGCTTGGACCACATGGTGGAACATCCGTTCCGAGAAGCCGATTCCGTTCCCCGTCGATTGGGCAGCCGAGATGATCAACCTCGTGGGACTGCAAGGGAAAGGCCCAGCAGTCACCACGCCCAACGGACGCTGGTTCGAGCTGATCCCGTCCGAGCAGATTACGCCCCAGAACCTCTATCGCGCACAGCTTCAGCGGCGGTTGGGAGCAGACAACCACTGATTCCCGATCGGCATTACCGGCCGGGTTGCTGCTCGTCGATCAGACCCGCTTCACTTTTACTCCGGCGTTTATACCACTTCCGGGTAGCCTGAGAATCGTTGAAAGGCGAGGAATTTGGTACCTCCAGTTTTCGAGATCCAGGCTTCTCCCTCACGAAAAGTGTGGCAGTAAGTGTGCCACTTTTCTTGCACAACATGTGCTACATGTGCTATATGTGCAGGTGTTGTTGGCAGACGCCAACTTGTTGGAAATGCGTAGGTTACTGACTGTCAATAGGTTGCGGGAAAGGGGCTCATATAGCTCATAACCCAAAGGTCGGCGGTTCGAATCCGCCCCCCGCCACCAAATAGTTGGAACGGTTGGACTTGCACAAGCTTGAGTTCAGCCGTTCCCGTCTGCTTGGGCAGCGGCAGGTTCCAACAGCTCGGGTCTGCTCCCGTAAACGCAGATGTTCACGACACGGGTATTCGTGCGCTGAAGCATCGCGACGAACTCAGGCATCTCGTCAAAGATATGAGAATGAGCGTCGATCTTCAGCATCTTCTCAAAAGGCGGCGCTTCTCTGACTTGATTGCCGTGGCTATCAACGCCATTGATGACCGCGATGGTCGCCAGGACTGCGATCAGTGATATCATGTGTGGTCCCACTTCCTGCTGCTCCGCTCACGCCCCACCACGCGTCTTGTCCGAGGAGGTTGGATCTTGATCACGAAACCTATCTGGGCGTGACGCGATAGCAGTCCCAACCGGCCAGGAACCCGGTTGACGTGTCGTTCTTGCCGACCACGCGCAGCTCGAGGATGTTCCCGCTCGGCTTAATGGTGATCGGGCCGGGCTTGTCGAGCTTCTTGCGGACGACACCGCTCCCGTTGAACCCGTCCCACTCACAGACCTTCGCGCCGTTGAGCCAGAGCTGGCAGCGACCGTAATCTGGTCCGGCAGTGTACCACACTTCGAGCGCGTAGTCGCCTGCGTCGCTGGGATAGGTCGGCAGTCCTCCCTTGTAGACCGTCGGACCGTCAGCCTGGAACAACAAGTGGCCGCCGTCGCTCCAGAAATTGCCGAACTCCTGGGTCGACTGCTCGACGACTTGCTTGTTCTGGAAAGCCGGAACCAGCGCCTCTGCCTCGTACACCCAACTTTCCGTGTATATCGTGGCCTCGGTGGGCAACCGGTCTTCGGGTTTCGGGAGCGGCGGAAACGCCGCGTGCGGTTCGGTCTGATACCAGTATGCTACAGAGGAGAAATCGTCCTTGCGGGTGTTGGCGTGGCCGTGCTCGATGGTGACCCTGATCGACTTGGTGAACGGGATCGTGTCCTCGATATGATAGCGGTACACATTCCATAATGCGTTCTGGGAATGGCTGCCGTCATTAAGGGGACACCCAAAATACAGGTTGCTGAACGGTTGGCTGAACGTCTCGCCATAAGCCCAGGCACCGCAGAAGTAATCTTCCGAGCCCGTCCCGTATAACGTGAGCTTTTCGTCGCCGTCAACATAGATCATGTCGTCTCCCTCACCCCACCAGCCACCGGCTCGGTTGTGGATCGAGAGGTTGCACCCGACATAATGTCCCCGGCCTTCCGCTTCCATAAACACGTAGTTCCGGCCCTTGGGGCAGGGGTACGCCTGGCGGTACTGGGCGTGGAACCTCCCGACAGTTTCGGGCAAACCGTCGAGTCGTTCATAGTCGACGTAGTAGTAGAACGCAATGCACGGCAGCGGACCCTCGTTTGTCACAGTGATTCGCGCGCCGTCACTGAACGGCATCCGCCAGAAACAGTTGAGCCCTTTGTCGACGCCGATCTGGATCGGCAGGCTGCTGTACTGGTAATACTTTGCGTGGCCCAGGCCGAAGAAATCGCCTATCGGCGATTCGACGGACGGGGTCTCCTCGCCGTCCCAGTACATCCGGAGAACGAGGTTCTTCAGATGCTTCTCGTCTCTCGATGCGATCGTTATCCAGATGTGGGTGATGGCGCCGGCACCTTCGATCTGGGCCATGGTTCGTGTCTCGCCGGGCTGCATCGGCCAGTCGTGACGGCCGTCCGCGTTGCCGCCCGTTGGGTCAACGCTCGACTCGCGTGCCGCGGTGAACTCCTTGAGGTGCGGCAGGTCTGCCAGCAACCCCGCTGAGAACGCATCGGGCGCTGCAATGAGAACCGGGACCATGATGCATGCCGCGGCGAGAACCAGTGCCATAGTCATAGCTGGTCGTTGCATTGTTTTCTTCTCCTCATGTCATTACTTCGCCAAGTGGTCTCAGTGCCGTTTCACGTTGTACGGCGCCGGACCCACCAAAAGCCAGCCTCCGCAGCGGCGGCTTCTGCAACCGGCGCTGAGCCGGTGGCGCCCGCTGCGCAGAGAACGGGTAAACATCTATGCTTTTCCTCCAGTAGTCGCGATACCCTGGATGAACGTCCGTTGGGCCAGGAAGAACAGGATGATGATCGGGATGGTGAAGATGCTTGCGCCCGCCATGAGCTGCGCCCATTCCCCACCGTAGCTCGACATGAACTGCTGAAGCCCGTACGCCAGCGTGTAGCGGGACGGGTCGTTGATGTAAAGCAAGGGGCCGAAGAAGTCGTTCCAGGTGTTCAGAAACTGAAACAGCGCGCACGTGGCCAGAGCGGGTCTCGCAAGAGGCAGCACGAGCTGCCAGAAAATCCGCCACTCGCCGGCGCCGTCAATGCGAGCGGCTTCCGCAAGTTCCTCGGGAATTGTCCGGAAAAACTGGCGTAGCAGAAAAATATAGAATGCGCTGCCGAAAAACGCCGGCACCACCAGCGGCAGGAAGGTTCCGTACCAGCCAAGAAACCGGAACAGCGCAAACACCGGAATCATGGTGACCTGTCCCGGCAACGCCATCGTGCTAATCATGAGTATGAACAGGGCGTCGCGTCCGCGAAATCGCATCCGGGCGAAACCGTAGGCCACTACGGCGCTCGACAGTACTGCGCCCAGAACGGTCGCCGCACACAGAAACAGGGTGTTCTTCAGGTACGTGCCGACGGGCACGGTTTTCACGGCTTCAACGTAATTGCTCCATTTGGCAGGCCTGGGGATGATGGTTTCCAACGAAACAGTTGCCTGTCGACCTTCCCGTGAGTATATCTGGCTGTCATCTTTAAGTGACGTTGACACCATCCAGACCAGGGGTAAGATGAATGGAATACACAGAAGCAGCAGGAATGCGTGAGCGGAAACGCGGTGCGTGCGGCCCAGGCGTCGCCAAACCGGCCGGGAGTCAGGCCCTCGGGACAGAAATCCCGACTTGAGGCGCTTGATGTTGAATCCCGTGCTCACGAGTCATCCTTCTTTCCGGTGTCTCACGTTCCAAAGTTCACTTCTGCTTCGTCCTTGTAGCCGAACAGCCGGCGCGTTTGGATTTCCTGCGCAATCTCTTTCTCAAGCCGTTCGAGAGCTGCTTCCGGAGTGAGCGTGCCGCGCTGGGCCGCGTTGTCCGCCTGTGAGATCCGGTCCCAGAGGTAGAGCTGGTAAGGCACAGGGGGGGTCGGTTGGATGTTCTCGCTGGGCAGCACGTCAAGAAACGTTTTGAACTGGGGGTATTTCTGAATGTAGTCCCGGTATGCCGGCGCCTCGGCGATCGCGGCACACATGGGCAACCAGCCACCCCACGTGTAGAACTCGGCGGCACGTTCGGGGTTCTCGATCCCCGACCAGAACTTGATAAACTCCCAGGCTCCCCGCGCGTGTTCTGCGCCTTTGGGAATGATCATGAAGTTGCCGTTTACCCAGCCGGCGTGTTTGCGTCCCCCTTCCGGGGGCGGGATCGGGAAGGTCGCGTATTCGAGTTCGGGCGCGTACTTGGCAATCTGTTCGACCCGCCATTGCCCATCCACCGTAATGGAATACGCACCGCTGATGAAAGGCAGCTGGGCATTCCCCAAGCCGACCGTGAGACCCGATTCGAACCGGACCACGTTTTCGAACCCGAGCCTCCTTCGCTCGTCCACCAGGAACGTTAACGCCCGCAGGTTCGCCGGCGTGTTCAGAATCACGGTGTTCTTGGTCCAGTCGTAGAAACCGCCGCCGAACGCCGGGGCGTAGATGGCAAACCACGATGGCAGAAACCCGATACGACCCAGATCGCCGTCCGAAGTGAATGTGGTCAGCTGTCTTCCCCAACGAACCAACTCTTCGAGCGTCTCCGGAAAGTTGCTAGTGTCGAGACCGGCCTCGCGTAGATCAGCCAAGCGGCAATAGCAGGCGTAAATGTCGAGTCCCGTCGTCACACCATAGAGGTCTCCTTTGTACATCCCAATCTTCAACGCCGCGGGATACGTGGTCCGCTGGAATTGCTCCCACTCTTCCGACGACATGAGGCTGTTTAATGGGATGATAAGGCCGCTTTCAGCCCACTTCGGAATCACCTGGTTCCATTGGGCCATGACGTCCGGCGGAGCGCCCCCCGCCACCGACAGAAGAAACTTCGAGTCGGCAGCGGTCCCCGGGACGGAGAGTGGAATCACCTCATAACCGTCCTGGCTTTCGTTGAACCGAACGACAATCCGGTCCACGACGTCTTTCCATTCTGCCGTCCACATGTGCCAGAACCGGACAGGAGTCCGGTCCGGGTATTTCCGCGGCGTTGCTCCCGGCAGCGCAAACACGAGAATCACGCCCACGACTGCGAGCGCTCCCGAGCCCCACAACGCTATTGCGCCGCCGCGTGACTTCGCTTGACCGGTCAGGTTCTTCATCGCTCAACAATCCGCATATCCACGGCGCGTCATCTGGTTAACCATAGTGGACCCAGCGCTGGTGCGTACGGAAAATCGCGAGCGTGAACAGCATCACGACCACGAACAAGATCCAGGCCATCGCGCTTGCATAGCCCATGTCGAGATACCGCCACGCACGGTTGAACAGATAGAGTGCGTAGAAGCGTGTGCTGTCATCGGGGCCGCCTTGGGTCATAATGTAGGCTTGGGTGAAATACTGGAACGACCATATCACCCCCATGACGAGGTTGAAGAATATTACGGGCGTGATCATCGGCAACGTCACGTGGCGCGTCCGCTGCCACGCGCCCGCCCCGTCTATGAGGGCAGCCTCATAGAGCGTCGCGGGAATGTCTTTCAGCCCGGCAAGATAGATGATCATACTCCCGCCCACTGCCCACAACGACATGAACACCAGGGACCAGAACGCCCATCGCGTATCCTGTAACCATGCCGGACCGGTTATGCCGAAACGGTCCAGAATCCCGTTCACGAGCCCGATCTGCGGGTTCAGGATCCAGACGAAGATGACCGATGTGGCCACCACGGGGACGATTGCCGGGATATAGAAGACCGTGCGGTATACGCTGATTCCCGCAATCTCGAGATTGAGCAGAAGCGCAAGACCAACCCCGGCAATAATGCCCACCGGCACCGCGACGAGCGCGTATTTGAACGTAATCCCCAACGACTTCCAGAAGAGGGGATCCCCTGTAAGAAGTCTATCGTAATTCGCCGACCCGACCCACACCGGGGCTGACACGATGTCGTACCGCGTAAAAGAAAGGTAAATGCTCGCCAGAAACGGCACAGCAGTAAAGACCACAAACCCCAGGAGCCACGGGCTGATAAACGCGTAACCTTTCCAGTCCTTTCTCATTCAACTGCCTCCGTCAGATGAGTGCTCACCGACTCAGGTATTCCTATCGATTGTTATACACGACAGCTGCAATGAAAATAAAGGCGACAACGTTCTCCGCATGTAAATGCGGTTTGATACCGTATGTGGGGGACAGGCTGACGAACGCCCCCGCGTGTCTATCCGACCACGAACCACGCCACGAAGTGAATTCGGCGCGGAACAAAGTTCCATCGTGCCTTTTGTAAGCCTTGCGTGCCATCTCGATCAACAACCACCGGCCTCGTGTCACGTTCGTTTGGGCAGCACCGTCACAGCGCAATGGCCTGAATGCCGGTCAGCTCGCAGAAGTCCACCAGCGCGGGATAAAGGCCGTCCCCATAGCCCAGGCAAGCATACTCGTTGTTCCAGGCATCGAGTAGTGCCCCGATATCGCAGTGCGCCTTGACAAACCCGTGCGGCCAGAACGGTATCCCGCACTCCCGACGCCGTGCATCGAGGGAATCTGCGGGCGGCTCGGTAATCGAACACCGCGACAGGACCATCACGAATTCGCCGTTCACCCGCCCCAGCCGCGCCAGCACCCCTTCGCCCACCTTGCACACGAGCTCCACCGACAGGCCCCCGGCCTCACCTTCCGTGGGAATGCCGTGTACCGCAAAGCCTGCCGGACCCAGTCTTCCCGCCAACGACGGCGGGCACGCCCCGTCGCCGATGATCTTGATCTCGTTGGTCTTCGTGTCGATATGCTGCAGGTCACCGTAATAGACGCGCTCCTTACTCAAGAGCGTCAGCAGCAGCACCGTCAGCCCCGTGTTAAAATCGCCCAGCGTTGACGTGGGGCATCCGTCCTCCAACATCATGCTCTGCGCAAAACACGTAGCGGCGTAATCGTCGGCCATCCCCGGGAATGACTGAATCGTGTACCAATCCCATTCGTTGGCCTTCACAAGCGTGCGTATTGCCAGGTACAGCCGCATAGACCGCTCGTTGATTACGCTCCGTTCCGGCGTCCGGCCAAAGAGCTTCTTCACCCGCGGTTCGAGTTCCTCCAGTTCCTGCGCTGTAACGGCCTCGGCCGTCCGGATAAGTTGCGTCGTGTCCCGTGAATCGATGTCCACGCCAAATTGACGCATCCATTGCGACGGGTCTGCCACGCCGCAGGTCTGCCCCATGCCGCGGCCTCCGAATGTCCCCACGGTTGACAGGTTCAACCAGTTTTTAAGATGCGCCGCGCGGCAATAGCCAGCAATCCGATTTAGGGCCTTCGCGTCGTCCGCGGCCCCATAGACGAAGCGGTGCGGGATTCCGATCTCGAGCAGCGCCCCGTGCATCACGAGGCCGCCGACGGGCCGCCAGCCCTGGGAGCCCGGATGTGTCCACAGCACCAACCCCTTGCCGGTTTGGGCGAAATCCCGGATCGCTGCGACCAGGTGCGCCGCCCACACCCATGTCCCCGAGAACAACACGACGCCGTCTATCGCGTCGTCGTCCTTCATCCGTTTCAACGCCGCGTAGGCCTCGGCCTTGGTGGCGATCACGGTGTCGTGTTCGATCGGATCGATACCCTGTTGCCGCAGGGCATCCTTCGATCGCGCGATAAGTGCCTCGTCGATGAAGGGTGCTCCAAGCGGGTCGGTCAAACCGTCCTTATGCACCCCGTAGACAATGAATCCTATACGCGGCGTAATCATCTTTTTGACCTTTCTCCTTTGAATTCCGCCTTTTCGTTGCGTGGAATCAAGTCGATACCGGGCCCAACATACCGAAGTACTTCTGGAGATACTCGTCGGCACCAAGCTCGAGGTCGTCCCGCGCGGGTTGGCCGAGGACGAGCGTGAGTTCGGCTCGGAAAAGGACCTGCTGTTGCGGCCCATGGATCATGGTCTCGTGGGACAATTCGCAACGGGTCATGTTTCATACTTGTCTAAGCCTTACGTACGTGGCCGCTCGACCGACATCTGCGGTCCGGCCTTCTGTCGCGCCCAGATCCAGGCAGCATTTGCGCGGCTGGTCACGCTCGAGTCAACTCCCGGGAAACGGGTTTTTGTGCCGTCTCCGATTTTGTGAGCGGACACAAAACCATCACCTGGTAGGGTCGTATCTCGACCTCGCCCGAGTAGGTCTCACGAGAAAGCAAGTCGTGCGCTGCGCCCGGCAGCACAATCGTCCCCGGACTGTTGTGAAGTTCGACCACAATCGCACCGTTGCCGGCGCTGCCGTCACGCGGTACGACGAGCACGTTTGGCGTAGCTTCGGCAGCGGGTTGGATATCGCATTGGGCCGCAAGCTTGAGCATAAGCGTCTGCAGATCCTCCGCGATTGGCAGTGTCCCCAACACGACAATCCTTCCTTCTCCGACCTGTGTTTCGGTAACGGCTGCAAGTCCTTCCAGAGGCCCGTCGCTATACGTGGCAAGCGCTTCGGCGCCGCGAAGCTCGAACCCGGAATTCCACAGCGAACCGTGCGACGATCTCCCGTCGCTCCATTCAATCTCGAGGTCACGGGGGACGCCGGGCACTTCGTATTTGCAGAAGACACGGGCCCATTCCTCGATGCAGGTGAACGGTGCATGCACGGGTTTCGTGCCCACCAATGTGCGAACGTCAGAGAAAGGCCCGACGACCCACGTCCCGCCGTTCTCGATCCAAGCGAAGAGGCGTTCGCGAAGTCCCGATTCGTCAATAGACGGCAGGAAAGGCGAGAACAGTAGCCGGTAGGGTTCGAGCGAGGCGGCCGGATCGATAATGTCCGCGCGCAGGTGCACGTCCATCAGGGGCCTGTACGCGCGGTTGATACTGTACTCGAGGTAGTCGAAACCCTGGACCATAGGCTGGAACCGGAACTGGGTCCAGGCCACGGTGGACAGTTGCATGGCCACGCCCGGCGGAGTGGGCCTGGTACCGTTGATGAACTCGGCAGAGTCCTTATACCCTCTGGATACTTCTCGCACTTCGTCGATGATGTGAAGCGGTCGGCCTGAGCTGGAAACCACAGAGCCGTGCATCACTTCCTGACCGCTCCAGTGCGCCCGCCAGAGCCAGTACAGGTTGGCCTCACCGCCGAGCGCAATCGGCAGCCACGAGTTGGCCCTGCAGAAGCCCGGATCCTTGAACCCGGTGGCCGTGACGCCGCCGTTCCAACATGTGGCCGTCTCGGTATTCCAGAACGGCACGTCCTTGAACGGCCGCACATAGTCCATCCAGAACACCTGCTTCCACAGAGTTTCCATGGTGTCGTAGTGGTTGTACTGGACGAGATCCAGCCTGCGATGCGTCTGCTCGTAGCTCAACCCCAGAAACGGCATCATGTCTGTGCCGACCGGTTGGGAGACATGTCTGTGCAGCATGTCGGCCTGATGCCAAATATACTGCACAAGGCTCTCATTTTGAAAGAGTATCCAGGCGGTCAACAGTGACGGATGATGCCACACGTCAGGACGCGGCGAGGGAACCTGCGCGAACGACTGGTATGTCTGGCTCCATACGTTTGTGCCCCAGGCGGCGTTCAGCGCCTCGATCGTGCCGAACGTCTGCTCGAGCTTTTCCCGGAAGGTGCGCACACACAGGTCACAATAACATCCCCAGTCCTTCCAGAGATAGACCTCGTTGTCGATCTGCCAGCCAATAACCCGATCGTCCTTTCCAAAAGCCTCTGCCAACTTCACCGTGATTCGCGCGCAATGGTCCCGGTACACAGGGTTGTTCGGGCAGACGTGACGGCGGGAGCCGTGTTGTGCCTTGACACCATCATAGTCGACGACTACCACCTCGGGGTACTTCTGGGTCAGCCAGGCAGGCGGCGTACACGATGGCGTACACATGATCGTTGCGATGCCGGCCTCGCCGAGCTTATCCACAATGCGGCGGAGCCAATCGAGTTCGACCCGGTCCTCTTCGGGTTCCACGCTGCTCCATGCGAATTCGGCGATTCGCACGACGTTTATGCCCGCATCGAGCATCAACCGGATGTCTTCATCGACCTGCTCGGGCGGCCACGCCTCGGGGTAATATGCTGCGCCCAAATAGGGCGGGCTGAAACGAGCCATTGAACCAACCTCTATCGTTTGTGTGTCGCGCCCTTGTGTCCGGCGTATCGCGACATGTTCTCTGTCATATCTCACTCTACGTGCGGTGAATTCGGAAGAGACGCCCCCGGGAGCCAACGGTCACATTTGTTCTTGACGTTGCGTGCGGGATCTCCCGGAAGACATGCCCACCACAATCGGCCGGGCGGGGAAGGCTGGGCCGCGTCACGGCCAGCCTTCCACCTTGCCTTGCAGTTTCTGTCTATCCGTCGAGAGAATCTGGCGAAATGACTCCAATCACACCCGCCATCTTGCCGACTCCGCCCCTGCCGGGAACCGCGAAAGTGCTGCCTCAGAAGTCGGTTGCCGTAACGCCTACTACCGTCGCCACGCCCGGCGTGACCGGCGGTTTGCCGGGATACTTCACGAATTCGACGTGTCCGTCCATGTAGAGCACATTTGCGCCGCCCGGGACGTGGCTGAACGCGCTGGCTCTCGTCGCGACCGAGTCGCTCATGATCCAGACCTCGCTCTGCGCCACAGCACTCGACGCAGGGTTGTTGATGTCGGTGATCAGAAAGCGCTCGATCCCTTCGCGAAGTCGGTAGATCGTGCTGCCGCCGGCGTTGCCATCCCCCTCGGTGACAGTGACATCCTGGTCCACATACGCCGACAGACCAGGCACCACAGGTGCAAAGATTGACCCGACTTGGATCGCACCGATCCACTTGACGAACTGGGCGGGGACCTGTTCTCCCTCGTACGTAAGCTGATCGTCGTCTTCGGTAATCTGGTCAAACAACCATCCTGTGTAGAAGTAGCTGGTATCGTTACCGCGTATGCAAGCGGAACCGTGCCACGAATAATACGCGGTGCATGATGCGGCCGGGGCACCGCAAAGGCTCCCGTCCTCGTCGGATTGCATGTCAAGGTACTGAGGCGTCGAAGCGTCCGACGGGCAGAACAGGATCTTCACATCGGTAAGGTACTCCGGGTAGACCGAGATCAGTGCCGGCCCGAAACCCAGGTCCCCATAAGGGCCACCCTGAGCGAGGGGGCCACTTAAGGCGCCGGTTGCGTCAGGGAAGTAACCAGCCTGCATCGGTGGGAACCGGCCGTTCCATTCGTTGGCGTACATCTTGTAGATGAGCCCCCACTGTTTCAGGTTGTTTGCGCACGATGCGCGTCGCGCAGCTTCTCGCGCACGGGAAAGTGCCGGGAGCAGAATCGCTGCGAGTATGCCGATGATCGCGATCACCACCAGCAACTCTATCAGCGTGAATCCGTCTCGTTTCGTTCTCATCTTCGTCACTCCTTGTCATTGTTGTTCGGCGAACTCAGTTCGCCTGCGTTTCGATCCATCCCCATCTAGTAGTGCGTTTTGCCCATCCTGCCGCCTCCTTGTGTTCTCTACATTACCAGCGTTACATCAATTGACTACTCTTATTAAACCATAAAATCCGTCAAATGTCAAGTAAAAAATTCGGCTGAGATCCTGCGAGTGCCAAATCGTTGGTTGTGAGGAATATTTTGCTTGCAATTTTGATGGATATCGTGTATACTAACTGGTAATGAAAGCTGCGCTTGTCGGTTTTGGAGCGGCTTACGGAATTCGCAGCAAGCATTGGAGTTGGTGGACCGTGGCTGCTCGAGATGTTGACATGAGCATTGCTCTTCAGTTTGACGAGGAGCACGTAACAGCTGTTATATGAGCAACTTAGCTAGATACTCATCTGGACCGCAGAGATGATGAGCCAGGGTGGCAATCTCAGGTCTCCTGGGATCAGGAGAGAGAAAGGAGAGCGCAGAACCGATGGTGACGATAACCAAACTCGCAGAACTGTGTGGCGTCTCACGCTCGACGGTTTCAGCCGTACTCAACGGAAAGCCCGGCGTACGCGAGAAAACCCGGCAGAAGGTGTTGGCGTGCATCCGCGAGCAGAACTATGAATCGGGAATAATAGCAAAATCGTTGGTGGGCGAGCTTTCTCGGATGGTGGCAGTGCTCGCCTCGAGCATAGGAAGCCCGTTCCACATGATGTTTTTCAGGGGTGTCAACGAGGTGCTCGGTCATGAAGGGTATCACATTCTGTTTCACAGTGTCCGCCACGAGGACCAAGACGACCCCGAAACGATGGCAAGCCTTCAAGCGTACCGGCCTGCCGGCTATATCATTCTCCAGGGGGCGGAAGGACTGCACGCCAAACATGCCCGCACGATCCTCGACGAGGGCATTCCGCTGGTAAGTGAAACGCAGTTCGAGGGGCTGGAAACCCATTCGGTGGGTTTCGACAGCCGGCTCGCGATGAAGCTTGGCACAGACTATGTTATTGAGCGAGGACACCGTCGGCTCGCTCACATAGGGGGACCTTCGTTCTCCGCCGGCGCCAAGGAGCGGAAGATGGGGTTTGTCGAAAGTCTGATTGAACACGACATCCCCGTGCCCGAGGCTGTTATCGTGGATGCCGGCGAGACCTCTTCAGCGGGGTACGAGGCAGCGATCGAGGTGTTGAAGAATCATGATTCGCGACCGACGGCGTTGTTGTGTTTCAACGACATGGTGGCCATCGGCGTCTACCGCGCGGCGGACGAATTGGGGTTGCAGATTCCCGATGACCTGAGTGTGGTCGGCTTTGACGGGATAGATTTCGCCGGGGTGATGGGGCCGCCGCTTACGACCGTCTCGATCTTTCCAGAGCAACTCGGCAGAGTAGCCGCCGAACTGCTCCTGGAGGTTATTCACCGGGACAACAGGGGAGGCATCTTGACTCGAGAGATCGAGCCGAAACTCATTGAGCGGCAGTCCGTCCGGCGGCTCTGACTGACTCCCTGGTAGACCTCGCCGAATCACCGTGTAGCGAGAAACACAAAGTCCGCATGTTCAGTTGTTGGGCATCGCCTCCGCATCACGACTTGCTGTGGCATCCTGGGCCGTTACCCTATGGCACGAGATCTGCCATTTCGCAAGTGCACAGTAAGTGCCAAAAGTAGAGCGGAATCGGGGTATTTCTGGCGGGTTATGATCTCACAATTATCCGGATTAGGATAGGCTTTGGGTACCACACGATGAGGCGCTCTGGGCGAGGTTGGAACTCGCGCATTGTCCTTCTAGCCCGTGATCCCCAGCGCCGCGTTGATGACGAGCCGAACGTCGAGTGCGTTCACAGAGCCGTCCCCGTTCAAGCTGGAACTCGAGCCGTCTTTATAAAGGCAAAGCTTAACAAATGAGTCGAGTTGTCATGCGCATCTTTTCGCCGGAAGCGCGTGGCAGAGGAGGGTATCGCCAGGAACAGAGCCATGATGCGCGGATCACCAAACCGCAGTCCCGGAGCCCGTTGGCCGTCTTCGGTGACGGTGGGTCGCACGATCTGTTCGATCACTCAAGGCAAGCCTCGAGACGAGGTTATTGGCCCCTCGCGCCAGGCGATCTGGCCCTGCTAGTTGGCCGTTTGAGCGCGAAGAGCTTTCTCCGCGTTGAAGTTCGATACGGCTTCGCTCGTGCGCAAGTAGCGACCGTAAACTCTCACCGTGTTCAGCTGCGGGGTCACCCTCAAGACCGCCCCGCCGCGGACATCGCCGGGAACATCGTCAAAGTATTTCCACCCGAATTCCCGAGCCTCGCCGCCATCACAAACCTGGCCATCGACCACCATGGTCCCTATTTTCGGAGTTGCATCCAGCGTTGCGACGACATGATGCGATCCGGGCATCATCAGGCCGGGATCGGTGTCCCAGGTTACCGTTGTCTGGCCGTCGCTCAGCGTTATCGCCACGGCGAGGTCCGGTTTTGTCACCACGCAAATGCCCGCCCCGTTGGCGTCGCGCGAGTCGAGCAGGACTTGATCCGCTTTCCATTGTCCCCGGGCAAGAAGCCAGAAATCGACCGAGATGCCCCCGTTGGCAACCACATCAATCGGCCTTCGCGGCATGTCAACCGTACCGGCCGACAGCAGATTGCCGGACGCGTTGACGAGCAAGCCTTTGGTGGCAACCACATTGGCCGTTGGCTGATTCCATAGGCTCTCGAACAGCGCAGGATCGATCTCGTGTACCCGTGCGATCGATTTCTGCGTCTCCGTCACCCAATATCTGCCGTCTTGCTCGATCAAGTCCGGATAGCTGAATCGCGTTTTCGGGTCGTCATCGAACAAGAGGATTTCAGGCTGCGACCAGTACATCTTGCCGTCGCGTTCCACGCCACCGAGAACCCACGCCGGGTTACGGTTAAAGAAGTCGTGCGTGCCGTTGTTGTGATACCAGAACAGGTACTTCCCGTTCTTGCACTTCCATAGCTTCGCGCACGCACGCGGATTCTTCACCACGCGGCCGCCGGGCCTGTAACGCATTTGAGACGGCATGTCCCAGGTCTTGCCGCGATCGCGACTGTACGATTGCACCGCAAAGCCCAACGTTGTGCGATACACGCAGTACAAAGATGTCTTATCGTTCAAAACAACAATGTTATGCTCTTCCTGGACCGAACCGTAGTCCGCCGGAATGCCAGGGTAGGCCGGATTGCGAATACCATTCTCGCCCTCGGGCAGCATTGTCCAAGTGATCTTCTCCGGGTCCCGTTCGGTCAGGAGATTGTCGCTGTGGAAGATCCACCCTTCGCTGTCGATAAGAAAATATCGTCGCAGCTTGGTGAACGTGATGAAGACGTCGTCGCCATCGACCTGGGGTTTACTGATTCCCCAGAAGTGGACACGCGACTTCTGCCCACCCCATTCGTTGTCCCGGTCGCATGCGGTAATACGCATCGGCAATGTGTAGCGTTTGCTCCAGGTTCGACCTTCGTCGTCGCTGTAGCGATAGCAGTAGTCGCCGAAGGTGTCGTCGCGGAATGTTTCTCCATTGGGCAATGTGTTGATCCCGTCGGTGTTGTACGTGTAGAAGGCGTAGATACGTCCGTAGGGCGTCAGTAGAGGCGTTACCCAAGAGGACTTGGGTTCTATCGCCGGTTCGATGTCAACCAATTCAGACCAGGTGTTTCCTTGGTCCGTGCTCCGGGCGGTGACAACGTGCTGTCCGCCACTGCCTTCGTGGCCGCCTCCGGTAGTGAGTGTGGCGACCCAGTTCCCATTGGGCATCACCACTACGTACGGCTGATCGCAGTAGTTTTCGTCGGGGATCGTTTTGCCCGCGGTCAATCGACGCGGATCGAACTTCTCGGGGTTGCTGGAAACGCGGTCATCTCCCTCATTGCGGTCGGCGCTTTGCTCCGCCGCACAAACGACCGTTGACAACGTCAACAAGAGTATCCATGCGACGCCATGTTGGACAAGCGTGTGTGTCATCATCTGTTCCTATCTCCATTTGTGTTCGGCGACTGCGGCGTTGGCACTTTCCGGGCAGGTTCATTGAAGACGCCTCTGCGTTGGGCGACGATGCGGTGTGCTTGCCTTGTGCTCTCATCATTCACAGATTGAGCTTGGGCCTGTGATGATGAACAAAAAGCCATCACGCCCAGGGCTGCGACGACAGCGCCGCCTTTTAGTCTCTCATTCCTCTGTTCCTGCATATGCACCTTGTTTGCTCTGTTCCCATGCCGAAGCGAGTTCGTGGACGGTCAGTTCGGTAAGCGTTGCCTGCCCGTCCTTAGCAAAGACTTTAATGTCCGCGATCACGTCTTCGGCGACGTTATGCATTGGCATGTAGATGCGTCCATCATTTGCAAAGATTTCAACCGACACGCGATCGACCAGAAGACGCAGTTTAACACGGCCATTCTCGGGGATAAGCGGCGCGATCTTATCCTTACAGCGGAGTTCCCCTTTCTCCGCATCCCAGGAAATGGTCAGACCTCGCAGCTTGAAGCCCACTTCAGAGGCCGTACCCGTCTCAAAGACCGCGGTGATATCGAACAGTTCGCCCTGAGCGATAGTCTTGGAGGCCGCGTTCAACGTCATGCCGTCGATTGTCTCCGAGCGCTTGTACAACAACTCGATTTCTTTCACCGGTTCCGCGCACATGCGCGGCCCTTCGCCGGTGGTGCGCAAGGTCAGCACGACGGGAAAGTTCATCATCTGATTGAAGGGCATGCTCTTGTGCCCGGCATCCAGCCCAAAGGCAATTTGGATACGGCGACCGTCCTCCTTGGGAATGTCGTTGAAGGTTTGCGATGCGTAAAAACTGTCGCCGTAATTGTACTGGATAGCCTCGCCGTCCGGCGTGAATGTCTTCCCATCAAAAGTCCCCACGAAATAGTCGCCCGATGCGCCGTACAGCACCCATTTCGTGGTGTTCTTGTCTCCGTCAAGTGCCAACGCGAACATTTCCGGACATTCATAGAACGCTTTCAGTTCACAGGTCTTGGTCCATTCTTTCATATCCTTGGAGGTGAAGATGCCCATCTGTTTTTCGTCCAGAAACAGAACGCTCACCCACCGCTCTGACGGTTCGTGCCAGAAGACTTTGGGATCGCGGTTCGATCCCACGATATGCTCCTGCACCGGGTTACCTGCATAGTTCGTTAACGTGCGGCCGCGATCATTGCTGTAGGCAAGGTTCTGACTAAAGGGGCCGACATACGTGTACATAACGACGAGCGGCGGTTCATCGCCCGTCTGGAATCCCGTCGTGTTATTCCAATCGACCACGCCCGAGCCTGAGAAAATCGTACCACCGCCGTCGGGATGAATGGCGTCGCCGAGTTCTTCCCAATGCACGAGGTCTTTGCTGACGGCGTGGCCCCAGGTCATATTGCCCCAGGTCCAGCTGTATGGATTGTGCTGAAAGAAAAGATGGTATTCGCCCTTGTAGTACACCAATCCGTTCGGATCGTTGATCCAGCCGCGTATCGCCGAGAAATGGAACTGAGGGCGGTATTTTTCGTGATACAGGTTTTCACTGCCAATAAGTCTGTCCGCTTGGACAAGTTGCTCCAGGATATTGACGTTTCGGGGGACTTGACCGCCCCACAGCGTCAAGGTTTCGTCCTGAAATTCGGAGAGGTCCAGCGCCACCCAATAGTCGGGATTATGTGGCGTCAGTTCGATAACAAACGAGCGGAGCACCTCCTCCCCGCGCATCAAGCGGATATACGTTTTCGGCGCGCTATGCACTACCGGGAGGTTGAGATAACGCTTCGTCACCTTCAGCTCCCACGTTTTTTCCGTAAGAAATGGTGTATCGCTCTGCATGATCTGGTCCACGTTGATGTGTCCACCTCCCTTGGTGCGACGGTCGACGATTTGAATGCGCGCCTGCTGTCCCTTGAATTCAGAGACGTCCCACGACTGCCACCACAGCCTCTCACTCCCACCCCGTTCCATTTTCGGGCCCGAAGCCATCATTACGGCCTCGCCATCAATCAACAGATGCACGCCGGTCGATTTCGGCCATATGCCGCCGCCAATCAAAAAGTTGATTCGCTTACGTTCGATGGTGAACGGTGGCGATATAAGCGTGCCCGTTGCCGCATCGCCCCCATGATACGAGTTCGCCAACCCCTTACCTTCATAGCCGTCCACCTTCCCCTGCTTGGGCAAAGTACCTTGTGCAGGACCGTCCCCAAAGGCATCGCCTGTTGCTTTCCACTTCCCATAATCCGGGCCCTCAAAATCGGCGATCAAGATGTCATCATTGGCTGAGGCGCTCGTCGCGGCTTCTGTCTCCGCACATTCGGCCATAGGTCCCAGTGACGCGAAGACGAGGGCAATCAAGGGTATGGGCATGCGTATCATGTTCGGTTTCTCCTGCAGCGTCTCTTCTTCATGACTTCTCTTCTTTTCTTGATGTCCATGTTCATTCTTCTCGAATCCATTGACCTTTGGGGCACTGCTCAGTGTGGCACCGTACGAAATGGCCCGGTCGGATTTCCTCAAGTTGGGGCGCCTCGCTCATGCACTCTTCCTCTACGACGGGACAGCGCGGGTTGAAGCTGCAGCCCGGCGGGAGGTTCCCGGGATCGGCCACTTCGCCTTCCAGAACAAAGCTCATTTTCTTGTCGGGGTCGGGGCTGGGGACCGCCGAGAGCAGGGCCTTGGTGTAAGGGTGTCTCGGGGTGGTAAACAGGTCATCCGTCGCCGCCAATTCGACGATCTTGCCGGCGTACATAACGGCCACTCGATCGCAGATATGCTTCACGACGCTCAGGTCATGGGCAATAAACAGGCACGACAAGCCCAGTTCCTGCTGGAGCGCGCGCAGCAGATTGATAACCTGCCCTTGGACGGAGACGTCCAGGGCCGATACGGGCTCGTCGGCGACGATAAGGGAGGGATGGAGGATAAGAGCGCGTGCAATGCCGATGCGCTGGCGTTGGCCGCCGGAAAACGCGTGCGGATAGCGGGTGCGGTGCTCGGGCTTGAGGCCGACCTTCTCGAGCATCGCGACAACCCGGTCGGTCAGATTCTTGCCCTTCGCCAGGCCATGGATGACGAGGGGTTCCCCGACAATATCGCCCACCGCCATACGGGGGTTCAGCGAAGAGAAGGGGTCCTGAAAGATCATCTGCATGTGGGCGCGCAGCGGTTTGAGTTGTTTTGCGGGCAAGGCGGCGAGATCGACGGCCGAACCGTTGGTGCGAAACAGAACCTGGCCGCGGGTGGGTTGCAGCGCCCGTAGGATGGTACGCCCCGTGGTGGTCTTGCCCGAGCCGCTTTCTCCCACGAGCCCCAGGGTCTCGCCGGGCATGAGGTCGAAGGTCACGTCGTCGCATGCCTTGACCAGGCCCGCCTGGCGCTTGAAGAAGCCTTGGTTGTACACCGGAAAATGCTTGCACAGTCCTTTAACCTGAAGCAGGGGGATATGAAGAGACGAATCCATCACGATTCCTCCTCGCGGTTCGTCTCCGGATGGATTTCCTCGGCGCGCACGCAGGCAACCCCGTGACCTTGGGCCCACTCACGCAGGGGGGGCGGATCGCCAACGTCGCAACGGCCCCGTTCACAATAAGGACAGCGCGGATGGAAGGGGCATCCCGGGGGGATTTCCAGCAGCGAGGGTACACTGCCTGCGATGGAGGGCAATTCCTCTTTGTCCATACTCAGGCTGGGCAAGGAGGCCAGGAGGCCCTCGGTGTAGGGGTGGCGCGGATGTTTCATCAGCGTACGCACATCGGCCTGTTCGACGATGCGGCCCAGATACATGACGGCGACGTCGTCGACCATCTGGGCTACGACGCCCAAGTCGTGGGTGATGAGGAGGATGGACGTGCCGAGGTCCCGCTGCAGCCCTTTCATGAGGGCCATGATTTGGGCCTGAATGGTGACGTCGAGGGCGGTCGTGGGCTCGTCGGCGATGAGCAGCTCGGGATTGCAGACCAGCGCCATGGCGATCACGACGCGCTGGCGCATGCCGCCGCTCATCTCGAAGGGATACTGATCGATCCGCGTTTCGGGGCCGGGGATCCCGACTTTCCTCAACATATCGATGGCAAGGCGCTCGGCTTGGGCGGAGCTCACGTCCTGGTGCAGCAGAATGGCCTCACCTATCTGGTTTCCCACGGTGTGCACCGGGCTGAGGGCCGTCATCGGCTCCTGAAAAATCATGCTCACCTTACCGCCTCGCAGATCGTAAAGCTGGTCGTCCTTTTCGCCGAGGGCAGTCACGTCAATGGTAGTACCGTCTCGGGGATGTAGTTGAATGGCCCCGCCGCTGATCCACCCCGGCTTTTCAATGAGCCGCATCACCGAGTAGGCGGTGACGCTCTTCCCGCAGCCGCTCTCGCCCACCAGGCCCATGATGCGTCCGCGGGGGACCGACAACGTTACGCCGTCCACGGCGCGCACCACGCCCGTCTCGGTTCTGAAGGACACGTGAAGGTCTTCGATTTCGAGGACAACATCCGCCCTGTCCGCGGTGCGCTCAACAGTCGAATTGGCCGGCAGAGCCATGCATCTACCTCGCTGCGTAAGGGTCGGCGGCATCACGCAAGCCGTCGCCCAGGAAGTTGAAGCACAAGATGGTCAATACGAAGAAGACAATCGGTTGAAGCAACCAGGGATAGTTGCCAATCACCTGCATGTTCATACAATCCTGAAGCATGACGCCCCAACTCACCACAGGGTGGCGCAGCCCCAGCCCCAGGAAACTCAGGGCGGTCTCGCCCAGAATCATGTAGGGCACGGTCAGCGTGAGCGACACAATAATGTGGCTCGTGAACCCTGGCAAGAGATGCCGAAACATGATGCGTCCGTGGCCGGCGCCCGCCAGCCGTGCCGCCAGTGCGTAGTCCTCCTCGCGCAGCGACAGCATCTTGCCGCGCACAACGCGGGCCAGGCCTGTCCACCCGACCAGGCTCAGCACGAGCGTGATGGCGAAATACGTGCGCAGGGGCGACCATTCCGGGGGTACCGCCGCGCCGAGGGCCAGCCACAACGGCAACTTCGGGAAAGCGTTGATGATCTCGATGCTGCGTTGGATGAAGTTGTCGGTGGCTCCGCCGACGTATCCGGAGATCACGCCGATGACGATGCCGAAGATAAAGGTGGCCGCAATAGCAATGATGCCCACCGACAGCGATATGCGCGCCCCGTAGATCATGCGCGAACAGATGTCCCGGCCATACTTGTCGGCGCCGAGGAGATAGAACACGGGCTCGAGGACGCTCTCGCCGGCAGCGTCCATGTCGTCGCCATCCACGAACGCCTTCCGGTCGATTCCGATGAGATGGCGGTCGCACGGGAACACTCCCCACAGCTTGTAGGGCTCGCCTTTGACGAAGAATGAAAGGGAATAGGTCGTGTCTTCATCCTCCACATAGGCCCTGCGATACGTAATGGGGTCCACGTGGCGGTTGAGTGCGTTCACGTAGAGCCCCTCCGAAAAGCTGAAACGCACGAGTTGGGGCGGACTGTAGCTGTAATCCAGGTTTTTCCACAGCGCCGGGTAAGGCGCGAAGAACTCGGCGAAGGCCGCCAGCACATACAACAACACCAGCACGTAGGAGCTGGCCACAGCCAGCTTGTGCCGGGTGAGACGACGCCGGATGAGTTGCCACTGGGACAGCGAAGCCGCTTCCACTTGTTCGGCGCCCTCTTCGCCGGGCCTCTGCACGTGCTCCGTCGTCATCGCGTGCCTCCTGAGAACCGGATACGCGGGTCGAGCCACAGCAGCAGAAGATCGCTCACCAACGTGCCCAGGACGCCCAACACGCTGAGCACCATGAGCATGGAACCGGCGTAGTACATGTCTTCGTTCATCAGCGAGTCGAGCAACTGGGGCCCGACCGTGGGAAGGCTCAGTACATAGGCCACGATGGCGCCTCCCGAGATGAGTTGGGGGAAGAGTCCGCCGATGCCGGAGATGAACGGGTTGAGGGCAAGACGGACGGGGTACTTGAGCAGGAGCTTCATCGGGCGTACGCCTTTGGCTCGGGCGGTGACAACGTAGGGTTTGCGCAACTCGTCAAGCAGGTTCGCACGCATGACTCGGACCATCCAGGCGGTGCCCCCCATGCCGAGGATGACCACGGGTACCCAGATGTGTTTGAGCAGGTCCAGGACTTTGCCCAGCGTCCAGTCGGGCTGGGAGGCGTATTCGCTCGAGAAGAGGCCGGTCACCGAGAACCCGAGCCATTGCTCACTGGCATACATTAGCAGGAGCGCCAGAAGAAAGGGCGGGACGCACATGCCGAAGAACGCCACGAAGGTCAGGATGTAGTCCCCGAGCGAGTACTGGCGCGCGGCCGAGTAAATGCCGACCGGGATGGCCACTGCCCAGGTGAACAGAATCGTGCCCATCGACACCAGCAGGGTCAGCAGGATCCGGCCGCCCACAAGCTGATTGACGGGCCGCTGGTTATTGTCCATTGACCTGCCCAGGAAGCCTTGGAGCAGGCCCGCGTCGCCCGGATCGAAGGTGACGAACCACTTCAGTCCCATCCAGCGCAGATAACGCACCGGCATGGGGTCGTTGAGATAGAACATCTCCTTGAAGTCGTCGATCATCTGCAGGTCGGTCTCTTTGCCCCGCTCCTGCATCTGCAGGATCAGCGTATCCACGAAGTCGCCCGGTGGAAGTTGGATCACCGTGAAGATGAGCACCGACATGACCAGCAGCGTGGGGATCATGATCAGCAACCGGCGGCCGATGTAGGGATGCTTCACGGCTACCATGAGAAGAAGCATCACCGCGATGAGGAGGAACGCCCATCGTAGGATGCGGGCGAGGACCGTTCCCACCGTGCCGGCGCCATAGTTGGCGGCGGCGGTTGAATAGGGCTCCGGAGTGACCTCGAGGATTTCGGACTTGATCTCTTCATTTATCTGGTCTGCGGCGTTTGGCGGCAGATTGGATTCCTCGAAGTAGTAGGTCTCAATGCCCGTGTTGGCGGGGGTCAGGAAGTTCCAGCAGTACACGGCGTCCTTGGGCACGTTGCGGAGACCATCCTTTACGATGGCCAGCGCGGGTCGCGGTGTGCAGACGCTGATGGTCCAGACGTTTTCGGCGGCGATTCGCTGTACTTCGCGGAACGTGTCTCGCTGTTTGAGCAGGTCGCTCTCAGCCCCTGTTGCGTCGTAGGCGAGCAGGGCTTTGTACAACGGGTGGTCTTGGGGAATCTCGATGCAGCCGCGTTTCCGCGTGGCGTCCGGGGCGCCGTACATCCCGCCGTGGTACCGCCATTTGGCGTAACCGAGGGCGAAATTCGACTCGTGGTTGAAGGGAATGATGTGGCGCGGGTCCATGAGGGGCAGGAAATCGCTGCTGCTGCCCCAGGTGCTGAAATCGTGCCTCAGCGCTTCCTTTTCCACGGTGAACAGGCTCCGAGCGCGTGCCTGCACGATGGTGCGTATGCCCACATCGCCCCAGTCGTCGGCGACCAACAGCGCCGACCCGGGGGCTGCGGCTGCTCCGGCGTAGGTCAGAAAGAATGTCATGCGTGTGCCGTCCGGAAAGGTGCGGTACCCCTCGTAGTCGCGCTGGGTCAGGCCGATCTCGTCCAGCAGCGCGTTGGCGCGTTCCGGATCGTATTCCACGTAGCTGTTGCGCAACTCCGGGTAATGAAACAGCGATTCAGGGCCCGGCTCCAACTGGGACGGCTCCGTGACGCCGTCGAACTCCGCGTCGATGATCTGCCACCGGTTGATCGCCAGGGAAAGTGCCTGGCGGAACCGTTTGTTGTTGAACAGCGCGTGTTTTTGCGCGGCGACGGTGTCGCCGGGATCGACGCGTCGGTTCAGGTTTGGGCTGATCACGAATGGGCTGCGGTCGCCGTTGTACCAGTGGTAGATCTCGTACCCCTTCTTCTTGCGGTTGGTCATTAAGTGGGTGTAGATGGTGTCGCTCCACACCCGCTGGATGCTGGAGTTGGCAAGGCTGAGCTCGGCCAGAGCGCCCCCGTCCTCGATATGGATGCGATCCAGGTAGGGTAGCTGGTTACCCTCGGGGTCGACTGCGAAGAAGTAGGGGTTGCGCACGAGCGTATGGGGCAAGTCGGGCTTGTACGTGCGGTACACCCACGGCCACAGGCGCGGGTGCTCGGGGTTGTATTCATGCTTGAGCCGCCGGTAGAGCATCAGCTTGTTCGTGAACTTGCGGGCGGCCATCTCCCTTTTGATCAGCTCCTGGTCCCCGATGGTGGGGTGATACTGGCTCAAGTAATGGGCCGGTGTATCGCACATGTTCCAGAACCCCTCAGACGTCGCGAGGCGGAGCAGGAACAGGCCATTGGGCTCGTGAAACGAAAACTTGATCTCGTAGGGCCCAAGCTTTTCGACGATGCTCTTCTTGCCCTTCAGCATCATGATCGTCGGCGGGCGGTCCGTGACATCCTCGTTCAGGCACTCCTGTTCCCACCAGTACATGATGTCGTCGGCCGTGAAAGGGTGGCCGTCGGACCACTTCGTGCCCCTCCGTAACTCGAAGGTGAACTCCCGGTTGTCCGGCGACACGGTCCAGCCTTTGGCGACGTGGGGTACAAGGGGCAGCCCTTGCGGCGAGAAGCGGATGAGGCCCGTATAGGAGAGCCAACAGCGAACGATCCAACTGTTGCCTGGGCCGCCGTGCACGCGGTTCCATTGGCCGCCATAGGTACCGATGCCGTCAACTCCCTCGAGCACGAGCGGTTCCTCGGGCATCCGTTCCGTCACGGGCGGTAACTTTCCCGCTTCAACCAGGTCGGCCAGAAGCGGCGACTCGCTTTTCGGGTACCACGCCGCGTTCTTGCCTTCGCTGTAGTCGACTTCGCGATAGACAACGACGGGGTTGTCCGGGTCGGGGCGCTGGTTCCGCAGCTCCTCGACTTCCTGGATTTCTTCGGGCGAGTACGTGACCAGCGAAGAGTCGGACAGGTTCGGCCGGAAGCCCCAACTCATCAGCCAGAATAACACGGCCAGCCCCAGGGCCGCGGCCACGAACCCGCGTACGCGCAATAACAGGCGTCGAGCCAGAAAATGCGCGTTATGTGTCTTCACTACAGCCATGGGCCACTCTTCTCGCATTCACTTGGCGGTCCCTCGTTCCCGTCATTTGCTTTGTTGTTCCGGCTCGAAGTTGCCAGGACGTGCCTCGGCACAATCGAGTGACTAATAGGCGCCTGTTATGTTTTCGAGGAACGATACCGCCCCCCGGAAGCAAGGCTTGCGTTGTGAAAGGGGGCCGGGGCTGTCCCTGGCTTCTTTCGTTTCCTGGATAGCAAGTTCAACTCTTGCATCAGCTCCACACCCACCTCTCGTTTAGCTTCACTTCGGTTCCCTGTTTATCGTGAGACGCACCGTCTGATCGGGTTTGAGCTTGAGCGGAAGCGAACGGAACGCGTCGCCTAACAACGTGCGCGGTTCGGCGTCATCAATCTGGACACTATAGGTGGCGTCGTCCTCGACAGTGAACCATTCAGGGAACTGGTTTATGCGGGGATAGTCGGCCGGCAGCTTGAACCACTCCTTGTGACGTGGTCGGTCGAACCGCAAGACGCCGGACCACTGATCGCGGCTATGCAACTGGATGTAGAGCGTGCCGTCCTTTCCCAGGACCGCGCCGGCGCGCAGATCGTCGCGCCAAGGGGCGGGGGCCACGCCCTGCGTTTTCCACAGAGCATACATCAGGCTGGTGCGCGCAGAGTTGCCGTCGCCATACCAGCCCTCAATGATACCGTCGTCGCGCTGTTTCTCCCATATCTTCCGGATCGACTGGTCCGCCCACTTGAAAGCGGAGGCCACCGGTATCCGATTCAGCAGGTTGAGCGCGCCCTCCACGGAATCCGCGTACCCGTCCGCACCGCCGCCTTCCCAATCCGCGTCGAGGTATTTGTGAATGTTTTCCAAGGCATGCCGCACCGCCTTGCGATAGCGCGGCACGTCGTCGGTATCGGCCACGGTCAGGTAGGCGTTATACACGTAACCCCACCCGTCGCTAATCCTCTTATCCTTTCCTCTTGAACTGCCCGGACGGTACCTGTTAGGCATCATGCCGTCCCTGGTTACCGCATATTCAAGGATATCGTCCAAAATACCGTGCAACGGTTTGCGATAACGTGCGTGACGCGCCGGATCTTCACGCGCCGCGATAACATAGGCCTCGGACAAACCGCTGATGACCTCACAACCGTGGTCGCGCAACCGTATCTGTTTGTGGTCGAGCAGATAGTCGTGCAGCAGGTAGAGGTCGGCCAGACGAAAACACCATGTCTTGAACCTTTCGTCGCCGGTCCGCCAATACATACGGCTCATGCTCTGCAACAGTTCCCCATGCACCTCGATGTTGTTCGTAGGCACCGGACCCTCGGGGGATTCCTCCTCCGCATGTTTCCAGATCCCGTACAGCAATTCGAGCATGCGCTCTTCCCACGGCGTGGGCCCCATCCATTCCGTAATCGGCATCAAGCCGTCCTTCACGTATTCAGAAGCTCCATAAAGGATCGCGTCCCAGCTGATTTCCTCATTGAGAAACCCCTGTTTCTGGAAGTCGTATGTGTCAGGTAGCCCGTCCACCCGGGTCGTGAGCCGGCGCTCCGTCTCCAGCATGGCCGACGCCGTCATCTTCAAGTAATAGTCGTCAAGCACATGGGCCGTCAGCACGATGAACGGAAAGTTGTCCGCCGCGCAATCCTGCGCGTTCCAGTGTTCATCGCCCCGTATCGTTCGGGGGAGCAGTCCGCTTTGGGGGTCGGCATGCGACAACCAACCGTGCGCATACCGCCTGGAGAATGCCACGGCCTGCTGCGCGTCCTCGCCGTGCGCCTCCGCCTGCCGCCAAATGGTTTCGAGATCCGCCGCGTCGCCCAGCGCCGAAAAAGAGACCAGCAACGCAAGCAAGCACATTCGGATGCCTGTCACTCCTTGTCCATCCGGCTTGACGCTCATCACCTCTTGATTGTTCATCATGATTTCCCTTCTTGATCGCATGTTCAACTCCTCTTGTGATTATTGATGTGGCGTTTCATCTCAGTTTTCGTGGTTGCCGCTTTCTGCCGGACATGGGCGCAGTTGCTCGGCGAGCTGGTAGGTTCGGCCGGGCTGGGTATCGAGTTGGATAGTCTTTTCACCGTAACGGATGGTGGCGGGGTTGCCCAACAACGACTTGAGGGTTGCTGCGGTCAGTTTCCCCTCCTTCCATGCGATGTCGACCTCATACCCGCCGCGTGCGCGCAGGCCGGTAACGCGCCCGTGGGGCCAGGCACCGGGCAGTACGGGTAGCAGCTGGATTTGCTCGCCATGTGACTGCAACAGCATTTCAGCTATGCCTGCGGCACCACCGAAATTGCCCTCAATCTGGAACACTTTTCCCGGCCAACAAGCGTTGAACAGATTTGGGAAACCGTTGTGGCCGATCAGGCGCCGGAGATAGCCAAACGCCTGGTCCGCATCCAGCAGGCGTGCCCAGAGGCAGACTTTCCAGGCGTTACTCCAGCCCACGTCCCCTTCATAACCACGTCGTTCGAGTGATTTCTTTGCGGCATCCGCAAGCACCGGCGAGTGAAGCGAAGTCAATTCATCATAGGGATACAACCCGTACATGTGTGATACATGGCGATGTTTCGGTTCGGGTTCTTCATAGGGTTCGAGCCATTCCTGCAGGCGTCCATCGGGGCTGACCTGGTTGGGTGCCAGTCGCGCGCGTGCGGTGCCCAATTCCCGGAGGAAAGGCTCATCCTTGCCCAGGATTTCCGCCGCACGGATGCAATTGCCGAACAGTTCGCGGAGCAATTGCATGTCCACGGTCGGTCCCATGCACGTGTGGGCGACCGTGCCGTTCTTCATACGGAAGGAGTTTTCGGGAGAGTTGGACGGTGCGGTAACCAGCCAGCCGTGGTTCGGCTCCTCGATCAGCATGTCCAGGTAAAACCGTGCCGAACCTTTCAAGATGGGATACGCCCATTTGAGATACTCCCGGTCGCCGGTATACGCGTAATGCTCCCACGGGTGCTCGCAGAGCCATGCCGAGCCGCTGGTCGTGGACCCCCAACTTGCAACCTCACCGGGTGCGGTGAACCCCCAGCAATTGGTGATCACATGCGCAACCCACCCGTCAGCGTTGTAGTACGCTTTGGCGGTCCTGGCGCCGGGTTTCTGCAACGACTCAATCAAGGCCAGCATCGGTTGATGGCAATCACTCAGGTTCGCTACTTCAGCCGGCCAGTAGTTCATCTGGACGTTTATGTCCAGATGCCAGTCAGCGTTCCAGGGCGTTTGGATTTCCTCCGCCCAGAGTCCCTGCAGGTTCGCCGGCAACGTTCCGGGACGAGACGAAGCGATGAGCAGATAGCGACCATAGTTGAAGTACAACGCCGCCAATGCCGGGTCTTTTCCGGATCTTTTGAACGCGGTCACACGCTGATCGGTGGGCAATTGTGCGTTCCGATGGCTTACGGCATCGCCGTCACCCAACACAATCGATACGCGATCGAAGAAGTTGCGATGGTCGGCGACATGGTCGGCCAGCAACTCTCTGTAAGGTTTGCCTGCAGCACGCGTCAACACTTCGGCCGTCTTGGCCGCAGGATCAGTGACTCTACGCTCCCGCGGTGTGTTTCCGCTGTAATCGGTTTCCGCGGCGAAGAGAAGAAGGGCCTCATCTGCGCCGTTGATCGTTAGCTGTTCACCATCGGCGGTGACTTTGCCGCCCTTGAGTACTGCGCGGAGGCGCGCGGCATACGATACACCGCCGCCGCCCTGACCATTGTCCAACTGCCCTGTCATCAACAGTTCATTATCACCGACGGACTTTGTCTTGAAGCGCTCGGGGCGGTCCATCCTGATGTTGAAGCTCAACGCTCCGGATTTGTCTGCAGTTAGCCGGATCACTCCAACCTGGTCCGGTTCACTGATGAAGAACTGGCGCCGATACTCCACCGAGTCCAACTCGTATCTCAGATCAGCCACGGCATCGCGCAGGTCCAAAGCTCGACCATAGTGTTTCGTTTCTGTCTTTGACCCGTCAAAAATCAGCCACAAGTTACCGAGGGTCTGGTAACACCCGAATGGCACGTTGGCTCCCTGGGCATGATTCGAGCCCACACCCTGGCAGGTGAAGGTCTTATTGACCAGCACTTCCGCTTCGTTGTTCTTGCCCTCGAGCAACAGCTGGCGAATCTCAGGCAGGTTCTTGTAGGCTTCCGGGCGGTCATCGTCGAATGGAGACCCGGACCACATCGACTCTTCGTTGAGCACAATCCGTTCCTGAACCACCCCGCCGAACACCATGAAACCCATCCGTCCGTTACCCAAAGGAAGCGATTCCGTGAACGATTCTGCCCCCTTCTCAAAGCGAATTGTGGTGGTCGGGTCCACTGTCGTATCCGCGATGGATATTGTTGCGATCGAGGCTACCAAAAGACCCAACAGCAATCTGCCAGGCAAGCCGTTTACCATGATTGTTCTCCTGTTCCATATTCGTATTTTCGCCGGCTACTCCAATTCCAGGATCTTGCTTTCGAAGGGGATCGGGTAAGCCGTCAACCAGACGTCCGGCTGGACCGAGGCCATGCCGTCATTCAGCCCCAGGACGAGCACTTCCATCGGTTCGTTGCGCATACGCTCGGACAGCGGAATATAGAAGGTGTAGTTGCCGTCCGCCCGCACCGGGCTATGCTCCCAATGGTTGGACGGATAGCACGGTGCCCGGTCGGGAGCGCCGATGAGTTCGTCGCCGATACGCAGAGCTGCGACTGCCCCATCGGTCCCGTAGTCCCCCGGTACTGCCACCGCCAAGTAGCTGTTCTTCGGAATCTCGTCGAGCCTGATGGTTGCGGACCACGCCTGCTTGGCGCGTTTGCGGTAGCGACGGAACAAGTTGCTGGCACGCCACTGGGACCGGTCCAGTTCTCGTCCGGCTCGGACAGCGGTGATTTCGCTGATGGCCAGCGGGGCCTTGTTGATCCGGAGATACCGGAACGCGCCTTGACGGCAGTCGATCTTGAGTGTATCGGCCCGGCGCGCCACGGGGACCTGTGTCCAGTTGTTCAGATCGAGTGAAACTTCCACCTTGCGTGGGACATAGTTGCGTGCCAGGCCCGTCAGACGGATCTCGTCGGCCTCGGCGGCACACCCGAAGTCCATGCGAAACACTCCCGGACTAACGGAGTAACGGAATGGCGACCCATACCGTCTGACCTTGAAGGCCGTCTTCGTATCGCCGTCGAAGGCGAAGCGATCCCAGCCGCCTTTTTCGATGAAGACGGGATCTTCAAAGAAGGCGTCGCGGGCCGCCTGTACGGCGGGGACAAGAGTCGGGCCGGACCGGCGTAGTGAACGAACTTCGAGAGCATCGCTATCCGCGGCGAAACAAACCGCCTCGAACACGCGCTCTTCATCACGCGGTACGTCCGCCGGTGACAGGGTCGCCAACTTGCGATGGTAGGAATGTCTCAGGGGTTGGCCCGGAAAGGTGACGGCGATGGGCGCGCCCTGGACGATTTGCGAGATGTCTTCGCCTGACAAGGTGGCTTTGGTAAACGTCCGTCCTTCCGCCATTAAACCCAGCGAGACGGTCCGGCCCGGCATTCCGAGCACGTTGACCACAACGGGCTTGCCCGGCACGTCCCTGACCACCTCGTAATCGGATCCGGTAATGGCCCAGGATGCCTGGTCGGCAGTTGTGGCCATGAGCAGGCACGCACGAAACGGCAGAACTTCCACGCTCACCTCGGCTCCCCATCGGTACACGCCCAATACTTTTTCGGTCGGGTGGAGTTGTCTCAGCTCGATGTCTCCGCTTTCTTCAAGCCCGATCGATTTATCCAGCTTGATCGTTCTGCGAGCAGGGTTCCAGGTGAGATTGCGCAGCGTAACGAAGCGCGTCTTTCCGTCGCCTCGGGAAACGGCGTGCTCCCCATAGCGGTCTCGTGGCAGGACGGTTCCGTTGACCAGAATGTCGCGATAGCGCCGGTGCAGGTTGTAGATTCGCGCCAGCTTGGCGAATTCGTCGTCGCGCAGGAACCAGGGATTGCCGTAGATCTCCGGCGCCAGGATGAGACAGCGGTTGAACGCCTGGAGAACCAGGTCGTCGTCCCAGTAATCGAGATAAGACGAGAGGCAGACGCCGCAATCCTCGGTCAATCGCTGGAGCTCCGGCGGCAGGCCGCGCGAGAGGCAGGTCAACCGGTGATGCGGGGCCGGACGCTGGTTGTACTGCGCCACATCAACATACGTTTCGGCACCTTCCCAGAGCCAGGTTGTCAGGTGTTTGAGCGCCTCGTCGTTGAAATTGATGCGATGATTCAGCGCTATCAGGCCCGGACAATGTTCGCGGCACTGCGTCATGGCCTCGATGAAGTATTGCTGCTTGTCCTCGCGCAGGTTCGAACAGCAACTGTCGAACTTGAACAGCGCCATCTGATAGTCGCGGCAGAATTTAACCAACATCTCGACGCGGTTCTGGGCGTCCGCTTCGGTTTGACCAAATCCATCAGGGCCGAGCCAGATTCCCATCCCGCAGTCGAACGATCTAGCCTTCGCGCAGACCGCATCGAAGCCGTCCGGAAACTTGGCGCGAAAGTCGGGCGCGTCGAGATCGCGATACGGCTCGATGCCCTGCAGGTCCGGCTCGCCCCAGGAACACCCGGGGCCTTTATCCAGCGTGGCGGCGTCCATCAGATAGATATCGAGTTGCATGCCGTATTCGGCGCGCAACCATTCGAAGAACTCCAGGTTGCGCAACACCTTCTCCTCCCGGCCGCCATGCCATTCGATGTTGATCCAATCGAAGTACATCGCCTTGGAAGGTGTCGTCTCGTCGGCCCCGGCAAGGGGGGACGCCGCCCACGAGCGTCCGGCTGCAACCAAAGCAAGCATGCAGGTCAATACGAACAACGTGGTGAAGGGCGCGTTGATGAGACTTCTTCTGGCAACGTGTTCCATGATTAACCTCATTTCGAGACCTTTCGTATTGACCTGCCCGCTATCCGCCACATACACCTTGCCTCGAGTGTGCAAGGCCACGTCCGTCGGCCTCACGAAGTACCACGGCTGCTGGAGGGTGGGCCACAAGCGCTCGATTCTATAAGCGACCTCCTCATCCCCTAAGCCAATCGCGGGCAAAACCATCAGCGCCACGAAACAAGGAACACCAATTAGCCATCGACTCCGTCGAGCCTCTTTCAACACATCCCCCCTTGCTCGGAACAAAGTCAGGCGGGTTCCTGATTTTGCGGCCGCGGGTTCTGCGAGCATCCCAAAATGTCCCCCAGCCATCACGTTGGTGGTATGATACCGGAGAACCACCACTCCGTCAAGCCACGATGCCCATTGCGCGCTTGACAAAACGAACGCCAATAGGGATAATGGGAATGTTACGAAACGGACTGAAGTCCGCTGGAGAAGAGGGAGGTGATGCCGGGGAATTGTAGAACCTTGCTTTTACGTCAAAACGTCTTCTGGCTCGTAGCGAGTACTGCATGAGGAGGTCGAG
>CAZGCA010000047.1:0-49065 GCA_964524145.1 uncultured bacterium | reverse complement strand
TGCACAATGGGCAACGTTACACCAACGGATTTCGCTAAGTTAGCGCATATGCCCATTGGGAGAGGGTTGGGGTGAGGGTTTCGAGCAAACGCGACTCAGAGTCTGTTGCTGAATTACGTGAGGCTGTCTAGGGGCGAATACGCCGGCGCCGCTTCCGTCCCAGCAGGAATAAAGGCAGCAGTACGATACCTGCCGCAAACCCTCCGATATGGGCGAACACCGCTACGCCGCCGGCATCCGCCGTGCCGTAGGCGGAAAGAACCGCCGCACTCAGCACCTGGTACAGAATCCATATCGCCAGAACGACCACCGCGGGTATACGGATCAGTCGTATCAGGAAGAAGTAGAAGATGATGGTCCAGACCCGGGCTTTCGGATAGAGTATCAGGTACGCGCCGAGCACGCCGGAGATCGCGCCGCTCGCGCCTATGACCGGTTTCGGGGATCCCGAGTTTAGAGCAACGTGGAGCGCCGTCGCCGCAACGCCGCAGAGAACGTAGAATAGCAGGAACCGAACGTGGCCGAGCGCGTCCTCGATGTTGTTTCCGAATATCCACAGGTAGAGCATGTTGCCCAAGAGATGGAGCAGCCCGCCGTGCAGAAACATGCTCGTCATGAAGGTCGGCGACCGGCTGAGGTTGAGCCCGCCTGCGGTCATCTCGCGCGGCACAACGCCCATCTGCATCACCAGCCGCGTGACGCCTTCCTGGCCGAGCGAGAGTTCGTAGGCGAAAGCGAGGACGTTCGCCGTGATAATGGCCAACGTGACGAACGGGACCGTCTCGGTCGGGTTCTCGTCCTTTATCGGTATCATTTCGGTCCGCCTATAGGGAATGTGAACGCTCGGACTATCCTACACAACCTATCGCTCAGAGATCAACGTGACGTGTTTCTCGTAGCGCAGGCTTCCAGCCTGCAACGGAGGAACAAGCGGGTTGTCGAAAAGGCCGGGAACCTTGTGACAACCCGGAGTGTTAAAGGATGTTCATAGGATACGGTTGAAAGATCGCAGAAGTGCGAATCGGTTCAGTCGTCCCTACGGGACTGGATAGGTTTGGGCCTCGGTGATCCCAGCAATGAATTGCTGGGCTATTGTCAATCGTCCCTCCGGGACTCGCGTGGTTGCGGCGAATGGTGACCCAGTAGCGGGTTCGATTGCGATCACGAGCATGGTGGACGGAGCCTGCGGAGTCAGTAGGTAGCATAGAGTAGGTAGTAGATAGGGATTGCAGGCAAGATGCCTGCGCTACGCTGGATTCCCGCTTTCGCGGGAACGACGAAAAGGGGTTGTTTGGGGCCTTCGATTGCGATCACGAGCATGGTGGACGGAGCCTGCGGAGTCAGTAGGTAGCATAGAGTAGGTAGTAGATAGGGATTGCAGGCAAGATGCCTGCGCTACGCTGGATTCTTGCTTTCGCGGGAACGACGAGAAGGGGTCGGGGATGTGCTGGTAAGCAAGGGGCCTTCTGGTGAGAAATGCGGACGAGATGTATGGCACAAGATTCTGCTACACTATCAGCGTGGTATTGGCTGGTGTTGGGTTCAAGACCGGAGGAATCGTCTGATGAAAACGCGTGTTGCCGGGTTGCTGGTCGTGTGTGTTGTGTGCGCGCAGGGAGCGTTTGGCGGTTTGGGCTATGAAGTCGGCTGGCAGGTGCAGGGGAAAGGCGGATTCTCAGGTCCGAACGAGATTCGTGATCCCGCGACGGGCCGGACAAAAGGGTTCGTTGTATCTGAGGTCGAGAACGGAATAGTCTGCTTCACGCCCGACGGGCAGCGTGCCTGGGAGTACGCCATGACGCCGCCCGTAACCGCCGTGCCGGCTGTTACCGACCTTGACGGCGACGGCGCGGAAGAGGTGGTGGGCTGCGACAGTGCGGGTAACATCGTCGTGCTGACCGACACCGGCGAACCGAAATGGACGGCACGTATTCCCGGCGGCGTTTTCGCCGACGCCTGTCCTGCGGTTGCGGACCTGGACCGGGACGGTGCGCCGGAGATCCTGGTGGGCGATGTCGCAGGGTACGTCTCGTGTTTCAGCAACACGGGAACGTTGCTCTGGCGGTTCCAAGGGGAAGGCGAGCCGATGGGGCCCACGCTGGTCGCGGACATCTATGACGCTCCCGGCCGGGAGATCATCGTTACGTCCCATGACAGGCATATCTATGCGCTGACCGCGAAAGGCGAATGGTTGTGGGACGTGTATCGGCCCGACGACCTGTTCCCGACAAGCACGCCCATTCTTGCCGACGTGGAAGGTGACGGAATACCGGAGCTGTTTATCGGGGGCGGGCTGCACCATTTCCTGCGGATCGATCTGCGGTCGGGGCGGCTGGTCGAGGAGGAGAACGTCTTTCTGCACGTGAACAGCGCCATCTCCGCTGCGGACCTCGACGGCGACGGTGGCGACCAGATCGTGTTTGGCAACAAAGGCGGTGCTGTCTGGTGCTACGGGCGGGACGGGTTTGTCTGGAAACGCGAGTTCCCGCGCAGCTGCATGTGCGCGGCGCCGACGCTTGTCAATCTCGACGACGATCCAGGGCTCGAGATCATGCTGCACTCGAGCGCGGGCGACGTCCAAATTCTTGACGCGGATGGCACATCGATCATGGCAGCGAGCGTTCCCTGCAAGCCCACAGCGTCTCCGCTTGTCGGCGATTTCGATAACGACGGGATGATTGAAGCGATCGTCGCGGGGCCGGGAGTTGGAGGCAGCATGGTCTGGGTGGAGCTCGGCGTGCCGTATCGAGCCGATCCGCGTGCGTGGACGGTTTTCGGAGCGGACAGGGCCCACACGTGCCGCGTTCCCGGTGCTTCGGAATTCAAGTTGCTGCCGACACCGGCCAAGACAAGCGAACCGTCGGGTGCGTCCTTCGTATCGTACGGCGACCAAATGCTGCTCACGGGATCGAACGTCTGGCGGTTCGATGTTGTCAACCCTGGAAACGAGAGGCTGGTCCTGACAACCGATATTGTCCACCCCAACGGTGTCGTGCACCGGTTCGCAAAGCACGTTCGCGGGGCGCGGCAACGTGTCGCAGTCCAGTTCGAGGCTTCCGAACCGGGAGCGTACGGCGTTGGTTGGAAGCTTATTGATGCAGACCGCCGCACGGTTCTCTCTTCGAGTACGGCGTCGTTCTCGTTCGAAGGGCTCGAGAGCGACCTTGCGTATCTGGACGGCGTTCTTCTCAAGCAGACGCTGGACGCTGCCGAGGCATGGAAACAGACGAATCCGACCGCTGCCGAGCATGTTCGGGACGAGTTGCGGACTCTCCGCGGGACCTTGGCGACGCTTAACGAGGCGGAGGATGCCGATCGCGCGCGGTCGGTCCCGGCTCTGAGAAAGTCGGCCGGGCGGCTCAGGTCGCTGGCAGTTGCAGGGAAGGCTCTGGCGCCGACAGGCTCGTTTTTCGCATGGGAGGCCAACCCGTGGGCGTACTTCGATGCACTCGACTCGCTGCCTGCGCCGGAGAACCGAACGGAAGGGCTGAGCACGGCGCTTTGCGTCGGCGAGTATGAGTCGCTTGCGTTGAACTTGACGAACGTCTCGGAGCGAACGCTCGAGGTGCGCGTGCTCCCAGGCAACCTTGTTGGTGAGAAGACCTATCCAGCGAGAAACCATCTTGAGTTCAGGCGCGCTGTTGCCGTCTCGTCTATCCGGCGCGAACGGGTGGCCGACGCGCTACCGCGTCTGGACCAAGGGCGGCTGATAACTGTTCCGTCACTCGAATCTCAACAGCTCTGGATCACTGTGAACGCGGTCGGCATGGAGCCGGGCGACTATGTATCGGAGTTACGTCTCAAGAGCGTCGAGCCCGACCCGACCGAGGTGGCCATTCCGATCGAGGTCAAGGTGTGGGAGTTGGCGCTGCCTCGTCCGCGCCCCCTGCGGTTCTGTCTCTGGTCGTACGATTCAGGTCCGCTCGGAGTGAAGCATGAGTACGCGCTGAAAGACCTTGTCGACCACGGCGTGACCGTCTTTTTCGGGTCTGCACCGTCCGCGACGTGCGACGCCGAAGGCAACCTGGTGGGTGAGATGGACTTCACCAAACACGACGAATCGGTCCGGTTGCTCTCTCCGCACGGCATCATGCTGTTTGTTTCACCACAAGGCAGTCTCAGAGGGCAGCCGTTCCTGTCGGAACCGTGGCGCAAAGCGTTCGTATCGTATTTGCGAGTGTGGGTGTCGCATATGAACGAGCTGGGCATGGACTACGACAGGTACGCGCTCTACCCTTACGACGAGCCGTCGACCCCGTATGCTCAGACGACGGTGAACCTTGTCGAGGTCGCCAAGCTGGTGAGGGAAGCCGACCCGAACATCCTTATCTACACTGATCCGACGAGCGGCACCACGATGGAGACGGTCAGGATGTTTACGGGGCTGATCGACATCTGGTGCCCGTCCGCGGAACTGCTCGAACGGCTGGGAGACGAGCTTGTGCCGGAGGCGAAACGCGTCGGCAAAGAGGTCTGGTTCTACGACGCCTCAGGCCGGTCCCGGACGCTCTCATGTCTCGGTCTGTACCGCTGGCGGTTCTGGTACGCCTGGAACCTTGGGTTCACGGGCGCGGGATGGTGGACCTACGCGACCCATTCGGAAGACCTCTGGGACGGGCCCAACCCGACGGGCGACTACTTCGCCACAGCGTACGACGGCGAAGGCGTGGTGAGCAGCAGACGATGGGAGGTTGCGCGCGAAGGTGTTGAGGATTACGAGATCCTGTATCTGCTGAGAGACGCAATTCAGCGTGCCCGGGAGCGAGGCGTGCCGGCGTCCGTTGTTCGAGAAGCAGAAACACTGTTGGAGGAGTTGCCGCATCGTGTCGAGGCCGCGTTGCACGAGACGGGTCGGAGACTACCGCTGACGCCCGACAGCGTGCCGGTCTACGAACAGGCTACGGACATCATTCAAGATGCCCGGAAGCAGATCGTGGAAATGTGTCTACGGTTGAGCAGACAGGAGAGTTTGTAGACGGTATTCGGTAGACAGTAGACGGGGAGTGGGGCAGGTAGAATGTAGTAGGTAGTAGGTGGGGAGTGGCCGGTGGCCCGTTGCGAAACGTGGCTATTGATTGCTGCATAAGCAATGTCCGGCCGGGCATTCTCGCAATGACTGGGCCTTTCGCCATCGCGATCGGGATGAAGCAGAAGGGGTCAAAGCGCACAATGCGAGATTGCCACGCCACCTGAAGGTGGTTCGCAACGACGGGTTTGGGGTGTATTGACAGGACATTAGTTATGCCGTTCCCAATAGCACCTCCTTCTTTGTCTCCCTCTCCCACTGGGAGAGGGAGATCATTTCGCCGGCAGCAGAAGACCTGAAGCTTTATTCGATCTGCCCTCACATAACGTGAATCGTTGCCCCCTCTCCCACTGGGAGAGGGCTGGGGTGAGGGATCATGACGGGAGGCCACGCTCTGTAGAAGCTTCGGATTAGCCGGTGGGCTTGACGCTTTCGGGTCGGTGGAATACGAGGTCGGGTGATAGATGTTTGTACAGACGGCGGCTCTTGCCGGTATCGGAAGCGTCCAAGACACCGCCACCGTCGCGGCCGTCTTCATAAACCGAGTAGAGACGGTAGCCGTCGTCTTCGAGCTTGTACAGCAACGGTTGTTCCGAGAAGGGGTCGATCGGCACTTCGGGCAAGTAGTCCGGTACAAGGGCTTCGAGAGAATCGGGCAGCATGCCGGTCGCAATCTGGTATCGGCGAATGGCGAGCTCGGCCTGTGTCGCCCGGATATCGGCACGGATGATCGTTGCATCATTGAGCGCATTCTGCGCTGATCGTATCGTGGCGATGGCATACCACGAGAGGTCATCATGACCCTGGAAGACCTTATTTGCGTCGAGATAGGGTTTGTCAACGTTCTCGAGAATGGACGGCAACACTTTGCGCAACTCCTTCCGCGCCCTTCGTAACTCAAATGCCGTTGTCACTTCAATAACGGCATCCCCGAGCCCGCCTCTCCGTCGGTTGCGTCCCGATCGTGGTGCGTCAAAGCGCATCCGCACGGTATACTCGACAGTCGGCAGGACAGCCGGTTCACCGGTCTCAAGTTTCGCAAGGTCGGCAGTTGTCTCGCCGAGAAGGTCTGTATCTTTGGTTTGCCAGGCCATGAGGCGCAACCGCATCAATCCGCCTCGCTCGACCTCTGTTCCGTAATACAGCCCATCTGCCCGGACCCGCTGTCCAAAGAGAACCATGTCGAGATACATCTCCGCCCCGGTTCGATATTCCCGTTGATTCTCGAGATAGACGCCGGTTGCCTGCATCAGGTTACCCGGCCATAACACGTTAAGGTTTAGCCTACGCATATGGTACCAATCTTCAGGCTCTTCAATCTTCGGCAGCATAAAGATGTCGCGCCGGATGATCTCGCGCAACTTGTCAATCTTGGGGCGGCATGTCTCGAGATACGCGATGACTTCCGGCGCATCATCCGGGAGAGTGGTCCCGATGAGCTGGCCGATTGGGCCGGGTTTGCGGTCAAGATCCGCGACGGACGTTGGTGGTGGGGCCTTGGGAACCGGCGGAAAGGACTCGGCGAGTTTCTGGAGCGCGAAGAACGCGTTCTCGGGGTTTCTGCGTTTCGCGGTGAGTTCCGGCGGTTCGGGCGGCAGTAACGGCATTCTGCCGGTGCGTGTGACGAGCGCGACCACGACGAGCACTGTAGCGGCGACAAACAGGCACGCCAGTACGCCGATGACAAATCGCTCGTTGCTGAAACGTCCCACGATCCTAGCCCGCTGCGAGAACTTTGCCGGTTGAGTACTGCTTGATCCTGAGCACCACGACCGTCGCGATGAGAAAGATGAGTGTGATGATTGCCAATGCAACGAGGGCGAAACCGGCACTGACTGCGTAGACGTCTCTGACCGCGTCAGCCTGGACAGGGATCGTTCCGGGGATCAGTTTCTGGAACGGCATGTATGGCAGGAGCGACGTGACGTACTTCTGGATAGTGAGGAAATCAACAAGTCCCGGCACTTGTACGGCTACCCACTGCCAGCCGAATACGAATATGGCGCCGTAGATGACGGGCCGTTTGGTCTGAGCACCCATGAAGATGGCAAACGCGCCGTATGCGGCGAGCTCCGGCAACAGCACGAGACAGTAGTGTCCGAACGTTCTGAGGTTGGCCGCCGTGGTCTCGAGACCGCCCGCGGCAACGCAGCCGGCAAACGTGAGAGCGACCGCCGGCAGGATGAGCGCCGTCGCAATGGCGATGTACGACAGGAACCGGCCAAGAAGGAGTGCCGAGCGGTGGATCGGCCTGCTGAGCAGGAACGGTATGGTTTCGCCTTCAATATCTTCGCTGAGCAGTGTTGCACCGAAGAAGAGTGCCAGCAGCGGCGTGAGAATGCCGATATACAGATACTCGATGAGTCGTTCGAAGAGTTTCGCGCCGGTGAATGTGGCGGTCTCCTCGAGCAGGAACACGACTGCAAGGGGTATGATCACGGGAAAGAGCGTGAGCACCCCGGCCAGGATCGTGCGTCGCCGCCGGAGTATGAGCAGAGATGTCAGTGCAAACGAGGTCCGCAGGCTGGTCAGGTATCCGGGCGCTGTGCGGGCAGCCGTTGCCTTGGTTGCTGATGCCGCTTCCATCATTTCACCAGATACTCGAATACCGATTGCAGGTTATCGTCAGGACACTCGATACGTTGTATATCTATCCTGCCGCTCGTTATCAGTTCGGCGAGCTGCGGGTAAAACTTGTTGGGCCGTCGTGTCTGGATGGTGACACCTCCGTCCTCCGATTCAAACTCGACGCTGAGGACATCGTCCTGGCTTACGAAATGGGATGCAACAAGTCGCGGCGCGTTGCAGTGAATCGAAATTGTGTGGGGATGCTCATCGATAAGCTCCCGTATGTCGTGGACGTTGCCGCGCGCTAGAACGCACCCGCGGTTGAGCAGAATCACGTTGTTGGTTACGCGCTCGATCTCGTAGAGGATATGGCTCGATACGATCACCGTCCGGCCCTGCTCCCCCATCTCGCGAATCAGCGAGAACATGTCCTCGCGCCCTTCCGGGTCGAGCCCTGCCATCGGCTCGTCGAGAAAGATGACCTGCGGGTCGTGTACGATAGCCTGGGCGAGCTTGATGCGCTGGCGCATGCCGCGGCTGTACGTCGGGATGCGGTCGTGCATCCTGTGGGTCATGCTCAGGAGCTCGATGGCTTTCTCGGCGGCAGGTTTCACCGCGCGCCGGCCGAGCCCCGAGTACCGGGCCATCCAGGACACGAATTCGAACCCGGTCATGTCGTCGTACAGCTTGTCCGCTTCAGGGCAGTACCCGACCTTCGAGAGCACAGGATAGTTGTTCCAGACACGCTTCCCCATGAGCATAATGGAGCCCTGGCTCGGTCTGAGCAGGCCCGTTGCCAACTTGATAAACGTGGATTTGCCGGCGCCGTTCGGCCCGAGCAGCCCCGTAACGCCGGTACCGATCTCGACCTCGAGCTTGTTGACGGCAACGACTTCGCCGAACCATTTCGAAAGGTTGGTCGCAACCAGAGTGGCGTTCACGAGGCGATCTCCACAACACGAATCCTGCGCCATAGGATTGCGAGACAGATGGCCGAGACGATCAGGACCATCACCGTCGCGGCGAGTGGGTTCATCGTAAAGAATGGACGGAGCCGGAAGAGACTTGTACCCAGCCGGTTGATCGCCATCGGTATCGAGACGGAGTAGTACATTCTGTTCTCGAGCACGTCAGCCAGGATCGCAGCCATGCCCGAGTTGCCCATCAGGACTATAAGCACGGCGAGCGATACGAAACGCATGCTCCGGAATAGCGACGAACAGCAGAGCACCAGCAGCATCGTCGGCACCACGACAAGGAGCGAGAAGATCACGCTCGAGATCGGTATCCAGTATAACTCCGTGATCCATGCCTTGTTTGGCGCGAGAATAAAGTGGAGCACGTAAAGGAAGACTGCCGGAACCGCCGTGAACGACAAGGTGATGAAGCACAACGCAGAGAACTTCCCGAGTATGTAATCCCGCCGCGTGAGCGGTTTCGCAAAGTAGACCTCCCACAGGTTGTTCCTGACGTCGTTGCAGATCATGCCCGCGCCTGCGAACAGGGCCATCATGACCACGAAGACGCTTTGCATCCGGATGAAATCGAAGAACATCTGAGGTTCGATCTTCATGCCCTTGATCTGCTGCACGACCATCATGATCTCGGGGCGCTTGCTGGTTGCGAGCGTGTCGACGGCAACAACCTGCATTATGCGTATGAACACCTGGAGGAACGACATCAGGTAAAGAATGATAAACTGGCGTTGGGCCAGGAGCACGGCGAACTCCTGCTTCACGATGGTCAACCATCGGTGTCTCGGGACGGTCCGCCCCTCCCAGGCGCGATATGTCTGCTCATATATGGGCATGTGAGTTCTCGCGTATGGCCTCGATAAACACTTCTTCCAGACGCGCCCTGACCGGTACAATGTGGCGGACCTGGGCATCATTCCTGGTTGCTTCCCGGAACAGGTCGCGTTTGTCGACATTCTTCGGCTTGACTACCATGATAGACCCGTCGTGGGAGTTTCGGCAGCGGCAGCCGCGCGTTTCGAGCGCCGTGATGTATCGGTCCCGGTCGCCCTTGATCCGTATCTCGAACAGCCCTTCGTGGAGCGCAGTCAGCTCCTCGATGCTGCCCTGGCGGACCACGTCGCCTTTGTGTATGACGATAACGTGATCGCAGACGTACTCGACGTCCGGCAGCAGGTGCGACGACAGCACGACCGCGACACCGCGGCTCGAAGCGATCTCCTTGATAAGGTCGAGCATCTCTTTGCGGCCGACGGGATCGAGCCCGTTGGTGGGTTCGTCGAGCAGCAGAATCTGCGGGTCGTGGACGAGCGCCTGGCCGAACTTCGCCCGCTGGCGCATGCCCATCGAGTACGTCTCCATCTTGCGGTACCGGTTGTCGTCCAACCCGACATAGTTGAGCACCTCGTGAGCGCGCTGCATCGCGTCCTTCTGCGGCAAACCGCACAGTGTACCGCAGTACGACAGAAACGAGACCGCGCTTATCTTCGGGCTGACGATGTCCGTCTCGGGCATGTAACCGAGCCGTTGGCGGGCTGCGAGCGCTTCCTCGGGCAGCTCGAATCCGAGCAGACGGACGTTGCCCGCGTCCGGCGTGAGGAACCCGAGCAGCGTTTTGAGAAGAGTGGTTTTGCCGGCGCCGTTGGGTCCCAACAGGCCGATTGTGCCGCCCGGAACAGTGATCGAAACGTCGTTCAGGGCAACATTCGAGCCGTACCGCACGGTCAGGTTGGATACGTCAATAGCCGGAGGCTTGCTCATAACCCTCCCACGTCTATGTCGAGGTTCAGCGGCGTATCAGCGGCAATCTGGACGTCCTGCTCGTGCAGCGACTGGCCGCCGCCGCCCACGAGGTCCGCGAGCGACATCGAGACGACTTCGAGCGTGTAGTTGCCGTCCGGAACGTTTGGTATGTTAAACGTGCCGTCGCTGCCTATCGGCGATGCGCCGACAATAAAGTTCGCCGCCATCGATCCTTCCGTAAACCAGCTTGCCGGGTTGCGCAAGTCAACACCTGTCACCGACTGGCTGCCGGGCATGCGGAGCACAACATAGTTTATGCTCGGGAAGCCCGGCACGCCGTCAATAGCGCCGGCAATGCTCGTGCCCACGGTGGTCTCGAAGTTGTAGACGGTAGTTTCACCTTCCCGTATCACGACCATGCCGTGTTTGGGCGCGAAGAGTCCGGCCAGGTTCTCGATGTCGAGCGATATGGCAGAGATCAAGTATTCGCCCGGCGGCAGAGACTCGAACGTGTACTCGCCGCCGCGGCCGCTTGTCGTGAAGGCAGAGTAGTTGGGCCCGCCGGCGATCGTTACGACAGCGCCTTCGAGCGGGCGCCCGTCGTCGCCGGGCACGAACCCTGTCAGCCGGCCGCCTTGTGTCAAGACGATGGTAATGTTCGAAACTGTCCGGCCTTCGGACACGCTGATAGGGCCAACGCGCGCGTCCGCATAGCCTTTGTACTTTGCGCCGAGAAAGTAATCGCCTGTCGCGAGCGCGTCAAACTCGAACTTGCCTTCTTCATCGCTCTGCTGCGATGGCCGGAATCCCGGCAGACCTCTTGGAATGAATTGTGCCAACGCGATCTCGTCCATCTGGCTTATCTCGACAATTGCGCCCGGAACGGCCAACCCGGTAGCGTCAACTGTCTTGCCGCGTATTCGGCCGCCGCGCGACGACACGTAGACGCGTACGCCGTCAACATCACGATCCTCCGGCACGTGGACGCTCACTTTCCCGGGTGTAAGCTTGGTTGCACGCGCTTCTACAATGAAGTCGCCGTGCCCTGAGGCGTTGATCCTGAACTTGCCTTCCGGGTCGCTGAACGAACGCCAGTCGAACATTCGGAACGTGTCCATGATGTCGGACCGCCGGCTCGCAGCGGGGATCAGACGCACCTGGTAGCGGGGCGGCGGTGCGCCGGTTTCGCGAACAAGCACGACGCCGGAGATAGCGTTCTGGCGTTCGAGGTAGACGTCCGTCGGCTCGTTCAACCTCACATCCGTCACCACCTTCTCGACATACCCTTTCTTGTTAACGATAAGCGAATAGATGCCCAGCTCGGCGTTCTCGAACCGGAACCGTCCGTAGTTGTCGCTCTTCTGCTCTCTGGCGGAGACGGCCAGCTCGCCCGCGCTGACCGACGTGAGCGCTACATTGGCCTCGGGTATCGGCTGATCGCGCGAATCGTAGATCCTACCATAGATGGTGTACTCGCCGAAACCTTCCCCGACGCGTGTCAGCATTATCTCGATACCGGTGATATCGTGGTAGCCGTCGGGATAGATCGGTTCGCCGCGAAACGCTATCTTGTAGCCTTGTTTCATAGCCAGAATCTGGTATTCGCCCGCCGGCAGACTGGTGATCTCGAAGTTGCCCTCATTGTCGGAGTGCTCTTGGCGGACCGCAGCCGGCGCGTCCAGCGGACTGAGAAACTTCGAGTATTTCGGGATGCAGGCGAGCTCAGCGCCCGACACCGGCTGGCGCGCCGTATCGACTACGCGGCCGTATACGTTCGAGCCGCGCGTGAGGAATATGTCGACCCGGACGGCCCGTTGTGTCGGGCTGAGGAAGAAGGGTTCGCTAATCTGCGGCGACCAGTCGTTCTCCATGGCGAACACCTGCCACTGTTGGTTCAGCTCGACGCTGCGGATGATGTAGAGCCCGTCGCTGTCGGTGGCGTCTCCTCGGGGCTCGCGCGCCTCGAGAGCCATGTCGATAAGCTGAGATACAGGGCTCGCCGAGGTGCACAAGAATACGGTGACACCTTTGATCGGTTTCCGTTCGGGGTCGAGCGCGTACCCCCAGACCTGGCCCGCGATGCCGACCAGGAAATCCACCCCGCGGACGTCTTCGTTCTCGCCGACGGTAACCAGCTGTTCGCGTCCTCCCCGGGACGCGTCGCGCGAGACGGTCCGTTCGACAGGCTGGCCGAGATCTTCCGCAAGGGCGGCCAATCGAACGTCCCGTTCCTGGGCCCCCGGAAGTATCCTGTAGTCCGTGTCGCGCGTTTCGATCCGGACGATATGGTCGCCGGCCTTCAGACCGCCCAATATGTATTCGCCGTCTGCGTCGGAGTACACGCCGGATCGGCTCGATCCTGGCACGCTCGCATAGACGTAGACGCCCCGTGCCGGCTGGTTGGTGCCCTCTTCTCTGATACGGCCGGCGATAGACGACCCGTGCGACAGCATGATCGTGATCGTGGTCTCTTTCGCGCCCTCCTCGATTGTAGCCATCTCGGACTTGGGCATGTATCGATAGGCGCGGACGTCCACTACATACGTGCCGGGTACGAGTCCCGATATCACGAACTTCCCCTGCTTGGTGGTTCTGCTGTTCTTGCGGACGTCAAGACGGTCCGAGACCGAGCCGCCCTGGCGAAACGCCTCAAGTTCTGCCGGGGACACCTGGCGACGTGCCGTCAGCTGGGCGCCGGCGACGGGCTCGTCGGTATCGGCGTCGATTACCATGCCGACTAGCCGCACCGAGTCTTTCGCGGGTTTCGAGCGTCCAGCAGCGGGCTTCCGGTCGCGTTCCGTCCCCCAATCGATATCCATTGGAGGCAGATCGTCGTCCTCTCTCTCGGGGCTGCGCGGTTCGTAAGAGACCTCGGAGGTCGGGGGAGGCGGTTCGCGTTCGGGCCCGAAAACGAGCCCGATGATCACCACCAGAGCGATCCCGACCCAGATAAGGACGATGGTCTGGAACCCGGTGAGCCGTATCTTCTTATCACGCGTGAGCACGTAACGTCCGCCTTTCTCTACTCATATATTATCCGCTATCCGGCTGTGCGGCGTCAAACGGCCGGGAGCAAACCGGAGGTAGTTGTCTTGAGGAAGGGGGAGCGTCGAAGAATCCAATACGTTATGCGAGGAGCGGGGCGACATTCCGACCTGTATCTAGTTGTCCTTTATGAAATTCCCGTAAACATCCAGGAAATGTATAAATGAAGCCTGCGCTTGCTGTTACGTACGTCACAGTACCCTCTGTCGCCACATTCGTCACTACTACTACGCATAGCCGGGCTGTTTTGTTCAACTTTTCTTGCCTATTTGTGGGGTTGTCAGCGTGCGGCTCCGATATAGACAAGAAGCCTTCCGAAATGCGGCATGAGGTGATAGAATACTTCACTGAATCCATACGGCAGGGCGAATCAACACGTGCAAGAGAGAACGGGAGGTGGGTAGATGGAGTTGAAGGTTGGGTTTACGGGAGCGAACCGGTCGGCGGCGTTTGCGCATTTTGCGACTTTCGAGGGGGTCGAGAATCATGCGTTGATGGATCCGGACGAGCGCAACCTCGCGGCCGGCGGCGATGCGTTGGGGGTACAGCCGGAACGGCGGTTCATGGAACTTGAACCGCTGTTGGATTCCGGGATAAACATGCTTGTCGTGGCGAGCCCGATGCCGTTCCATGTGCCGCAGGCCGTGGCGGCGCTCGACCGTGATATACACGTTCTGTCGGAGGTGACGGCGGCGGTGAACCTCGACCAGTGCGCGGAGCTCGTGCGTGCGGTGCGTCGAAGCAGCGCGACATATATGATGGCGGAAAACTACGTGTTCCTGAAACCTGTCTGTCTGGTGAGAGAGCTTGTCAAGGCGGGCCTGTTCGGCGAGATGTATTACGCGGAAGGCGAGTACATACACGATGCGCGCGATTACTTCTACGATCGCGATGGGGCGCCGACATGGCGGTTCGAATGGCAGTTGGGCCGTAACGGTGTCACGTACGGCACCCACAGTCTCGGCCCGTGCCTGTCGTGGTTTGGCGAACGGGTCGTGTCCGTAACCTGTCTGGGTTCGGGCGTTCACACGATGCCGGGGAACCGGTTGGAAGACAGCGTGGTGATGTCGTGCAAGACTGAACGCGGCCGGCTTGTACGGATACGTCAGGACCTGGTGTCGCACAGACCGCATTGCATGTCGTACTACTCGTTGCAGGGGACCAAAGGGTGTTACGAATCGGCGCGCATGCCGGGCGGCGATCATCTGGTGTGGTTCGCGGACTACCATTCCGGCGAACCGAACACGTGGCATTCGTTATGGGAGTTCGGGGAGGAGTTCCTGCCGGAACCGTGGCGTGAGCTCGAGGCTGTAGCGATGAAGACCGGGCATGAAGGGTGCGACTATTTCGAGGTTCACGCGTTCATCGAATCGTTGCGCACCGGCACGCCGCCGCCGGTAGACGTGTACACGGCGCTCGACTGGACGTTGCCGGGTTTGATGTCGGAACAGTCCATCGAAGCGGGAGGTGTTCCGGTCGCGGTACCCGACCCGCGTGTGGCGTTCGACTGATTCGGACGGTTCCGCCGCCCCCGTTCGGGGGCTTGGTTTGTGGATGGCTATATACCCCGGGTTCCTCCTTCGTCGTCAACCGGGGCTTTATTCCGTCGCCTCCGTTCGGAGGCTTGAAGCGATGTTCTCAGTGCGGAGTGGTCCTTTAAAGGAACTGCGCAAACCCGTCGTTGCGAGGAGCGAGGAACGAACGACGTGGCAATCTCGGATTCCCCACGGCCTTCAGCCGTAACAAGATCGCCAGGCTGGCGCTCGCGATGACGAGTGAACCACAGTGCGGCCATAGTACAGTGACCCATCCTTGGCCATGAAGTGATGCCATATCATTGCGCTTGGGATAGGTTGCTCGTGTCTCCGGCGAGACGTGTGTGCCGGAGTCTATCGAGCCTGCGAATCAGCTTCCAGATACTTGTCGAGCCAGTCGAACGCTTCGCGTTGCATCTCTTTGTTGAAGACGTGCGGCACGGGCCATATCTTGGTGACGAGCTTATCACCGGCGTCCTGGCTTTCCCATACCGCGTGCATCTTCGCGTACGAGTCCCGGACGCCGTCGACCGGAAACAGGCCGTCCTTCTCGCCGTTGTAGAAGAGCATGGGTTTGGGGCACGCGATAGAGGCGACGTCGGGATAGTCGAGATGGTTGCGCAGGCCGGGATGCGTCATCGAAAACGCTGACTGTCCTGTGGTCTGGTTGTTGCCCGGCGACATGAGCGATTCGGTCGTGCTCAGCCAGCAGATTGCTGCGCCCGCAGCGATCCTGTCGGTAGCGGCAGCGACGTGCCACGTGCGGTTGGAACCCATCGAAAGTCCCATGGCACCGATCCGTTCGGGATCGACTTCCGGCAAGGTGGCGATAAACTCTGCGCTGCGTATGTCGTCCCAGACAATGGTGCCGGCCCATGACATTCCGAGCTGGAACATGTTCGCTGCAAGCTGCTGCTGGGCGGGGTAGGCGACACCCTCCTTCCTGCCCCGGTCCGACCAAAAGAGTGCGTCGGTGGCGAAGACGACGTAGCCGCGTTTGGCGAGCTCGTCCCCGATGAACCGTCCACCGTAGCATTCCCTCGACCATTTCATTGCGTCTGCAACGCGTTCCTTTGGCTCGTCAAACGGGCGGACGACCTTCTCTTTGCCAATCGAGAAGTGCGCACCGTGATCGTGGAGCGCCAGTAGTGCGGGGAACGGCCCGTCGCCTTTGGGTACGAGAAGGTACGCGAGCACCCGGCTGTCGGCCGATATGTTGAAGACAACCCTCCTCGCTTCGTAGGTTCCGCGATCTTCGCGACCGATGACAACCGCCTCAAACGGTGCGGGCGGCGGCGGTGCGAGCAACGACTCGATGAGCCTCGCACGAGCGGTCTTCCTCCACGCGGTGAAGTCGAGCGGGTCGTCCGGTCGGTATGCAAGCGGGAAGGTCAGCCGTTCGAGTCGCGATGCGGAAAACCGGGGAAGCCCGTCAGCCATACCGTAACGGATATACGTTTCGCCGGGCGGATCGTTTTCGTCGATGCTCGCTGCGTTCCCGAAGGAAGTCGGAAGCACTAGCAGCAGCGCCAGTACTCGTGTCACTACCCGTACGGCCATCGATTTCCAGAGCATGATCGCCCTCCTCACCGTTGCAAGATTCGCTATTTGTCCCACCCAGATATCGTCGTCACAAACAGCTCACTGCCAAACTAACAGCAATAAACCTTAATATCACATTTATTATATATAGCAGTCTAACAAGCTGGCAAGTAATCTCTTGACATATACCTAGTCTGCAGGAGGCTTTCGTCTTCGTTCACCTTCTGTCTTTGCGGACTGCACTCGACTCGCGTGCTGCAAGACGGTCACCACGACCGACTCCATAGTACCGTTCCAAGTACGCGATTAGCAAGCGCCGGGAAGGCTTGTTCAGAAGGGCTGTTGCCAGATCGAAATTCTTCGTTGCGGCTCAGAATGAAAGAGTTGGACGAGTCGAACAAGCACTTGACAGCGATGTGCTGCGGGCCGTATGATGCAGCGTGTTGTCGGGTTGTTGAGCAGTGGAGGAAACAGGGATGAACTTGTCGGTCAGCACGTGGAACTACCTATGCGCGTTTGGTGACGACGTCGACCTGGAAGTTGCCGCCGGTCAGATACAAGAGGAGGGTTTCGGTGTAGAGTTTTGGACCGACTGGCCTCCGCAACCGGAAGCATTTGCTCGCGACAACTGGATGAGGTTGGGCAGGCTGGTTGCGGGCGCGAGATCGAGCATGCACACGGCACTTAACGCGTGGGATGCGGACGGACTGATGACCGAGATAGAGATGGTGCAGTCAGTCGGCAGCAGTGTTCTGGTGGTTCACACGTCCACGCTGGGGCTGGATTCGTCTGTTGACTCCGAGCGTCTCGCCATGTGCGGAAACGCGGTCCGTCACGCGCAGTCCAAAGGTGTCATTGTCGCGCTCGAAAACGGGACCATTGAGGCGTTGACCACCGCCGTAGAGGCGATCGACGAACTGGGCATCTGCATTGATATCGGGCACGCGAACATCGCGCCGGAACCCGTCGCGCAGTTTTTCGACACCTTCAAATCCCGGCTCGTCCACGTCCATCTCGGGGACAACTTCGGCACAGGCGACGATCATCTCGCTCCGGGCGCGGGCAAGATCGCGACAGAGGACTGGGAGAAGCTGTTCGCAACGCTCGAAGAGATCGACTACGGCGGCGACCTGGTGCTCGAGATCAACTCCAAGTTTCCGAAGCGCAGCGCTCGATTCGCCCGGAAGTTCCTCGAATCGTTCAGTTCTTGAGCCCCCGTGATCCGCCCCTGCAGCAATGATGTCCCGTATCAGAAATGGCACATCGGTGCGCGGCCGATGGGGATGACGTTGAACCCTAGTTCGAACAGCTCGTCGTGGGGGAGCAGGTTGCGACCGTCGAAGACGAACGCGGGTTTCTCCATCGTATCGAATATGCGTCGGTAATCGAGTGCCCTGTAATCGTCCCATTCGGTCAGAACCGCGATAGCGTGTGCGCCAGCAGCGGCCTCGTACGGGTCGGTGCAGAAGTCGACCTCTCCCTCGACGTCGGCAAGGTCGCGTTGCGCGTTGGGCAATGCTTCGGGATCCGTGATGCTGAGACAAGCTTTTTCGGTCAGCAACTGGCGGCACACGTAGATGGCCGGCGACTCGCGCGTGTCGCCGGTATTGGCTTTGAACGCGAACCCGAAGACGGCGATGCGTTTGCCGACCAGCGTGTTGAACATGTGTTTGAGCATGGCCGCGACAAAACGGCTTTCCTGGTACTCGTTCATCTTGACAACCTGTTCCCAGTAGGCGGCTGCTTCGGGCAGACCAAAATGCTCGCAGAGATAGACAAGGTTGAGTATGTCCTTCTTGAAACACGAACCGCCGAACCCGACGCTGGCCCGCAGGAACTTCGGCCCGATGCGCGAGTCGAGACCGACGGCCTTGCTAATCTCGGACACGCTTGCACCCGTCTTCTCGCAGAGCGCCGATATTGCGTTAATCGACGAGATGCGTTGTGCCAGGAACGCGTTGGCTGCGAGCTTCGAGAGCTCGCTGCTCCAGACGTCCGGGGTCAGGATCTTCTCGCGCGGCACCCAGTGCAGGTAGATGTCGACGAGTTCGGCCTGCGCCTTGCGCCCGGATTCAGTGTTGCGCGAACCTATCAGCACGCGGTCGGGATTCTCGAGATCGTCTATTGCGGTTCCCTCGGCAAGGAACTCGGGATTGGAGAGCACCTCGAACCGAACGCTTTGCGGTTTGCTGTTCAATATGCGTTCCATAGCTTCGGCGGTACGAACGGGCAACGTGCTTTTCTCGACGATAATCTTGTCGGTCGTTGCGTGTTCGAGTATTTGTCGGGAGGTGCCTTCCCAGTACCGGAGATCGGCGGCGCGGCCCGCGCCCTGGCCGAAGGTTTTCGTCGGCGTGTTGACGCTGACAAAGATAATAGATGCCTCGGCTATACTCGCTGCCACGTCGGTGGTGAAGAACAGGTTGCGGCCGCGCGCCTCCTCGACGATCTCTTTCAGTCCGGGCTCGTAGATCGGAAGCTCGTCGGACTGCCACGCGGCGATACGATCGGGGTTGATATCGGCAGCTATCACCTTGATTTCGGGACAGTGTCTTGCTATCACGGCCATGGTGGGGCCGCCGACATAGCCGGCACCGATGCAGAGTATAGTCTTCTCGAAGTCCATTGCTGTTCTCACCTTCTCACTGTCGGGCGAATCCTGCGGAGCTGTCGCGACGCACGAGACTAGTGTGCGTCGAGGCCCGTCGTTTCTTTCTCGATCCAGTCGCCCGTTTCGGCTATATACTCCAGGTTCGCTTCGATCACTTTCTCCGTCACGGCATGGGCCGGATACGTGTTGACAAGCGCGAGCATCTCGCCACTTTCCGTTGTCCGCAGTGCGAGCGCACCATGCGCGAGCCTCGAGTTCGCCTGAAGGGCCCAGCGGTATATCTGTTCCGTAGCAGCGCAGCAGAGGGTTAGTATCTGCACTAAGGGCGAACCCGTCTGGTCAGCCGCGTCGAACCGCACCTGCACCTCCTGGTGTCGGCCGCCTTTAGTGTCGATCTCGAAACCAAATCCGTCCGAGCTCTCGGAGAAGACGTACCCGCGTTTCTGAGCGACGGCACGCACGACGTCGCGGGGGTCGCCGGGAAGCGGATCGTCTACCTTTTTCGGAACCGGTTGAGCAGGTTCCCCGACAAGCTTAATGCTGGAGAGATCGAGTGTTCCCCTCAACTCGTTGAGCGCTTTCTCGCACTCGACGGCGACGTCGTAGTCTTTCGTCTTTGCAGATTCCTTTATAGATTCTATTGCGCAGCGGGCGGACTTGCACAGCGACTCAGCAGCGTCGCGCCTGTCCGTCCAGGAGCTTGCTTCTTTCAGAAGTCCACAGAGTTTCGTGACGGCCTCTTCCAGCCTTCGACTCTCTTGTTCAATCATCGCACGACCACCCTCCTCCGGATCGAGTGTTCCCCACTGACAAGAAGTTCCACAGGATATGTTGTTTGAGCGTACCACTGCCAACTTTATCTTGACAGCCTGCCTGTTGTCAACCGGCTCCGCGTCGAACTCCTCTGCAGGGGCGCGTTTGTGCCTCGAACAGATGATTCGATTGCGGGCACGAGCAGGAGCATGGCGAGAGGGAGGATCGGAGCGTGTTGCGGGATAACAGTGCCATTCGGTGATTGCGCATGGGATGGCGGTAGTGTATAATATCCGTATAGCGGCAGAAGAGGTTGAGATGAAGACAACCAGCGTGAAACAGGGTCCGGCGAGGGTGGCGGGGCCGACGATCCCGATGGGCGCGTACATCGCCTGGCCTTCTGCCTCGGGCGGCATAATCGTTCTGGCGGTTGCCGCGGTCATAGTGCTGTTCTTGGCCGCAGTTGCGATAGAGTTGGTGCGATCGCTGCTTGCCAGTCGACGGCAGCGGCGTCAAGCAGAAGAACGGTTTGTAAGCAGTGCCCGGGAAAAAGGTCTTACCGACCACGAGATCGCGTTGTGCCAACATATGGCTCGCTCGGGTTCTTATCCCTACACTCACGTCGTGGTCAACTCAAACGAGGTTTTCGACAGGTGTGTCGAGCGCGATCTGGCAGAGTTGAAGGCAAATGGTGCGAGCGAAGAAACCATCAAGAAACGTGCTCTTGCCTTGACGTCTATCCGGAACAAGTACGGGCTGGACTTCTTGCCGTTAACCCATCCGTTGCCGTCTACACGTAGTCTGCGCGCCGGTCAACGTCTGACTCTTGAACTGAAGGAACCTGGCGAGCCCGAAATGTTGAAGGCGGTGGTTGCCGCCGTGGATGATTATGCCATAACAGTGGGTTCGGTCACGAGCATGGGAGCAGCGTTTGCGCTGTGCAGCGGTCAACGTGTGAAGGTGAGGTTCTGGCGGCCGGACGACGGCCGATACCTTTTTGACGCCAAGGTGAAGAGCGTTGACGCAAAGGAGGGGCATGCGGCCCTTGACCATCCGGCGAAGATCGAGCGCAGACAATCCAGGAAATTCTACAGAATGAGGGTTGACCTGCCCATATCATTTGAGCTGCTGGAGACCGAGGATCCGCACGAGGTGGAGCACGCGGAAACGCGTGACAGTCTGCCGGTCAGATGGAGAGCCAACGCCCGTGTTGCGACACTGAGCGCCGGAGGCGTGTCGATCCTCACCGATGACCGTCTCAGTGTGGAGTCGGTCATAAAGTTCAGACTCATCACCGAGCCCGGCGAGGCATCGATCCTGTTGTTTTGCAGAGTGGTAAGCGTGGCGACGACACCAGGCGGTCGCTACCTGTTGAGAGGCGCGTTTATCGCGACTCAACAGGCGGATGTTGATAAGATTGCAAGCTACATAGCAGCTTGTCAACAAGAACAAACGACTCCGAAGTAGCTGTCGTTCCGGATCTGTGACGGTCTGCAAGAATATTCTCGGTTGGGTCCTGACCGCAGGTTGCAGAGAGTGCTATAGTGAAGAATGTTTTGGCTGTGGTTCTCGCGGGCGGCGCTGGTGCGCGCCTGCACCCTTTGACACGACATCGTGCAAAACCAGCGGTGCCTTTCGGCGGCGTGTATCGGATCATAGATTTCACGCTATCGAACTGTATTAACAGCCATCTCTTTCGGATTCAGGTGCTGACCCAGTACAAGTCTCAATCGTTAAGCCGACACCTGCGCCTGGGCTGGAGCTCCCTTATGCGGGGCGAGTTTGGCGAGTACATCGACCTGATCCCCCCGCAGCGCCGGGTTGGCGACAGCTGGTATCAGGGAACCGCCGACGCAGTGTACCAGAACATGTACTCTATTGATCGCGAAAGTCCGAGCGAGGTGCTTATCCTGTCTGGAGACCACGTCTACAAAATGGACTACCACAAGATGGTCAGGTTTCACAGGAACGCCGGCGCGGACCTGACCATCGCCGTTATAGAAACGGACAAAGAGCAGGCATCCCGGTTTGGTGTTGTCGAAGTCGACGGGGACCACGGGGTGATCGGGTTTGAGGAGAAGCCGGAATCACCTCGACATATGCCGGGCAACCCGGACAAATGTCTCGCATCCATGGGGGTGTATGTCTTCAATACGGACGTTCTGAATAGGGAACTGATGGCGGATGCGTCTCGTGACGGTTCCTCGCACGATTTCGGGAAAGACATTATTCCCTCGATGATATCGAGTAAAAAGGTGTGTGCATACAACTTTCGCGACGAGAACCGTAAGGCCGCAGAGTACTGGCGCGACATAGGTACCATAGACGCATACTGGGAAGCGAACATGGACCTTGTCTCGGTCGATCCGGTGTTCAACCTGTACGATTCCGAGTGGCAGATCCGCACAAATCATGTGCAGGGACCGCCGGCGAAGTTTGTTTTCGCCGAGGAAGGGAGACGTTTCGGTGTGGCCGTCGACTCGATTGTGTCCAACGGATGCATCATCAGCGGGGGCATGGTAAGACGTTCGGTGCTGTCGCCCTGGGTACGTATCAACAGCTACTCTCTGGTACAAGACTCCGTGTTGTTTGACAGAGTCAACATCGGGAGGTACGCAAGGGTGCGCAAAGCTATCATCGAGAAAGACGTTACTATACCTCCCGGCGCCGTTATCGGGTATGACGAGAAAGAGGATGCCAAACGGTTTCGCGTTACCGATTCCGGCGTCGTGGTGGTAGAGAAAAGCGACCTGCTCTGGTTCTTCCTGGCGGGGGAATCGTCACCGTAGCCGATGGGACGTCGAGAACCGATTGCCGTTGACTCATGGTTCGCGCGCCGATTGGCGCCGACCGGACCTTGTGTGATTGAATCGACCCGTGCGTGTTGTCCTGCGTCTGATTGCGTTTCCGGGAGAGAGTGCGCCGCATGATTACGTTCGGATCGGATCTGTTGCACGATTTTGATCAGGCCGTCCGTAAAGAGTGGCTGGAAACAAACGGACTCGGTGGCTACGCATCTTCGACCGTAGTGTGCGCCAACACCAGACGCCATCACGGGTTGTTGGTGGTGACCGAAGGCGACGTGCTCGACAGGTATGTAATGCTGTCGAAGCTCGAGGAGTCCGTCCGGATCGGCGAGGCAACGTTCGAGCTTGGGGTCAACAAACACCCGGGCATAGTTCATCCCTGCGGACATCTTTTGTTGGAACAGTTCGAGCTGGCTCCGCTGCCGACATTTCGCTATAGCGTCGGCTCGTGCCTATTGGAGAAGACCATTTTCATGGTCCATGGTCGAAACGTCGTTATCGCGCAGTACAGACTTGAGGGGGAGGGAGGCGAAGTCGAGCTGTTCCTGCGCCCCATGGTTGCCGGGAGGAGGCAGCACGAACTCGTTCACGAGAATGCCCAGATCCGTCAGGAGTGGCGGATAACCGCGGAAGGCATCGAGTTTGACCCGTACAACGCAGTGCCGACCCTTTATTTTTCGCACGATTCCGACAACGTGATGAGCGTGCCGCTCTGGTACAACCATTTCGAGTATGAGCAAGAGATGACCGGCGAGTCTGACTATCGCGAGGATCTGTTTCAACCGGGCGTGCTCATGTACAAGATGACGTCCGGAGTCTCAAGGACGTTCATCGCATCGACGTCAGGATACGTTTCGTTGCACGACGTAGGCTCCCTTGAAGAATCCGAGATACAGCGGCGGCAAACGCTCGTCGTCCGGGCTCGCAGCGATACGCTGCTCGAGCAAGCGCTCATGCTGGCGGCGGACTCGTTCTTTTACCTCCGGCCGGACGGCACACGTTCTGTCGTCGCCGGTTACCCGGGATTCGGCGACTGGGTTCGCGACGCACTGGTGGCTCTCCCGGGCCTGGCACTCGCAACGGGGGAGTATCAATGTGCGCGCGAGGTACTGCTCAACTGCGCAACGCGGGTGGCGCAGGCACTCGAGTTGGGGCAACCGGTGGATTCGGAACTGATGCCGGGTGTGCGCGACGTGGATTCCCCGCTTTGGTTGTTCGTGGTCGCGTACCAGTACGTTCGGTACACCCTTGATCTACCGTTTGTGCGCGACTCGCTCTACGAAACGCTCTTGCTCGTTGTCCGGACATACAGCGAAGGACGATGTTCCGGCATCGGCATGGACCGCGATGGGTTGCTCGAACTCCGCTCTGACGGCGTCCCGCTGACGTGGATGAACGCGACCACAGGAGGCGTGCCGGTAACCCCACGGGACGGCAAACCGGTTGAAGTGGAAGCGTTGTGGTACAACGCCCTCAAGATCATCTCGGAGTTTGCCCGGAGCTTCGGTGAGCGATCGGTATCTGATGAGTTCACGGTGATGGCTACGGTGGCACGTTCCAGCTTCAACGCTTCGTTCTGGAACGAGGAACAGCAGTGTCTTTACGACCGCGTCGATCGCAAAAAGACTGATGCGACTGTAAGGCCGAACCAGGTGTTGGCGGTCAGTCTGCCTTTTGCTCTGCTGAACGAAAATCGGTCACGCCTCGTGCTCCGGAAGATTGAGCAAGAACTGCTCACCCCGTTTGGTGTGAGAACGCTTTCGGAGAACTCATCGCTGTATCGTGGACGTTGCGAAGGCAGCGACGATGAGCGTGGCACGAGCTATCACCAAGGCAGCGTCTGGCCCTGGCTGCTGGGACATTTCATTTCAGCCTATCTCCGTTTCAACGGGAGCGAGACAAGCGTGCGTTCGGGAACCTGGAGCTTGGTGGAACGGCTTGAGGAACATCTGCTGGATGCGGGGCTCGGTACAATCTCCGAGCTGTTCGATGGCGATGACCCTCATAGTCCCCGCGGATCGATATCCCACGCGTGGAGTGTCGGCGAAATCCTCCGAGCCTATCGCGAGGACATTCTGGGCATCAAACCACGAGGGAAAAAAGCCTAGCTGTACGTTTCGGGCGTTCAACCAGCCGGCTCTCGGCTCTCACTGCCTGTCTGCGTGCATCGTCTCAAGAACCGGGACAGGAACCGAGCGGTGTGCGAGCCGTCCGGGGAAGCTGCTATCTGTTCCGGAGAGCCCTGAACGATGACTCTCCCACCTTCTGCTCCGCCTTCCGGACCGAGATCGATGATGAAATCCGCCTCGGCGATAAGGTCGAGATTATGCTCGATGACGACGACCGTGTTGCCGCGGTCGACAAGCTTGTGGAGCACTCTAGTCAACGGCACTATGTCGGCAGGATGCAATCCCGTGGTCGGTTCCTCGAGAAGGTACATCGTGTTGCCCCGCGATGGGCGGGCAAGCTCTGCCGCGAGCTTTGTCCGTTGTGCTTCGCCGCCGGAAAGGGTAGGGCTTGGCTGGCCCAGGGTGACGTAGCCCAGCCCGACTTCGGAAAGTATCTGAAGAGGGCGACGGATTTTTGGTACTGCGCTGAAAAACTCCAACGCCTCGTCGACCGTCATGTCGAGCACGTCTGCGATGTTCTTCCCCTTATAGGTTATTGCCAGGGTATCGGCGTTATACCTTCTGCACTCGCACCTGTCGCACGGGACCCTGACCTCGGGAAGAAAGCTCATCTCAAGCTTCAGTTCGCCCTGGCCCCGGCATTTCTCGCATCGTCCTCCTTTGACGTTGAACGAGAATCGGTTCGGCCGGTAGTCCATTGCACGCGCTTCCGGAGTTAGGGAGAAGATGCGTCGTATCTCGTTCATGAACCCGACGTAGGTCGCGGGTGTGGACCGCGGTGTCCGGCCCAGCGGCGATTGGTCAACCTCGACAACGCGCTCGATGCTTCCGTGTCCTCTTATGCTCTTGAATCCGTCCGGGCGCGGCGTCTTGAGACCGAGTTCGGTTCGAAGTCCTTTGTAGAGAACTTCCTGGACCAGCGTGCTCTTCCCTGACCCTGAGACACCCGTTACACAGACGAACCTCCCTAACGGTACCCGGACGTTGATGTTCTTCAGGTTGTTCTTGCGCGCCCCTCGGACTATCAGCCAGTCGGCATCGTCGACGCTCCTGCGCTCGCCGGGGAGCGGGTGGCGTATCGGTCGGCGCAGATAATACCCCGTCCGAGAAGCGTTGTTTCGGGCCAGCTCCGCAGGACTCCCAGTGGCGACCACTTCGCCACCATGTACTCCTGCGGCGGGGCCAAGGTCTATGACGTGGTCCGCTCGGCGAATGGTTTGCTCATCGTGTTCGACGACGACGATGCTGTTGCCTTTGGTGCGCAGCAGGTTGAGCGTTCGGAGCAGCCTGGCGTTGTCGCGCGGGTGCAGGCCAATCGTAGGCTCGTCGAGCACGTAACAAGCGCCGCGCAGGTTCGAGCCCAGCTGAGCTGCGAGACGCACCCGTTGCGCTTCCCCTCCTGCCAGGGTGTTCGCAGCGCGGTCCAACGTGAGATAGCCGAGGCCGACTCTTTGCAGGAAGCGCAACCGGTTGGCGGTCTCCGTCTTGATGGGTCCCGCAAGGATTTTATCGCGGCCGGAGAACCGTATCGCCTTGATCTTCTCGAACGCCCCGTCAACAGACAATGCCGTAAGGTCGGCGATAGACATACGGTCAATCTTCACCGATAGCGCCTCGGGATTCAAACGCAAACCTCCGCAATCCGAACAGTCTTCGTCGGGAGTGTCGTCATTCGAACGGTGGTCCAGCTTCCAACAGCTCTCGATACCTGAACCGTGGCAGGAGGGGCACGCTCCGAGTTTGCTGTTGAACGAGAACATTCTCGGGTCCAGCTCCGGGAACCCTTTGCCACAACGCGGGCAGACACGCACAACGCTGAAGACAGCGCCCGCTGCTTTGCCTCGCGAGACCATTATTGCACCCTTGCCAATGCGAAGCCCCTCCTCGATAAGCGATTTGTAGCGGTTTGCGTGGTGGCGGCGTAAATCCATCGTGCCCATCAACACGTCGATATCGTGTTCGCGGTACCGTGCCAGTCGTGGGAAGCTTTTGGCAGAGACCAGCGTGCCGTCGACTCGCAGTTGCTTGTACCCGTGCCGTTCCGCCCAGAGAGCGACGTCCTTATGGAAGCCTTTTCGTGCGGCAACCAATGGCGCGAAAAGCTTGATCCTTCTTCCCGCGTAACGTTTCTGTATTCTCCGGATCATTTCGTCGGGATGAAGCGGCTCGATCGCCACTCCACAGTCGGGACAGTGTTGCCGCCCCACTTTGGCAAACAACAACCGGAGGTAATGGTAGATCTCCGTCATTGTCGCCACGGTCGAGTTGCGACCGCCTCGGCTGCGTCGTTGTTCTATCGCCACGGTCGGCGGGATTCCTTCAACATGATCGACATCCGGCCGAGCCAACTGTTTCATGTACTGTTGTGCATACGCCGAGAGACAGTCGAGGTAGCGCCGTTGTCCCTCCGCGAAGAGCACGTCGAAGACGAGACTCGATTTGCCCGACCCGCTGACTCCCGTTACGACCACCATCTTGTCGCGAGGCATACTGACGTCTACTGCCTTGAGGTTGTGATGCCTGGCCTTCACTATTTGGATTGCGTAGTCATTAGTGTCTTTGCGAGCTAAAGCTGGCGTGTTTGTGCGTATTTTAGGTAATATTGGTTTTGGTTTGCTGCGGCCTAGAGTTCTTGCGAGGTAGCTGCCGGTGTGTGAAGTCTTACACGCTGCCACCTTCTCAGGAGATCCCGCGACGACGACTCTGCCGCCTTTCTCGCCGCCTTCAGGGCCGAGGTCTATAACGAAATCGGCGCACTTTATGACGTCGAGATTGTGCTCGATAACGACCAAGGAATGGCCGTGCTCGATAAGCTTGTCAAACGCTTCGAGAAGAACCCTGATATCGTCGAAGTGGAGGCCCGTGGTTGGCTCGTCGAAGAGAAAGAGGGTTTGCTTTTTCGTCGCTGCGGCGATGTGTCCCGCGAGCTTGAGGCGTTGGGATTCGCCGCCCGAGAGCGTGCTGACGGGCTGTCCGAGCTTCAGATAGCCCAGCCCTACGTCGCGCAACGGTGCAAGGCGGGTCTTGACGGCCAGCGCACGGTCGAAGAACTCGAGCGCTTCGTCGGCGGTCATATCGAGGACGTCGGCGATGTTCTTGCCGCGCAGTTTGACGCGGAGTGTTTCCGGTGCGAACCGTTTGCCACCGCAATGAGGACACGAGATCAGGACGTCGGCCAGGAACTGCATCTCGACCCTCTCAAACCCCGCGCCCTCGCAGTGGCTGCACCGGCCCGAGTGCGCGTTGAACGAAAACATGCTCGGCCCGTAATCGTACAGCCGTGCGAGCTCCGTCTTCGAGAACAGCTTGCGAATGTGTGTGAGTGCTTTTGTATAGGTTGCAGGAACGGAACGGGGTGTGGCGCCTACCGGAGACTGGTCGACCAGGACCATGTCGTTGACAAGGTTGTGACCGTCTATCCCTTTGCAATTGCCGGGTTCGCCCGCGTCGCGGCCGTACAATCGCATCACATTGCGGTAGAGCACATCTTCGACCAGGGTGCTCTTGCCCGATCCGGAGACGCCGGTCACGCAGACGAGCATCCCGAGCGGCAGTTCGACGTCGAGCCGCTTCAGGTTATGTTCCGCGGCACCGCGAATTCTGAGAATTCGCTGCGGGTCTACAGTACGCCGTTCTTCGGGCACGGGAATAACGTTCTTCCCGGCCAGATACCTGCCGCTCAGAGAGTCATTGCATCGCCGAAGCTCTTTCGGAGAGCCGTAGAAGGCGATACGGCCGCCTTTGGGTCCAGGACCCGGTCCCAGGTCAACGATTTTGTCCGCGGCACCGATAATCTGCGGGTCGTGCTCGACAACGATGACAGTGTTTTGCCGGTCTCGAAGCCGTCGCAGCATTGCCACGAGCCTTCCGATGTCGCGCGGATGCAGGCCGATGCTGGGCTCATCGAGAACGTACAGAGTGTTGACAAGCGAGGCCCCAAGCGCCGACGTCAGGCTGACACGCTCGACTTCGCCTCCCGAGAGCGTTCTTGACTGCCGGTCGAGCGTAAGGTAGCCGACACCGATCTCGACGAGGTAACGCAATCGGGAGCGTATTTCGTCCAGAAGCAGTTTGCAGGCGTGCTCGTTCGAACCGTCCAGCCGCACCGATCCAAAGAACTCTTCCGAGCCGGTGATCGGCATGGCGTATATCTCGGCGACCGTTCTCCCGTCGAGCTTGTACTGCAGCGCTTCCGGTTGCAGCCGTGTGCCGCCGCACTCGCTGCACCGCACGTACGCCCGGTACTTCGAGAGATACACCCGAACGTGCATCTTGTAGGTGCGGGTTTCGAGCCAGTCGAAGAAGCCCATCACGCCATAGAAATCGTCCGTGCCGTAGTAGACCATCTCGCGGTGGGTTTTCCTGAGTCGCGAGTACGGGGTGTCAACCGGAATACTGTGCCGTTTGCAGAACCGCATCAGGTCTTTGTGTCCCCCGTTGTATGCGGGCGTTGTCCACGGCTTGATGGCACCTGCCCGCAACGATTTCTTCTTGTCGGGCACGACGCGGTCGGGATCGATCTCGATGGTTCTGCCGAACCCGCGGCACTGCGGACACGCGCCAAGCGGGCTGTTGAACGAGAACAGGTTGGGCGTGGGGTCGCGGTACGAGATATCGCAGCGGGCACAGTGCAACTCCGAGGTGTACCATTCGGGAGGCTTACTCTCAACGACTATCCCGACCTTGCCGTTGCCAAGCTTCATCGCGTTCTCTATCGAGTCAATGATGCGCCGTCTGTTGCGAGATGTTGCCTTCACTCTGTCAAAGACGACGTTCAGCTCCTGGCCGGCTTGCACGATCGATTCCGCGGCTTCGAGATCGAGCGTTTGGCCGTCGATATACACGCGGAGCAGACCCTGACTGCTCAGCACGTCGAACGTCTCCCGTATGCTAAAGGCTTTCGCCGTCTTGACCGGGAAGACAATGACGCACTGTTTGTCGCTGTACCGCACGAGCATCGAGGCGAAGACGGTTTGAGGAGAGTCCTTTGCAACCAGCCGGCCGCATCGCTCACAGTGCAACTGAGCTGCTTTTGCGAAGAGCAGCTTTGTGTAATCGGTTATCCCGGTCATCGTGCCGACGGTTGACCGGGACGTCTTGACAGGATTGGTTTGACCGATCGCGATCGCGGGCGGAATGCCCGTTATCCGTTTCACGTTCGGCCGGTCCATGCGGTCGAGGAACTGCCTGGCATAGGTGCTCAACGTCTCGACATATCTCCGTTGCCCCTCAGCGTAGAGAGTGTCGAAGGCAAGACTGGATTTGCCCGAGCCGCTCACACCCGTGACTGCTATAAGCTCGTTGAGAGGGATGTCGAGTGACACGGATCTCAGGTTGTGCTGTGAGGCACCTTTGACCGTTATGATTTCAGCAGCCATCGTTTATCGTTTCGAGACAAACCTGTTGTCCGCGATGTAGAACCGGTATTTGCTGTCCCGGTCCTTGACGCCTACGCGCGTCGTGGCAACAATTTCGCGCGGTTTGTCGGCAGCGGCGAGGATTCTCAGAACACCGGTTCTCAAGCAAGAACGGTTGAGATCGGTGTCGATTGCAAACGCCTGGCACAACCGTCCCGGCCCGCGTGCCAGGAGCCGGATGTCGCCGGTGCCGCGCGCCCGCGACATCAGTTCCAGGCCGTCAACCGGTTCGACGGCACGGATAAGGATCGCCTCGGCAATTCCTTCCGGTTGCGTGACGGCGTTGAGACAGTACGACTGGTGGATGCGATATACGTAGGCCGTACCGGGCGGCCCGAACATGGCCGCGTTACGTTCCGTCTTGCGCCGGAACGCGTGGTTGGCCGGGTCGCCGGAGATATAGGCTTCCGTCTCGACGATCTTGCCTGCAACGATCCCGTCGTCCATCCGGCGAACCAGCATGCAGCCGAGCATCTGCCGGGCCGCTTTCAGCGTATCTTGAAGGTAGAACTCTTCGGACAAAACTCTTGGCGGCATAGTGTTGCTCCGGGGAGTACTCTCAGTCTGTCGTCCCGCGCGCGTCACACTCCATGATACCACCGCCGGTTCTCCACGTCCAGCGCGGGAACGTTGGCAAGAAAAGGAGATGGGGGGATGCGGGGGATATGGTGATATCTTCTGTTCTGTGTGATGGCGGGGACGCGTTGACAGCGTGGCAGCACGCGGTACCGCACAACGGCCTGTGGGAGGGTCAGAAGATAAAGTCTACACGAGTTGTCTCTCCCTCGTCGAGAGAAATCGTCTCCGACTTCTCGAGCACAGCACCGTCCTCCCCGGCGCAGATTCCGACGACGGTGTATGTGCCCGGCGGGATGTCCACGATCTCATAGTGTCTGTTCTCTCTGAATTTCCAGGTGGCGGCGCGGAGTTGATTCTCTTCGGGAAGGGAGCTGTCGAAGACGCGAACGGCCCATTTGTATTCCTCGGGACCCTCGAATGTGCCGTGGACGATACCACTGCCTTGATAGTCGATGTCGAGTCTTGTTTCCTGTCCCGACTCCACGTCGACCCATAACCGTTCGCACGCTTGCGCGCCGCCGCGTGCATCTTCGTACAACCACATGGTGAAGTTGACCAGGTACGTTCCTGCCTTGAGTTCTCGAAGCTCGTAGTAGCCTTCCTCGTTGGTGAAGCAGTATTGCGAATGCTTGACGTTCGGTGTTACGTTCGGTGTTGTCACGGACCCATAGCCGCTGGGTTGTCCGTTGCGCCTTACGTAGCCTCGCAGGATGCCTTCCGGTGCCAGTTCGAAGCGCACGGGCGTCGTCTGTCCGGACTCAACGTCCACCTTGATTTCTTCCCGTGCATAGCCGGGAGCCTTCAGTTCCAGCGTGGCTACGCCCGCCGACACGCCTTCGATCCTGAACGTACCGCTGGGTTTGTCAGTTGTCATCTCGCCGTAACGCGGCGACTCCTCCGTAGGCGCATCCACATTGGCGACTCGAAGCGAGAAGTCTTCAACGGGGGATCCGGTCGACGCTGAGATGACGTGTCCTGCGATGTCGCCCCTCTCCGCAGCCGCTTCAACAATCACGTCGATGTCCGTAATCAACTCGCCCGCGCTAACCTGAAGGGGCTCGTTCCTTGCCCTTTGAGTGCCGAGTGCCTTGGTCTCTACTGCAAAAAGGAAGACGCCTGCAGGCACGTTCTCGAATATGAATTGTCCCGCCTCGTCTGTGTTGGTCCAGTCCGGTGCGAGCCCTTGAATGGCGAGTGGTTTCTGGCCCGGCGGATCGGCGAAGACCATATGTATTCGAGACTCCGGCAGGACGTTCCCCCGAGTATCGAAGAGCCGCCCAAGAACCGCCGCTCCCGGTTGAAGCGCGAAGTCAAGATGGATGACGTTGCCGGTGCTAGTGGGCAAAACGACCTCAGGCAACGGCTTCCGCGGACCTTGACTCGGCAACCTCATCCTATCGCGCATTCTGCTGGATTGCTCCATGGCTGACCTGGCGTCTCGAGCGATATCTTCAGTGATCGGCGGCACGAGGATCTGAGCAGGGGCATACCCTAAGGCGTTTGCGCATACAGCAACCATCCCCTCCCCCCTGGGTAGCTGCTCCCCTAGCAGGCCGTGACTCAAGTAAAGGCACGCTTGTCTGATATGCGGCGGCAAAAGGCCGTCCAATCGGTAGCGACCTTCCTCGTCTGAAACTGTTTTGAGCGACACCCTGCCCGGCGTGTTTGACTCCCCGATCCACCTGGGCCCATACCCGGCAGTCACTTCCGCTCCTGCGATGGGCATCCCGCTGATGGCAGTAACGCGCCCCGTTATGGATACCCCATCAAATCTGAAGGAGAAATCGACATCATCTTTGTGTTGTCCGGGCTGAAGCATGACACTACGGAATGTTTCTGGGTGCTTGTCCCGCAAGTGTACGGCCCCCTCTGGAAGCTCCGCCCGGAGTTCATACCCGCCTGGAGGAAGGAAAGGGAATGCGTACTGCCCCCTATCGTCGGAAACAGCCTCCGAACGACAAATATATGACATATGGCCAAATCCTCTCAGAAGATGTATCTTCACACCTGGCAACGGCTTGTCGGCAGTACTCATCAACGCGCGGGCCACCGTCTCCCAAGCTGCCCTTTCGTTGTGTGGGTCCGGTGTCACGCTTGCCAGTCTCCAAGGGTGATAGGTAACGCTCTTGTCCGTTATCGTGCCAGAGATGGAACATGCCGCGCACAGGGTGATATCCACCGCGGTCCGTGCTTCCCCATCGCGAAGCTTGACAAACGGCGTTTCAACCGCTACATAGCCTTCTTCTTCGCTCTCGACGCCGAGCCCGTATGGGATGCCCGGCGTGAGGCCCGTCAGCATATAGTTGCCGTCTTCGTCCGTAATCGTTTGGAACTCCTTCGCTTTGGTTTTTACCCTCCATACCTCAACGACTACACCTGGGGCCGGCTCGTTGGTAGTGATGAACTTCACCATGCCGGAGACGGATTGCTGTGGACCTTCATCCTGTTCTGCAGGGGATAGTGCCGACGGAGGCTCCAGTTCGTCCGCGACATGTGCAAGATCACCGGCTAGTGATTCCCGTGAAGGCGTGATCTCTTCTCGTGGTTCAACGCCACCGTGATCCTGAGCGCGTCGAGCGACCCACAGACCTCCGATCACCGCCAAAGTCGCGCCAATCGTCACAATTGCTGTCTTCAGTGTTAGCATGCCTCCCAGCAGTCCCGTAGTGCCGGACACTGAGATGCCGGGCGCAGCATTCGCTGAGTGAGCAAGCGCCAGTTTCCCCAATGCAGCCGTAAGCGTTGTAGGTGCGGCCTCGGCTGTGAAGTGTGCGGCCATCATGACCGTCAATGTGGACGTCGCGACAGGTATGCCGCGCTTCTTCAGCGATTCGCCTACCAGTTCAAGCCCCTTCTTGATTCTGTTGCTGACAGTCCTGCGGGGTACGCCCGAGGCCCGAGCGATCGTTCCGTGCGATTGGCCGTAAAGAAAGTGCGCCACAATCGGTGAGCGTATCTCTTCCGGAAGTTCTTCAATGGCTTCATCAACGTAGGAGTAGATATCGTTCCACTGGGGTTCTGCGCGTGTCCTCTGCGCTGCAGCGTACTGAGCCTCTCGCTGTCTGCGTCGGCCTTCGGAGCGAAGATGCATCAGGGACTTCTTGGTGGCCATCCCGTGCAGCCACGGTCCGATTTCACGAGGTCCGTCGCGCTCGGTAGTCCTAACCAGCGACTCAAAGCATTCTTGAGTGATCTCCTCCGCATCTGAATCGTTGCGCAGGATGCGTCGGCACGTGGCGTAGACCATTCCTGCGTGACGCTGTACTATGGATCTGAAGGTCTCGGCATCGTGGCGGGTAATCCAACGTCTCAAGACCGTTTGGTCTGAAGGACTCATACCTGAAGTCTCTCCCTGCTCAGCTTCCCATTCTACTATTACTATTATGTTGCCGCCGAAGGCCAGAACGGGCCATCCAGATGACGACGAGTCCATCAGGGAATGCCCTCGCTTGCAGGGCGTCACCGCTTGATTGTATCTCAACCACGACAACGAGAACAACCAGAACATGCTCTCCGGTATCTATGGATCAAAAGAACACGCCGAGAGCCTTGTGATAGCGGGGTTGCGTTGACAGGTTCGCGCTAAGCTGGTAGTATGCATCGACCTACCGGGAAGACGTGTTCTGGGATAATTCCTGCAAGTGTGGGGCGGGTGTGTGCGTTGCAGGCTGGTGAGGAGAGAATGGAGAGCAAAGATACCGGCGGAGCAGGGACAAGCGGCAGAAGAGGGTTTGTGGTTCTCTCGTCGGTCTCGATACTGTTTGGTCTTGCTCTCGGTGTCTACGAGTTTGTGTTGCCGCTTTACCTGGACTCGAAGGACATATCGTTCGCGAGCATGGGCTACATCTTCGGTGCTGCAGGAGCCGCGACGTTTTTCGTGCGGATCGCAGCGGCGGGCGTGTCGGACATCTCCAACAGGAAGCTTCTGTACTCGGTCGCGCTGGCGTTATCGGCGGCAGCAAATGTCGTCACCCCGACGAGCCTGAAAACCGTCGCCCAGTCCGTCTTCAAATCCGTGCAGGATTCCGCTGTGTTTGTGCGTGACAGCACTCACTCGGTGCTCGTTTACGAAGTTTCGAGCAAGAAGTTCCTCGACCTGTTCGGCAAAACGAAAGGGTTCGAGTTCGTGTTCCGTGGCGCGGGAACGATAATCGCCGGTGTATTGATAACCGTGCTCAGCTTCGAGAGCACGTTTCGGGTGTGCGCAGCGGCGATAGGGGTGGCGTGGCTGGTCTTTGTGTTCGGATTCAAGGAGACACCGAGGAAGCGCGTGCCCAGTGTCGGCGAGTACCTGAAGAAAGTCGTGCCGGCAGGGTTGAACCGCAACCTTATACTTATCACGGTGGCGGGTTTCATCTTCTATTTTGGCATAAGTTGCAGCCACTCGTTCATACTGCCGCTGTTCTTCCTGAAGAAGTTTTCTCTTTCGGAACCGGCCGTTGCCGTTATTCTGACAATACACAGGATCCTGCGCGGCCTGCCGATGTTCTTTGTCGGCTGGCTTACGTGGCGGCACAAGCTCAAACGGTGGTATATCGTGTTCATGGTCTACGAAGGGTTGTCGTTGATGGCCGGCGGGTTGATCCCGCAAATGTGGCCCGCGCTTCTTGTATGGCTCACGCACGATCTTCTGGGGGCCGGCATCTGGATGCCTATACAAAGCCTGCTCATACAACGGTTCTCGCGCCGTGAGACCCGGGCGACCGATGTCAGTCTCGTGGCTTCTATTTCGTATCTTGGCGTGCTGTTCGGCCCGGTGTTGGCTGGCCAGCTAGCCTCGATAGAGGGCCTGAGCGACCGTACGGCGGTGAGCCTGCCGTTTATTGCCAGCGGCATCCTCGTGGCGCTTGCTGCGGTACCGCTGCTATGGCTGAAAGTGCCGACCCACGCCGAGCCTGAAGGTGTGGACGAAGCGTCTTTGCAGCAGGCATGACCCGTGTTCAGTTGACACACTGCGCCTGTGGAGGCTATGATCGGTTTAGAGCCATAACAAACATGTGTTCTGCTGGACGCCATTGGGGAAGCCCGCGATGTCCGAGGCAAAACGTATGCCTATTGACGTACTTGCTTTGGGCGGAGCTTTGTTGGCGTTCGGGTTAAGCCGGGAGTTGTTGGGGGTTATTGCAATAGCATATCAAGGCTACATCCAGGAGATGGGGTTCACCTATCCGGGGATAGTGTTTGTACAGGAACATGTTGGGATTATCCCGCCGTTTGTGGCGGGTGTGGCATTGGGGAGGCTGGGGAAGAAAGAACCGGGCAGGTGGAGCTACTGGATCGAGGGCGCGCTTGTGCTCTTGTCCATGAAACTGGTCCCGATGTCGTCCTGGACACGTAAAGTGGACTTCGAGTTTCTCAACAGCACGTTGGCGGCCCCCGGCATCCTCATCCTTCTCGTGAGCGCGGGAATCGGCATCTTCATAGGGTTGATTTGGCACCGAGTCGCCAAGATGCGGCAGGCAACCTAGTCGGACACGGCTGCAAGACCTCCCTGACGTGACGTGTCCCTTGTAAGTATGTGTCTCAAAGGATAGAATGATGGGGAGAGACGACCGTTGTTCTCTGACTGGATGGTAGCACACTAGGGGCAAGATACTGATGAGACTGGATTTGACCAAAAGACTGATGTTGGTGTTTCTTCTGGTCATAGTTGGGTTTGGTGTTGCTGTCTCTGTTGTAGGGGTGAACCTTATCAACCGCATGGTGCTGAACGAGGCCCAGACGCGGGTGGACTTCGATCTAAGAGCGGCTTGGACCGTTCTTGAAAGCCGGAAGGCGAATCTCGAGAAAGAACTGACATTCCTTTCGCAGGCCCAGTTGGTGCGGTCCGCTTGCGCGAGCAGGGAGTTCTTGCCATTGAAGCGCACGTTATCCCGTGAGGCGGTCGAACGGGGTTTGGACTTCCTTGGCGTGACTGATGCAAACGGTGTCGTAATGTGCAGGGGTGTTCCCCCATTTGGAACCGGCGACGACCAGTCCCTCGACCCACTTGTGCGGAGAGCGATCGAAGGAGGACGAGTTTCGGGGTTCGAAATCATACCCCGAGAACGACTTGACGCTGAAGGCGAAGACCTTGCGAGACGTGCATACATGGTATTCGAACCGACGGCGAAAGCGAAGCCTCGGCGGGAAACCGCCGAAGAATCAGGCATGGTGATCGAGGCAGCCGTTCCGGTCGAAGACGACTCCGGCACTGTGATCGGGACCGTTTACGGGGGAATCCTTCTCAACAGGAACCATAAGGTTGCCGACGCGATACGCAACCTCGTGTTTAGGGACGAGTTGTACGAGGGCAAGCACGTGGGGACCGTTACCATCTTTCAGTGGGACCTTCGCATCGCCACCAACGTCTTGAATGAGAACGGGAACAGAGCTATCGGTACACGTGTTTCATCTCAGGTTTACGACCAAGTGCTTGAGAACGGCAGGTCATGGTACGACAGAGCGTTTGTGGTGAACGACTGGTACTTGAGCGCGTACGAACCAATGCGAAACATCTCGGGCGACGTGATCGGTATGCTTTACCTTGGCATTCTTGAGCAGAAGTATGTCGCCATGAAAGGCCGTCTCGTCGGCACGTTTATATCAGTCACGGTGCTCGCGGTCGTCATCGCATTGGTGCTGAGCTATGTCCTCGCGAGACGTGTTGTGATGCCGGTCAAGGGTCTCGTGAAGGCTGCCGGTATGATAGCGGCAGGCAATCTCGAACACCGTGTTCCTGAAATCCGGTCGAGGGATGAGATCCGGGATCTCACACATGCTTTCAACACGATGACTGAAGCGCTCGAGAAGCGAACTGAGGAGTTGGAGGCAGCGAACGAACGCCTTGGCGAAAGCAACGAACGGCTGCACAAACTCAACACCAACTATATGGACATGCTGGGGTTTGTAACACACGAGCTTAAGAGCCCGATCGCCACCAGCTCGATGGCGGTCTCGGCCCTGAGCGGCGAGTACGTAGGGACACTCAATGAACGACAGAAAAAACTCGTGGACAACATAAAGCGCAACCTGTCGCACGCAATCGATATGGTGGGCAACTACCTGGACCTGTCTCGAATCGAGAAGAACGAGGTCGAAGTCAAACGCAGGGAGGTCGCGTTGCGCGAGGATGTTATTGAACCCGTGCTTGCGGATTTTGCCGAACCCATCGAGGAAGGGAAGGTCACGATCGAGCACACCGTTCCGGCGAAGCTGACACTCATGGGCGACCCAGACCTGTTGAAGGTTGTGTATAGCAACCTTGTAAGCAATGCCCTCAAGTACGGCAAACCGGGCGGCAAGATATCGGTTGGCTGCGAACGGATCGACGGCGAGGTGCGGTGTAACGTCTGGAACGAGGGTGTTGGCGTATCGCACGACAAGCTGGATCTGCTCTTTCAGAAGTTTGCCAGAGCAACAGACCCGACCCTCAAGACCAAAAAGGGAACGGGTTTGGGGCTCTTCATCACGAAAGACATAATCGAGCGTCACGGTGGGCATATCCATGCCGAATCTGAGCAAGGTAGCTGGATAAACTTCATCTTCACGATGCCTGTGGTCTAAGCGTTGGGCCTGTCAGCGTCACGAAGAACAGTGAGGTTGGAGACATAGCCGTAGGCAGACAAGACGTACAACAAACGATTTCGTTTGACTTTGATTCATTTTGATGTGTACGATTCTACAGCGCGATGACGCTTGTGGAAGGAGAACCAAGATGATACGCCTTGACCAGAGACAAGTTGCCGGTTCGGCGGTTGTTGTTACCGTGGCCGGTACGGTAGATCTCTGGTCGTCGCCACAGCTTCGGCGCGAGCTTCTTGACGTGGTCAAATCTCAACCGCAGAGCGTTTGCGTTGATCTGAGCGGGGTAGAGTACATGGACACCTCCGGTATAGCTACTCTGATCGACATATCATGCAAGCTTAACGCAGAAGGCAAGAAACTCAAGGTAGCCGCGCCCAGTGAAGACGTGCTTCATGTGTTGGAACTGGTAGGTCCGGGCAACGACTTCGAGGTGTACGGTTCGGTTGACGAAGCGTGCACGGGCCGGGGGACGGCTGCGGACAACGGTGAGACGGGATGATCGAAGTCGAGAACGTTACGCTCGGTTACAATGACCACATCGTTCTGAGCAATATCAACCTCCATATACCCGCCGGGCAGACGACCGTGATACTCGGCCGGAGCGGTTGCGGCAAGAGCACGTTGCTGAAGGCGATGATCGGGCTGCTGGAACCGATCTCGGGACTCATACGTGTTGACGGCGAGGATATCACGTCAATGTCCGAACGCGAACTGAACCGGGTTCGCATGAAGTTCGGGATGTTGTTTCAGAGCGCCGCGCTGTTCAATTCGATGACGGTGGGCGAGAACGTTGCCCTGCCGTTGCGCGAACACACGGAATTGCATCCGGAAGTTGTAGACATTATGGTCCGGCTCAAGTTGGGCATGGTGGATCTAGCAGGTTGCGAGGAGATGACCCCGGCAGAGCTGAGCGGCGGGATGAAGAAGCGAGCGGGACTTGCACGCGCGATGGCCATGGACCCTCGCATAATATTCTTCGATGAGCCGGTAACCGGGCTCGACCCGATAATATCCGCGGGTATAGACGATCTGATCCTGCACCTTAAGAGCGCTTTCACCATAACGCTGGTAATAGTGACGCACGAGCTGAAGCACGCGTTTACGGTTGCAGACCGGATCGTGATGATTTCCGATGGCAAAATCTTGGCTGAAGGCACACCGGATGAGGTCAAGAGCAATTCACATTTGGAGGTGAGACAGTTTCTCGAGGGGAAACCGGACGCGCGAGATGATGTGCCGCGGGCCGCTACGCCCCACGCCGAGACGGGCTGATTCCTCGTGTCCGCCCTATCAAGAGACGCGAACCGTATGTGTACGGGACTTGGACGAGCATTGCAGAAACGGAAGCGGGCCCTTATGCTATCATGTTTTCTGATGATAGTGTCTGCGGCGGCTCTTGCTGATTCAGCGCAGGACAGGTGCGAGCTGGGACCGTTGCTGTCTGTCGAGCGTGCGGAAGATTCCGAGGATGTGCTAGTGCGACCGTTGCTGAGGTGGCGCAGGGACGACGAGTCGGCATGGCGTCGATTGGACGTACTGTACCCGTTCATCAAGTTCGAGCGCCGGGGCGAGGAACGTTCCGAAAGGGTGCTTCCTTTTTACTATCGTATGGAACGCGTTGATGTTCGAGGCCGAAAGGAGACCGACTCGGCATCCTTGCCATTTGTGTACTGGGGCAGCTCGAGCGACGGTGACGAGAACTACGTCGCGGTCATCCCGATAGCGGGCCGGTTCTACGACTTTCTCGGCCAAGACGAGGTGCGTTTCGTTCTGTTCCCGGCATACGCGCGCCGGTGGCGAGGCGATACGGTGACGACGGACGTTCTCTACCCGTTTTTCGGCTACACGCAAGGCGACGACGAGAGCGGTTTTCGCGTGTGGCCTTTCTACGGACGGAAGGTCAAAGGCGGCGAACTGGCGCACATGTTTGTGCTCTGGCCGTTCTATACCCGGCAACGACAGGTGTTTCGAGATGGCGATGAGGCGGAGTCGCTGCTGATCTTCCCGTTCTACGCGCGACGGAGATCGGAGAACCAGGAGATAACGTCCTATGCAGTCCCGTTCATCTCGTTTGAGACGAACCACCGGCTGAATTACAAACGAACGACGGTGCCGTACCCGTTCGTCACGATCACGCGTGGGGAGGAGCGGAACGGGCTGCGGTTATGGCCGTTCTGGGGCAAGGAGCGGGTGGGCGAGAGCGAGTCCGGCTTCGTTGCCTGGCCGTTCTGCACGTACAGCCGCACCGTGATTGACGAGGTCGGCGAGAGACGAACCCGGCGGGTATTCTTGTACGTTGACGACCTCTCTTCGAGAGAGAAGGACGACACATCCAGCCGGTACACTCAGCTCTGGCCGTTGTTTGATTTCACGCGCTCGCGGGACGGTGCGAGAAGCTTTCGTGCCCTCTCGCCGATCTGGTTTCGGCATTCGGAGGAGTTTGACGACAACTACGGGGCCTTCTGGACCCTGTATGCAAGGGAGACGACAGAAGACGGCTGCGGGTCGGTGAAGGTGCTCGGCGGCCTGTTTCGCCACGAGGTGGAGTCAACAAAGGAGCATTCGGAGACGTATACGGAACTGTTCCCGCTGGCCTCGTGGCGGCGGTCAGAAGATGAGACCCATCTCTCGTTTCTGAAAGGAACGCTTGCGTACCACAGAACCGTGGAGAAGAGGCAGCTTAGACTGTTCGGGCTTGTTCGAGTGGGACTCTAGCTAAGCTGGCTAACGCTAACCATAGGAAAGGTTTAGGAGCTTGAAATTCAGGCTTGAGAAAGAGCGGACGAGAACGGGGGCCTTCTTCCAGGCGACCGGCGAGATGCTCCGGCTTTTCGGCGAGACACTGTACTGGTGTAAGGCGTCGCCGCGGAACTTGGCGAGCATCTTCAAGCAGATGTCGTCGGTGGGCGCGGATTCGCTCCCGATAGCTTCGGTGATGGCGGTTTTCGTGGGTATGGTGTTGGCGTTGCAGACGTCGTCCCAGCTTGTCCGGTTTCGGAGCGAGTGGATAATCGGTGCCATCGTTGGCTTGAGCCTGGTCCAGGAACTCGGCCCCGTCATGACGGCGTTCCTTGTTGCAGGCCGTGTCGGTGCGGCTATCGCTGCCGAGATTGGCACAATGCGCGTCTCCGAGGAGATCGATGCTCTCGAAACGCTCGCGATAAACCCGGTACGATTCCTTGCGATGCCGCGACTGCTGGCCTGTGCGCTGATGTTGCCGCTGCTCACCATATATGTCGAGGTGATCGGTATGTCGGGAGGCGCGTTGATATCCCAGACGTATGCGGACGTTGCGCCCAGCGTGTACTGGGATGTGATGTGGGGCCAGTTGACAGGGACGATGATATTCAAAGGTCTGTTCAAAAGCCTGTGTTTTGGTGTCATAATATCGACGGTAGGGTGTTACATGGGGTTTACGACGACGGGTGGCGCGGAAGGTGTTGGTGTTTCGACAACCAAATCGGTGGTGGTGTCGTTTATGCTTATACTGATTGCCAACTTTTTCCTGACGAGGGTTTTGCTTTGAGACGCGCCGTCTCGGCGTCAAACTGAAGGGAGGTAGCACGAATGGCCAGGAGAGCGGAAAAGCGAGTAGGCGTTTTCTTTATTGGAGCGATGGTGCTACTGGGCGTGTTGGCGATCTTTTCGGAAGACCTCGAGTTCTGGCGCACCGGGTATGAGCTCGTAACGTATTTCGATTCCGCGGAGAACCTGCTGGAGCACGATCCGGTCACGCTTGGAGGTGTCGAGGTTGGGAAGGTCGTCGACATGGCGATAGATGGCCAGCGTGTCAGGATCGCGTTGCGTCTCGATCCGGGCACCGTGGTCAAGAAAGACAGCGTAGCGAAAATCAGGATGACGACGCTGCTCGGCGGCAGGTTTATCGGGCTCACGATAGGGTCGCCCGAGGCGCCCGTGCTCAAACCGGGCGACGTCATCGACAGCGTCGAACCGTTCGACGTGGATAAGCTTCTCACGGATGCCAGCGAGATAACGGACGACGTCCACGAGCTGATCGATTCGTTTAACGAGAACCAGGACAAGGTTCTTGACAAGGTCTACGCCATGTTGGACGAGAACGAAGAGGGCGTATCGGAGGCCATAACGGCATTTCGGGATGCCGCCACGACGATAAGCGATGCCGGTCCGAAGGTGGACGAGATACTCGAATCGGTCAAAACGATAACGGCGCGTGCCGAACGCGGCGAAGGGACAGTCGGCAAGTTGCTGGCTGACGAGTCGCTCTACGAGGAGATGCAGGAGATAACAGCGAACGTGAAAGAGGTGAGCGAAACGGCGAAACGGCTTCTAGCCGACAACGAAGAGAACGTTGACGAGCTCGTTGTCGCGGCTCGCGACGCCAGCGTCAAGTTGAACGAGACACTCGATTCGGCGAACGAGATCGCCGACAAAATCAACGAAGGCGAGGGTACTATCGGCAAGCTTGTGAACGACGAGGAGCTCTATGATGACGCCCGTGAGACGCTGGCGACGGTGAGCGACGCCGCGGAAGGTGTTCGTGAACAGACGCCGATCACGGGGTTCCTGAGCGTGCTTTTCGGCGCGTTCGGCGGATAGGGGGCGGACGTGGAGCCTACAAGAATACTCGTTACGGGATCGAGCGGCCAGATAGGCACAAACCTGTGCTTACGGCTGCTCAGGGAGGGGCGGCATGTTCTCGGTGTAGATCTTCGTGAGAACGCGTGGACACCTGAGATCGAGACCGCTCTCACAGACCTGCGCGACCCCGCGGCGTTGGAGACGGCGCTGTCCGAAAGGGGCTTCGATCCGGAGATGGTGGTTCATCTGGCGGCACACGCCAAGGTGTTTGAGTTGACGGTCCGGCCGGAGCGTGCAATGGAAAACGTCGCGATGGCCTTCAACGTGCTCGAATACTGCCGGAAGCACCAAATGCTCTTGATCTTTGGAAGTTCGCGCGAAGTCTACGGCGATATACACCACCGCGTAGCCGATGAATCATTGGCGGACTTCGTTATCGCCGAGAGCCCCTATTCTGCGAGCAAGATCGCAGCCGAGGCTTTCGTCTACTCGTACGCCAAGTGTTACGAACTGTGCCATATCGTGTTCCGGTTCAGCAACGTGTACGGCCGATACGACGATGACATCGAACGGATGGAACGTGTGGTGCCGCTCTTCATCCATCGGATAGCCAGCGGTGAGCCTATCACGGTCTATGGGCCTGAGAAAGTGTTGGATTTCACCTACGTCGACGATTGCGTGGACGGCGTAATAAAAGGCATCGAGAAGCTCGCCTGCGACGAGATTCAGGGTGAGACGTTCAACATCGCCTACGGCGAAGGTCGTTCCCTTACCGACCTTGCCGAGATAATCGGTCGGTGCCTGGGAGTGACGCCCGACGTGCGGTGCCGCGCCAGCCGACCGGGCGAGGTGACACGGTACGTGGCCGACCTGCGCAAGGCGTGCGCTGAGCTCGGCTATAGGCCGACCACACCGCTCGAGGAGGGGATTCCAAAGGCCGTCGAGTGGCAGCGCCAGTTCTATCAAGGCAAATCCCATCCGCTCGTTTCGAGGGATCGGGCGGTGCGGTGAGTGGCAATGTGTCAGAACAAACCTGATTCCACGCCCGGCGACCTAAGTAGGCTGACGTACCACCGTCTCCTTCTCGCATTGCTGGTGGCGGCATCCGTGGTGCGGCTGGTTGGCCTGGGCAAGTTCAGCCTTTGGAATGACGAGGCGTCCACAGTATACAATGCACTTCACATCTTCGAGCTCAGGCCGTTTCAAATGGGCACCGCCTTCCTGGACTCGCCCATATTGCATATAATCGAACATCTGCTGCTTCTGTTCGGTCGCTCGGAGTTTTGGCTCAGACTCGCTCCTGCAACCTTCGGAATGCTCTCTGTGTGGGCTGCAGCCGCTGCTGCGTGCACATTGCTGGGGCGACGCGTTGGTCTATTGACGGCCGTGTTCCTGGCATTCTCTCCGTTTCACGTGTACTACGCCCAGGAGCTGAGATGCTATACCATCTACACCTTCTTCTCATGCCTTCACTTGTACTGCTTTCTGAGACTTGCTGAGCGAGAGTCGCGGAAATGGTGGGTTTGTTTCGGTGTATCAGCGGCACTCGCCATGTACGCCCACGTTTTCGCGTCATTCACTATTGCGATATGCTCTGCGTGGTTGTTACTCTTCCGATGGAACCGGAGAACGCTCGTGCGCCTTGCACTGAGCGCGCTGGCAGTGGGCGTGTTTGTTTCCCCGCTAATCGTCATCGCGCTTTTGTGCGCACGCGGATCGCGAGAGCCGCTCAACTGGTATCTTGTGCCTATCCCAATATCAATCGCGATCACGTACAAGAACTTTATTATCGGGTTTACGCCAAACAAGCTTCTGTTCACTACCGCGTTTTTTCTTTTCCTGGGATTCGGTGCGCTCGGTGCGTTCGCGTTGAGACGAGATATTCAGCGACTGACCCTGCTTGCGGCCCTGGCTTTCGCACCGGTTCTGGCGGTGTTTGTATTCTCACGTGTGAATCCCACGTCCATATACTGCGACAGGTATATGATCTTCTCTTCTGTGCCGGCCTTTATGCTTGCCGCGACGGGCATCGCCTGGTTCAGGACCGCGAGGCTTCAAGTCGCGATCAGCGCTGTGGTTGCTGCCGTAATGATGGCAGGAGTGGTTGACTGTTGGCAGGGGGACATCCATCCTGCGCCAAGACACCGAACAGGCGCCAAACCCAAGATAGACAACCGCGGCGTGGCGCAATACATCGAATCACACTTCAAAGAAGGCGATGTTGTTGCACACACATGCCACGTAACCTTCATACCTGCGAAGATATACCTTGAACAGCCGCAGTTGTACGTTGCGCTCACTCAGGACAACATTGACGGCGCACTCAACAGCTACCCATGGCGGGCACAGTGGGAATTCCTGGGCATGGTGCCGGTGCGTGTGCAGGCAGTGGGGCCCGAAACGAAACGTGTTTGGCTTGTGCAGTCATGGTGGGAACCCGACGATCTCGATGAGCATTCCGAGCTGCTTGCAGAATGGTTCTATCATCACTGGTCACCGCTCCTGCACAAGAAGTTCTTCGGGATAAACCTTTACCTGTTTGCCCGGCGCGACAGAACCGTAACTCAGCATGAGTCGGCGCGGACATACGACGACGGTTTCAATCGCTTCTACGCAAAGCTTGATGCAGAAGGTTTGGCGACTGTCAGCACGTTTCCGGACTCGTCTGGCATGCTTTTCCAAGAGGAAGCGGACGAGGCGGCCTCAGTCGTGAGCTTCGCCAACAAAGTGATCGATCTTGCGCCGAACACCACTCCAGAACCCGAGATAACCATTGACGAACATGTATACAGTCTGGTTGCCATACGGCGTTCCGATACCGGTGACACCGCCGAGTATTGCGCGTATCCGACGAGCGCGACCGGCCCGTTCTCAGCACGGTTCTCCGTGAGAAACAACACGGACGAGCCGAAAGAATACGCATACGAGGTAACACAATCGGCGTTGGTGGTTGAAGCCGAATCGCTCCGGAAGAAGCGGGTTGATTCGGATGCGTGGCGACTTCTCCACTGTCACAATCCCTCACCACCGCATCGACCTTTCAACGACACGGCGATGACCGTCCGTTTGGCCCCACTGCTCATGGAAGACGACTTTTTGTATACGGATATCGCGGTACCCCCAGGCAGGTATGATGTGTTCGCACGCATCCTTGTTGCGGGGGAGGAGGAGAACCGATCGCGCGCGTATCTCGGATTCGAACTTGACGGGGAGCAAATCGGGACCCTGCCGACCAACTCGCCGGGTGCTGAGTCCGGTTGGCGATGGGTGAAGGTTGGACAGGCAAGTGTTGACACGGGTGAGCACGAGTTGGCTGTGCGAGCAGAAAACCGGGAGAACCTCGCCGAATGCTGGGCCGACCTCGACAAGGTGGTGTTTCTACCGACCGGTACTGTAGCTCAGGGCGAGAAAGTGATTGTTGTCGCCTCAGACGAAATAGTGGTCGGGCCCAACAGCCAGGAACAGACGGTCGTGATGCTTGGCCCTCGATCCACGGGTTGGCACCGGTTCGACATTCGTGTTGAAAAGATCGATACGAAGGATGCTTTCAATATCCATTTCTGGACTCAAATGGAACCGTGAATGGCTGTTTTGCTCTTGCTGCGTGGCATGGCGCGGTGCGATCCCTGTTTGGCTCAGGCATCTTCATTTGTACTTCTGGTAAAGACTCTCACTTGTGAACCCGAGTTTGCTGGTCACCCAGAAAACCCATCTGAACTTCTCGAAGAGCCGAGAGTACGTCCTGAAGTGGTGGTAGTCGAGAGCCGTCCCTGCGAGGAGAGGTTTGAGGTCATGGCGTGTGACATCGAGACGCCGGCATATTTCGCGGACGGAGTCGGTGGGTTCCTCGACAGTGTCTTGTCGCGCCAACTCTCTGAGAGCCTGTTCGCGAGTTAGCCTGCCGCAGCGGACCAACTGGGAGAGTTTCTCGACGACCTTGCTAACGCCGAGCCGCTGGTTCATGAAGTAGTTGACAGCCGGATCGGCCACGCAGTCGAAGTGAGGCGCTCCATTGCCATAGTCAATCCAGCCATATTGTTCCTTGAGGGTTTCTGCGATCTTGCCCTCGTTCCAGTCGACATACTCTGCGAGGAATACAACGCGTACTCTCTTGATGAAGGTCATGTAGAACACTCTTAGCATGCCACCAGATTTGTATGTAGGAAACTCCGACTTCGCGACATCTGGTTTCATAACGTTCACAAGATATCGGTAGTCCAAGCTGTTGAAAAGCTCAAGTGGCATAATGGGCTCGGTGCGCGGACAAATGCCTTGGATTATCAAAGGGATGTTCCGTTTCAGGGCGAGATAGTAGCCTGCAGAGACAAGGCCGAGCATACACATCATGCAGAAATCCGCACATCTCTTGTTCAGAAGTGCACGATACATTCGTTTCTCAACTTCCCTGTCTGTTGAGACGTAGGTGTGCTCGACGCCCAGTCTCCTGACTACCCTATCAATGTTCTCCCTCGCACCTCCAGAAAGGAAACCATTGTCAAATGTATAAGCCAGTACGTCTAGCTTGTATCTCGTCACCATCATGTGCAGGGCGTAACAACTGTCTTTCCCGCCGCTGATCCCCACGAGCGCCGAATGCTCCGGGTTGCGCTTACAAGCACGCTTGACGAGCCTCAGCAGTTCTGGCTCTCGATCCTTCTCGACCCAATTGCCCCAGCGCCGGTCGTACGCCCGGCAATTCGAGCACACTCCTTCAGAATCAAAGCTAATCCGTGGATAACATTCAGGGAGAATGCAGCGAACGCACCGTTTGACGCCCTTTTCCATTAAACAATTCCTCCTGGGTCAACGCTTGACCGATTGTAGACGAAGTGTATAACAAGAGAGCCTCCACGTCAATTGGCAGATCCACCACGGGTCCGCTCGGCTTCCAGAAGGTGTTGACATTCTGCGTCCCGTTTGGGTATACTTAGCGGTGTAAGACAAAGAAACGACGTCTAAGACAGTGGGTGTCCGTGAGGACTTAAACGCTGGCAGGCCTACCGAGACGGACCATGGAACCATCACAGCAATGGGATGTGATCTCCGTCTTCGGGCGGAGATTTTCGTTTTTCCGTTCGGTTTGGACGTCTTCGAAAGGAGGTGAGTCCTTTTGCCGAGACCCGATAAAGTAGCGAAAGTCGAACTACTGTCGCAGAAGCTCCAGCAGAGCAACATGACGATACTCACGAGGTACGACAGGATCAACGTCGATGCAATGACGCGGCTGCGCAGGATGTTCAGGGACGCTGACGTCGAGATGAAGGTGTTCAAGAACACGCTCTCGCGCATCGCGGCAGACAATGCCGGGTTCGCGGATCTGAAACCCATGTTGGAAGGCTCGACAGCATTCGTCTTTTCGGAAGATACAATCGTTCCGGCGCGGATAATAAGGCAGTTCGCACGTGAGTGTCCGCAACTCGTCGTTAAGGGCGCGGTCTACGAAGGGCGAATCATAACACGCGAAGATGTCGCGACACTCGCTGTCCTGCCGCCGCGCGAGATAATGCTCGCACGCGTAGCGGCCGGAGTGCAGAGCCCGTTGTCAGCTTTTGTCAATGTGCTCCAAGGCACGATTCGCAGCCTCGTTACTGTGCTGAATGCTGCAGAGAAGAAGATGGCCGATGCCGCCTGAGGTTGGCCGATTACGTGGTGATGGAAAGGAAATACGATGTCAGAGAAACTTGACAAGATAGTCGAGGAGATAGGTGAGCTGACCGTGCTCGAGTTGTCCGAGCTGGTCAAAGCGCTCGAAGAGAAGTTTGGCGTCACGGCAGCCGCGCCGGTTGCTGTTGCAGCGCCGGCCGCAGGAGCCGAGGCCGCGCCTGTCGAGGAGGAGAAGACCGCCTTCGACGTAATGATTCTGGCTCCCGGCGACAAGAAGATCCAGGTTATCAAGGAAGTCCGCGCGATCACCGGTCTGGGTCTGAAAGAGGCGAAAGCCGTTGTCGACGCGGCGCCAAAGGCCGTGAAAGAGGGCGTGTCCAAGGAAGAAGCGGAGAAGATCAGGGCCACACTCGCGGACGCGGGCGCTACAGTGGAGGTCAAGTAGGACCCGAGAGCGTAATCGGGGCCCGCAGGTGTTGAACAACGCGGCCCCGTGTGTTACCATAAATGAGGCAGTCAAAGAAGGCGGGCGATTAGCTCAGTTGGTTAGAGCGCTGTCTTCACATGGCAGAAGTCACTGGTTCGAGTCCAGTATCGCCCACCATT
>CAZGCA010000046.1:36121-49427 GCA_964524145.1 uncultured bacterium | reverse complement strand
TTCTTGCGCAACCCCTGGTCGACGAAGTCCCATATGCAGCCGCCGATAAGGAGCGGGTATGCGTCGATGATGTCCCAGTAGTCCTGGAGGTTGCCGACACTGTTGCCCATTGCGTGAGCGTACTCGCACAAGATGAACGGTTTCGGGTTTTCTCTCCCACTCCGCACGTAACCCAAAAGGCGTTCGAAAGGCGTATACATTTCGCTGTAAACGTCGGTCACTTTGTTGTACCGCTCGTAGTGAATCGGGCGCGTGGTGTCCAGTTCGCGTGTCGCGGCTGCAGTCGCCTCGAAGTTGCACCCGCCCCCGGCCTCGTTGCCCATCGACCAGAAGATCACCGACGGATGGTTCTTGTCGCGCTCGATGACGCTGACCATGCGGTCCACGTGCGCCGTTTCCCATTCCGGCTTGTTTCCGAGCGTTTTGTCCATCTCGTACCCCATACCGTGCGATTCGATATTCGCTTCGTCGATTAGATAGAGGCCGTACCGGGAGCAGATATCGTACCAGACCGGGTTGTCCGGATAGTGCGACGTGCGCACAGTGTTGATGTTGTTCTGTTTGATAACCTTGACATCCTCGATCATACGGCTCACAGGAACCGCGCGACCGTGGTCCGGGTCGTGCTCGTGACGGTTGACACCTTTGATCTTGATCGACACACCGTTGACGAACAGTTGGCTTTCTTTGATCTCGACTTTGCGAAAACCGAAGTTGCACCGTTCGATCTCGATGACGTCGCCGCCGGTGTCTTTCAACACAAGCATCACGGTGTACAGGTTCGGCGTCTCGGCGGACCATTTGGCGGGGTTGACAACACGGGCTTCCATCTCGAGAACCGATTCCTTGCCTCGCCGGATTCGGGATGCAGTCTTCGCCATCAGCGGGTTTGCGCCGACCGGCTTGCCTGCCGCGTCCAGCAGCGTCACGTCGACCCTGTGCTTGCGAGCGGTTCTCGTGGCGTAGTTCCGCACTTTGGCGGTTACCTTGAGCACGGCATCCTTGTAGTGCGCGTCCAAATCGCAGCGGACGAAGAAGTCTCGCAGGTGGACCATTGGCGTCGAGAACAGGTAGACGTCCCGATAGATGCCGCTGAGCCGCCACATGTCCTGGTCTTCCAAGTAGCTCCCGTCGGACCAGCGGTAGACTTCCGCCGCCAGGACGTTCTGTCCTTCCCGGATGTATTCTGTTATGTTGAATTCCGCCGGGGTCATGCTGCCCTGGCTGTAGCCAACCTGCTCGCCGTTAATCCAGAGGTAGAACGCGCTCTTGACTCCATCGAAATGGATGAAGACCTGCCGATCGTTCCAACCGTCTGGTACCGTGAACGCGGTTCGGTACGAACCGACGGGATTGTAGTCGTGCGGAATGTGGGGCGGGTCTGCAGGAAACGGGTAAGGAACGTTCGTGTAGATGGGAATACCATAGCCGTGCATCTGCCAGTTGGCAGGCACCGGGATCTCTTTCCAGCCGCCAGCGTCGAACTCCGGCTTGAAGAAGTCCATCGGCCGGTCCGCGGGTTTCCTGACCCAGTTGAACTTCCAGTCGCCGTTGAGCGATTTGTAGAAAGGCGACGCTTCTCTGTCGCCTTTGATGGCGGAGGCCTCGTCGGCGAACGGCATAAGTGTACAGTGGGCCGGTTCCTTGTTCCGGCCGATCATACTCGGGTTTTCCCAATCGTAGACCTCGGCGGCCAACCTCGCGGACGAGGCGATCGACAGTAGGAACGCGACCAAGAACACTGCTGTTGAAGTGTGCATCATTTCCCTCACTCTCATAACAATCCCTCGTCACGAATGACGGCAACCGGCGCTGCGGTACAGTCCGCCATTACCAGAAGATTATGTACAGCGTCACCGTCATGGCAATCACGACGGCACCCATAAGATACTGCCGGGGATGAGGCGTGGTGTCCAGTTCAGAGACGGGCATTTCCACAGGTTTTTCGAGCGGTTTGAACTTGGTGACTATGAGCATGTAGGCCGCGAGCACCAGGAACACCATCATCATGTGATGCAGGAACGCGACTTCGTTAAACCTGATCAGCGGCTCGACAGGCACGAATCTTCCGCTGAAGCGACAGAACCCGTAGAGAGGTACGCCAATGAGCAACGCGCCTTTGGCCGCGGCGGGAGGAGCCTTCTTGACCACCAGGCCAACAAGAAACGCCGCCACGATACCCGGCGATATGAATCCCCAAATCTCCTGGATGTACTTGAATACCCCTTCGAAGCCCGATATGACCGGGGCCCATAAGCACGCGATCACCACGATCACGGCCGTGGCGATCCGACCGATAAACACCTGGTTGCGCGCAGTGGTATTCCTGTTGACGTACTTGCTGTACAGGTCTATAGTGAAGATGGTCGAGGCCGAGTTGAGCCCCGAGTTAAACGTACTCATCACCGCGCCGCAGAGTGCAGCGAACATGACGCCCCTGAGCTGCGGAGGAAGAATACGGCTGATCATGTACGGGTAGGCCTTGTCGCCGTGTGTGATCTCGCTGCCGTAAAGCTGGAACGCCATGATCCCCGGGATCACAATGATGAACGGGATGAGCAGCTTCATGCAGGCGGCGAGCATTATCCCTTTTTGGCCCTCGGCCAGGCTTTTCGCGCCAAGGGTTCGCTGGGTGATGAACTGGTTCAAGCCCCAATAGAAAATGTTCGGAATCCAGAGCCCGCCAATGAAGACGGCCAACCACGGTACATCCGGATCGTTCCAGGGCAGAACGACATGAAGCTTGTCCGCGTTCGCCGTGGCGAACTCCTGCCAGCCGGCAACCAGATTCCCGCCGCCAAGCAACCGCAAGCCGAGGATGGTTACGATGGCGCCTCCAATCATCAGCGCACCACCCTGAAGCAGGTCGGACCAGACGACCGCCTTCAAGCCGCCGTATACGGTATAGGTGCCCGCGATGATCCCGATACCCCATATGCCCGCGACGTTGGCCCAAAACTCCGCATTCTCGGGCTCCATCCCGAACCGCTGAACGAATACAGCGGAAATATCAAAGATGGCATTGAGCGCTACAGCGCCACTGTACAGCACAGTCGCCAACAGAACGATGATGTAGGCAACCATGATGTAGATCGCCATTATCGTACGTGTTCCGGCACTGTACCGGTACTCGAGATACTCCGGCATGGTGTAAATGCCGGCTTTGAGAAACTTCGGCAGCAACCACCACGCCACGAACACAAGCGTGATCGCCGACATCCACTCGTAGCTGGCGATCGCCAACCCCACACGACCGAATGCCGAGCCCGCCATGCCGACAAAGTGTTCCGTGGAAATGTTCGACGCGATCAGCGAAAAGCCGATCAACCACCACGTGAGTCTTCTGCCCGCGAGGAAATAGTCTTCAGAACTTTGTTCTTTTCGTCCTGCATAGAGCGACACGGCCATGACCGTGCCCATGAACCCGGCAAACACCGCGGCATCAACCCACGTGAGATCCATACTGTCTACCTCCCTAACCCTTGCTTCATATAGTTATCTATCATCTCAAGGTTCTCTTCGTAGCACGGAATAGTCTACATGAATTTCTCTGAGCCCTCAATGCACGTCCCCGGTGCCAGGAGTTCCAGGGTCGCAGTACCTTTCAGTACGGAGCCTCGTTCGAGCGGCCTGCGACCCGCATCGAGGTGTCCCTTGAGAAACGGCTCTCCACCACCATTCGAGTATTCTGCAACCAGGATCTTGATGAAGTCGCCGTCAACAAACGCGCGCGCGGTCCGGGTACCATCAGAAATCACCCTGATGCCCGCGCCGTGTTCGTCTGTCAGCGATGCGCGTCGGAAGTTCGCCTTACTGCTGCGAAAGTCGTTCGAGCCCAGCGCATTGGCGTCCAGTTCCCACGGCCGGGAAGGTTCCGTCCGAAGATCCGTACGGACGTCCGCACCCTTTTGGAATGCCTTGGCTATACCGTTTGGCCGGCCGATGTGATCCTGGGGATACACTGTCCACTGCGGATCGCGATTCCAGGCGAGAGTATCGCACGTTCCGGGCACCGCGAAAACGACACCGATCTGTCGGGGATTGACCTTCCCGAGAGATTTGAACCGGTAATCGACTGTCATGCGCCCATTGAAATCAATCTTCATGATGAAGACACCGGCCGCTTCCTTGTACGTTCCCTTCACCACGATTCTCGCTCCCTCTGATGTTCTCCTTGCGCTGACCTTGGTTGCCTTCCAATCGTGGCAGACATAATTCAGAGGCGGGATATCTGCCCTGTGCGCGGGTGCAGTTCTGGTGGCGGCGAGCGGCAGTATCATCAGCATGGGACCGCCCAAAAGGACCGGTTCATTGTCGACCTCGGCATTCCTGATCCGGCCGGTCTCGCGATCAAAGACATACATGAAGCGGTCGCCTCTGACAGTGAGCGTGTCACCCGTCTTCTCGAGATTCACTTCGCCTGCGGCACGTGTTTCGCCCTTCCCTGCCACCACCTGGGACGACCCGACAGGCAGTAGATAGGCGTCGATCAGAAAGTCGCGCCGGCTGATAAACTTGAGCGAAAGCGCCTTGCCGCTGAGGCTGTTGGTCTCCGGCCGGATCGCAATGGTCCCGATACTGCGAGGCGGGATGTCTGCTTTGACCGTGCCGGACTCATCAGCTAATGCCCATTCGATGCGGACTTCGTCGAGGTTCGTGAAATCATGGCGGTTCTCAACCCGCAAGCTGATTGGCTCGCCATCGAGAGGCGTCGGGACAGTCTTGGTGAGGACGCGGATCGGCGAGTAGACCTTCTTGACGTGCCAGTATTCGGGTTTGGTGCGCCGCCAGCCGTCGATGGGCCCCCATTCACCGTACCCGACGGATTCGCCCGACGGCAGGTGAAACACATCATCGACACCCGACCAGATGGCCCCGCCCAGACACCCTTTGCAAGCGAACATCTTCTCCCACATGGCTGAAAAGCTTTGTCCCCACGCGTCGCGCACACCCGGGTCAGTTACGATCTCGCGCCGGTTGTACGTGTTTAGATGACAGTATTCGCCGAACAAAATGGGCCGGTCGCTTCGTTCAGCGATTTCAGGACCGCCAGGTCCCGGGTAGTGAAAGTTCCCGATGGACAAATTGCTGCCAAGGTTGTTGTAGTTGCCCCACGCCTGATCGTGAAACGATATCGGTCGGGTGGGATCGGCAGCCGTGGCGGCTTGGTACGATTTCTCAAAGTTTGGCCCCCACTTTGACTCGTTCGCCAACGACCAGATGATGACGCTTGGATGGCTGCGGTCGCGTCCAATCATCTCAGTGGTTGAGCGGACAATCGGCACAAGATACTTCGCGTCGCTGCAATCCCACTCCCTCCAGACAGGGTTTGCGCCATGGCCCAGCCAGCAAAGTGGCGCTTCCTCTTCGACGAACAGGCCCAACTCGTCGCAAGCCTCGATAAACTCCTCTCCCGGCGGATAGTGCGAAGTGCGGATGTAGTTTATGTTGGCGTTGCGGTAAAGCTCCGCATCCTTCTTCCAGAGCTCGGGCGTCAACGACCGGCCTCGCAACGGATGCACTTCGTGTCGGCACACCCCGCGAAGCTTGATCGAACGGTTATTGACAAACACCTCATTGCCGCGAACCTCGACCTGACGGAAACCGAACCGTTGGTTAACCGCCTGCAACGTGTTGGCTCCCGCTTCCAACGTGCAGGCCAGTACATAAAGATTCGGGTGTTCGGCGTCCCACTTCTTTGGTGCGGCAACGGGGAGTTCGAACACGCTTCTTGCCGTTTCTCCGGCCTTTATGTCAAACAGCGTTCGCGTACCGAGGGATACCGAGGCCGAGTGCTCGCCACAAGCACGTAATTCGAACGTGACCTGCGCATGCTCGACGTCCCGTTTCCCTTCGTTGGCCGTCTCGAGGAGCACGCGGAGGATAGCGTCACGGTACGACTCGTCGAATGTCGTCTCGACGTGGAGCGAGGCAATGTGTACCTCCGGCACGGCGAACAGGTATATCTTCCGCGTGATGCCGCCGAGCTGGTGCGCGGCATATTGAGTGGCGCTCGCCAAGACGTCGGAAAGGGATTCGTTTCTTACCGCCAACGCTATCGTGTTGGTCCGCCCGACCCGGACGAGGTCCGTAACATCCAACTCGAACGGTGTGAAGCCGCCTTCATGCCTCCCAGCTTCGCCGCCGTTGACCCAGACAACCGCATCGCTGTAGACCGCATCGCAGCGCAGCTTAACGCGGTGTCCTTTCCAGTCGGATGGGGGCACAAACTCCCGCCGGTATCCAGCAGCCGTGTCTTCTTCAACCGCAAATCCCTGCATGACCCACTCACCGGGCACCTCTATCTCCGCCCAGCCGTTTCCAACAGGAGCGTCACCCTTCCAAAACTCCTCAGGCGGAGACGGATTGAACCGCCACGTGCCGTTAAGGGACACCTGCCTCTCATCAATACCTGCAACCGAAACTGGGCGTGGAGTCAGGCGAGGCAGATCGTACACGGGTTCTGCATCAGTCACGGCAGGCAAAATGGGCGATACACCAAGAACGGCTATGATAACGGCGCTGATCACCATGTATTGACTTCCACTCATTAGGGTGGACCTCGTTGCTGAGAGCACTGACAGGCAGTAATATAGACAAAGCTTGGGCCCGTGTCAAGGCGAAGCACTACGTAAACACAACGCCGTAAGTAATTCTGTCAAATAGGCTTATTTCAAACGAAGAAGCCTTTGGAGCAGGATATGGAGGTGCCGGCATACCGGCACGGTTCGCCGAGGAGACATGGCGCACGAGGAATCGCGACGGCACAGCGAACGCGGCTCCCGAATCCTTTTGACACGGCGTGACCACCACGTGTAGAATCGTGAACGGTGAGCCGGAGAGGAACTGATACTTTTAGACGACAAGAAGGGACATGTATGGAAACCCAGGAGTACGCAATCTCGAAATGGCCTGATACGGACGAGTTGCTGGCGAAAGCCAAGCGCCTCGTCGGTTTGCCGCCGCGGCCGATTCGGCGCGACAAGATGCAGGAGTACCTGAACTACTTCGAGACGCGCTGTCAAGGTTCCAAATCATCAACGTCTGAAGCGGCAAAGTACATACCCGGCGGCGTCCAGCACAACCTCGCTTTCAACTACCCGTTCCCACTGAGCATCGCGAAAGCTGGCGGCGCATACTTGTGGGACGTCGACGGAAACCGCTACATTGATTTCCTGCAGGCGGGCGGTCCGACAGTGTTGGGCAGCAACTATGCGCCCGTGCGAGAGAAGGTCATCGAACTCCTGAACGAGTGCGGCCCGGTGACAGGTCTCTTCCACGAGTACGAGTTGAAGCTGGCCAAGCTTATCAACAAGCACATGCCGGCAATCGAGATGTTTCGCATGCTGGGAAGCGGCACGGAAGGCGCGATGGCTGCACTGCGAGCGGCGCGTAACTTCACCGGCAAGAACAAAGTGATCAAAGTCGGCGGGGCCTACCACGGCTGGAGCGACCAGCTTGTGTTTGGCACGCGCATTCCCGGCACGGGCTCTTACGAGGCGGCCGGCATCCCCGAAGGCTGCCTGCAGCACACACAGGAGTTCTTCCCCAACGATATCAGCGGCGAGCAGGGGTTGCGAAAGCTGCTCGAACAGAACGAGGCACAGGGCGGTACGGCGGCCGTTATCGTCGAACCTATCGGCACCGAGAGCGGCACGCGCCCGGTGCAGAAGGACTTCAACCGCCAGGTGCGCGAGTTGTGCGACGAGTTCGGAGCGCTGCTCATATTTGACGAGGTGGTGACCGCTTTCCGACTCGGCCTGGGTGGCGCACAGGGGTATTTCAACGTCAAGCCCGATCTGACGGTTTTCGGGAAGTGCGTCGCGGGCGGGTATCCCGCGGCCGGCGGCGTTGGTGGACGTGCGGACATCATGGCCGGGTTCTCGGCCGGCATCGGTTCGGGACAGCAGAAGACTCTCGTGGGCGGCACCCTTTCCGCCAACCCGCTGAGTTGTGCGGCGGGGTACTACGCGATCTCGGAGATGGAGCGGACCAACGCTCCCATCCTTGCAGGACAGGCAGGGGACAAGCTTTGCGAGGGCCTTCAGGCTGTCATAGACGAACTCGACCTGCCCTTCTTCGTGTACAACCACGGTTCCATCCTCCATCTGGAAACCCACGCGGTCTTGTTGGTCGACATGACCGACCCTGACTTCTTCACAAAGGTGATGGAACGAAAGAAGATTGGGGAGGAGATGGGTGCGGCGTATACTGCCGAGGGCATCATCACCCTGGCAGGGAGCCGACTGTATGCGAGCATGGCGGATACCGACGAGGTGATTGAAGAAGCCTTGGCCGGTTTCGGCCGCGTTCTCCGGAGCGTGGAAGGGGTAGACTGAATGAGACTGTCCGGCTGCCACCCGACGGGATTGCCGCCGGGGATGCACTCCGGGTCGTTGCCGACCTGCATGCGCCACATGGAAAAGGGAATACGAGATGGGTAAGTACGACGATTACAAGCGGGAGGTGCTGGAGGTCAGCCAGACACTCTCCCAACAAGGATTCTTCGGCACCCGGTCAGGCACAGGAGGCAACGTGTCCGTTCTCGTTGACGATGATACCGTTGTCGTGACGCCTTCAACCAAGAAGTACGCGGCCATGACGGTTGATGACATCTGCGTCGTCGATCTCGAGCAGGTCCGCATCGAAGGCAAGTCGGAACCTTCCGTCGAAACGCCGATGCATATCGCCGTCTACAAGAACAGAAGAGATGTCAACGCGGTGATTCATACCCACCAGCCTTACGCCAGCGTCTTCGGCGTGCTCAACGAGCCGATCCCGCCTCTCTTCGACGAGGTAACGGTTGCCATCGGCAACAAGGTCGAGGTCGTGCCCTACGGTCTGTCCGGCAGCCCCGAACTGCTCGAGAACGTTGTCGGCAAACTCAGCAACCGCTGCCATTGTTATCTCCTCCAGAACCACGGGGCACTCTGCGTGGGCGGCAGCCTGGAAAAAACCATCAGCTATGTCGAGATGCTCGAGAAGACAGCGATCATCTATTACCGCGCGCTCGCCACGGGCAAGACCGTCAACGTGCTCCCGGAACCGCTTCCCACAGCCTTGCACGGAATTGTAACTGGCGCGCAGGATATGGAGATCGCACGCAAAGAGAAGCTTCGACAATCGAAATGACCTTGGATACATTTCAATCCCGCCTCAACCGTCAAGGACCCTGAGAATGCCGGACGATAAGTATGTGCTCGGGATAGACCTTGGAACGTCCGGCTGCAAAGCGGCCCTGGTTTCCACTTTCGGCAAGGTGGTGGGATGGCAATATCAACCGGTGCCAACGCATTTGTTTCCCAACGGCGGAGCTGAACAAGATCCGAGCGATTGGTGGGATGCCTTGCTCAAAACCTCGAGGGACCTCATCAGCAGGAACATCGTTCCGGCCCAGAGTATCGTCGCAGTCTGCTGCAGCACACAAGGGGAGGGAACGGTCCCGGTAGATGCCGACGGACACCATCTGATGAACGCCATCCTCTGGATGGACTCCCGCGGGGCCGAACACCTGAAGGAGATCACACGAGGTCCTATCGAGGTGGCCGGATACCACCCGTACAAGCTGTTCCGCTGGATCAGATTGACGGGAGGTGCGCCGTCCACCACCGGCAAAGACTCGGCGGCGCACATGCTGTACGTCAAACGCGAGCACCCGGAAGTGTATGAGAAGACCTACAAGTTTCTGAATGTGCTCGATTATCTCAACCTCCGGCTTACCGGCAGGTTTGTGGCAACGTACGACTCGATCTTGACCTGCTGGGTTACGGACAACCGCAATCCCGCAAGCGTGGCGTACAGCGGTTCGCTCCTTCGGCACTGTGGGATCGATCGGGACAAGTTCCCTGAAATCGTCAAATGTACCGACGTGATCGGCACGGTTAACAAGGAGGTCGCTGCAGCCTTGGGACTCAACGACGACGTGAAAGTGGTGGCCGGGGCTATCGACAACACTGCCGCCGCTATCGGATCGGGTGCGGTACGAGATTATGAGGCTCATATCCATATTGGCACCTCGTCGTGGTTGGCAGCGCATGTCCCGTTCAAGAAGACCGATATCTTCTCCTCGGTGGCAGCTCTGCCGTGTGCGGTTCCGGGCCGATATCTGTTGTACACACATCAGACGACGGCGGGCGGCAACCTGACGTTCTTGCGCGACAAGATCCTGTACCACAAAGACGAACTGCTGCACGAGGAAAACGTGCCCGATGTCTACAAGATAATGGACCGGATCGCCGACAAAACACCGGCCGGCAGCAATGGCGTGATCTACACGCCGTGGATTTACGGTGAACGATCACCTGTCGACGATCGCCATGTGCGCGCGGCAATATTCAACCTCTCGCTGGAGAACTCGCGTGAAGACGTCATTCGGGCGTTCCTGGAAGGGGTTGCTTTGAACACTCGCTGGATGTTGGGTCCGTTCGAGAAACTCCTCGGTAGAAAGTTGGACACTATCACGATCGTTGGAGGAGGAGCCATCTCCAACGTGTGGTGCCAGATCTTCGCCGATGTTCTGAACCGTCCCATACGACAGCTGCAAGAGCCCATCCAGGCCAACGTACGCGGCGCGGCGCTCATGGCGTCGGTCGGACTGGGTTTGGCAGGGTTCGACGAGATTCCGGGATATACTGAATACCAAGCCACATACTCTCCCACAGCCAAGCATCGCGATATCTACGACAACCACTTCCGCGAATTCGTAAACATCTACAATCGGAACAAGAAGATCTATCGGCGGTTGAACAGCTAGCGCGCATGTCTCCCCGGAACAACGTTCGAGAACCAGACGCCCGCCAAAGCCCCAACTCCCCAATCTCAATCCGTCCGGTAGGGACGCTCGATAATAGCCCAGGAATTCATTCCTGGGTTCAAGCGCATACCCCCGCCCAGCCAGGCGAGTCCCGTAGGGACGACTGAAGCGAGCGCCACCCAGCAGCGCCTTTAGTTGCAGTGCGGTCCGCGTCGGTGAAGCAAAGCCCTTGCCCTTCGAGTGATCCGGTGGTATCATCTTTTCGGTGGCGGACACCGGGTTGTATTGGGAATACGCATTCAAGCCAGGCTGGAATGCAGGAGGTGTGCCATGAACCGACGCGATTTCCTCAAGGCCGGGGTCGCTGCAACAGCAGGCCTGGCCGTGGACGGATCGCCCCGACAAGGAAAGGCCGATGAGATGAGCACAACCGTATCTTCGAATCCTTCGACGCTCCCACGCCGAGAATACGGCAAGACCGGTGTCGAGCTTTCGGTCATCGGTTTCGGCGGTATTGTGGTAGCCGGCGCAGAACAGTCGCACGCGAATCGTGTCGTTGCCGAGGCGGTCGAACGAGGCGTCAACTACTTTGACTTCGCTCCCACATACGGGGACGCGGAACTGCGGCTGGGACCTGCTCTCGAACCGTACCGCAAAAAGGTCTTTCTTGCGTGCAAGAGCACCGAACGCACACGGGAGGGCGTGCAAGCAGAACTCAAACGGTCTTTGGAACGGCTCCGCACGGACCACTTCGACCTCTACCAGCTTCACGGTATAACGGATGCCAAGAAGGACGTCGACGCTGCCTTTTCAAAAGGCGGTGCGATGGAGGTTCTGGTCGAGGCCAAGAAGGCCGGACAGGTTCGCCACCTCGGTTTTTCGGCACACTCGGTCGAGGCGTCGTTCGCTGCAATGGACCGTTACGATTTCGACTCGGCTTTGTTCCCCGTCAACTTTGCGGCTTGGTACAAAGGCGACTTCGGGCCCCAGATTATGCAACGGGCGAAGTCGAAGGGTGTCGCGCGGCTCGCGCTCAAAGCGCTTGCGCGGCAACGATGGCCCGAGGATGACCCGCGGCGCGAGAAATACCAGAAGTGCTGGTATCAACCGCTCACGGACGGGAACGAGGCGGAGCTTGGGTTGCGCTTCGCACTGAGCCAGCCCATAACGGCGCTTATTCCTCCCGGAGAAGAGGAGTTGTTTCGGCTCGCCATGGACCTGGCAATGAGATTTGAGCCTCTCACGGATGAGGATGAGAAGAGGCTCCAAGCGCTGGCGTCGGGGCTGAACCCCGTATTTGAGACAACGTGAGGGCCGAGTCAATAAGGCGTGGCGCGCGGCTGGTCTTGTCTCACGCACACAAAAGAGCAATGAGCGAGGTTTTCGACTTCAAACCGAAAGTCCGATGCCCCGACGGGTGAATACGCTGCAATTCGTCTCCGGCAGGGCTTTTCATCTTGTCATTCTGAGCGTCAGCGAAGAATCTCAAACGTACACGCAGCACTTCAGAAGCGAGATTCTTCGCTACGCTCAGAATGACATGTTTAGATACGCCTCGTTCTAGGCCTGCTCTTGTGCTGCGTCGAACATAGCCACAACGTTTTGCGGCGGAACGTCGGCCATGATGTTGTGGATCTGTTGGAAGACGAACCCTCCGCCGGGGCTCAGTATTCCTATCTGTTCCTTCACATGCCGCTTTGTTTCGTCCGGAGTCCCGTTCGGCAGGACGTCTCTGGTATCGCAACCTCCGCCCCACAACGTGATGTCGTTTCCGAACTCCTTCTTCAGCTCGGCAGCGTCCATTCCCGCACAGTTCGTTTGCACCGGGTTGGTCGTGTCGAGACCGGCGTCGATGAGGTCCGGAAACAGCTCCCGGATTCCGCCGCAGCAGTGGAGCATCACCTTGACGTCGGCGAGCTGTTTCGCGCGCTGCCACATGAGCGTGTGTCTCGGTTTGAAGAACTCGCGGTACATTGCCGGCGACACCTGCGGACCCGTTTGCATTCCGAGATCGTCGCCAAACAGTATGACGTCGATATAGTCGCCGACCGCTCCAAGAAACGTTTCGAGATTGGCGAGATGGATCTCGACGAGCTTGTCGAGAAAGAGATGTGCCCGGTCCGGATCGCTTGCGAGCAGCATGAAGAAGTTGTCGTTTCTGTACATGAACTGACCGATCTCCAACAAGTTGCCGCCGAACAGCCCAATGATGGCTCGGTCGGTCTTATCTCTGAGCGTTCGCGCGCCTTCTGACAGCACGTTGGTCCCGTCGGGACCTTCTGCGAGAGGACCCGGCGGACATGCTATGGCTGTCCACATAGATTCGCCCATCCAGGCAGGTATGTTGTCCGGATCGTCCTTTTCCGCGAACGGGAAGTACGTCTGCTCGAAATAGAGAGCGCCGTCAGGCATCTGTGCAATGACCCTGCCGGTCTTCGAGCGTATAACCCATCTCGTCTTCTGCCGCTCAGGCTGAACCCAGACCGGAACCTGGCATGGCGTCCCGTCCGGCAACGTCCAATCGGCCCACGACTCGTCGTCGAGCGCGAACGC